>JAKACQ010000073.1:0-8394 GCA_021821285.1 Pseudomonadota bacterium
ATCAAAGCGCTCATGACCGGTCCCTTCGCGCCCTCCAGCGCCTGGGACACGGCCTGTTATCAGTCGGGCGGCCTCCCCATCGCGTCAACGGCCACCGAACTCATGCAGTCGGCCTTGTATCCGCAGGCACTTCAGAACCCGGGGGCGCCCACCACCACCCCGCCGGGCGGGACGCAGAATGGGAGGGGCGGCGGGACGCCTGTGGGGCCGCAGAACGGGAACGGCGGAGGCACTCCCGAATCCTGCAAGGTGTCCACCTTGCCGTATTGGTCAACGCATTGGCCCACGAGTAATCCCTGATGCGACCCAAAACCCGTGCTATAGTCCTGGGAGCCGCGTTGGCCACCGGTGCCACGGTTGCCGGTATCGACTGGCGCCAATATATTCAACAGCGCTATCCGGCATCGCCTGGAAAACCGGCACCAGCGCCGGCAACCGCGACGACTGGGCCATTGGCTTCAACCACCGCTACGCCGCCGCCGTCTGGATCGGCCAGCCCAACGGCGCTGCCCTGCCCGGTGATACCGCCCTTGCCGCCATTCCGATTCTCGCCAGGGTCTTCAGCATGTTGCCGGGCCGCGCCCTGTCGGTGCACCCGCCCACCCGGCCGCTGACCCTGCAGCGCCTGCCCATGGGCACCCTGCTGGAGATCGCCGCACCCGCACCGGGCGCACCACTGACCGCCGGTGAGCCGGTCAGTATTCGCGTGCTCGGCGGCAGCCGGCCTTTTCATTTTCTGGTGGATGGTCGCCCCATTCCGTCCAACCCGGCCTTGAGAAGTGTGCGCTGGACGCCCTCTGTGGCCGGTTTCTATCATCTCAGTATTCTCGACGCCAACGGCAAACTGGTGACGCGGACGTTGCGGGCAGTACCACCTATCAGTGTGGCAAATGTGGAGTGGGGCAACAACACTACCACTGTGCAGAAGTAGAAAGCTCAAAACATCCGCTACCCTCAAACACGAAGTCGATACGCGTTACCGCAGATGTCCTTGCCAGGCATCCCGCAAGGATTGCAAAAAGGCCGTTTCGGTCTCTTCCAGCACCGTCCAGTCCGCGCGGCCGCTGTCCCTATCCATCTGTTCCACCAAGGTGCCCATGGCCTGATGGTAGGCATGGTGCCACTGATCCAGGGCGTTTCCCTCGGCCCGGCCCAGGCGCCGCAGATGACCGTGGATGGGACAGGTCTGCGCATTGCCCAGGGTCATGGAATCCAGCAAATGGGGGTTTTGCCGGACCATTTTGGATAACACGCTGTGGTTGGCCATCTGGGCGGCATACACTCCCAACAGGGTGCTGGGGTGCGGGTGCTGCACATACCGCTTCTGGAGCCATCTTTGCAGCCGGGCAACCGGCATGGGGCGGGCGATGCCCCGTCCCTGCAGCAGCGGAATATCCAGCGTAATCATGGCATCCAGAACGGCTTCATTCTCGACCCCCTCCACCACCAGATCCACACCCAAACCCTGTGCCAGATCACGCACCGCGAGAACGAAGTGTAAATCCTCCGGACGTTGCGCCAGCATACGCACGAAACCCTGATCCAATTTGATCTCATCGACGGGCAGATCCTTGAGGCGCAGCAAGGACGCATAAGCACTGCCCACATCGTCCAGGGCCAGACGCACCCCCAACGCCTTGAGTTGCTGCAGCAGCTCCAACGCCGCGTTGCGCTCCAGAAAATCACTGCCTTCCAGGATTTCCAGCATGATACGCGCGGGATTCACACCACTTTGCAGAATGATCTGGCGGATCTGGCGGATGCAGGATTTGTTCAGCGACTGGGGATCTATGTTCACCGAGACCCACAGTTCACGGCCTGGCCCATCCAGGATCTTCAGGTCTTCCAACGCCTGGACCAGCATATGCTGAGTGAGGTGGCACAGGTCGGCGCCACGCAATTGCGGCAGAAACTCACGGGGCGCAAGCATGCGCCCATTGTCTGCCCGCAGGCGGGCCAACGCCTCCATGCCCACGACCGCCATCGCCTGATTATCCCAGACCGGCTGGTAGAGGACGTGAAGCCGTCCATTCGCCAGCAATCGCTGCGCAAGCGGGGAACGACTCATGGCCGCGGCGGTTTCATGCAGCACCCAATAGGCGCTGCGATCCGCCTTGCTGCGCTTGCTTTCGTAAAGCGCTTGATCCGCATCCCGCAACAAACCATCGGGTGTGGCCGTGGTCTTCGCTCCGGGGAAGATACTCACCCCCATACTGACGCCAACCCGGACATTGGTGCCATTCTGCAACATCAGCGGCGAGGTGATCACCGACTCTATTTTGTACAGGATCTGATAAAGATCCTCCTGATTCTGCACGGACTCCAGCAGAATGACAAACTCATCGCCACCGAACCGGCCCACCATGTCATTGCACCGCAGCACCTCGGGCAATCGCTGCCCCAGGGCAGCGAGCACTTCGTCCCCGGCCTCGTGACCAAAGCGGTCATTGATCGGCTTGAAGTCGTCCAGATCCAGCATACAAATGGCGAGAAAACCCCCTTGCCGCTGATGGCGCGCCATGGCCTGTTCCAGTTGCGCCTCCAGAAGGCGGCGGTTGGGCAATCCTGTCAGCGGGTCATAGAAAGCGACCTGTTGGAGCTTTTCCTGCGCCTGTTCGATCTCCTGTTGGTAGCGCTCCTGACGCAGCGCCAGTCCGATACTGTTGGCCACCTGGCTGTAGAGTTGCTGTACGGCGGTCGTAAAATGCCCCGCACGAGCGCTCATGATACCGAGAATGGCCTCGGGATGCCCTCCCTCGTGCGTAAAAATCGGCCACAACATCTTCGCGGCAAGCTGATCCTGCAGACCCGGATACGCGTCGAAGATCGGGTGATACGGTGGCAATGTATCCCGGACGAGGGGCCCCTCGCAGCCACGGTCACGATGCAGAATCTCCCCCAGCAGGGTTTGTTCGGAGGGCCAGCCCAGGACATTCTGCGTATCGGCGAGTTCCAGCAGCGCATGGGCGATTTCAGGCGTCGCCGCTTTCAGATACGTTTCCCGGAGGATCGGCGCCACCGGGTCCGGCAAAACGATGTAAGCGGCCGTCGCCTCCGTTTCTTCCACCAGGATCTGGAGAATCACCGGGAAGATGGCGGCGGACCCCCTCCGGTCGAGCAGATAGCGCTGTAACTGCACGACGGCCGCTTGATAACGGCGCATGGTGGCGTCTTGAGCGGAAAGTTGCGCCAGACTTTCTTTTTCTTCCGCCAGTGATTTTTTTAAAAACAACTCGTCCATGCCATGCCCGATGAGCCGCGAGATTTGCCGCAACAACTCGCAGATTTCCTCGGAAAACATCATGGGTTGGCCACCGATCACCGCGAGGATGGCCCATTGCTCCCCCTGATGGACGATCGGCACGGCGGCGGCCGCGCGCCAGCCGTACTCCAACGCCTGTTCACGCCACAACTGCACCAAGGGATCGGAAAGATAATCCTGCTGCACCACGAGATCCCCGCTGCGCCAAGCCCTCGCCCCCACCGTCTGTCCCTCCGGCACGTCCGCAGAAACCGGCCAGCGACGCTTCAACGCGTTGGAAGCACTCCAGCCCGCGCTCGCCAGGGCATCCATGCAACCATCCGCGCCGGGACGGGCGATCCACGCCGCGATGAACAATCCGCTATCGATGAGCTGCTGGCAGCTCCGCTGAAAAAGCACACCCACTTCCTCGGTAGTTAACGCCACCTCGCCCGCCAACAGTAAGGCCCGCTGCAACGTACGCGTGCGCTCCAAAGTCCGTCCCGCTTCCTGGCGACGCAAGAAATCCTGTAAATCCCCGGAAAGACCCGCCATCAGTTGCATGGTCTGCCGGGGAAATTCCGCCCCCCGATCACGCTGCAGGGCAATACGCCCCGAGCGGCCATCGGGCCAGGAAAAGGCCACCTGCACGCTTCCGCCCAGCGCGTACCGAGCGGCGAAAGCGCGCCAAGCCGCCCAGGCCGCCTTATCGCGATCCACCGCAGGAGACACCGGGATGGCACGATCGGTCGGCAGGGGTACGCCCGAAGGCGCACGATCTTCATGCACGGGAATGGGCACTCCGCGAAACACTTCGGCGAGCGGACCCGCCACGGCGCGCAAGGTCGCCCAATCAGATTCCGGTGAGGTCTCCACCACCCACACGAGGGGTAGTTTCAACTGCGCCTGAAGCGTCTGGCAGAATGCCTCGAGCACGAATGCCTCCGGCTCCTCCACGCTCCCGGAGAAGAGCCGGTTGACCTCACTGAGCGCCTGGAAGAAACGCTCTCTGGCCAGGACCTCCCGATGACTTTGCCGCAACGCCGTCGTGCGTTCCTGCACCTGGCGCTCCAGCCAGCGATTGCCCTGCCTTAACACATCGCGCCCTTTGACGGATTCGGTGATCATCGCCCCGGCGAACAACCCGACCATCACCATGCCCACCCCTACCAGTTGCAACAGGGATTCCGGGTCTATGTGGATGGCCCCGGCATACGGTCCCAGACCGCGCGCCGTTCCGGCGATAGCAATGAGAAATTGCAGCAACACCAGACGATACACGTCGCTCAGCGGAAAGCGCGTCATGCTCCAGAAGGCGGGCAGAAGCAACAGACCTGTCAGCTCGATGTCTCCACTGAAGGCCGGATAAGAGAGCCAAAAAATGGCAGTGACCACCGTGGTCGAAGCCAACGCAAATAGCCAGAATACGGGGTCGACCGGAATCTGATCACGCCAGCGCCAGGATTTCGGCCACAACAGCAGGTTGGTACTGAAAATCACCACGCCGAAGACGACGCTGAGGCCATTGCTCATCGCGGATAACAGCCCCGGCCAGGAGAGCATGGCATCGGGCCGCTGTACCAGCACGCTCCAAAAACCCACCAACAACGCATTGACGACACACGGCAACGCGATAAACGCGAACAGATCCCCGACCTGTTCGATGCCCTCCCAGGCGGGATAAAGCCGACGCATCATGCGCACGGAAAACCAGGCGGAGAGGACCACCCCGATGGACAGCAGTACCGCCTCGCGCGGTACGACACCCAGCATGAGACCGCTCAGAAACTCGCCGAGCAGGAGACCCGGCAGCAACGCCTTGCCCCTGCGCAACAGCAGAAACACGACCAGACCGGAGGTAGCCCATGCGGAGAGATAAAACGCCCGGGAGGCGTCGGATATCAACCACCATGCCATTCGGGTCAAAAGCAGGCACGCCGCAACGGCGACCGCGTTATCCCGCAGCACATGTAACCGGACCATTCGGGGCCGACGTCGCGGCGCGGAAGGTACTGTCCCAAGACCTAACGACAAAACCCCACTCCTCTCATCAGGGCAGAGCCCCGTGCCCATAAACGATGATGTCATGCAGTGACACGAACCCTCTTGAACTCTATCAGCATTCCGCGAAAAGCACATCTCGGCGGCGCTGCGCGAAGCGCGTTTCACCGGCCCAGCGGGGTTGGGCTGAAGCGGAACCCGCAAACAGGGAGGGGGCTGTTTTTTTGCGGATCGGGTCCGCCGGACTATACTACGCATTCTTCAGACGCCCCGGAACGCGCACTCACCTTGATCCCGACCCTCTCGCCCGTCGTTCCCTGGGGTGTGGCACTGTGTGGTCTTCCAGGCCGTTGCAGGGCGACAGGGCGTATGCGCCGGGAGTCGAACATGCCTTTTCAAAGTATGGGGGCCCACCGATCTTTCGGGTGGAAGGCATCCGCGATGTTTCTGTTCGCGCTGCTTTTCTTCGCCTGGGGCATCGGCAATACCAGCCTCTGGGATATTGATGAACCCATCTACGCGCAGTCGCTGAAAGATCAGATCGCGCAGCACAATCTGGTCGTACCGACCTTCAATGCACGGCTGATGCCCGACAAACCGGCACTGAACTATTGGTTGATGTGGACCGGGGTCAAAGTACTGGGGATGAATTCCTGGGGTTTACGGATCGGCTCCGCCGTCGTCGGCGCTTTATTGATCCTCTACCTGACCATGGCCCTGCGGCGTCTGTACGGTGAGAACACGGCGCTGATCTGCGGCCTGCTCACCGCCACCGCACTCCATAGCACCGTGATATTCCGAGGCGCCACCCCCGATCCGCTGCTGATCCTGACGGTGACGGTGGCCCTGTTGAGCTATTTGCGCGGTTATTTGCTCCCGGAGAACCGTCGCCGGGAATTACTCATCGCCTACGCCGCCATGGCCCTCGCCACGCTGGATAAGGGCCCCATCGGATTCCTGCTGCCAGGACTGATCATCGTTCTATTTTTACTGCTGCGCCGGGATCTGGCTTTTCTCTGGCGGGAAAGCCGGCTGACTTGGGGAGTACCACTCTTTCTGATCATTACGTTGCCCTGGTATCTCGCCGTCGGCATCGAAACCCACTGGGCCTGGGATCGCGCGTTCCTCCTTCAACAGAACATTGGCCGTTTCGACGACAGCATGCAGGGACATCGCGGGCCTTGGGTATACTATCTGGCCAGCACCTTTCTCGGGATGCTGCCGTGGTCGATTTTTTTACCGCAAGTTTTTCGGGATTTGTGGCTTTCCCGGCGGCATTCCTTGCGCAACCAGCCAAAAACCCTGTTCCTGCTGGTCTGGGTCACGGCCTGGATCGGTTTTTTTGCCCTATCCGCCACCAAACTCCCCAATTACGTCTGGGAGGCCTATCCACCGCTCTTTATCCTGCTCGCGGCCTATTTCGAGAAAGTACGGATGAATGCCACCCACCCTGCACGCTGGGGATGGACGCTTTCACTCGGGGTACTGTTCCTGATCGGACTGGCATTGAGCATTTTTGCAGGCTGGGTGGTGTTGTCGCACCAACCGCATCTACCCGACATGGTGGAAGTCGGCGCGCCCTATATGCTGGCGGCGGTGGCGGCCTTCGTGCTGCTCCGGCGACGCCGCGAGACCGAGGCCTGGATGGCCCTGTGCGTGGGCAGCGTGGCCCTCGCCGCGCTACTGGTTTTTGTCATCACGCCCCCCCTCAATGCCGTCAAGCCATCGCGCGTCATGGGACAACATATTGCTGCCCTGCAAGGCCAACAGCCTTATCGGCTGGCGTCCTGGCGGTGGTTTCAGCCGAATTTTCTGTTCTATGCCGGGCGCGGCAACATGCCCATCCGGCACCTGCGGGCATTGACGGAATTGCCCACAGTCCTTGGCCCAGAGCCCCTCTATCTCGTCTGCCCGGCAAGAGACATCCCCGCTGTCCGGGCGGCGCTGCCCGCCGCGTATCAGCAGCAAACCGTCATGGTGCGCTACGAAATCTATAATCACGAAAACATCGCCCTGTTACGGATCACCGCACGCCAGAAGCCGACGGAAGGATCTTGACCCCGGCATCGCACCTTACTAACATAAACGGAGCATGTGGCGATGGAGTCCGCCCAATAACCGCCTTTATAGGCTAATGACTGCTACTGATCCTGATCGCAAGGTCGGGCGGTGGGGAGTTGGAAACCATATAAGGGGAAGGCATGCTCGACGGTATTGTCCTGCAGGGTGGACAGGTCTTGACGGTGATATGGTTGTCACCGCTCCTGCACGGCTTCATGGTCACCATGGAAGAGCGCGTCCAGCGCGGACAGGGGCCGTCCATCTTCCAGCCTTATCGGGATCTCTGGAAACTCTTCCACAAAACCCTGCTCATACCGGAATCCGCATCCTGGGTGTTTTTCTGGGCGCCGGTGGTGGCCTTTACCGCCATGCTCATCGTGCCGATGCTGATTCCGGTGTTGACCAATTTCCCTCTACCACTCTCGGACATGGGCGACATCCTCGGTGGTGGTCTGATCCTGACCCTCGGCGGTTTTTTTATCCTGCTGGCCGGGCTGGATACCGGGCAACCCTTCGGCGGACTGGGTTCCAGCCGCGCGGCGATGCTCGCCATCCTCGCCGAGCCGACCCTGATCCTGGTCTTCGTGGGCATCACCTTTCTCGATCACTCCATGCTGCCCTTCGTCGCCAATCACCTGCTGGCACAAGACCCGGTGGTCTACTGGAGCCCGGCGCACATCTTCCTGATCTTCGCCTTTTTCATTCTGCTGACGGTAGAAACCGACCGCCTGCCCATTCATTCCACCATCCCCTACGAAATCTACATGATCGACGAGGCGCGGATTCTGGAATACTCCGGACCGCTGCTGGCCTTGCTGAAATGGGCAAGCTGGATGAAGCAGTTTTTGCTCTACACCATTTTTCTCAACGTCTTTATCTTTCCGTGGGGATTGTCCACGACGGGCAGCCTGGGTTCGGTGCTGCTGGCCCTGCTGATTATACTGGCCAAATATGGCGCGGTGGGACTGGTGATGGTGGCCGTGGACACGCTGCAGTCGCGACTACGCTTCTACCGTTATCAGGAGCCGCTGGCGCTGTCCTTTCTCTTTGCCGTGCTGGCCATCGTGGCTGATCAGCTTTAGGAGGGTGCG
>JAKACQ010000027.1:0-37231 GCA_021821285.1 Pseudomonadota bacterium
TGCCTGCCGATCAGTGAAAAACAATACGCCCAGATGAAATTGCTGGTCGGCCTACCCAAAATTCAGGAAAAAAAGATCAATGCCCAACAAATGGTACTCCTGTGAGGCAAAAAAATAGTCCTGGAACTCACAACTGGCAAGCCAGTAGCAGGTTCCAGGACAGGAGATTGTAGCCATCCGGGGTGAGAGAGGGAACTACAACTTCCGCTTTAAAGCTGTTGCGCCACTTGTAATTGTAGCCATCCGGGGTGAGAGAGGGAACTACAACGTAAAATAACGTTTACCGATTATAATCAAAATTGTAGCCATCCGGGGTGAGAGAGGGAACTACAACCGACATTTGTGCGGCATTCGAGGATCCTGCATTGTAGCCATCCGGGGTGAGAGAGGGAACTACAACCAGGTTGAGGACGGCAAAAGCCGCCGCTGGATTGTAGCCATCCGGGGTGAGAGAGGGAACTACAACCAGATACCGCGTGTGCCTCTACGTTTTACGATTGTAGCCATCCGGGGTGAGAGAGGGAACTACAACGATATAAGTGCCGATCATCGAGGTCCAGGAATTGTAGCCATCCGGGGTGAGAGAGGGAACTACAACACTGCACGCTTTGATCTGCTTGCCCGCAGGATTGTAGCCATCCGGGGTGAGAGAGGGAACTACAACTCGGTACACGCGCTCATCTATGCGGTCCAGATTGTAGCCATCCGGGGTGAGAGAGGGAACTACAACCACCATGTATCTGTCAGACTTGGCTTATGCATTGTAGCCATCCGGGGTGAGAGAGGGAACTACAACATCTCTAGGCATTCCAGTTATCAGCTTGCCATTGTAGCCATCCGGGGTGAGAGAGGGAACTACAACCCCTTATCGGTCACTTCCATTTCCATCGGGATTGTAGCCATCCGGGGTGAGAGAGGGAACTACAACCAATACGCGCGAGCCAAAGAGGATCAAGCGATTGTAGCCATCCGGGGTGAGAGAGGGAACTACAACTATTACCAAGATGGTGCAGCCATGATTGAGATTGTAGCCATCCGGGGTGAGAGAGGGAACTACAACATCACAGGAAATATATGAGCTGGCGTATGTATTGTAGCCATCCGGGGTGAGAGAGGGAACTACAACCGCCGTCGGCGCGGTTGAATGAGGATACAATATCACTGTGTTATGATATTTTGGCTTGAGCTTTCCGAGGATTATTCATCGGTGATGAGTGCTCTTGAGAATGACGAGGATGAGACACGCTGACACGGATATCGGGTGGATAGCAAATGCATGAAGATTAAACTACCGGAATCGTCCCGGGATTCGGTACAGCGCAAGGCTCAGCGCTGGGTGATTAAAATCGGGAGCAGTTTGCTGACGGATGATGGCAAGGGCCTGAATGTCGATGCCATTCGCGGCTGGGTCCGCCAGATTCTGGTGCTCCGTCGATCCGGCATCGAAGTGGTGCTGGTCTCCTCCGGTTCCGTCAGTGCGGGTGCCCAGCGTCTGGGTTGGACGGAACGTCCGGCGACGCTGAAAGCACGCCAGGCGGCTGCCAGTGTCGGGCAGTCGGCGCTGATCCACACCTACGAGGAGCTATTGCGGGAAGGGGATAGGCCGGGCGAAGTCCCGCTGCATTGTGGGCAGGTTTTGCTGACGCATGACGATTTACGCAGCCGCCGCCGGTATTTGAACGCGCGTTCCGCGCTGCGGACGCTGCTGGATATGAATGTGCTGCCCATCATCAACGAAAACGACACCGTCTCCTATAACGCGATCAACCTGGGAGACAACGACACCCTGGCGGCCGTGGTCAGTAATTTGCTGGATGCGCATCTCCTGGTGATCCTGACGGATCAGGATGGTCTGTTCGACGCCGATCCGCGCCGCCATCCCGATGCCCGTCTGCTGACAGAGGTGAATGCCGGGGCAGCCATGCTGGAGCGCATCGCCGGGAGCGGAGGATCGGGTGTGGGGACTGGCGGCATGCTCGCGAAAGTGCGGGCGGCGGCACGCGCCGCGCGCTCCGGCACCTCCACCATCATTGCCAATGGCCGTTGCAGGAGTGTGCTGTCGCGTCTGCAGCGCGGTGAACCGATCGGCACGTTCATCCACGCCCGCCTCCCGACCCTGGCGGCACGCAAGCGTTGGCTGGCCGGACATGTGCGCGCGCATGGCACGTTGCATCTGGATGCTGGCGCGGCGCATGCCCTGTTGCGTGACGGAGGGAGCTTGTTACCCGTCGGGGTCACCGCCATCGAGGGCAAGTTTCATCGCGGGGATCTGGTGCTTTGCAAGGACCCTTCCGGCCGTGAAATCGCCCGTGGCCTGGTGAATTGGGACGCCCTGGTGGTCGCGCGCAGTCTCGGAAAAAACAGCAGCGAACTTGCCGACGATCCCGAAGTGACGGAAGGCGTGCTGATACATCGCGACAACCTCGTCGTCAACGATCTCCTGCCGCTTGAGCCAAGTTTCCGTCCGTAGGCGGAAACGGATGGGGCACGATGTGGACATCCTGCTGCTGATGCGCCAGCGTCACGCGGTGGCGAAGCAGGCTTTCCACGACGGAAGCACGCAGGTCGGTCTGCACATTAAAGCTCTTGTTGCAGTCATAGAGATACACGCGCAAACAGAATTGCAGCGCATTCTCGTTGACGTCCAGCAATAATGCGGTGGGGGGAATGCCGCGAGGATCGTCCTGTAATACATCCGGATGGTTTTGGCCTTCCGTTTCCAGTATTTTTTTCACCAGAGGGATATCCGCGTCGTGCGCGATATGGAAGGGGATCATCAGGCGTAACACATGGTTCGTGTACATCCAGTTGGTCACCTGGCTGGCGATCAATTCGGAGTTTGGCACGAAAACCTCGGTGCGATCAAAAGTGAGGATCAGGGTGTAACGGATGCTCATTTTCTGCACATAGCCCTGTGTGGTGCCCACCTGAATCCAGTCGCCGACCCGTATGGGACGTTCAAGCAGCAGAATCAGGCCGGAGACGAAATTATTCACGATGTTTTGCAGGCCAAAGCCGATACCCACGGATAATGCGCCCGCGATAATGGCGAAATTGTGCAGTGCCACCCCCGCAGTGGAAAGCGCGACGAGTACGGCGATGATAAATCCGGTATATCTGACGATGGACAATACCGAATGACGGGCCCCGCTTTCCATGTGGCCAATGATGCGGGAATGATCGGACAAGTAT
Organism: Pseudomonadota bacterium; assembly: GCA_021821285.1. Lineage (GTDB taxonomy): Bacteria > Pseudomonadota > Gammaproteobacteria > Acidithiobacillales > Acidithiobacillaceae > Acidithiobacillus. The sequence continues at coordinate 3,193 of JAKACQ010000027.1, forward strand.
TGCTGAACCGCGGTGTTGATGTTGAACAGCAGGATGAGCAGCAGGATGGCGATCACCCAGCGGAAGGGCTGGACATGAAAGCTGCCGATGGCGAAGCCGGTGATGAAGTATTTCCAGAGGAGTGTAAAACCGGCATGCGTGAGGCCCCAGGCATATAAGATGAACGCGGCTATCCCCAACCACACGAAGGTGTGGCTGATGGCGCTTAACCAGGCGATCCACGGGAGTGGCTGGTCATCCTTGAGGTCCAGCCGGTGGCGCAGGAAACGCTGCCAGTGACTGGAGGGCTGCGGCGGTTGCGACCAGAAATCCGCCAGCCCCCAGGAAAAAAAGAGGCCAACGCCAAAGGCGAGCAGGGATGTCAGCAGACCAAAGCACAAATAGTTTGATAGATTGCGATAGCCCAGAATGGTGAATACGGCGGTAGCCGTCAATGCCAGGAGTATCAGCGCCCTGAGCAATGGATAGATGCGGAAGGGTCTGTGCGCGCCCGCCCTCCAGATCAGCCAGGATACCGCGACGATGAGTATCAGGTGATACATGGAATAAAAGAAGTCTTGATTCGTCAGCGAGAGCGGATCGCCGGGGGCCGTGGCGACCCAGGCGAGGGCAAATACGGCGAGCATGGCGATGAATCGTAACCTGCGCAGCGTGGAGCGCAGCGTTTGTGGTGGCCAGTTGAAGTGTCGGCTGACCACCCCGGAGGGTCTGAGCGCCAGCGTGAGAAACGTGGAAGTAAAGACGTAACCGCCCCACGTGGTCAGCGACAGCATGATCAAAGGCGATAAAGTGTTGGTGAGAGCGGTGGCCACCGCGATGGTAATCACCCCCGCCAGCAACGGCGCCGAGTGATAGGGGGTGTTGCTGGCGCTGGGGAGGGGGTGCTGCCGGTATATTTTTCTCGTCAGTGGCGCGCGCAGAAGCAGCGACAATATAAAGACGGCTACGCCCATGCCAAAGGCTATCTGCAAGTTCTTCTGGGCAAAAATGGATTGACCGTTTTGAGTGAGCCAGAAGTTCCGTTCACCCGTCCAAGTGCCCGCCGGGAGGGATTGAAGGGTGAGTGCCTGTTGCCAGAGGTTGTGATCACGCCGCAGCAGCATTGCGGCATGCAGCGCTTCCCGCTTTTGGTGGATTTGCTGGGCCAGTTCCGTGCTGGAGATTGCGAGAACCTTGCAGGTGGCCAGTGCGCCCTGGAGATTTTTCTGCTCACCCTGCAGTTTCCGGCGCAATGTGCTGAGGTTCTTGGGCTCACCGGCGACAGCGGAACCCAGTATGCCCAGGCTTTTATCTATCTGGCTGAGATTGCTGCTCTTTTCGGTGATGCATTGTTGCGCGTCACCGGCGATCACCCGTACGGCCTTCTGCCAACGCAGAAGTTGCTGCAAGTCGACATTTTTGGATAAATCCTGGTGTATGGATTGCAACGCCGTATTGCTCTGTGGCACCGCCATGCTGGCGGCCTGCGCCCACAACGGAAAAAACAATAGGACAAGGTGTGTGCCGAAGCGGAATAGACGTGCGGATAGATGCCTGCGGTGTGGAGCACTCCAGAAGGGGATCGGTAAATTGATCGTCCGGTGAATCACATGCCGCTCCTTTGCTGAGGTCGTTTAGGCGCCATAGACGGGCATTGAGTTACATGGGAGGGCCATCGTATCACAGGGGATGGCGGTGTGCTCCCGCAGGGATCTCGGTGTAGTCGCGTGGCCACTGTACCGGACGGTGATTTGCCTGATGAAAACAACGCGAGAAAGGCGGGCTGTCGGTATATGGCGACAAATCGAGGCGATACAGGGTCCCCGGGGCGGGACTTTTTGCGCGTTCATCCAGTGGGTAGCTCATCCGTAAGGAGGCTGCGACCTGAATGAAATAGACGTTTTTGGCTTTCCTGCCGCGGATGTCGCTGATCTGTTGCCTATGTGGCATGGAAAATGCTTAAGTATAGGGGTATGATGACCATGTGAGGGATTAGTCATGAAAAAGCCCATTTATAGTGCTCTGCTCGTGGCGCTGATTGCCGCACCTTTCATCGCTCTGGGGGGTTTCGTGCAAGAAGTGACGCCGCTGGATTCGGCGACGACCCCCCCCGCGCGACCGGCGGGGACCAGCGGCCTGCGGATGATGGGCGAGGTGCAGCGGATGGCGGGTCATGTGGAGCGGGCGGACTGGCTGCTACTCACGCCAAAGACACCCATTCACCCGTCTTCGGCCGCTCCCAAAAACGGCTCTGTTGCGGTACGGTCCCTGTAGTCGGACAGGCGTCGGTGGCTGTTTCCGCGCTGGATTGAGATAAAGTGTGGAGGAATTTATGTCTACTAAAATGTCTACCAAAAAATGGCGTTTCCTGCTGTCGGTGACAGCGTTGAGCGCGGGTATTTTGCTGCTGTCGAACCCGGCGTTCGCGGATGGGGATGACGGGGATGGTCCGGGCGTGAGTTTGTCTATCGGCGTCCCTGGCGTTATTTACTCGGCGCCCACCTATTACCGGGCGCCGCCAGCCTATTATTATGCGCCGCCCCCGCCCCCGCGCTGGTACTGGCGTCACGAACGCCGCTGGCATCGCGAACATGATGACCGGGACTGGGGTGATGATGATTGAGCGGGTGGCGTTGCGCACGTTGCACGGTGACGCGGTCATTGGAGGATGGCGCGCCGTGCGCCACGTGTCAGTAGTGGAAGCGCGGCCTTTTGCAGCATGACGGGCAGGGCGATTGGTTTGAGCAGCATTTTCATCGCCATGTCAAAGGGGTAGTGACGGTCTATCCACTGACCCATACGCCGTCGGAATGCCGTGAAATCCTCTGGGGAGAAGCACTGTCCAGGGTTTTTTACCTCGAAGGCGTTCTTAAGGGCCAGATAGCTGTCTTCCTGATCCACTTCCGCCACCCGCTTCCAGAGTTCCCGGCCGATGCGCCAGCGTGAGTTTTTCTCACGCGCCTGGTAAAGCAGAAAAAATCGGTAGAAATATTTGTAGTGGTGGACTTCGTCGGCGCGGATACGCGCGGCGAGGAGGCGTAGCACGGGTTCCGGGCTGGCCGCTTGAATCATGGTGTAAAAACTGGCCGTGCCGGTTTCCACGACGCAACGCGAGGCCATTTCCAGGGCGTGGGTGGGACCGAGCAAATCGGTGCGGCAGTAGGGAAGATAAGCACTGACAAAACCCTGATAAGCGCGTTCCCAGTCGAAATCCGGCCATACGGTCAGCACATATTGGCGCAGGGCATGCCCGTGCTGTACTTCTTCCCGCTCCCACTCCCGGCGCAGCCACTCTGTGGCGTCCGCGTTCTCCCGGTAATAATCCACCAGGTTGCGGGTATAGAGATCGGAAAGCGCTTCCACGAAGGAAGCCCCAGCCAATAAGTAAAACCAGTCCATGTTGCCGGTTATCTTCTCCTTTTCGATGGCGGTGTAGGGGATGTCGGCCAAGGACCAGGTAGGATGGACTTTATCTGCGGACATTGTTGTGGCCACCTCCATGATATTTTCAATTAGGTTCAGCGATTGTAACGCGCATCTTGCGGTGATGCCCCCGCGGCGGTAAAAGCGACGCGGCTCGCCGGACAACTATACGATGTTTCCCAAGGCACTCCCAAACGGCGGCCGTGTTCATTAAATGGCCCACACCTTGGTCGACCCGTCATGGGGGTGTCGATGCCGGTATCCCCTGGCGGGAGGGGGTCCGTCTGGCGTACCATATCCGGCGCATCCGGAGGTGAAGATGGCTGTGTCCCAAAGGAAGATGTCCATGGCACCCTGTGTAGAGTTGCATCCCGTGAATCCACAACCGCGACTGGTGGCGCAAGCGGTGGCGGTGCTGCGTGCCGGGGGCCTGCTGGTCTATCCCACGGATACCTGCTATGCCTTGGGCTGCATGATCGCGGCGCGGGAGGCGCAAGAGCGGCTGCGGCGTATTCGGCAATTGGATGCGCAACATGACTTCTCACTCCTGTTCTCCAGTATTTCCCGGATGGCGGAATATGCCAAGCTGGACGATCGCGCCTACGCGCTGCTGCGCAGGGCCTTGCCCGGACCATATACCTTCATTCTGCCAGCGACCAAGGATGTGCCGCGTCGTCTCGCGGACCCGCGCAAGCGCAGCATCGGGGTGCGGATACCCGACACGCCTTTGTGCGAGAGGCTCATCACGGATTTGGGGGAGCCGTTGATGAGTTCCACCCTGCAGCTTCCGGGCGCCGACACGCCGCTGACGGACCCGGACGAGATTTGTGAGGCTTTGGGGGGGCAGGTGGATATGGTGCTGCTCTCGGGGGTGGGTGGAGTGCGCTGTTCGACGGTGGTGGATCTTCTGGAATGGCCGCCGCGCATGCTCCGTGAAGGCGCTGGCGACCCCCGGTCGCTAGGTCTCGGCGTGGTTCCCTAGCCGTGTGTCGTATTAGGTGGCGGGGTCCTACACTGGTATACTCCGCCCATGTCTGATGCCGCGCAATTTATTCGAACCCTGGCCATCTGGGCCATTCCTGTCTTGTTCGCGATCACCGTGCATGAGGTGGCCCATGGTTGGGTCGCCTGGAAACGGGGCGACCCGACGGCCATGCTCATGGGCCGCCTGACGTTGAACCCGTTGAAGCATATTGATCCTTTTGGGACGATTTTGTTGCCAGGGCTCCTGCTCCTGCTTCATTCCCCTTTTCTTTTCGGCTACGCGAAACCCGTGCCCGTGGATTTTTCCGGTCTGCGCGATCCCAAACGCGATATGGTGCTGGTCGCCATTGCCGGACCCGCGGCCAATCTGCTGATGGCCGTCTTCTGGACACTGGTGCTGTGGCTGAGCGGGCACCTCCCCGGTGCGCTCGCGTACATTGGTGAACCCATGCGGCTGATGGGTGAAGCAGGGATCATGATCAATGTGATCCTCATCATTTTCAATCTGATCCCCATCCCGCCCCTGGATGGCGGCCGGGTGGCGGTGGGCTTGTTGCCGGCCTCGGCCAGCGTTGCCCTCAGCCGCATCGAACCCTATGGATTCATCATTCTGGTCGTTCTGCTGTTCACCGGCGTACTCTGGTCCGCATTGGGTCCTCTTTTTCTCTTGATGCGTAACTTCTTTTTGACGATGGGCGCTTGGTGATGACGGAAATCATTGTTTCGGGCATGCGGCCGACGGGTCGTTCGCACCTGGGGCATTATCACGGAGTGCTGAAAAACTGGCTGCGCCTGCAGGACGTGGCGGAGTGTTATTTTTTCGTCGCCGACTGGCACGCGCTGACCACCCATTACGAGACGACCCAGGGGATCGACGAGGCGGTCTGGGATTTATTCATCGAATGGCTGGCCGTGGGGGTGGATCCGGAGAAGGCGGTCTTGTTCGTCCAATCCCAGGTTCCACAGCATGCCGAACTGACGCTGCTTCTGGGGATGCTGACGCCTCTGTCCTGGCTGGAACGGGTGCCGACCTTCAAGGATCAGCAGGAAAAATTGCGTGAACGGGATCTCGCCACTTTTGGTTTCCTGGGTTACCCGTTGCTGATGACGGCGGATATTCTGCTGTACGATGCCCACCGGGTGCCCGTGGGTGTGGATCAGGTGGCGCATTTGGAAATCAGCCGGGAACTGGCGCGGCGCTTCAACAGTTTCTATGGCCGGGATGCGGATGCCGCGGCACGGGTGGACCGGGGTCTACAGGCCATGGGGAAGCGTGCGGCGAAAACTTTCGCGTCCTTGCAGCAGCGTTTCCAGCAGGATGGCGACGCCTTGGCGGTGCCGGAGGCGACCGCGTTTCTGGCGCAGCAGGCGGGGCTCAGTGCGGAGATGCGGGAGCAACTTTTGGCACATCTGGAAGGTAAGGGGCGGGAGATACTGCGTGAGCCGCAGGCGTTGCTGACGGCGGCCTCCAAGATGCCGGGCCTGGATGGTCAGAAGATGAGCAAGTCTTACGGCAACACCATTTCGCTGCGTGAGGCGCCGGAAATGGTGGAGAAGAAAATCCGCACGATGCCGACGGACCCCGCCCGGGTGACGCGCGCCGATCCGGGTACACCCGAAAAATGCCCGGTTTGGGCGTTGCATCAGGTGTACTCCGACGCGGACACGCAGGCTTGGGTGCGCAACGGGTGTACGACGGCGGGTATCGGTTGCCTCGATTGCAAGCAGCCGTTGATCGCCGCGATTCTCGCGGAACTGGCTCCCATCCGGGAACGTGCGGAGTATTGGGCGGGCAGACCGGAGCAGTTGCGTGAAATGGCCCATGCGGGGGCCCAGCGCGCCCGGCAGCGCGCGGAGCAGACACTGGAGCGGGTACGTGCCGCCATGGGCCTGACGCATGGGCGGCGCAGTCGCTGAAGTGCGTCCTCCGGCGTGCGCCATCCAGGTGCTGGGGCAGCCGATGGAAAGCCTCCCCGACGGCCTCTTCATCCCGCCGGATGCCCTGGAAGTCTTTTTGGAGGATTTTTCTGGCCCGCTGGAGTTGCTGCTCTGGCTCATACGCCGTAACCGCATGGATATCCGGGACATACCGGTGGCGGAAGTGACCCGGCAATATCTGCGATATCTGCACGAGGCGCGTCGCCGTAATCTGGAACTGGCGGCGGAATATCTGTTGATGGCGGCCTGGCTGGCGGAGATCAAGGCGCGCATGCTGCTGCCGGCGCCGGTGGCGGCGGAGGATGAGGACCTTGATCCCCGTTTGGAGTTGGCGCGGCGACTGGAGGCCCTGGCCCTGGTGCAGGGCCAGACGGCGGCGCTCAACGCTTTGCCTCAGGCCGGACGGGATTTTTGGGTGGCGCGCCCCGTCGCGCATCACGCCTTGCCGCCGACTCCTCCGCAGGTGGCGCTCACGGATATCGTGCAGTGCTGGCGGCAACTGCTCCTGGATCCGCCCCGCAAGCCGCTCCCGGTCCATACCCTGACGAGCGCGCATATGGGTTTGCGCCAGCGAATGGTGGTGTTGCTGCGGATTTGCCGTCGGGAATCGCGCCCCTGCCTGCTTGCGGAACTGCTGCCGCCCCTGGCGGACCGTTTGGCGCTGGCGGTATCCTTATTGGCGATACTGGAACTGCTTCGGCAGCAAGCGCTGGCATTGGTGGAGCACGAGAGCGGCGGATGGCGGGTGGTGGTGAACGAGCGGACCGGGGGGAGCGGCTGATGCGGGAGCGGTTGCTGGCATTGCTCTTGTCGAGTGGTGAACCGCTCTCCAGCGACCATCTGGCCACGGTATTCGGTGATGATCCCGATTTCACCGGGTGGGAAACGGCACTGGACGCCTTGCTGACCGAGGGCTATGGACCGTTGCAGTTGGTCTTTGTCGCGGGTGGCTACCGCTTGCGGATTCATCCGTGCCACAATAGCCTCCTCGCGCGCCTGCATGGAGAGACGCCGCGGTCGCTGTCCAAGGCGGCGCTGGAAACATTGGCGGTGATCGCCTATCAGCAGCCGGTGACGCGCCCTGAAATCGAGCACTGGCGCGGGGTTGCGCCGGGCGCGCAAATCATGCAGCAGCTTCAGGAACGAGGCTGGATCACTGTTGCCGGACACCGGGAAACACCCGGGCGGCCCGCCCTTTGGGTAACGACGCCGGAATTTCTGGAGCATTTTTCGTTGGTTTCGCTAGAGTCCCTGCCGGTGGTCCAGACAGGGAGTGGCGGGGTACATCAGGATTCACCGCAGGATGAAGCGGGGTAAAAAGCGTTGGGATGTTTGACGATGCATTTCAAGTGGGATGTGGTGAGCCAGGGTCGACGGTGTGGCGTACCAGGATGCTGGCGGAGAAAATGACCTGAGAGGAGCAGACAATGGCACATGTCGTGATTTTGGGGGCGGGCACCGGCGGAATGCCGGCCGCCTACGAGATGAAAGAGGCCCTGGGTTCCGGGCATACGGTGACGCTGATCAGCGCCAATGACTATTTCCAGTTCGTGCCGTCCAATCCCTGGGTAGGGGTCGGCTGGAAAACACGTGGTGACATCGCCTTCCCGATCAAGCCTTATGTGGAACGCAAAGGCATACATTTCATTCCGCAGTCCGCCGAACACATCGACCCGGAAGCGCAGCGCATCACCCTCGCCGATGGCGGCAAGGTAGGCTACGACTATCTGATGATCGCCACGGGCCCAAAGCTGGCTTTTGAAAATGTGCCCGGTTCTGATCCCCACGAAGGTCCGATTCAATCCGTGTGTACGGTCGATCATGCCGAGAAGGCCTACGCCGAATACCAGGCGTTGCTGCGCGAGCCGGGCCCCATCGTCATGGGCGCCATGGCGGGGGCCAGTTGTTTCGGGCCAGCCTATGAGTATGCCATGATCGTTGCCGCCGATCTCAAGAGACGGGGCCAGCGTGACAAGATACCGTCCTTTACCTTCGTGACCAGTGAACCCTACCTGGGGCACTTGGGTATCCAGGGGGTCGGCGATTCCAGGGGTATCCTGACCCGGGGCCTGAAGGAGGAAGGTATTGCAGCGTACACCAACTGCAAAGTCACCAAGGTTGAAGGGCACAAGATGTATGTGACGCAGGTGAACGAACAGGGCGAGACGATCCAGGAAATGATCCTGCCCGTCAAGTTCGGTATGATGATCCCCGCCTTCAAGGGGGTCCCTGCCGTGGCAGGTGTGGACGGGCTGTGCAATCCGGGGGGCTTCGTGCTGGTGGACGCGCATCAGCGCAGCAAAAAATACGCGAACATCTTCGCGGCGGGCATCGCCATCGCCATCCCTCCGGTGGAGCAGACCCCCGTGCCCACCGGCGCGCCCAAGACCGGGTATATGATCGAATCGATGGTGGGGGCCGCGGTGGCTAACATCAAAGCCGACGTGGAGGGCCGCAAGGGAGAGCAGACCATGGGCACCTGGAACGCGGTGTGTTTCGCCGATATGGGTGACCGTGGCGCGGCCTTCGTCGCCTTGCCGCAATTGAGGCCCCGCAAGGTGGATATTTTTGCCTATGGACGCTGGGTGCATCTGGCGAAAGTCGCTTTCGAGAAATATTTTATCCGCAAGATGAAGATGGGGGTTCCGGAGCCTTTCTACGAGAAAATCTTGTTCAGGATGATGGGCATCACCCGCCTTCAGGAAGGAGCGCCTCCCCGTAAGGCGTCTTGATCACTTCGCGGGTGCGGAAGCGCAGGCAGGAGATGATTCGGCGTCTTGGCGCGGATCGCATAGGTTTCGGAGAATCATGGACGAAAAGTTGCAGAAGGTGCTCGCCCGTTTTGGCTTGGGGTCCCGCCGGTTGATGGAAGCATGGATTGCCGCGGGGCGGATCATGGTCAATGGTCAGGTGGCCAGGCTGGGAGACCGGGTGACGTCCCAAGACAAGATCGCGGTGGATGGCGAGGCGCTGCAGATCCCGTCGTGGGTACGCCCGCGCTTGCGGGTATTGCGTTATCACAAGCCGGTGGGGGAGCTCACCACGCGCAGCGATCCCGAGGGGCGTCCCACGGTATTCGACCGTTTGCCGCGTTTGCGGGGTAGCCGCTGGATTGCCGTCGGGCGTCTCGATTACAACACGGAGGGTTTGCTGCTGCTCACCAATGACGGCGACTTGGCCAATGCGCTGATGCATCCGCGCCTGGGGATCGAGCGGGAATATGCCGTCCGGGTGATGGGAGTGGTCAGCCCGGAGCAGCAGGCCAGTCTGCTCCGGGGGGTGCCGCTGGAGGAGGGCGAAGCGCGTTTCTCGACATTGCGGGAGGCTGGCGGCGAAGGAGTCAATCGCTGGTATCACGTGACCCTGGCGGAGGGACGGAATCGTGAAGTGCGGCGATTGTTCGAAGCGGTTGGTTTGACGGTGAGCCGCCTGATCCGGGTGCGTTATGGGGTGGTGGTAATGCCGCGCCTTCTCAAAACGGGACATTTCGAGGAGTTGCCCGACGTGGAGCGAGAGGCATTGATGGCGAGTGTGCAATGGGTGAATCCCGCCGCGCCCTCCGCTGATCGGCCCGGACGCGGGAGGGAAGTGCCCGAGCCGCGGGAAAACGGGCGTCGGCGGGAGGCTCGACCGGGGACGTCGCGTGCTCGAGCGGGGCAGGGACGTCGGGTGTTTCGGGGCTAGTGGCAGACAGGCCCGGAAAAGGGGACTGGTTGACCCTGTTCAGGGTCCTGGAGGAGGCGTTCGGCGCGCAGGACTGGTGGCCCGCGCAATCGCCTTTCGAGGTCATGGTGGGGGCGGTCCTGACCCAGAACACCGCCTGGCGCAATGTCGAAAAGGCGATGGACAACCTGCGTGCCGCGGAGGCGTTGAGTGTGGCGGCCATCCTGGCGCTGCCGGAGGGTGAGCTGGCCGCACTGCTCCGGCCATCCGGGTTTTATCGGATAAAGACGGCGCGCCTGCGGGGGTTGTGTCTGTTTCTGGAGAGGCGGGGCATGGCGGCGGCACCGGAGAAACTGGCTGCGCAGGGCGAATGGCCCGACCTGCGGCGGGATTTGCTGGCCGTGCATGGCATCGGCGAGGAGACGGCGGATTCCATCCTGCTGTATGCCTTGAATCTGCCGGTCATGGTGGTGGATGCATACACCCGCCGGATTGGCGGTCGCCTGGGTCTGTTGGACGATCACCTGTCCTATGCCGAGGTGCAGGCGCGCATCGAAACGGAATTACCGCCGGTCGATGTCCCGGTGCGCAACATGTTGCATGCCTTGCTGGTTGCTTTGGGCAAGGGGTACTGCCGGCCCCGTCCGCGCTGTGATCACTGTCCGCTGAATGCGCGTTGCGCCTACTCCGCCGGGTGAGGTCGGCCGGTGAAACCGGTTAAAAAGTCCCGTGCCGAGGCTGGGCGGCGAGCAGCGCCTCCGCTTCCCGGCAGATCCCGCGTCGCTCCAGAATGGTGCCGGGCAGATGGCCGCCCGCCTGTCTCCACAATACCGCCGCACGGATGCCGCTGAGGAGAAGGGTGCGGATGCGCGCGGCATCGTCGGGATCGCTCAGAAAGCGGCTTTCCCCGCTGACGATGATGCGGGGGCGGAGGGTGCCGATGGTCTCGGTATAGGTCTGGGCGAGCCCGGCAACGATGCTGCGGTGCGTCGGATCGGCGAAATGGGCGGCTTGGCGCTGGGCCTGTTCGATCCCCTCCTGGACCCGTTGGGTGGTGGACGCGCTTTTCAGGAGGCGTTTGCCGAGGGTGGTCAGCGCCATGCCGTAGCGCAGCAGCTCGGCTTCCTGAGCGTTGCCGGGGCCGCGTTGCAGCAGGGGGCAAAGCAAAGCCAGGGGCTGGCGCAGGCTGTCGATATCCCCCAGGGCACGCAGACTGTCCTGACTCTCCAGCGCGAGAACGCTCTGTATGCAGATCTGCAGGAGTTCTCCCGGTGGCGTGCCGTGGCGCGCGATCTGCTGTACCAGCAGGGCGCTGCGCAGCACACCCGCGAGGGCCAGGGCGCGGTCGCGCCGCCGCCGGGCATCGGGAAGAAAAAGAGACCACATGCTATTGAACCTGCCTGAAAGAAGGACGGATGTGCGGGGAATGCGCGCGCGCCTGACCACATCGCATCGTTTACGCGGCCTTGCCGTTCAGGAGGTCGTTCAAGGTTTGGGTCAATGCCGTGACCTGCGCTTCTGTCAGTTTGCGCTCCCGCTCATTGAGAATGAAAAAGGTATCCTCCACCCGCTCACCGAAAGTGGACACCTTGGCGCCGTGGATATTGAGCTGCAGCGCGCATAGCGCTTCGCCGACCCGGTACAGCAGCCCCAGTTGATCCGCGGCGCGGATCTCCAGCAGGGTATAGCGGGGCAGGGCGCGGTTGTCCACCCGGATCTCGGCCGGAATATTGGCGAAAAAGCGGTGGCGCGGATCACGGTGGCGTGGACCGAAACGGGGCGTGCTGACCGCCTCTCCTTCGATGACCGCGCAAAGTTCGGTGCCGAGATCGGCATGGGCCTGGGCGCTGTGGGCGAAGGCATGGCTGTTGTCGATGACCAGAAAGGTATCGATGGCGTGTCCGTCTTCACTGGTATCGATCCGGGCGTCGACGATGTTCAGGGAGTGACGGTCGAGCGCTCCGGTGATCTGCTGGAACAGTCCGGGCCGGTCGGCGCTGTAAATCAGGATTTCGCTGCCTTCAGGGGCATGAGGCCGTACCGCGACGAGCGTTTTTCGACCTTTGTGAGCGAGTATTTCCTGACAATGCCAGAGCAGTTCGCTTTCACTGTAGCGGAGGAAATAGGGGCCGGAAAGGCGCTGCCAGAGCTTCTGTGCCCGCGCCTGATCCAGCGGTGTGATCTCCCGCAGGACGGATTTCTGCTTGTCGGCGACGATTTGGGGCAGATCCTGGATCTGGCGTTCCGTGCGTTGCAGCGCACTGGCGGTGGCCCGGTACAGGGTGCTGAGCAGCAACGCTTTCCAGTCGCTCCAGAGTTCGGGATTGGTGGCGCGCATGTCGGCGACGGTGAGGAGCAGAAGATGGGCAAGGCGCCGTTCATCCTGGACTAGATCGGCAAAATCGCGAATGACCTGGGGGTCTTCCAGGTCGCGCCGTTGGGAGACGCTGGACATCTGCAGGTGTTGTTCCACCAGCCAGACGATGAGTTCGGCATCGCGGGGCGGTAGCCGTAGGCGCCGGGCGAAACGCCGGGCTTCCTGGGCGCCGATTTTGGAATGATCCCCGCCACGCCCCTTGCCGATATCGTGAAAAAGGCCGGCGAGTACCAGCAGTTCCGGCTTTTCGACATGCGCCCAGGCGATGTCGGCGACGGGCATCTGGGGGGCTTCGTGGGTCCAGAGTTGTCCCAGGTTGTGCAGCAGAAAGAGGGTGTGCTGATCGATGGTGTATACGTGGAAGAGGTCGTGCTGAATGCGCCCGGTGATCCGTCCGAAAACGGGGAGCAGCCGGGCCAGGATGCCGCACTGCTGCATCAGCCGGAGGCTGCGATAAGCGCCATCGGGTTGCGCGAGGATGGCGAGAAACATCCCCTGCGCGACCGGATCGCGGTCGAGGTCGCCGGGATGAAGGGCGCTGCGCAGCGCATGGATCTGGCGCTGCGTATGGGCGTCGAGGGTGCGCTGCCGGGGATCCTCCGCCAAGCGGCGGAACAGGGCCAAGACGTGCCGACACAGCCGCGGGTCATCGCGTTGCAACGCGGGCATGGGCAGCGCGACGCGCGGGTCGGTGACCGGTGAGGTGGCGGCCAGCCGCTGCGCGATATTCTCCTGCGCAATGGCGGAGATGCGGAGGATGTCGGCGAAGGCGCGATACAACTTTTGCATCAGTTGCTCAACGGCGCTGCGTCCGGGCCGATCCGTGTACCCCAGCTGCTGGGCCAGCGGAATCTGCAAATGGAGGCGCAGGCGGTCTTCCTGACGCCCGGTGGCGTAGTGCAGGGCGATCCGCAGGCGGGAGAGCAGGGCTTGCGCGCGCAGGAGTTGACGATATTCCTCATGGGTGATGATCTGCGCATCGCGCAGCCGGCGCAGGCTCCCCTCTTTGAAAACGCTGGCCGCCAGCCATTGCAGATGATGGATGTCGCGCAGCGCGCCGGGGCCTTCCTTGAGATCGGGTTCCAGGTGGAAGGCGGTATCGCTGCCACGCGCATGCCGGTTTTCCTGCTCCGCCAGCTTGGCCGCGAAAAAGAGCGGTGGTGACCAGGGGGGGGCATCGTGCAAGGCGTCATCCAATTGCCGCAGCAGAATACGCGACCCGGCGAGATAACGGGATTCCAGCAGTGTGGTGGCGATGCCCAGATCCTGGCGTGCTTCCTCCAGGCAGGCATCGATGCCGCGGACGCTGTGACCCACCTGCATCTGCAAGTCCCAGAGACCGGTGAGGAAGCCCTCGACGAAGTTTTTTTGGGCAGCCGTGAGTATGGCGGGGGTCAGAATCAGCAGATCGATATCGGAACCGGGAAAGAGCGTGCCACGTCCATAACCGCCCACCGCCACCAGGGTGAGGGCTCCGGCGACGCCGCCGTCCGCACCCGATGAGGTTCGCCAGAGCGTGCGCAAGGTATCGTCCACCAGACGACAGTGCTGACGGAGTAAGGCGCGGCTGCTTTGCCGCGGCGAAAAGCCCGCCCGCAGAGAACCCCGGCCTTCGCGCAGGGTCACGGGGGGTGTCGGCGCCTCAGTGCGTGCGACGCGGTTCGGCATGCCTAGATGGGGTCTCCAGGCAGTTGGGTGAGCACTTCATAGCCATCGTCGGTGACCAGAATGGTGTGTTCCCACTGCGCCGAGACACTGTGATCCTTGGTGACGATGGTCCAGCCATCGGGTAGCGCCTTGATATGGCGCTTGCCGGCATTCACCATCGGTTCGATGGTGAAGGTCATGCCCGCCACCAGTTCCACGCCCTCACCGGGGTTGCCGTAGTGCAGCACCTGCGGCTCGTCGTGGAAAAAACGGCCGATGCCGTGTCCGCAAAACTCTCGTACCACGGAACAATGCTGGGCCTCGGCATAGCTCTGGATGGCGTGGCCGACATCGCCCAGTGTCGCCCCTGGCCGCACCTGTTGAATACCGCGCACCATGGATTCGTGCGCCACTTCCATCACCCGTCGTGCGCGCAGCGGTACGGTGCCGACAGTGAACATTTTGCTGCTGTCGCCGTGATAGCCATCCTTGATGACGGTGACGTCGATATTGAGCAGGTCACCGTCCTTCAGTACGCGGTCACCGGGAATACCGTGGCAGATCACATGGTTGAGAGAAATGCAGACGGATTTGGGGAAGGGCGGGTATTCCGGGCTGGGCTGGTAGTTGAGCGGAGCGGGGATGCCCCGCAAGTCATTCACGATGTAATCGTGGCAGATGCGATCCAGCTCTCCCGTGGTGATGCCCGCCTGCACATGGGGGGCGATCATCTTCAGCACCATGGCGGTGAGCTGGCCGGCGATTCGCATCTTCTCGATTTCATCCGGCGTTTTGATGCTCCCTTGGAGCATTTTTTTACTGCGTTGTAACATGCTGTTCTCCTGAAGCGGCTAAAAGAGAAGCGTTTCCGCCGCGCTGAGACACATTTTATCAGGACTGACGTGGGTCCGGTAGGCCAGAATTTCCACCCCATCGGCGCGTGCCTGGCGCAGGGCCTTTCCGTAGGCGGGATCGATGGCGTCGGCGGGGGCGAAGCCCTGACCATCTTCCCGGCCGATCAGAAAGAGCATGACCGCCCGCCCGCCGCCGCGGACCACCTCCGTCAGGGCGCCCAGGTGGCGCAGGGCGCGATCGCTGACGGCATCGGGGAAGCGAACGACGCCGTCATCCTCCAGCAGGGTGCAGGACTTGACCTCCAGATAGCAGGGCGGCCGGTCCGCCGCGCTGAGGAGGATATCGACACGTGCGCGGGTCCCATAGGCCACTTCCCGGCGCAGTCGGGGATAGTGCTGCAGGGTGGGTATGGCGCCCGCCGTGATGGCCTCGGCGACCACGGCATTGGGCCGTTGGGTGTTGACGCACACCCAGCTGGCGCCGCTCCAGTAGAGCTCCCAGGTCCAGGGCAGCTTGCGTTGCGGGTTGTCGCTGAGGGAGAGCAGGACGGGCTGACCGGGCTCGGCACAACCGCGCATGCTCCCGGAGTTCGGGCAGTGCGCGGTGATCACGGCGCCGCTGGCCAACGCGCAGTCGGCGAGAAAGCGTTTGTAGCGGCGGATCAGGGTGGCGGGAGTGAGGGGAGGGAAGTGCATGACCGTCAGCTTAACGCCGTCTGCCGGCGCGGGCCAGTGGCGCCGGCAGATATGCGATACAGCGGCTGCCCTTCCGCCATCCGCGCGAGCGCCCAGTCGCGCCACGTTCCGGCGGAAGCCCCCCGCAGCCCGGCAGGCGTTGTCCAGCCCAGCGCCCGCAGCGTCTCCTCCCAGGCCTGACTGGGGTCGCCCGTCCAGGCGGGGCTGTCGGCACTTTTGGACAGCTTGCGTCCCTCCGCGTTGCACAGCAGGGGCAGGTGCCCATATTGCGGGTGGGGCAGGTTCAGCGCGCTTTGCAGATGGCGCTGCACCCCGGTGATGGAGAGCAGGTCACCGCCACGGATCACCTCGCTGACGCCTTGCGCCCCGTCGTCCACGACGCAAGCCAGAATATAGGCGAAGTAGCCGTCCGCGCGCAGCAGCACGGGGTCGCCCTGGGGGGCGGGCGTATCTTGCCGGCCATGAAAACGGTCCTCCCAGGGGGGCAGGGTGTCCGGCACCCGCAGCCGCCAGGAGCGGGGTTGCCGTCCGTGCGCCAGACCCCGCCGGCAAGTGCCCGGGTAACGCGCACCGGAGCCGCGGATGTCCTGACGGGTGCAGGCGCAAGGATAGACCGCGCCTTGTTCCTGCAACGCCTTCAGCGCATCCTGGTAGCACTCCTTGCGCGCGGTTTGCGTCAGCACCGGTCCGTCCCAGTCCAGCGCCAGCGCGTCCAGTTGCCGGAGAATGGCGTCGGCGGCGCCGGGACGCACACGGCCCGCGTCCACATCCTCCAGGCGCAGCAGCCAGCGCCCGCCCTGACTGCGGACGCTGAGAGCGCTGCCGATGGCGGCAAGGAGCGATCCCGCATGGAGGGGGCCGCTGGGGGAGGGCGCAAAGCGTCCGACGACGGTGGGGATGCTGGGCATGGCTTCCTTCAGGTGATCTCCTTGCTATAGTAGCGCGAGCATCGGCAAAAACGGAGTGGACATGGCGAGCGGGGAGTTTGCGCTCATAGCACAGTTGCGGAGTCATCTCGGCACAGCGGGCAAGGGGGTGCGGCTCGGTATCGGCGACGACGCCGCCTGGTTGGACCCGGCGGGCCGGCAGTTGGTGGCGACGATGGATACACTGGTTGCCGGCCGCCACTTTTTTTCCGATGTCCGTCCCTATGATCTGGCCTGGAAGGCGCTGGCCGTCAACTTGAGTGATCTCGCCGCCATGGGCGCGGAAGCACGCTGGTGTCTGCTCGGTCTGGCCTTGCCATCAAGGGCGGCGGGCTATGGGGCGTGGCTGGAAGACTTCATGGGGGGATGGCGTGCGCTCGCCGAACGCCATGACGTCACCCTGGCAGGGGGCGATACGGTGGCTACGGATGGACCCCTGACGCTTTCCGTAACCGCATTGGGATTGGTGGATCGAAGCGTCATGCGCCGTGATGCGGCCCGGCCCGGAGACAGGATCTGGGTGACCGGCAGTCTCGGGGATGCGGCCGCGGCTCTGGATTTGGCGTTGATGGAGCGCGGCCGGGAGGAATACAGTGTGCTCTGCTCAGCAACCCAGCGGGAGGCGCTGGAAGCCCGGCGCCTGCGTCCCACACCCCGTCTCGAATTGGGCGAAGCGGCGGCATCCTGCGGCGTGCGTTGCGCCCTGGATTGCTCCGACGGCTTTCTGGCCGATCTCGGCCATATCCTGGAGGCCTCGGGTGTGCGCGCGCACGTCGCGCTGGATGCCTTGCCGTTGAGCCCGGAACTCGCGGATCTGGCGCGGACCGATCCCGAACGCCTGCGACGCTGGCCGCTGACCGGCGGTGACGACTATGAGCTCATCCTCTGCGCGCCTCCCTCCCTCTCCGCGCCGTTGCGACAGGCCGCGGCGGCGCAGGGGCTGCGCCTGACCGCGGTGGGGCGTATCCTGCCGGCGGATTCCGGCATGCCTGCCGCGGTGACCCTGACCTGGCGGGACCAGGTGATGCCCCTGCCCGCCGTCTGGGGGCATGTCCATGCGCTCTAGACCCTGGTATCACTGGCTGGCATTCGGCGGTGGCAGCGGCTTGTCGCCCGTCCTTCCCGGCACCATGGGCACCATCGCGGTGATTCCCCTCTATCTGCTGCTGGTGCTGGTGGTGCGCAGCAATGTGGTCTACACCTTGGTGCTGCTGGCGATGATTGCGGTTGGACCGTGGTTGTGCGGGCGCACCGCGCGGGAGATGCGCAATGGCGATGGTGGCCGGCGCGCCCTGGATCCCCCGGCGATCGTCTGGGATGAATGGGTGGGCCTGTTGTTCACCCTCTGGCTGCTGCCTTTCAACTGGTGGACGCTGCTCGTCGGATTTTTGCTCTTCCGTTTTTTTGACATGCTCAAACCCTGGCCGATTTCCTGGCTGGACAGGCGGGTGCATGGGGGCACGGGTATTATGCTCGATGATATGGCCGCGGCGATCCCGGCGCTGATGATCTTGCGGCTGATGCCGTGGACGGGCTGGTGGTGACGGAGGTGAATCCGGCGGGTTTACGGATATTTCTGCCCATGCGGCCCGCCGCCTTGCCCGATGCGCAGCGTCTGGCGGCCTGGGCCCGGCGCGCCGGGGTGGAGACCGGAGTGGAACTCGTCGCCACGCTCCCGGATTGTCCCGTCGCGGCTTTGGCCCTTGGGGAATTTGCGAACGTGGCGGACTGGATGAAATCACCATCGCGCACCCATCTGTCTGCTGGTGACTGGGCCGGATTGAGGGATTGGGCGCGCGCGTCTCTGCCGGTTTGCGCGACGCCCTGGAGCGTGTTCACCGATACCGGTCCCGGGCCGGAGATTCTGCCGGGCGAATACTGGGTTGAAACGGGGACGGACGCGGCCTTGCCGTTGGAAATGGCCCCGCCGGAATGGTCCCTGCTCCAGCAGGCGGGTGCGCAGGGCCCTCGGCTCGCCTTGGCGGAGTCTTGCACGGGCGGCGGCCTCGCCGCGCGGATCACCGCCCTGCCCGGTTCCTCGGCACTCCTGCGTCACGGATTCGTCACCTATGGCAACGCCGCGAAAAGGCGATGGCTGCGGGTGCGGGAAAGCACTCTCGCGCGGGTCGGGGCCGTGGCGGAGGAGACCGCGCTGGAAATGCTGGCGGGCGCATTGCGTGACGCCGACATCGCGGCGGCCATCACCGGTATCGCGGGACCGGGGGGCGCGGTGTCCGGCAAACCCGTGGGCACCGTCTGCATCGCCTGGGGTGCGCGGGATACCGGAGCGCGGGTGCGGACCTGCCATTTTTCGGGCGATCGCTGGTCGGTACAATATGCGGCGGGTTCGGTGGCCCTGGGGGGATTGCTCGGGCTCTTGCTGCGTCGGAACTGAAGTCGCCGCGAGTTCGCGCGGCGAGCGGCGGCCCGCCCTGGGCCGTCCCTGGCCATCAGCCGTTTGCCCCGTTCGTCCGCTCAGGTAGAATGCCGGAAAAGGTTGTTCCGATGACCCGCCGTTCCGGGTGACCAGGTCCCGCCGCGCGCACTGCAAACGTGTGTTTTGCAAGGATGGAATAGCCCCCTGACAGGAGAAGGAAAGTATGATGGACGAACAGCGCAGCAAGGCCCTCTCGGTCGCCCTGGCCCAGATCGACAAACAGTTTGGCAAGGGCGCCGTCATGCGCCTCGGCGATCACCATGCCAGCAAAGACATCGCGGTCTACTCCACCGGTTCGCTGGGGCTGGATCTCGCCTTGGGGGTGGGTGGTTTGCCCCGGGGCCGGGTGGTGGAGATCTACGGTCCGGAGTCTTCCGGCAAGACCACCCTCACCCTGCACGCCATCGCCAGTTGTCAGGCGGCCGGGGGCACGGCGGCCTTCATCGACGCCGAACATGCTCTCGACCCCGGCTATGCCCACAAACTTGGCGTCGATCTGGAAAACCTGCTGATTTCCCAGCCCGATACCGGCGAGCAGGCCCTGGAGATCGCCGACATGCTGGTGCGTTCGGGGGCGGTGGACCTGATCGTGATCGATTCCGTGGCCGCATTGACCCCCAAAGCGGAAATCGAAGGGGATATGGGCGACTCCCACGTCGGCCTGCAGGCCCGTTTGATGAGTCAGGCCCTGCGCAAGCTCACCGCCAATATTTCGCGGACCAACACCCTGGTCATCTTCATCAACCAAATCCGCATGAAAATCGGGGTGATGTATGGCAGCCCGGAGACCACCACCGGCGGTAACGCGCTCAAGTTCTACGCCTCCGTCCGTCTCGATATCCGCCGGATCGGCGCCATCAAGAAAAGCGACGAAGTGGTGGGTAACGATACCCGCGTCAAGGTGGTGAAAAACAAGGTGGCGCCACCTTTCCGCGAAGCCGAGTTCGCTATCTATTACGGCGAAGGCATCTCCCGCCTCTCCGAGTTGGTGGACTTGGGTGTGAAGTTCGAGATCGTGGAGAAAAGCGGGGCCTGGTACAGCTACCAGGGGGAGCGTATCGGCCAAGGCAAGGACAACGCCCGGCAATATCTCAAGGAACATCCGGAACTGGCCGCGCAGATCGAAGAACGGGTACGGGCGGCCGCGGCCGGCCATCCCTTGGCTTTTGCCGAGGAGGTGACCGCGCCCGTTGCGGTCGAATAATTGTCGGCGGAACGCCGCGACCCTTACGCGCTGGCGCTGCGACTGCTGGCGCGTCGGGAATATGCGCGCCTGGAGTTGCGTGACAAACTGCTCCGCGCCGGATGTGACGCGGAGGATGTGACGCGGGCACTGGACGCACTGGCCGCGGCGGGCCATCAGGATGACGCACGTTACGCGGAGATGCTCACCCGTACCCGCATGCGTCAGGGGCATGGGCCGTTGCGCCTGCGTCAGGACTTGCGGCGGGCGGGGATCGAACCCGTCGCGGATGCGGAGACGCACTGGCTGGAGCAGGCGCAGGCGGTGTACCGGAAGCGTTTTGGCCGGACGGCACCGGCGGACGCCAAAGAGTACGCCCGGCGGGTCCGCTTTCTGACCGGACGCGGTTTCGCGGGAGAGATGATTCGACGCGTGTTGGCGGCGGACGGGGATGAGGACCTGCCCGCCGGCTGATTCCCGCCGGAAAACGAAAACCTGTTCATTGTTTAACCACGGAAGACCGATGCACGCGCAAGCCATTCGCCAAACTTTTCTGGATTATTTTGTGGAGCAGGGGCATCAGATCGTGCCCTCCAGCCCGTTGATCCCCCGTAACGATCCCACCCTGCTGTTCACCAACGCCGGCATGGTGCCTTTCAAGGACGTTTTTTTGGGGCTGGAGAGCCGCCCCTACCGGCGTGCCGTTTCTTCACAGCGTTGCATGCGGGCCGGCGGCAAGCATAACGATTTGGAGAACGTGGGTTATACCGCCCGGCATCACACTTTTTTCGAGATGCTGGGTAATTTCTCCTTCGGCGATTACTTCAAGCGCGAAGCCATCGCGTTTGCCTGGCGCTTTCTCACCGAGCGTCTGGGGTTGCCGCCGGAAAGGCTCTGGATCACGGTCTATGAGGAAGATCACGAAGCGGCCGCCCTCTGGATCAATGAAATCGGCATCGATCCCCAGCGCCTCTCCCGCTGCGGCGAGAAGGACAACTTCTGGAGCATGGGGGACACCGGACCCTGTGGCCCCTGCTCGGAGATTTTTTATGATCATGGCCCCCACATCCCCGGCGGCCCTCCCGGCAGTCCCGAGGCCGACGGCGACCGTTATATCGAAATCTGGAACCTGGTGTTCATGCAGTTCGACCGCGACAGCGGCGGCACGCTGACGCCCTTGCCCAAGCCCTCCGTGGATACGGGCATGGGCCTGGAACGCCTCGCCGCGGTACTGCAGGGCGTGCACAACAACTATGAGACGGATCTCTTCAAGCCGCTGATTGCCGCGGCGGCCGAAATCAGTGGCCAGGTCTACGGCGGTGAGGAGGCGACGGACACGAGCTTGCGGGTGCTGGCGGACCATATCCGTGCCTGTGGTTTTCTCATCACCGATGGCGTGCTGCCCGCGAATGAAGGCCGGGGTTACGTGTTGCGGCGCATCATCCGCCGCGCCGTGCGTCACGGCCGCAAGCTGGGGATGGAGACGGTGTTCTTTCATCGACTGGTGGCCCCGCTGGTGGCGGAGATGGGGGGCGCTTTTCCGGAGCTGGCGCGGGCGCGGTCCGCAGTGGAGCAGGTCCTGATCCGCGAGGAAACGCGCTTCCGGGAAACGCTGGAGCGTGGCCTGAGCTTGTTGGAAGAAGCCATCGCCGATCTGGGGGCGGAAGCGGCGATCCCCGGCGAAATCATTTTCCGGCTCGCGGATACCTTTGGCTTCCCCGTCGATCTGACCGCTGATATTGCCCGGGAGCGTGGCCGGGGTATGGATATGGAGGGCTATGCGCTGGCGATGGCGGCACAGCGCAGCCGTTCCCGCGCCGCCTGGGCGGGCAGTGGTGAGGTGAAGACCGAACGGGTGTACCACGATCTGGCCATGCGCCTGCCCGCCACCGTGTTCACCGGCTACGAGACCTGTGCCAGCGAAGGCAAAGTGATGGCGCTGATCCGCGACGGGGAGGAAGTCGCCTTCCTCGAAGCGGGGGATGCGGGTGCGGTCATCCTCGACCGGACGCCTTTTTACGGAGAGTCCGGCGGGCAGGCGGGGGATCGTGGCGAACTCCGGTCGGAGGATGCCCGGTTTGCCGTGACTGACACCCAAAAGCCCATGGGTCACCTGCACGTGCATTTGGGTCGGTTGACCTCCGGTCGTCTGCAGGCGGGTGATGCGGTGCGCGCCAGTGTGGATGAAGCGGCACGACAGGCCACCGCCGCGCACCACTCCGCCACCCATCTGCTCCACGCCGCCCTGCGCAACGTGCTCGGCAGCCATGTGCAGCAGAAGGGTTCGCTGGTCAATCCGGAACGGCTGCGTTTTGACTTCAGCCAGCCGGAACCGGTGACGGCGGCGCAGTTGCGGGAGATCGAACGCATGGTCAATGCCGCTATTCGCCACAATGTCGGCGCCGAAACCCGGGTGTTGCCCATTGCCGAAGCGCAGGCCCTGGGCGCCATGGCCCTCTTCGGCGAGAAGTACGATGATGAGGTGCGGGTGGTGCGCATGGGGGACTTCTCCATGGAACTCTGTGGTGGCACCCATGTGGAGGCGCTGGGCGATATAGGCGTTTTCAAGATCCTCAGCGAAAGCGGCGTGGCGGCGGGCATCCGGCGTATCGAAGCGGTCACCGGCGCGGTGGCGCTGGAGGTCATTCAGCGGGATGAAGAACGTCTGCAAGCGGCGGCCGGACTGTTGAAAGTCGCCCCTGCGGAACTGGATCAGCGCCTGGCGCAAACCCTGGAGCGTCTGCGCCAGTTGGAAAAGGCGCTGGAAAAGATCAAGCGGGATGAAGCCGCCAGAGCGGGTGCCGACCTGGCCGCGGAGGCCGAGGACGTGGGCGGAGTGCCGGTCCTGATCAGGCGCCTGGAGGGGATGGATGGCAAAGCCTTGCGCGATGCCCTGGATCGCCTGCGTGCTCGGTTACCTGACGGCGTCATCGTCCTGGCGGGTGTGGAAGGGGAGAAAGTGGCGTTGATTGCCGGCGTCGGGAAGGGATTGACGGGACGGATCGACGCCGGAGCACTGGTGAATACCGTGGCCCAACCGTTGGGCGGCAAGGGCGGCGGGCGTCCGGATATGGCGCAGGCCGGGGCCGGCAATCCGGCGGCCTTGGATGCCGCCCTCGACGCCGCCCGTGACTGGGTCAGGGCGCGACTGAGCTAGGGGTCGAAGACCCCGTGGCGCGCACGGGAATGGTGCCGAGGTGCCACTGGGGCCAGATGCTTTGCGGTTGCCGGTCGAGAATGGCCGCATAGACGCTGGTGTTGGTGAGTACGCGCTGCACATAGTGGCGCGTCTGGCGGTAGGGGATGTTGGCGGTGAAGATCGGGCCGGCCCACGGTCCTGGCGCCGGCGTCCAGCGCTCGAGCCAGCGTTTTGCGGCGGCGGGTCCGGCGTTATAGGCGGCGGCGGCCAGCAGTTCGGAGCCACCGAACTGCTGTTGCTGGAGATGCAGATAATTGGAACCCAGGATCAGGTTGCCGCTGGTGCTGTGCAGATCGGCATTGGCGGCGGCCGGTATATGGGTCTGCAGCCAGTTTGCCGTGGCGGGCATCACCTGCATGAGCCCCTGTGCCCCGACGTCGGACTGAATGCCGCACGCGAAGCCCGACTCCTGACGGATCAAACCCGCCAGAAAGGCCTTGCGCAGACCCGTCTGCGCCGCCGCCGCCGCGATTTCCTGTGCGTAAGGAAGGACATAACCTTGTTCCCAATCCTCTCCGCCGGGAATCAGGCTGCTCGCATGAATGCCCAAGAGCCAGGACTGATGCGCGAAGGCGACGCGGGCGGCCGCGCGGATCGCCGGCGCGCCGCGCAAGTCTTTCAACACCTGGTTCCACTCGGCGAGGGCGTCATAGTAGAGTCCAAGCTGGTAGAGCTTGATCGCCCTGCGCACGGCCAACTGCTCGTCGAGCGAAGCCTCGGTCCGGGGCGAGGCCGGCGGGTCTGTGGGCCTGAGCACCAGCGGTTTTTGCAGGGTCGCCATGGCGAGTTGCCCATAATAGGTCCATGGCGACTCCAGGGGAGTCAGCAGGGATCGCGCGGCCTGCGGATACCCGCGCCGCAGCAGCGCGATCGCCGACCAGAACCGCCATTGCCGCTGCGCGCGTTGGGCCGGGTCCATCTGCTCCACCGCTTGCCCCACCATCCGCCAGTTGCGCTCACGCAGGGCGGTGCGCACCATCCAGGCGAGAATCCGGGGCCGCGGATGGAACTGCGCATCCGCCGCGTAGGCCTCGGCATACCAGCGTCCGGATTCGGGACGGAAGGTGAGGGTCGCGTGGTAGGCGCTATTGTACAGTATCAATGATTTCTCTGCGGAGGACAGCGCACGGATGTTGCGCGTGAACTGGACGGCCTGTGCGGGGTGGACGGCGGCGAGACGCAACAGGGCGAGCACCAGTAGATGGGTCTGCTCCACGGGCCAGGGGGCCGCGCCATATCGCTGGATCTGCTGCGATATCCAGGCGGCGGGCGTTTTTACGGTCTGGGCGAGTTGTCCGGACTGCGCCGCGGGTAAGAAAGAGGCGAACGGCAGCGCGGCGGAGAATGCGGAGGCCTCGTACATCTGTTGCAAGCGCCGCCAAAGTTCCGCCTGACTGATCCGGCCCCCTTTCAGGGCCGCCCGTGCCATGGCGTTGCAGGCATGGTTTCCCGCCGCCGCGCCGCTCCAGAGCACAAAAGGAGGGACGACGGAGAGGGTGGATGCGAGCAGCGGGTCACGGGCCGCGTCGCAACGCAGAGTCAACAGATCGGGGGGGCTTCCCGCCTGGTAAACCTCGGTGAAGTCCGGCCAGTCCTTCCGGTGCGCGAGTTGCAGGAGCCACTGCTGACGCAGCAGATGGTGGGCGACCCCGCTGGGGAAACGGTCCGCGTAGCGCTGATACTGACTCTGAGTGATGGATTTCAGGCGCGGCTGCAAGGCCCAATACCCCACCCATGGCCCCATATAGGTGTTTTCCAGGGTGGGCAGGGCGTGTGCCGCCGGGCGGTAATCCCCTTGGGAAAAAGCCACCGCCGCCGCGCTCAAACGCCGGGCCTGCGTCGCGCTGAGGGTGGTGTCAGCGGTGGCCGCCGCCGCGCCGCCGAGCAGGAGCAGGCACGTGGCCGCCGCACCCTGAATGAAACGGCGTTTCAGGATTGCCGCAACCGTAGCCATCGACGGAGATGCTTGGTGACGGAGGCGAGACGGTTGGGGTGGTCTTTGGCCAGGGGACCGACGTGGAGGTTGAGGGGTTCGCAGTGATCCTTGCCGTGACAAATCACCCCGTGGGATTCACAGTGGGCGCCGGCCTGTTGGAGAATCGCGATCATTTTGGCCTCGGCCGCGGCACCACAACGGCCATCGTACTGGATCAGGACGAGTTGTTTCTCCGGAATCAGTTCCAGATGCCCGCCCATCGCCTCGAAGGCCCGCAAACCTTCGAGGGCGGACTCGGTCACTCCGTGAAGGGCGCCGCTGATGATGAAACGGTCCTGTCGGCTCTCTTCTGTCTGCGCTGCTTTCATGCGTCTCACTCCTGGACATGGTAGAAGTCTTGTCCTGACGGCCGGTGGCAAGACCCCGCGCCAAGGGCGCCGGAAAGGGGACCGGCGCCTTCCCGGCGGCGGGAAAACCCCTCCTATGATGCCATCAAGCGGGCCGTTCAGAAAGCGGGTATCAAATTTTGGGGATCCCGCATGATTCCAGGGCATATCCTTAGGGTCAGATATGAAACAAGGAGCGATTTCTATAACTTATTGTTTGGACTCTTGTAAAAAGCGGTAGCCCAGGTGGGTGTATTGAATATGTTGCATTTGTGCAGGTAGGACGCCCGAAGGGCATCGTTCACCTGCATGATTGTCAAAGATAAATATTTTGGCATGTTTCGTGCTTTAAGATGTCTGTCATTTCAGGGCGGAGTGTGCACCCGCTTTGGATGGATACCATCTTAAAGTCCGTATTCAATGAGCAGGTAAAAATGCTTTGGTTTCGTTTGTCGAGGAGAATCATCATGTTTAAATTATCGCCGCTTGTACTTGCAACAACCGCGCTCTGCGCAGCCCCGCTGGCTTTTTCGGGTTCCTACGTGAATGGCACCCAAAGTTCTTCGATGAATCAGGCGGCCGAAACGGGCAACGCGAGTAATTACGCCCACATTTCTGGAAATACGCTGGGTTACGCCAGTGGCAATATCGCGGCGAACGTGGCCGGTGGCTTGCAAAATCAGCAGGCCAACACCACGGGTATCGCGTCCAGCGGCACAGGGGGGAGTGGTTCCGCGGCCACGGCCTATATGACGACCGGTCAGGTGGGGCTGCTGAATTACGCGCTGAATATGAATGGTAACAATCTATCCGTCTTGCAGGGTGCCGCACTGGCGCACGCGAGCGGCAATCTGGGCGTGAATATCGCGTCCGGTGTTTTCAACCAGCAGCGCAACAGCATGTCCCTGGCGAGTCAGGCGAATGGTGGCGGGGCTTATGCGACGGCATTCACCGGCCAGGACAATATAATGAACGGTAACTTCAGCATGTATATGTTCAACTACGTGCTGTTGGAGAACCACGCGTTGGCGTATGCCACCGGCAATATCGGTGTGAATATGGCTTCCGGCCTGAGTAACCAGCAAAACAACAGCCTGAGTGTCGCGAGCAGCACCAACAAGAGTTATGCGCCGCATGGCGTGATGTCCTCCGCGCAGGTCTATACCAACCAGGTGCTGAAGGGGCTGCCCAGTACCTATGCGCTGGATACCATGGGTAACCGGGCCATGATGGACGGCAGCGTGCTCGCGCATGCGAGTGGCAACATTGGGGTGAACGTCGCCGCGGGCGCGCTGAATCAGCAGGGGAACAACACGGCCCTCAGCAATCTTGCGGATCAGTCCGGCAGTGTGGATACGGCGAGTTCGGGTTTCGACGTCGCCCAGACGAGCATGCTGAACGTGGGCAGCGCGATCGGAGTGACCAATGACGCCAACATCGAAGGGAATGTGGCCGCGCATGCGAGTGGCAATGTGGCGATCAATATGGCGGTTGGCGTCGGTAATCAGCAGCAGAATGGCTTGACCCTGGCGAATGTGGCGTCCAAGGCGGCCATGGTGTCCGCGACCGCTCCGGTCATGCAGCAGGCCGCTTTTAATAGCGGTACGATGATCGATTCCAGCTATGCCAACGCCGGGTTGAGCGGTAATGCCTTGCGCGGCGCGACGGGCAACATCTCGGTCAATATCGCCGCCGGCGAAGGGAATCAGCAGGCCAATGTTCTGGCCATCGCCAGCGCCCAGTAAATTCTAGCGGAAAATCTTTGATGGGGAATCCGGGGCATGTGCCCCGGATTCCCCTTTTTGCGTATGACCCGCCTTCCTGCGCTGTTCAATGCCGGGTTTCCGGCAGCGGTGCGAGCAGCGATGCGAGATCGGCCGGACCGAAGCGGAATTTTTCCCTTTGTGCCTTCTCCAGGACCCCTGCGGCGAGAACGGCCTTTTTTTCTTGCAGCGCGAGAATCTTTTCTTCGATGCTCCCGGCAACGATCATTTTGTAGACGAAGACCCGGCGGGTCTGGCCAATGCGGTGCGCACGGTCGGTGGCCTGATTTTCGGCGGCGGGATTCCACCAGGGATCGTAATGGATCACGGTGTCCGCCGCGGTCAGATTGAGACCGACCCCACCGGCTTTCAGACTGATGAGAAAGAGCGGCACCTCGCCGCGCTGAAAGCGGTCGATGGGGGTTTTACGATCCTGGGTGTCGCCGGTGAGGAGGACGTAAGGGAGGCGCATTTTATCCAGTCGCGCGCTGATCAGACCCAGCATCTCGGTGAATTGGGAAAACAGCAGGATCTGGCGGCCCTCGGCCAGCATCTCCGGCAACATGTCCATGAGCAAGGCGAGTTTGGCGCTGTCCTGCACCTTGCGCGCCTTTTCGCTCTTGAGCAGGCGCGGATCGCAGCAAACCTGCCGCAACTTGAGCATGGCGTCGAGGATGACGATCTGACTGCGCTGGAAACCTTTGGCGGCGATTTCCTGGCGGATGCGTTCGTCCATGGCGCTGCGCACGGTTTCGTAGAGGTCGCGTTGGGCCCCCTCGATCTCCATGGACCGGATGATGATGGTTTTCTCCGGCAGTTCCTGGGCCACCTCTTCCTTGCGGCGGCGCAAGATGAAGGGACGCACCCGGCGCGCCAACAAATCCAGGCGTTCGGCATCCCCGTGGCGTTCGATGGGGCCGCGCCAGATCCGCTGAAAACTGCGGGGATCGCCGAGAAAGCCCGGCAGGAGAAAGTCGAATTGGGTCCAGAGCTCACCCAGGTGGTTTTCCAGCGGGGTGCCGGTGAGGGCGAGCCGGTGCCGGGCGGGGATTTCGCGGATCGCCTCGGCGGCACGGCCCTGGGCGTTCTTGACCATCTGCGCCTCGTCGAGGATCAGCAGATGGAATGGTTGCGTCCGGAGCGTTGCGATGTCGCGCCAGACCAGCGGGTAGGTGGTGAGGATCAGGTCGTGCGCGGGTATTTCAGCGAAACGGCCCGCGCGCTCCTTGCCGTGCAGGGAGAGTATCCGCAGATCGGGGGCGAAGCGCTCGGCTTCCTCCCGCCAGTTGTGCATCAGTGAGGTAGGCATGATGATCAGCGCCGGGTCGGTGAGGCGGCCACACTCTTTTTCCAGCAACAGATGGGCGAGCGCCTGCGCGGTTTTGCCGAGGCCCATGTCGTCCGCGAGAATGCCACCGAGATGGTGTTCCCGCAAAAATTGCAACCAGGCGAGTCCGTCCCGCTGGTAGGGACGCAGGGGCAGGGCAAAGCCGGTCGGCAGGGCGACCGGGGCCATCTCCCCGTTGATGGGCAGGCGTTTCGCCAAGGCACGTACGGCGTCCAGACCGTCACTGCGCCACTGGTCGCTCTCCGCCAACCGGGCGAGACGGGGCGCATCGAAGGCGGACATCCGCAGGGGGCCCGAAGCACCGAGGCTGAATAGATCGATCAGGGTGCCGACCAGCGGTTTCAGGCGCTTTGCCGTGGTTTGGATGGGGATGCCAGCGGGAGTATGCAGGTGAATGCGCGCATCGTCGGGGATGATGCTCAGACCGCGGGGGTCCAGCCAGCGTGCATCCCGGGCGAAGAGCGCGCCGAGCAGGGGCGCCAGCGCCAGCCGCTTGCCATCCACCACGATACCGACATCCAGGCCAAGCCAGCCCTCTTCGGTGTCATCCACCCGCATCTCCCACCGCTCCACCCGCAGGAAGTGGTGACGGAAATCGTCGGGCCAGCGTATCGCCCAACCGTGCTCGCGCAGCAGGTCGAGTTTCGTGGCCATGAATCCGTTCCAGTCGGCTTCGCTGGCGAGTCCGTAAACAGGCTGCGGCAACGGGGACAGGCTGTGGAATAGGCGGGTCTCGACGGGTTGCAGTCCGGTTTTATCCAATGCCTGGAGGGCGCGTTTTTCGGCGATCCTGTCCCGTTTTATCCGCACCATCTCGCCATTGCCCAGGGTTTGGATGGCGCGGTCGTCGTCCGCGGCGATATGGGCCGGACCGTAGACAAAGGCCGGTTGCGCATAGTCGAAGCGGCAGGTGGGACTCCACTGGCCGGGGTAGTCGCGGTGCGCTTGAATGCCGAGGAGCGGGAGGGTATCGCACCAGAGTACGGCCTGCAGGGGGGCATCGATTTCGCGCAGATTTTGTTCGGGATCGGCCGCCGGCGCCGGGAGGGCGGGGGCCGACTGTTCCAACGTCTCGCGCAGGAGGATCGCTTCCTGCGGATTGAGGGGCGGGGCTTGTAACAGGTCGCGCAGAACCATGGCGGGCATGTCCATGTCGATCGGCCCGATTTCCTGGGTTGCGCTGTCCAGGTACCAGGCCATGTCCAGCGGCAGATACGTCGTGGCGGGCGGCGCGGTCTCCAGCACGGGATATTGTTCCCCGCCCTTGTTGATCTTCCAGGTCAGTGTGCCGGGGCGGCCATCGCCCAGCCGAAGCGGGGAAGAGGCGGGCGTGTCGCCATAGAGGCGCCCGGTATCGGCGAGCAGGGTGAGGACCGGGGCGCCATGACGGGGGCCGAGCATGAATGCACCCGTTTGAGCGGCGTGGGGGTCTTCCAGGAGCAGGCGCCGCAAGGCCCGTTGGTCGGTCGCATCGATAAAGCCGGGGGGGCGTCGCAGCGCCCCTTCAATGTTGCGCCAGGGACTGAGGTCGGTACATGCTCCGGCCTGGTTCAGGCGGGCTTTGTGACAGATGAGCATGGGACCCTGATGCCGCCGATGGGTCAGGTCCAGCAGCCAGTATAAGGCATGGGTGGTGGTGGGCGCCTTGCTTTTGGGCGGGTCCAGGTGGGCGCGCAGTTCGTTGAGCCACTGTAGCACGTGGGGGCGCGGGATCACGGCCGGCGCCGTCTGACCGCGCTGGGCGAGCAGCGCGAGGAGGACCGCGGTGACGTGCTTGCAGTGGCGGCCCACCGGACAATTGCACAAAGTGACCAGATGTCCCTGGCTGAGATGGATGTCCACCCGATAAGGTTTGCGCGCGCCGTCCTCTACCAGGGCACTGAGATCCGTGTGGTCGTGTTGCTCTATCTGACGGATGGACTTCTGGTAAGCTTGGGCCTGGCGCATCTCCAGATCGCCCAGCCAGCGGCGGAGGTCTTCATGGCTGAACGTGGCCAGAGTGGGCATTGCGCTGGCATCACGGTGCCAGTTCATCCAGTCATCCTTGGTGGGCATGATATTGCTCGGTGGTGGGGCCATTTTCAGGAAACGCACCCGGACGACGCCGTAGCGCAACGGGTAGATAGTACACAGGCGACGGGTTGGATGGAAAGCGGTCGACGGCGCCCCGGTATCTTCGCCGGCGTCTTGCCGTTATGATGGGCGGACTTGCGGACGGCGCGGAGGGAAGTGATGGCGGCTTTCGGGACGAGTGGATTACGGGGTCTGGTGGTGGATTTGACGGATCGGGTGGTTTTTGTCCACAGCCGGGCTTTTTTGCGCTACCTGGCGGAAATCGGCGAGTTTCGTGCGGGCGATACAGTGATCCTGGGAGGGGACTTGCGCCCCAGCACACCCCGGATGCTGGCGGCCGCCTGGGCGGCCATCACGGCGGAAGGCGGGCGGCCCGCTTTTGCCGGATACCTGCCCGCGCCAGCGCTGGCTTTTGCGGGATTGACGGCGGGTGTGCCGTCGCTCATGGTAACCGGCAGTCATATCCCGTTCGATCGCAATGGCATCAAGTTCAACCGGCCTGGCGGCGAACTGCGCAAGGCCGACGAAGCGGGGATTCTGCGTCAGGACGGCACGGTGGATGCGGCGCTCTTCGAGGACACCGGCGCACTGCGCGCGCCGCCTGTTCTGCCCGTTGCCGATCCGCACTGGCTGGCTTCGTATCAGCGGCGCTACCGCGATTTTTTCGGCGCGGACAGTCTCGCCGGGTGGCGTCTTGGCGTTTATCAGCACTCTGGCGTCGCCCGTGACCTGCTGGTGACCCTGCTGGAGTCGCTGGGTGCCGAGGTCGTGCCCTTGGGGCGTTCCGCCGACTTCGTGGCCCTGGATACGGAGGCCCTGCGCCCGGAGGACCGGATGCTGGCGCGGCAGGCGGTGGCGGAGCACCGTCTGGACGCGCTCCTGACCACCGATGGCGACGCCGACCGGCCCATGATCGCCGATGGCGAGGGCCGCTGGTGGCGGGGCGACGTGCTCGGCATCCTCACCGCCCGGGCCCTGGAGGCGCATACCGTGGTGACGCCGGTGAGCAGCAACACCGCGCTGGAGTTGTCTGGTTTTTTCCCGGAGATCCGGCGCACCCGCATTGGCTCCCCCTATGTGATCGAAGCCATGGAGGCGGCTTTGCGGGAGGGGCTGGCCCCGGTCTGCGGCTATGAAGCCAACGGGGGCTTTCTGTTGGGCAGTCCCCTTCACCGGGAGGGCCGCCCGCTGACGCCGCTCCCCACCCGCGACGCCATTCTGCCCATGTTGACCGTGCTGACGGCCGCCAAGGCGCGCGCTGTCCCGCTGGCCGCTTTGCTGGACGATCTGCCGCCACGCTTTACCGCTAGTGACCGTCTCCAGGATTTTCCCACGGCCTTGAGCCAGCGGCATCTGGATGCCTTTCGCAGCACGGAACCGGCGGCCAATCTTGCGGCTTTCACCGCGGTTTTCGGGGATATCGCGGGCTGCGCGCAGCATATCGACCTGACGGACGGCATCCGGGCGCGCCTCGCGCAGGGTGGCATCCTGCACTTGCGACCTTCGGGCAACGCGCCGGAATTGCGGTGCTACACGGAGGCCGACAGCCCGGAAGGCGCGGAGGCCATGCTGCGCGCCGCCTTGCGTGTGATGCATGGCTGGCGCGCCTGAGCGGCGGGGCATCCGCTTCCCGCGCGTCTGGTGGATTTATGCCGGCACGGGTCTGATCATCGTCGATCTGCTGCTCATGGTGTTGCGTTATCTGGGGGTGGTATTCAAGACCAACGCCGTGGCGGAGCTGGCGGTCCACCATGGTGTCGATGCGCAGGCGCAAAACCTGCTGCGTCTCGCGGAGGTGTTGAATCTCGTCCACTGGAAATGGATCGCCGAAATCCTCGGGCTGGGCCTCTTCTGCCTGCTCGTGGGGCTATGGAAGCCGTTTCACCGGAAAAAATAGTCCCGGAGATGCTCAGGCCAGACCCTGGCTGCGCAGGTAATCCTCATAGCTGCCCTTGAAGTCCTGAATGCCCCGCGGGGTGAATTCGATGATGCGGGTGGCCAGTGAGGACACGAATTCCCGGTCATGACTGACGAAGAGCAAGGTTCCGTCGTATTTTTCCAGGGCCGCGTTGAGCGACTCGATGGATTCCATATCCAGGTGGTTGGTCGGTTCATCGAGAATCAGCACATTGGGTTTCTGCAGGGTGAGCTTGCCGAAGAGCATCCGGCCCTTTTCGCCGCCGGAGAGCACCTGGACCGAACGGTTGACCTGATCCTGCCCGAAGAGCAGGCGGCCGAGCACGCCGCGGATCACCTGATCATCATCGCGCTCGCCGCGCCACTGGCTCATCCAGTCGAAGAGCGTCCTATCCTCCGCGAATTCCGCGGCATAATCCTGGGCGAAGTAGCCGATCCGCGCGTTTTCCGCCCATTTGATTACGCCGGCATCAGTCGTCAGTTCACCGACCAGACAACGCAACAGGGTGGTTTTGCCCAGACCATTGGCGCCGATGATCGCAATCCGTTCGCCCGCCTCGACCTGCAGGCGCATTTTATGAAACAGGCGCAGATCGCCAAAGGATTTGCTCAGGTCCTTCCCATCCAGGGCATTGCGATAGAGTTTGCGTTCCTGATTGAAGACCAGATAGGGATTCTGCCGGCTGGAAGGCTTCACCTCCGTGAGCTGAATCTTCTCCAACTGGCGGGCGCGGGAAGTCGCCTGCTTGGCCTTGGAGGCATTGGCGGAGAAGCGGCTCACAAAGCCCTGCAACTCGGCCATTTTCTCTTTTTTCTTGTCATTGTCGGCGAGCAACTGATCCCGCGCCAGGGTCGAAGCCCGCATATATTCATCGTAATTGCCGGGATAAATGCGTAACTCGCCATAATCCAGGTCCGCCATGTGGGTACAGACGCTATTCAGAAAATGGCGGTCATGGGAGATGATGATGACGGTGCTGTGGAGGTTGCCGATGAGTTCTTCCAGCCACTGGATGGTATGAATGTCGAGGTTGTTGGTCGGCTCGTCCAGCAGCAGG
The DNA here is from genome assembly GCA_021821285.1 of Pseudomonadota bacterium. Classification (GTDB taxonomy): domain Bacteria; phylum Pseudomonadota; class Gammaproteobacteria; order Acidithiobacillales; family Acidithiobacillaceae; genus Acidithiobacillus. The sequence goes on from JAKACQ010000027.1 coordinate 36,980, forward strand.
ATGTCGGGGTCGGCAAAAAGCGCCTGCGCCAGCAGCACCCGCAGCTTCCAGCCGGGTGACACCGCCGACATCAAACCGCTGTGCTGCTCCAGCGGAATACCCACGCCGCTCAGCAACTCCCCGGCGCGGGACTCGGCCGCATAGCCGCCCAACTCGGCAAACTCCACCTCCACATGCGCCACCGCCATCCCTTCTTCGTCGGTCATCTCCGGCAGGGCATAGAGGCGATCGCGTTCCTGCTTGACGCGCCAG
>JAKACQ010000001.1:0-42216 GCA_021821285.1 Pseudomonadota bacterium
TCCGTCTATCTGTTGCCGCCAATAAGCGGCCTTCTCGTCCTTCGTCATAGCCATCCCTCCTCGCTGAACGCGGATCAGGATCGGCCAGGTCAGAAAATTGGGGAAGGTGGGGTGCTTAGACGGTTACCGCGGTTGAATGTGAACCAGGTGCACTGCTTCGTGCATCGACGCCAGTCGATCGCTACGCAGACGGAGTCTCACCTTATGGCTGTCTCGATATGGCCGGCAACGTAGGTGAGTGGTGTATAGATAACGCTTCGGCGGACTACAGCTGGGATTTAACGCGACAAGACCCTCTATATCTCACAGAAGTAGAAGAAGAACACATATTGCGTGGCGGATCTGGGCTTCACAGCGACGATTACCTTAGATGCAGCAGCCGCGATTACTATCCGCCCGGTGTACGCGACAATATCGTTGGCTTTCGTTGCGTGATTGCCATCTCAGACGGAAATTAATGGTATGACGCTACTAAAGACACCCTATATTGAGAAAAAGCCTTCTTCTCTGCGGTACTACCAGGAAGGCGTGCCTAATATAGATGTTGATGCCTGGACGTTAAATATAACTTCATTGACCGGCAACTCTGTCAAACTCGATCGCTCGGCGCTACTAGCGCTTCCGCAATTCACCCACCACCGCCGTATGGTTTGTGTCTGCAATTGGTCTATCAAGCGGTATTGGCAAGGCGTTCTGCTTGAAGATGTCCTAGCCGAAGCGAGAATCGACACACAGGCCACGGCTAACACGTTTCTAAAACAAACCAGTGTCGGAACCACGGACAAGGGCGTGTATGAGTCATGAATTAGGTTGGATGAGGCGCTTGAACGTTCAGCCATTCTCGCTCATTCCGTGGATGGTGAACCTCTCCCACTGGAGCAGGGATACCCTCTGCGTTTGATTGACTTCGGCCTGTATGGTTACAAAAACGTCAAAGGGCTGACGTCAATCGAGGTCGTCGATCAGTGGCAACTCGGACATTGGGAGCGCATAGCAGGATATGCCCTGGATGGTACGGTTAAGCCCAAGCGATACTGGGCCGTGGATCTCAAATCTCACCAATTTACTCAAAACAAAGGCGAGGTAACAGATTGGTAAGTCAAAAGCTGGCTATGCTTATAGCCCCAGGGTTTTTAATACCTGCCTTGGCTTTTGCATTCGTGACCTCAGTATCGCCAGGCCCAGTAAATGTGATTTCAGCAACATCAGGGGCCAATTTTGGCTTTTCACGCACCCTCCCTCATGTGTTAGGCGCAACATTTGGTTTCACCTCCCTTCTGTTAGGAATGGGGTTTGGACTTCAAGGGGTTATGTTGCGTGCAAGCTGGCTTCATTGGGTTCTCAAAGGCGTAGCCGCCCTTTTTCTAGGATATTTCGCTTTCGTCATGATTATGCGTAGATCATCTATCGACATGACCGAAACATTGCCGCGCCCACCACGACTAACTGAGGGGTTCTTGCTTCAGTGGACGAATCCTAAGGCGTGGATTGTAGCGGCGACAGGTGTTGGTACCTATACCATGCAAGGGCCGATCTACACATCAAGCGTTCTTACATTAAGCGCGATTTTCGCCTTAGTTTGTTTCCCTTCAATAAGCATCTGGGCAGCAATGGGCCACGGCGCAACCAAGTTCCTCGTCTCTAGAAATGCAATGAGGTGGTTCAATCGCTCAATGGGGGTGTTGCTTCTTGGATCAGTAATCGCTGTCCTCTTCTTTGGGTGACTGGGGTGCTACCCTAAACAACACGCGCCTGAACTCACCCGGTGTTACGCCAAATAAACGTTTAAAGCTTCTTGTGAAATGAGGTTGATCTGAAAAATACAATATTGCTGCGATATCCCGGAGCGGTGTACCTTGCCTAATTAAGTGCCGGCTTTGAAGAACCCGCAATTGCCGTAAGTACTCGTTTGGCGTAAGACCTACCTGTTTCTTAAACAGTCTAATAGCCTGCCAACGCGAGTACTTTGTGGCACTTTCAATATCTTTCAAGCACAAAGGCTCCTGCCACCTTTCATCTATCAGCCTGCGAAGCGGAAAAACTTCTTTATCCGGCAATGGCCTTTTGGGTCTATCGATATACTGAGAAAATTTATCTAGCCATAGTTTGATCTGCGCTTCGTCATGAAGCTTTTTCAACACGTCGAAAAACTTAACACAGTCAGGGGCAACCCAAACACGCTGGCTGGATGCGAACGTCGCGGTGAGTAATTGTGGGGCATGGACCTTGAGATACATTTCGGATATGTAGTAGACATCGTAGTTAACGGGCTTTCCTGCTGCGCAAGCATGCACCTCATATGCAGGGATGATGAAAATGGACCCGGCTGGTGCAATGTGGTCAACCCCGCCCGAATTGAAGTGGCATTCTCCTTCGGTAATACGACCCACAGACCAAACGTCGTGAAAATGTTGGGCTAGACCAGTATAGTTTAATTCAGCGTGCATGATCTCCACTTCGCTGACAATACCCACTTGCCACATTTGAATGGTTTTCGCGTCCATAATCGACTCCTTGCGCGTATTTGGGGTCCCCTCAGGAAACGGAATTTAAAGTACGTTAAGCTCCCGCAAAGAGCTGTAGCAGCCGATATTTACCCTGCTTGAGCTTGGCGCTACGCCACCACAGGTAATCCTCCGTCAGATTGATGTGTTCCCAGCCCAGTGGCGACAGATATTGCAGCAGCGTTTCGTCGATCGTTTGCCCGTGCTCTCGCAGGGCGGTGGCCGCCCGCTCCAGATACACGGTGTTCCACAGCACGACAGCCCCAATCCCGAATCTCTCCCAGCCGGTGCGCCCCAGATGCGCATTCCGGCGATCGTGGGCACCCCAAAAAAGCGTACATTCTGGTCACCGCCATTTTATGCTCAGGTGGTCACGATGGGTCAACTTTTGGTGCTTCGTGAGCATCACGATGACGATGCAGGGAGTCCCCCTTCAAATCCAGGCGGTGGGCACTTTGCAGCAACCGGTCCAGCACCGCATCGGCCACGCTAGGCTCGCCCAGATATTCGTGCCAATGATCCACCGGGAGTTGGCTAGTAATCAGTGTAGCTCGTTGGTTCACTCGGTCATCAATGATCTCCAATAAATCTCGAAGGTCTTCCCCGTTCATGGGGGCAAGCCCCCAGTCGTCTAAGATAATCAAATCTCCCTTGACGCTCTCAGTCCCCTCGAATACCGAGAGGGCCTCGGACTCACAGCATAAAACAGTCCAAGATTTTTGCCGCACCCCCCTTTTCGCTTCGGCGCGAAGATTTGGATAGTCGCTTCCCCGGTTTGCTCGACGCGGTCTTACGGGCAGCGGGTCCGATTTAAACTGGTCCATCGAGGAGCGTTACTACACCTTGCTGAACCAACGGCCCATGACGGCCTGACTCAAACCAAACGACCGCCGGAAAGCACCAGGCCAATACTGTGATATTGTAGCCGGCACCCCACCACACCACAGGTTCTGGATCATCTTGCGATAGGTCGCCCGGGAAAGTTCCAGGATAGCCGCCGCATCCCGGGGATCGGAGCAAAGCGGCTGCGCACTTGGATGGACCACCATGTTCTCCTGAATTCTCCGAACACACGCTGCCGATCGATGAGGTTGTAGCACTTCGTTGCGCCCAACTCCATGTGCCCGATCCTCGCGTTCGGGTACCCAAACTTTGGGAATCTGGGCACCGAAATATGGATGACTGGTAAACCACGAAATTGGTCGCTTGGTCCGCTCAGGATAAGGGAACTCATCGGGCAAAATATCGGTCCATGAATCTGGTTGCGGGATTCCCCTGGCGGCCATTGTTTCAGCGAATCTACATTTTGGTGAATTTCAGGAGGATTACCATGAGAAACAAACCCTCTCACCCTCTATGGAAACGTCAGGTGCTCACTTTCGCGAGTATCACCGTCTTGGGTGCCGTTGCTGCAGCACCTCTGGCCCACGCCTCTCCCTATGAGGGTACCTCGACATCCCAACAGTCGCACGCGCCCATCGCGCATCTCTGGATCAACGGCCACTCCGTACCCGCCGCGGCACAGAATCGCGTCATCCACTTCCCGGGCGGGGTGATGCAGGTGCAGACGGTCACCTGGGGTTCAAGTAGGTCCGGCGGCCATTCGCCAATCTTCCGCGAAAACCTGTCCCCGGCGCAGGCGCAGGCCATGGTCCGGCGCAGCCTGTGGCAGATGCAGGCGATGCAGGTCGCCATGGACCGCCAGATAGCCCGGATGCAGCACCTGATGCGCGTCTCTTTCAGACCCTTTGCCATCATGCCGTCGTTCAGCTTGCCGGTACCGATCACAGTGCTTTCGTTGTCCCAGGAAATGCCCTTTTCGGAGGCCATTCCTCGGCACTCCATGAACCTGACCGAAAGCCCCGGCGCGGCGCCATCCGTGCCCATCACCGGCCTGCCGGGGCATCAGCCCCTGCAGGTACGCTGGGATCAACATCAGGCCCCTTCGCCAAAGATCCCGTTTGATCCGAGGATAAACATAACCCCATCGAGGTATGCTCCGATACTTGGTGAGCATGGCAATGCATGACCCTGCTCGCCGCACTTGAAAAATAAGGAACATTGATGACCACAGCCGCACTGAGCCCTTCCAATGGAAAGGACACACTACTCAAGGTACCGAAAATCACCGCATATTTCTGGATGGCGAAACTCCTGACCACCGCCATGGGGGAAGCCACATCGGATTTTCTCGTTTTTCACACGAACCCCTATCTGGCCGTGGTAGGTTGTGGGTTGTTATTCCTGGCTGCTATCTGGCTACAGATGCGGAGCAATCAATATACCGCACACTATTACTGGTTTGCGGTAATCATGGTGAGCATCTTCGGCACCCAAATAGCGGACGTCACCCATGTCGTGCTGGGCGTTCCCTATGACATCTCGACATCCGTTTTTCTGGTTGCCTTGATCGGGATTCTGGGCACCTGGAAACTCAAAGAGAAAACCCTTTCCATTCACAGCGTGCACACACCTCGGCGAGAGGCATTCTACTGGGCGACCATCGTAGCCACTTTTGCCCTGGGCACCGCCGCAGGTGACATGACCGCATCGAGCCTGGATTTAGGCTATCTTGCATCAGGCTTACTATTTGTCCTCTTGTTCGGCATTCCCATCGTTGCATACTTCATGTTCGACCTTAACGAAATCGCCGCCTTCTGGATAGCCTATATCTTGACCAGGCCGCTGGGGGCTTCTTTCGCGGACTGGACAGACAAGCCGATACGGTTTGGTGGCCTTGGTCTTGGCACGGGTCCGGTGAGTATATCGCTGACGCTAGTGATTTTGATGCTGCTCATCTTCCTGATGATTTCCAGAGTAGATGACCCCAACCGAGCCCAAAAGATAGAGACGCCCTGATAAGCTGCTGTTAAAAACTAAGGTAACTGTTCATCACCCCATGCTTCCCGCATCGATTTTGATGTAAGATACGGAAAGGTATCAATATCGACCTGCAATGGTAAACAGACCGTAGAGGAAATTCAGGCTGCTCCACACTCGGGGGTACCCGCCGGAGTCGTAATCCCCGACTGAGGAGACCGGTGTCCAAAAGAACGCGGGGAGCGCCATCCCCTCCCTGAGGGTAAATATTCAGGCTGGCCGCCGGGCAGGAATCGTATAATCTATGTTTTTTGGTGGGAGCGGAGGGATTCGAACCCTCGACCCACGGCTTAAAAGGCCGCTGCTCTACCGACTGAGCTACACCCCCAAAGGCAACACCTAGCAAGACAACCGCTAGGGCTGCGTATTATCCAGTGCAGGCGGAGACTGGTCAAGGCTCAGCCACACAAGCGCCCGCGTACATCGGTTCGATACATACGGGAGTTTGGCACACTGCAGCCCTCGCAAAGCAAACGCACGCGAGTGCTAAGTGTCTCTACGGGAGAATCATATGCAGAAAATTTGAGCGGGGGTAGCGCAATATTTCGCTATTCCCGAGGGTTGGTTAGTTTTAACATGAGCGTTCGTATTCTGGGCCATCGTGGGCAGTTTTGCCGATTTTCCAGAATGGCAGCCCACGATCACCAGAATACGCATCCACCTCAGGGAGGACCATCTCGTTGCGCAACCTTGACGATCTAGTCGTATTTATTCGTGTTGTGGATTGTGCTAGCTTTTCAGCGGCCGCACGATCTCTCGATCTGTCGCCGACGACTGTCAGCAAACAGATCACAAGACTAGAGAAACAGCTTAATATCGGTTTGTTCGAACGAAATACTCGCCAAATAAAAATAACAGATGAGGGGCGGGCGATAGCCGAGCGCATGCGATCAGCATTGGCTCTGCTTGACGAAGCTACCGAAATCGCTCGAAGAGGGGCGACCGATCTCGATGGTACAATTCGTATTACCGCTCCGGTTCCATTCGGCAGCCGTTATATAGCAGCCGCCACCGCTGCGTTTCGCAAACTACATCCGAAGGTTGGTTTCGAGTTATATCTCACTGATCGAATCATTGATCTCTATGCGAGTGATGTCGATGTGGCGATCCGGGTTGCTCATCTCAGCGACTCGCAATTAATTGCCCGCCGTCTCGCCAAAAATCATCGTATCTTGGTTGCGTCGCCCGAATATCTGGAACGCTATGGTACGCCCAGTCATCCGAAGGATTTGGCTAAACATGCCTGTCTTCTCTTTTCTTATCCAGGCTATCCACGAAATAATTGGAACCTGCGCTCGACCATTGTTACCGGTGATGAAGAAGTGATCTTCGTGAACAGCGATCTCGTGACCGATAGCGGAGATACGCTCCGAAATTGGTGTGTTGAAGGGCTCGGGATCTCGCTGAGAGAAAGGTGGGACATCACAGACGAGATCCGGGCTGGTAGATTAATCCATGTCCTTCCAGACTGGGAGGAACAAGCGAACCCAATTAGTCTCGTTCGTCCGAAGAGGCATCCAACACCCAAGCGTATAAGCGCCTTCGGTGAGTTTCTTGTCCAGCAGTGGCGTAATCCTCCATGGGAATGAGTAAAGTGGCTCGCGTTACGCTGGCCTCCACTAAATCCGGGGCGGTTCAGTTGTGTATGAATAGCCATATCAGGGTTCTTCCTGCACATGCGCAACTTTTGTGGTTCGCGTCGGCGCCCTCATGGAGGGTAGAGTTAGCTGACAAACAAGCGCGAAGATCGAGATCGCAGTGATGCCCGTCCCGATTGACGCCAGTGATTGCAGTCCCCAGACATGAATCGCGACGCCGCCGATACCAGAGCCAGCCATGACACCGGTATTGAAGGCGGCAATGTTCATTCCTGAAGCGACATCCATGGTTTGCGGTCGGTGACGCTCGGCTAGCATCAGGAGACGTGACTGAAGTGGGGGGATTACGCCATAGGTAGTAAGCCCGAGCAATGCCACGAGCCCGATCATTGTAGCAGACTGGTGCAGCGAAAAAGCGATCAGTCCGAGCGATAGCATAATGCCAAAGAGTAGGATAACCGAGGCACGATCCATCCCCTGACTGTCAGTAAGACGCCCCCCCAACACGTTGCCGAGTGCCGCACCAAAGCCGTAAGCGAGCAGCGTCAAGCTAATGATCTCGACGCTGGCACCGGCTATCTGAAGCAGAATCGGTGAGACGAAGGAGTAGAGGGCAAAGGAACCTGTGTAGGAGAGCATGGGAATGCTTGCACCCGCCAGCATCTTGCGATCAAACAAAACGCCGAGATCGCGCCAACCTGAACCCCTAATCGTGACCTCACCCGAGCCGACGGGCATCAGTATAGCGATGCCTAAACTACCGATCAGCGCGCAGGTGGCGATGGCGAAGAAGATAATTTGCCAGCCTAGAATACTGCCCAGCCAAGTTCCGAGCGGCACTGCGAGTGACATGGCTACCGTCAAGCCTCCAAAGACGAGTGCCAGCGTTGCACCGGCGCGCCGAGGAACGACGAGCCGGGTAGCAATTCTGGAGGCGACGGCGAAGAATACGCCGTGAGCCAGCCCCGACAGAAAGCGGGCGCACAGCAGCAAAGTCAGATTTTCGGAAAAGCTCGTCATCAGGTTCCCTGCACTGAAAACCAACATGGCAGCAAGGATCAGATGCTTGCGCGGCCGATTTGCGGCGAAAGCCGTCAGGATTGGCGCACCGATTACGACTCCAGCGGCATAGGATGTAACCGTTAGGCCAATCTGGGGGGCACTGACATTAAAGTACGTCGCCATGACGGAATTGAGGCCGATAGTGATGAACTCGCTGAAGCCGAAAGCGAAGGCGCAAAACGCAAAAATGTAGATGATGGGGGGCACGGACCCAACCTCCGTTCAAGTGACCAACATTTCGTGCAAGATTTTTGGATCAGATGAGATGCACTGATTTTGATGGCAGCTTGCGCTTTGTGCGTTCTATACAAAAGACTCCTGATGGAAAAATACTTGTGGCGAATTGGTATAAATGAACCGTCCCGGTTTTCCCGGAGGCTCCACACAGGACAAATCTGCCGTGACCGTGTGTAACCGTAGGGCCTCGCCATGCTCTCCACTTAGTCCTATGATTTAACTCATGAAGACTCGTCCTTCTGAAGAAGGAAGACCGCGAGGTCCGGCAGCGCACCATCAAGGATCTGGATCGGGCCGCCTCGACGCTGCCGAGGCATGCCGGATGCTCCTTGATTCCGGTTGCGTATTCTGGGCCATCGTGGGCAGTTTTGCCGATTTTCCAGAATGGCAGCCCACGATCACCAGAATATGCACCGGTGTGTGGATGCCGTATCATGCACACGAACTTTCAGGCCGATGGCTTGCCTTGTGTACCACACCCTCCGTTGAACAATATTGTAAAATCCACCCAATATTGGAATTTCCCAGTATTCACTGAATTCATGAATGGGAGAGATCATGATCACCATACGGAAAAGCCGGGACCGTGGCCTGTCCTCCCATGATTGGCTGGACAGTCGCCATACTTTCTCCTTTGCGGGCTACTACGATCCAGACTGGGTGGGTTTTGCCAGTCTACGTGTAATCAATGACGACCATGTTGCGCCGGGCGCCGGTTTTTCGCCGCATCCTCACAAAAACATGGAAATTATCAGCTATGTGCTGGAAGGGGATCTGAGGCATGAGGACAGCATGGGCAACCGCGCGCTGATTCGTGCCGGCGAGGTGCAACGGATCAGCGCGGGGAGCGGCATTGTTCACAGCGAATACAACGCCTCGGCCACGCAACCGGTGCACTTTCTGCAGATCTGGATTGAGCCCAATGTGCTAGGTGGCACGCCCGCTTATGCCCAGAGGAGCTTTGACGCGGCAATAAAGCAGGGGCACCTATGCCCGATCGTATCTCCCAATGGGAGGGATGGATCACTCAGCATCCAACAGGATGCCTTACTCTATGCCGCCTTGCTGGAAACGGGGGAGCACGTGGAATACGCCCTATCCCCAGGACGCAAGGCTTACGTGCAGGTAGTCCGCGGCAAGGTGCATGTGAATGGTGCCGAACTGAGCGCCGGGGACGGCGCCGGTATTCGCACGGAAACGGCCGTGGGCATCACCGCCCTCGCACCGAGTGAACTTTTATTGTTTGACTTGCATTGAGGCGGACCAGTCTCGGATATCAATGAAGACCCCCAATACGCTATCCAAAGCGACAAAAGCCGCCACGTCGCCTATCATAAGGGCTGTGCCCTGCGACTCGTGGGCGGAGCATCGCAGGATTGATCGTCCCGATCTTCCCGAGGAGGTGGCCGCCATGGAAGGGAAGGGCCTGCCTGGAGTGCTGGACTCCACTGTAAAGGATCTGGCCCCCGCCTATTTCGCCCTGGTGATGGCCACGGGCATCATCTCTCTGACGGCGAAGGCCATGGGTCTTCCGATCCTCGCATGGTTGCTTTTCTGGCTCAACGGGGCTTTCTACGGGGTTCTATGGTTCCTGTCCTTTTGGCGCACCCTCCGCTTTGGCCGACGCTTGCGCGCAGATCTCACGGATTACCTGCGCGGTCCCGGATTTTTTTCGGCGGTGGCCGGATCCAGCGTTCTGGGCAGCCAGTTCGTCGTTCTTGCGGGCCAGGAAATGGTGGCTCTTCTGCTCTGGGGCCTTTCTCTCATCCTTTGGTTGATGTTGAACTACGGTCTATTCACCGTCTTCATCATCCAAAGACGCAAGCCTTCCTTGGAACAGGGCATCACCGGCGCCTGGCTCTTGGCGGTGGTGGCCGCCCAGTCCCTCGCCGTACTCGCCGCGATTCTGGATGCGCGCTGGGAGCCCATGCATCGCCTGGAATTCAATTTCATCGCGCTCTCTTTATGGCTCTGGGGCGGCATGCTTTATATCTGGATCGTGGTGCTCATCGTTTATCGTTACACGTTCTTCCGTTTTTCGGCGAAGGATCTGGAGCCGCCGTACTGGATCAACATGGGGGCTATGGCCATCTCCACCCTTGCCGGCTCCTTGCTCATCGCCAACGGTCGCGATGCGCCTTATCTGCATTCTCTTTTACCCTTCCTCAAGGCTTCACGGTCTTTTACTGGGCCACGGGAAGTTGGTGGATCCCGTTGCTGATCGCCCTGGAGGTCTGGCGCCACGGCGTCAAGAGGATTCCCGTCCGCTACGACCCCCTCTACTGGAGCATGGTCTTCCCCCTCGGCATGTACAGTCTCTGCACTCTCCACATGGCGCAGAGCATGGATCTGCCCTTTTTGCTCCCCCTCGGAAGGGCTTTCTTTTATCTGGCGCTGTTCGCTTGGGCGATTACCTTTTATGGAATGATCCGCCGCTTGGGGTCAGGTCTGCACACGGGAACGAAATAGAAAACCCATGCCTGCCCCGAAGTAATAGGTAAATCCACCCAGGTTCCCGCAGGGGTCTTGACGATGGTGGCCATGACAGAAATCCTCTCGACAGGATCGCTACTGTACTGAATCCGCACCCGGGGACTGTCAGAGTCATAATCATGACATCTTGTTTTGCTTGGTGGCGCTTCAGGGACTCGAACCCCGGACACGCGGATTATGATTCCGCTGCTCTAACCAGCTGAGCTAAAGCGCCGTGAGGCGCCAATTAAAGCCCTAACCGGGGCGCCTGTCAAGACTGACGGCCGGCGCTTCGCCCCTTCCGCGTCAGCGCAGCAGGCGGCGGTCAAGCAGGCGCCAGGCCCCCACGTAGGCCGTCAGTGTGTACAACAGCAATACGCCTATATGGTAAAACGCCGCGTGCGGCGGATGTCCGGTCAGCAAAGGGCGCAGCAAGGCCACGACATGGGTCAGCGGCAGCACTTGGGCCAGGTGTTGTGCAAAAGGCGGCAACGAATGGATGGGGTAAAAAACGCCGCAAAAGAGAAACATGGGCGTTATGACCAGGGTAAAATAGTACATGAAAAAATCGTAGCTCCGCGCCAGCGCGGTCATGACCAGCGCCAACCCCCCGAAACTCAGGCCCGCCAGCAGAATCACCGGCGGCGCCAAAAATATCCAGGGACCTTGTATGGCGCCGAAGAGACTGGCCACGATCATAATGGCAACGGCGCTGATCAGGCCCTTCACCGCGCACCAGAGCACTTCGCCCGCGAGAATGTCGCTGACGCGCAACGGGGTCGCCAGCATCGCCGCATAAGTGCGCTGGGCGCTCATCCGGGTAAAAGCGGAGTAGAGTCCCTCAAAACTGGCCGTATTCATGACACTACTGGCGACGATCCCGGAAGCGATGAAGGTGATATATGGCACTCCATCCATCCGCCCGACGAAACGGCCTAAACCGTAACCCAGTGCCAGCAGATAGAGGAGCGGATCGCCGAAGTTGCCCAGCATGCTCGGCACCAGCAGTTTGCGCCAGACGCGGTAGTTGCGTTGCACAACAGCGAACGCACCGGTCCCCGGCAGGATTTCACCGAGCCGCATACTCGGTTTCCTCTCTCAGATCGCGCCCTGTCAGGTGCAAGAACACATCTTCCAGGCTGGCGGGGCGTTGCAACCACTGGTAGGCGGGGTCTTCCGCGAAATATGCCAGCAACGGACTCAAGTCCGGCCCGTAGCAGATCAGGGTATCGCCCACGCGCTCACTCGCGCGCACCCACTGGCGGTGGAGATTTTGCGGGTCGGGCGGCTCGCCGTCCACCCGCCGTAATTCGACCACGCCACCGGGGATATACATGCTAATCAAGTCACGTGGGCTGTCTTCTGCCAGTATCCGGCCGTGATCGATAATCCCGACCCGGTCCGCCAACCGCTCCGCTTCATCCATGTAGTGCGTGGTCAGCAGCAGGGTTGTTCCTTGCCGGCGCAATTCGCGCAGACGCTGCCAGATGAGGTGGCGTGCCTGGGGATCGAGGCCGGTGGTCGGTTCGTCCAGCAACAGTAGCTGGGGAGTGTTGATCAAGGCGCGGGCGATGGTCAGACGCCGTTGCATCCCGCCGGACAAGGCATGAATGGGTTGCCCGGCGTAGCCGCCAAGGGCCATGAATTCCAGCAACTCGCTGCTACGCTGGCGGATCAACGGCTTGGGCAGACCAAAATAGCGGCCGTAGATCCACAGGTTTTCCTGCACGGTAAAGTCGGGGTCCAGATTGTCCGCCTGAGGAACCACCCCCATGATGGCCCGCGCCGCACGCCCCATCTCTATGAGCCCGCGGCCACCGATACGAATCTCTCCGTCATCCATCGGGGTAAGTCCCTGAATCGCGCGCACCGCCGTGCTCTTGCCCGCGCCGTTGGGGCCGACGAGGGCGAAACACTCCCCTCTGGCAAGGGCAAGATCGACACCGCGCAGCACCTCCCGTGTGCCATAGCGTTTGTGCAGTGTCCGCAGTTCAAGAAAGACTGGATTCACGGCAGGGGCGACCGGCTCCCATCTTGGCGACATCGTCACTGAGGGATTGCAGCAATGCCCCTTGCAGGACATGGAGCTGCCCATGAAAAAAATGATCCGCGGAAAGTAGAATCTTTTGCGGCTGGACGGGCAAGGTACTGACCCAGCGCTCTACGGTGATGGGTGGCACCAACTCGTCCAACTCACCCTGGATCAAGGTCCATGGGCAGGCTGGTGCGGGCAACGTGGCAAAATCGAAAAGATTGACGGGCGGTGCGACGGTGAGGAGACGGCTGATGCGAGGATGCCGATGCACGCTGCGATAGGCCACATAGGCTCCGAAAGAAAACCCCGCCAGCCAGATATCGAAGCCGGGGCGGCGTTCCTGCACCCAGTCGAGCACGGCCAGACAGTCCTCGGTTTCGCCACGGCCATCATCATAGACCCCGGCACTCTCGCCTACCCCCCGAAAATTAAAGCGCAGCGAGGGAATCCCCAGATGATTACAGGTCCTGCTGAGATAATGCACGACCTTGTTGTGGAGGGTGCCCCCATACAGAGGATGCGGATGAAGAATGACGGCCACCGCGCCGCGCGTCTCTTTATCGGGGCAAGCCGTGATACCCTCCAACGGACCCACCGGGCCGGGAATGACGACACGCTCACCCACGCATTCGAGCCCGGCGAGCTCGCCGCCATCATAGAGGTGACTGCGGTCGACGGGCAGCATCAGATGCGTAACCGGCTGACGGGCACGCCGTCGCGCAGGTGGGATTCGACAATTTCGCGCACATCATCGGCATCCACGTAGGTGTACCAGACAGCCTCAGGGTAGACCACGGCAACCGGTCCCTCACAGCAACGTCCCAGGCAGCCGCAACGATTGACCCGGACCTGATCCGGGCCGTGAATCCCGAGGGCCTTGGCGTGTGCTTTGGCCACATGAAACATCTCATCGGCGAGGCCGCTGTTGTTGCAGGCCTGCTCACCGTTCTCCCGATGATTCAGACAAAGGAACATATGCCGTCGATAGAAAGCATCTCCCATAAGCGTTGACCCCCCGTTCATACCGGGACATCATACCCGAATTAGCCACTACTGACAGCGGGTGGAGATGCCATGCTCAGCGATCAAGTCATCGCCAATATCGATAACGCCCTGCGCACCCTCACCGGACAGCAGATCGGCAGCGACCGGCCCTATCCGGCCCAGGGGATTCCCGATGCCCTGCTGCGCCCCTGGGAGCGGCAACGGGCGGGGCGGATGATGCGGGTCAATCACGCCGGCGAAATCATGGCACAAGCGCTTTATACCGGTCAGGCGACCGGCACCGATGATCCTGCCCTGCGCGAACGACTACAGCAGGCGCGTGCCGAGGAGGGGGACCATCTGCGCTGGTGTGAAGCCCGCCTGCGAGAACTCAACAGCCGCCCGAGCCTGCTCGCGCCGCTCTGGTACGGGGCGGGTTGGGGCATGGGTTTTCTCGCTGCCCGACGTGGCCGCGCTAGTAATCTGGGGCTGGTGGTTGCGGTAGAACATCAGGTGGAAGAGCACCTCAACAGCCATCTGGATGCGCTCCCCGCCGAGGACCACCGCAGCCGCGCGATTGTGACGCAGATGCGAAACGACGAGGCCGGACACGCCGAAAAAGCGGAAGCCCTCGGCGCGGGAAAGCTTCCTGCGCCGGTACGGATGGCCATGGGGGTATTCTCCAAAGTCCTGACGCGGGGCGCGCTTTGGCTGTAACGGCTCAGGGGAGATTTCTGCTGGGGACCCGGACCGGGCGCATATGCAGTTCGGAACCGCCGGGCAGATGGATGCGATAGTGTCCGGCACGCACGGCCTCCGCCATACTGCCAATGGTTTGCCTGCTGAGTAGACCGATCACCTCGGCCTTGAGCGGCTTCCATTGATAGTGCATCGGGCAGGCCGTCTCGTCGGCACAAGCCTTGAGACCGAGCACACAACCTTGGCCGAAAGGCTGTCCCTCGACAATTTCCACCACTTCCAGAATATTCAATTGCTCCGCGCCGGAACGCATCACAAAACCGCCGCCGCGCCCCTTAAAGGAATCCAGCACGCCCCGTTTGGCGAGATCCTGCAGAATCTTCGCCAGGTACTGCGCGGGAACGCGCAGGTAATCGGAAATGTCCCGGCTCAGCACCGGTTCTCCAGATGTCTGGGCAGCCAGATAAATCAGGGCCTGCAAGGCATATTCGCTCGTTTTACTCAAAAGCATGACGGCATCCTCAGCCTTCTTCTCGAACTTCATAGTCATGGGTGATCACGGCGGTTTTACCCAACATGATGCTCGCCGAGCAATACTTTTCTGCAGACAGGCCTATGGCGTGGGCCACCCGCTTGGGATCCAGCCCCTTGCCGGACACCACAAAATGCAGGTGAATCTGAGTAAATACTTTCGGATCCCGATCAGCACGCTGGGCATCCAGCTCCACCACGCAGTCGCGGATGTCCTGCCGGGATTTCTGAAGGATCATGACCACATCGATACTGGAACACCCACCGAGCCCCATCAGGAGGAGCTCCATGGGGCGCGACCCGAGGTTGCGTCCACCAATTTCGGCCGCGCCGTCCATCACCAGCGCATGGCCACTATCCGCCTCGGCGACAAAGCTCATCTGCTCCGGACCCATCCACTGTACACGTGCCTTCACGATTCGCCCCCACGCTCTGAAAACCGCAAATTCCCATTTAATTCTAATAAAATAGTTCTGTAAACCGCTTTTTAACCGGCAAAGAGGTGTTCCAGGGCTTCTCCCGGCCGCGCCGCACGCATAAACGCCTCACCGACCAGAAAAGCATGTACCCCTGCCGCACGCAACACCGCCACTCCCGCGCTGCTGTGGATACCACTTTCGGTGACGACAATGCGCCCCTCCGGGATTTCCGGAAGAAGATTCAGCGTGGTTTCGATTTCGGTCACAAAACGTCGCAGGTCGCGATTATTGATGCCGATCAGAGGAGTCCGCAATTTCAGGGCCCGCCGCAGTTCGGCACCATCATGGACCTCCACCAGCACGGCCAGCCCTAGCGACCGCGCCGTCGCCTCCAGGTGTTGCAACTCGGCATCGTCAAGGGCGGCGACGATGAGCAGGATGGCATCCGCACCGATGGCACGCGCCTCCCAGACCTGATAGGGATCTATGCAAAAATCCTTGCGCAGCACCGGCAAGGCGCAAGCCTCGCGGGCGGCGGTCAGGTAATAGTCGGCCCCCTGAAAGTAGAACACGTCGGTCAGCACCGACAGGCAGGCCGCTCCATGCGCCGCGTAATCTTGAGCAATGGCGACAGGATTGAAATCGGCCCGAATGACCCCAGCCGATGGGGAAGCCTTCTTGATTTCGGCGATGACGGCGGCCTGACCGTGGGCAATTTTGCCCTGAATGGCGCCGATGAAGTCCCTGGGAGGCGCCGCCAAGGCCACTGCGGCCTGCAACTCCGCCAGCCCCAAACGCGCCTGGCGCTCACATAGTTCCACCCGCTTGCGAGCGAGTATCTCCTGCAATATGTCGGCCATATTTTATCCTTACGGAGCCCTGCCCAACAAGGCCCGCCACTTTTTCCAGGCAGCGCCCGATCCCAACACCTCCCGCGCCAGGGCCACGCCTGCGGCCATATCGGGGACACAATCCGCCGCATAGAGCGCCGCTCCGGCATTGAGTAGGACCACATCCCGGCGGGGGCCGGGGTGATTCTGCAACACTTCCTCGGCCGCCGCCAGCGCCGCCGCCACGCTGTCGATCTGTAAAGCGGCCAACGGTGCCCGCGATAGACCAAAATCCTCCGGCTGAATCCGATCGCGGCTGATCACGCCATTTTTTAACTCGGCGACATCCGTGGGTCCCGAAAGGCTGATTTCATCCAGGCCATCGTGACCATGGACCACCAGCACATGGCGCGATCCCAGTTCCCGCGAGGCTTCGGCCAAAGGAATCAACCAGCGCTCGGCGTAGACCCCGAGTACCTGGTGCGGGGCCCCGGCGGGATTGCTGAGCGGACCCATGAGATTGAACAAGGTGCGGATGGCGAGTTCCTGGCGCGGGCCGGCGGCGTGGCGCATGGCGCCGTGGTGTGCCGGAGCGAAAAGGAATCCGATGCCGATGCGCTCGATACTCTGCGCTACGGCCTCGGGGCTCATATCCATGGGCAGACCGGCGGCTTCCAGCACATCGGCGCTGCCACTGCGACTGGCCGTGGAGCGATTGCCATGCTTGGCCACTCGTGCCCCACCGGCCGCCGCCACCACCGCGGATACCGTCGATATATTGAAGGTGTTCAGGGCATCACCACCGGTACCACAGGTATCCAGCAGGTGATCCGTAGAGACGACGACCCGCGTCATACAGGCACGCAGAGCCCGGGTCGCGCCCACCAGTTCCTCCACCCGTTGCCCCTTCATGCGCAGGCCCATGAGCAGGGCCCCGATCTGCGCCGTGGTCCATTCACCCGCCATGATACCGGAAAAAATGATTTCCGCCTCTCGGCAGGATAAATCCTGTCCCGCCACAATCTGTTCGAGCACGTCCCGGACGATCATCGCGCGCCTCCGTGCAGAAAGTGTTGCAGCAGGGTCTTGCCATGCTCACTAAGAATGGATTCGGGATGAAACTGCACGCCCTCCACCTCCAGAGTGCGGTGGCGCAACCCCATGATTTCCCCTTCGGCGGTCCAGGCCGTCACTTCCAACACCTCCGGCAAGGAGTCGCGCTCGACGATCAGCGAGTGGTAACGGGTGGCGGCGAAGGGGTTGGGCAGATCGCGGAATACCCCCTGGCCCCGATGGAAAATAGGTGAGGTTTTGCCGTGCATCACCCCCGCCGCGCGGACGACCTTGCCACCGAAGGCTTGGCCGATGGCCTGATGCCCGAGACAGACCCCCAGCAGAGGGATCTTTCCGGCAAAATGCTGGATGACCTCCAGAGAGATGCCCGCTTCGTTGGGGGTACAGGGGCCTGGGGAGATGCAGATACGGCTGGGGGCCAGTTTCTCAATGGCCGCCACGTCGATGGCATCATTGCGCTCGACCCGCACTTCCGCCCCCAGTTCACCGAAGTATTGCACCAGGTTGTAGGTGAAGCTGTCGTAGTTATCAATCATGAGCAGCATGATCTGCCCTCCCTTCGGGATCGAGACCGTTCTCGGCCAGGGCGACGGCGCGGAACATGGCACGGCGTTTGCTCATGGTTTCTTCCCATTCCGCCGCGGGTTCCGAATCGGCGACAATCCCGCCACCCGCTTGAATATGCAGCATGCCGTCCTTGACGACAGCGGTGCGAATGGCGATGCAGGTGTCCATGTTGCCATTCCAGCCCCAGTAGCCCACCGCCCCGGCATAGACGCCGCGCGCCACCGGCTCCACCTCGCGGATGATTTCCATGGCGCGGATCTTGGGCGCCCCGGAGACCGTGCCGGCCGGGAAGGTCGCGCGTAAAGCATCCATGGCATCCAGCCCCGGTCGCAGCCGTCCCGTGACTTGCGAGACGATATGCATGACGTGGGAGTAGCGCTCAACGCCGAAGGCGTCGGACAGTTTCACCGAACCGATGTCGGCGATACGCCCCACATCATTGCGCGCCAGATCGATGAGCATGAGGTGTTCGGCGCGTTCCTTGGGATCGGAGAGCAGTTCCTGCTCCAGCGCTTCGTCCTCGGCGCGGGTCTTGCCGCGCGGACGGGTGCCGGCGATGGGGCGCACCGTGACCTGATCGTCTTCGACGCGCACCAGTATCTCCGGCGACGAGCCCACCAGATGGGTATCACCCAGGTCCACATAAAACATGTAGGGGGAGGGGTTGACGCCACGCAGGGCGCGATAGAGATCCAGCGGATGCGCCGTCAGCGGCGTGGACAGGCGTTGGGAGGGCACCACCTGCATGACATCCCCGGCGGCGATATATGTCTGGATGGCGCGCACCGCCGCCATGTACCCTTCACGACTGAAACTGGCGCTGAAATCCTCTTCGCGGACGTGTCGGGTGCGCACCGGCGGCGGGGGCGGCAGTGCTGATTCGCGCAGCCGCTGCTGAAGCTGCTGCAGGCGGGCGACGCCACGTTCCCAGGCATCGGCTTGAGCGGGGTCGGCATGCACCAGCAAACGGAGGGTCCCGCGCAGGTTATCGAAGATCAGCAGTTCGTCGGCCACCAGCAACTGTATCTCCGGCAGCTCCAGCGGGTCGGGCAAAGGCGCGCCGCGGGCAAGGCGGGGCTCGATCGTGCGGACGATGTCGTAGCCAAAATAGCCCACCAAGCCGCCGCTGAAACGATCACCGATATCTTCCAGAGGGGCTACCCGGAAGCGTTTACGGAAGGCGCTGATCCATTCCAGGGCGTCGCTCGGCGTCGCCCGTTCCGTTTCGACCCCATCGACGTGCACGGTGACAACACCCTGGGTAACGCGCAATATCTGCTGTGCCGGAAGACCGATGATGGAATAACGGCCCCACTTTTCACCGCCCTGCACCGATTCCAGCAGATAGGCATAGGGGCCATCCACCAGCTTGAGGTAGGCG
This sequence comes from Pseudomonadota bacterium, assembly GCA_021821285.1. Taxonomy (GTDB): domain Bacteria; phylum Pseudomonadota; class Gammaproteobacteria; order Acidithiobacillales; family Acidithiobacillaceae; genus Acidithiobacillus. The sequence goes on from JAKACQ010000001.1 coordinate 19,274, forward strand.
GACAAAGGGGTGTCGAGGTCGGCGATGACCTCACGGGAAAGGGGTATACGGTTGTAGCCCTGGCGCGCCAAAGCCTCAAAGGTTGCTTTCGGAATCACGGATCACCTCGTTAGAGCGATAGAAAAGAAGTCACTGCCTTTCAGCAGCAACGCCATCGTCTCTCCCACCGCAGTGCTTTCCGCATGGTGCCTCTGATTCCTCGCAAAGCTACGCCAGAATATCCAATAATTCGCCCATGTTGTCCAGTACCGCGTCGGGCTCCAGACAATGGACGGGCTCGTCGCCGTTATACCCGTAGGTCACGCAGGCGATGGGCATGCCCGCCGCCCGGGCTGCCTGGGTGTCATTCCGTGAGTCGCCGACCAGCAGGCAGTTTTTCACCGGTTGATGAAAGTGTTCAGCCGTGTGAGTCAGGGGTAATGGATCGGGTTTCTTGCGCGGCAGGCTGTCGCCGGACAGGACCAGTCCGAAGAAGTCGTACAGGTCCAGCCGCTGGAGCAGCGGCACGGTGAAGGCGGCGGCCTTGTTGGTGATACATACCAGTTCGCGGCCCTGAGCCTGCAAGGCTTCCAGCGTGCCGCGCACACCCGGGTAGATCACGCTGTGATCCAGCAGATGCGCCCCGTAGTACTGGCTGAAATCCACCATGGCCGCATCCAGTTCCTCCGCGCTGGGATCACTCTGGATCGCCAGTGCCCGCCGCATCAGCTCACGGACGCCATTACCGATAAAACCACGGATAACCGGCATTTCGGCGGGCGCGCGCCCGAGTTTTTGCAGCACATGGTTGGCCGCAGCGGCAAGATCGGGGGCGGTATCCACCAGTGTGCCGTCCAGATCCAGCAGGACGACACGCGCTGCGAATGCCTCGGTATTCAGCTTCACCATCGTTCAGCCCACCAGCGCTTTGCGGAAGGCGGCAATGGTCATGGCATAGTCGGGTGTGCCGTAGATGGCGCTGCCCGCCACGAAAACGTCGGCGCCCGCGTCGGCGACCCGCCGCACGTTGTCCACCTTGACGCCACCATCCACTTCCAGTTCGATGCTCTTGCCCGTGGCGTCGATGCGCTGGCGAATCGCCTCGATCTTGCGCAGGGTGTACTCGATGAAGCCTTGTCCGCCGAAACCGGGGTTGACACTCATCACCAGCACCAGATCGAGGTTCTCCAGTACGTAATCCAGCACATTGAGGGGAGTGGAAGGGTTGAGAGAGACGCCCGCCTTGCAGCCCAGGCTGTGGATCAACTGGATGGTCCGATCCAGATGAATCGTCGCTTCGGGATGCACGGTAATGATATCGGCGCCCGCCTTGGCGAAGTCGGGGATGATGCTGTCCACCGGGGAAATCATGAGGTGCACGTCCAGGGGTTTTTGGGTGTGCGGCTTGATAGCGGCAACCACCAGCGGACCGATGGTCAGATTGGGGACGAAATGGTTATCCATGACATCCACATGGATATAGTCGGCACCTGCCGCATCGACGGCGCGCACCTCTTCGCCCAAACGGGCGAAATCTGCCGAAAGGATGGAAGGAGAAATCTTGAACTGCGTCATATCACCTCCAAAACAGGGCGAGAGCGCCATGCGCCCTCGCCCGTCGACAAAGCCGGTCGCGATCAGACGCCGGTAACGCGGGGGTCGAGTTCACCCTTGCTGTAGCGTTTGAACATGGTATCCAGCGGGATCACCTGAATTTTGCTGGCCTGCCCGGCGCTGCCGAAAGCCTCGAAACGTTGCCGACAAATGTCCCGCATGGCGTCGAGAGAAGCCATCAGGAACTTGCGGGGATCGAAGTTCTTGGGGTTCTTGGCCAGGCTCTGGCGCACCGCGCCGGTGGCGGCCAAACGCAGGTCGGTATCGATATTGACCTTGCGCACACCGAACTTGATACCTTCCCGGATCTCTTCCACGGGCACACCGTACGTCTCGCCGATGTCCCCACCGAACTCGTGGATGATCTTCAACCAATCCTGGGGCACCGAGCTGGAGCCGTGCATCACCAGATGGGTATCGGGGATCCGCGCATGAATCTCCTTGATCCGGTCGATACGCAGCACCTTGCCGGTGGGTGGCCGGGTAAACTTGTAGGCGCCGTGACTGGTACCGATGGCGATGGCCAGGGCGTCTACCTTGGTGGCCTTCACGAAGCGTGCGGCCTCTTCGGAGTCGGTCAGCATCTGATCGTGGGTCAGACTGCCTTCGGCGCCGACACCATCCTCCTCACCCGCCATACCGGTCTCCAGGGAGCCGAGACAGCCTAACTCACCCTCAACACTCACACCGACGGCATGGGACATCTCCACAACTTTCGCGGTCACCGTGACATTGTAGTCATAGCTGGCCGGGGTCTTGGCATCTTCCAACAAGGAACCGTCCATCATCACGCTGGAAAATCCGGAACGAATGGCCTGGATGCAAACTGCCGGACTGGCCCCATGATCCTGGTGCAGGACGACGGGGATGTTCGGGTACTCTTCGATGGCGGCGAGAATCAAGTGGCGCAGAAAGGGCTCGCCCGCATATTTGCGAGCCCCCGCCGAAGCCTGAAGGATGACCGGCGCGTCGACTGCCGCGGCGGCCTCCATGATCGCGCGCACCTGCTCGAGGTTGTTGACATTGAAAGCGGGGATTCCGTAACCATGTTCTGCAGCGTGGTCCAACAACTGGCGCAGGGAAACTAGAGCCATGACACTCCTCCTAAACGTGAATGAAAATGGATTGGGTCTTGGGCAATCCTATCGGCGGACCCTGCAGACTGCAAGTAGGGTCCCGCCGAGTGGCGGTCTTCGAGAGAATCCGGCTCAAGCACGGTGCGTAACATCGCCGACACGCACCAGCTTGAGGGTATTGGTGCCACCGGGTGCGCCCATGGGCTCGCCGATGGTGATGAGAATCAGATCACCGTCACGGACCACACCCCGGCGACGCAGCTCGTCTTCCGCCGCGCGCATCACCTGGACAGGGTCATCATGGCGGCTCTGCGGGAAATTGACCGGATGCACCCCACGATACAAGGTTACCTTGCGCCGGGTATACACCTGCGGGGTCAATGCATAAATCGGCACCCGCGGATTGGCGCGGGATAGCCATAAAGCGGTGGAACCACTTTCGGTAAACGCCGCAATGGCCACAATGGGTGAGCGCATGGTGGCTAAAATAGCCGCCGCCGCGATGGTTTCGTCCATCCGCTCCAACGGCCGGTCGATGATTTGCAGGGTATTGTTGACCGGCGCCTGCCGTTCGGCCTCCCGGCAAGTGCGATCCATGGCGGCGACAGCCTCCACCGGAAAGGCTCCACTGGCTGTTTCCGCCGACAGCATCACGGCATCGGTGCCATCGAGAACCGCATTGGCGACATCGGAAACCTCGGCGCGAGTCGGGATCGGCTGATGGATCATGGACTCCATCATCTGTGTCGCCGTAATCGTCAAGCGGTTGTATTTCTGCGCCAGGGCAATGATCCGTTTCTGCACGGGGGGCACCGCCGCGTCGCCGATCTCCACCCCGAGATCACCACGCGCCACCATGATGACTTCGGAGACCGCGAGGATTTCTTCAATGGCCTCCACCGCCTCGGCCCGCTCGATCTTAGCCACCAGCGCGCCATGACCACCGGCCTCCCGGAAGAGACGGCGGGCTTCCTCCATATCGGCGGCGCTGCGCGGAAACGAGACCGCCAGATAGTCGGCCTCCAGGCGCGCCGCCGTGATGATATCCGCCCGATCCTTATCGGTCAGCGCCGGCGCGGTCAGACCGCCCCCTGCCCGATTGATGCCCTTGCTGTTGGAGAGTTCGCCACCCTGTACGACGCGGGTGTGGATTTCAGTGCCCTGCACCTTCTCGACCCAGAGGACAATCATGCCATCATTGAGCAGCAGGGTCGCGCCCCGGTCCACATCCCCGACGAGTTGCGGATAGGTCACCCCGACCCGCGACTCGTCGCCGAGGACGCAGGTGGTGTCGAGGATAAACGGCTCGCCCGCCGTGAGGTGGATCTTGCCTTCGGCAAACTTGCCGATACGAATCTTGGGTCCCTGTAAATCGGCCAACACACCGATGGCGCGGCCATGGGCGCGCGCCCTTTCCCGGACCATCTCGGCGCGCTTGACGTGGTCTTCCGCCGCGCCGTGGGAGAAGTTGAGACGCACGACGTCGACGCCCGCCTCGATCAAGCGATCGACGACCTGCACATCAGAACTGACAGGGCCCAGGGTAGCGACGATCTTCGTCCGGCGTATCAAGTGTTCTTCCCTCGCGCGCGGGCTTCCAGCATGGCTACGGCGGGCAGGGTCTTGCCTTCGAGAAACTCCAGAAAGGCACCGCCACCGGTGCTGATATACGAGACCGCGTCTTCAATCTGAAATTTGTTGATGGCGGCAATGGTATCCCCCCCCCCGGCAATGGAGAAGGCGCTGCTTTCGGCCACGGCGCGGGCAATGGCTTTGGTGCCATCGGCGAAGGCATCGAATTCGAACACGCCGACCGGACCATTCCAGACGATGGTACCCGCCTTGCGCAGAATATCCCCCAGGACCCTGGCCGTGTCAGGCCCGATGTCGAGCACCATATCGTCGGCGGCGATCTCGTCCACGTTGCAGGTTCGCGCGGGGGCTGTGGCGGAAAACTCCTTGGCCACCACCACGTCGCTGGGCAAGGGCACATCGCCGCCCTTGGCCCGTGCGGCCGCCACGATCGCCTGGGCATCCGGCACCAGATCCGCCTCACAAAGGGATTTGCCGACAGCATGCCCGGCGGCGAGGATGAACGTGTTGGCAATACCGCCACCCACCACCAGTTGATCGACCTTCTCCGCCAGGGATTTGAGAATGGTCAACTTGGTGGAGACCTTGGAACCGGCGACAATGGCCACCAAAGGCCGTTTGGGATTCTGCAGGGCCTTGCCCAGCGCGTCCAGTTCGTTGACCAGCAGCGGACCGGCGCAAGCGATGGGTGCGAACTTGCCGACACCGTGGGTGCTGGCCTGGGCACGATGGGCCGTGCCAAAAGCATCCATCACATAGATATCGCAGAGTGCGGCCATCTTTTTGGAGAGGACCTCGTCATCCTCGCCTTCGCCCGCATTGAAACGGACATTTTCCAGGACGACCACATCGCCATCCCGCAACCGGGCGAGGCTATCCTTACCGGCATCCAGCCAATCGCGCACCACAGGGACTTCGCGGCCCAGCAACTGACCGAGATGGGCGGCAATGGGCGCCAGACTGGCCTTTTCGTCAAAAACGCCTTCCTTGGGACGCCCCAGATGGGACATCAGCATCACCCGCGCCCCACCCGCCAGCGCGGTGCGGATGGTAGGCAGGCTGGCGCGAATGCGGGTGTCGTCGGTGATGGCACCCGCGTCATTCATGGGGACATTGAGATCCTCACGAATCAGCACGCGTTTTCCCCGCAGGGGCACATCCGTCATACGCAGGACGTTCATGGTGGATCTCCTCTTCAGCGGGCCTGGCCCATCATGGCGAGGGCGGTATCCACCATACGGTTGGAGAAACCCCATTCGTTGTCATACCAAGAGCAGACCTTGACCAGCTTACCCTTGACCTTGGTCAGAGAGGACTCGTAGGTGGACGAATGCGGGTTGTGGTTGAAGTCGATGGAAACCAGTGGTTTGTCGTTGTAGCCATAGACACCCTTGAGCGCGCCTTGACTGGCCGCCTTCATCGCGGCGTGGATTTCGTCGACGGAGACCTCCTTGTTGACGATACAGGTGAGGTCCACGATGGAAACGTTTTGCGTGGGCACACGGATGGCGAAGCCGTCCAGTTTGCCGGCCAGCTCCGGCAGCACCAGGCCGATGGCCTTGGCGGCACCGGTACTGGTGGGAATCATGCTCATGCCGGCGGCGCGGGCGCGACGTAAATCCTCGTGATAGACGTCGATGATGCGCTGATCGTTGGTCATGGAGTGGATGGTATTCATGGTGCCGCCTTCAATGCCGGCCAGATCGTTGAGGATCTTGGCCAAAGGCGCCAGACAGTTGGTGGTGCAGGAACCGTTGGAGACGATCTGGTGCTTGGCGGGATCCAACAACTGATGGTTGACGCCATAGACGACGGTCAGATCCACGGCATCCTTCGCCGGAGCGGAGATCAGCACCTTCTTGGCCCCCCCTTTGAGGTGCAGGGCGGCTTTCTCGCGGGAGGCAAAGAAGCCGGTGCACTCCAGGACGACATCCACGCCCAGATCACCCCAGGGCAGCTTGGATGGGTCGCGCTCGGCCAGGACCTTGACGCGATCATCGCCGACCAGCATGTCGCCGCCGTCAACGCTCACCGGGACAGGGAATTTGCCATGCACGGAATCATACTGCGTCAGGTGGGCGTTGGTCTCGGGGCTGCCCAGATCATTGATCGCGACGACCTGGATTTGGTCGGTCCGGTTTGCTTCGTACACCGCCCGCAGAATGTTTCGTCCGATACGCCCATAGCCGTTAATACCAATACGCAATACCATAATGTGAACTCCTCAGATTATTTGAAATGAATAAGTTACAGTGCCTGGAAATGCGCGACCACGTTATCCACCGTGAAGTCGAACTTCTCGAACAGGACCGGGGCCGGGGCCGAGGCGCCGAAGTGATCGATACCGACGACCGCGCCATGCAGACCCACATATTTGTACCAGAGCCCCGTGGTGCCCGCTTCGATGGCGACACGCTTGGTGACACTGGCGGGAAGGACACGTTCCTGATACGCCGCATCCTGTGCCGCGAAGAGATCCATACAGGGCATGGAGACCACCCGCACCGGATGCCCCTGCTCCGCCAGTCTGGCCTGCGCCGCCAGCGCCAGTTCCACTTCGGAACCGGTGGCGATGAGGAGACCCTGGACCTTGCCCCCTTCGGCCTCCTTGAGCACATAACCACCGCGACGGGCGTTGGCCACGGTTTCGTCGGTATGGGGCAGGGCCGGGAGATTCTGCCGGCTGAGGGCCAGCAGGGACGGCGTCCGTTCCTGTTTAATGGAGGATTCCCAGGCAATGGCCGTTTCCACCGCGTCCGCCGGACGCCAGACATGGAGGTTAGGGATCAGACGCAGGCTGTTGACCTGCTCGATGGGCTGATGGGTCGGGCCGTCTTCACCGAGACCGATGGAGTCGTGAGTCATCACATAAATCACGCGAATGCCCATCAACGCCGACATCCGGATCGCATTGCGGCTGTAATCGGAGAAGATCAGGAAGGTGCCGCCGAAGGGCAGGAAACCGCCGTACAGGGCGATACCGTTCATGATCGCGGACATGCCGAACTCGCGCACGCCGTAGTGGATGTAATTACCCATCAGGCGATGTTTGCCGATGTCGATGGCTTCCTTCCAACGGGTGTTGTTGGAGGGTGTCAGATCGGCAGAACCGCCGACGAATTCGGGCAATGCCGACGCAAGCGCTTGAATGCACTGTCCGGATGCCACACGCGTGGCCACCTTGGGCGCCGCCTTGCGGAAACCGGCGATAAGTGCCGCCAGTTCATCACCGAATGTATCGCTGGGGGTGCCGGCCAGACGCCGTTCGAGTTCTGCCGCTTCTTCGGGATAGAGTTCCCGGTATTTGGCGAAACGCGCCTTCCAGTCGGCCTCGGCGGCCTCCCCTTTGGCCCGGGCATCATAGGCCCGGTAGATGGCCTCGGGAATCTGGAACGGCTCCGCGGACCAACCCAGGTTTTCCCGGGTCAGACATATCTCTTCGGCACCCAAAGGCGCGCCATGACAGTCATGGCTGCCCGCCTTGTTGGGGGAGCCGTGGCCAATGACGGTCTTGCAGCAGATCAGGGTCGGCCGGGTGCTTTGCTGGCGGGCCTCGACGATGGCTTTTTTGATGGCTTCGGGGTCGTGGCCGTCGACCTGGCGGATCACATGCCAGCCGTAGGCCTCGAAACGGGCCGGGGTGTTGTCGGCGAACCAGTCATCCACATGACCGTCGATGGAGATGTTGTTGTCGTCATAGAAACAGACGAGCTTGTTGAGCCCCCAGACGCCCGCCAAGGAGCAGGCTTCGTGGGAAACGCCCTCCATGAGGCAGCCATCGCCGAGGAAGACATAGGTGTAGTGATGGATGATTTCGTGATCGGGCCGGTTGAAATGGCTGGCGAGCATGCGCTCCGCCAGGGCCATACCGATGCCGTTGGCGAGTCCCTGGCCCAAGGGACCTGTGGTGGTTTCAATGCCCGGGGTGTCGCGGTACTCCGGATGGCCGGGGGTCTTGCTGTGCCATTGGCGGAAATTTTTGAGATCCTCCATGGACACGTCGTACCCGGTGAGGTGGAGGAGTGCGTACTGCAGCAAAGAGCCATGGCCATTGGAGAGGATGAAACGGTCGCGATTCGCCCAATGGGTATTGGCGGGATTGTGGACGAGAAAGTCGTTCCACAGCACTTCGGCGATATCCGCCATGCCCATGGGCATGCCGGGATGGCCGCATTTCGCTTTTTCTACGGCGTCCATGGTGAGAACGCGAATAGCATTCGCCAGGTCAGTACGGGTGACAGTCATAACAACACTCCTTGAATCATATGGAAATCAGTCGATGCGTTGGTGGGTCCGGACCCGGCGCAAAATGCCGTCGTGACCAGAAATGACCAGGCTCTCACTCTCTACGAAATAGTGGGAGCGCGTCACGCCATCAAGAATGTCGCCGGAAGTCAGACCCGTAGCCACAAAGAGCACATCGTCGCTGGACACCAGATCGTCGCGACCCAGCCACTGTCCGGCCTTGAGACCGGCGGCGGCGATGGCTTCGGCCTCGCCCGGTTTCTGCGGCGCCAGGGCGCCGAACATGTCCGCACCCATGGCGCGGGCGGCGCAGGCGGAAATGACGCCCTCCGGAGTGCCACCGATACCCATCATGGCGTCCACCTTGGTGCCGAGGGCGGCCATGATGCCGCCACTCACGTCACCATCCGTCTGCAGGCGCACGGCGGCGCCCGCCGCCTGAATCTCGCGAATCATGGCCTCGTGACGCGGCTTCTTGAGCAGGAAGATACGCAATTCTCGGACCTCTTTGCCGAGGGCCCGGGCAAGGTCGTGGAGCTTGTCCCGCATGGGCGCGGCGGGATCGATCTTGCCCCGGGCCGGAGCCGGAACGATCAGCTTGTCCATGTAATAGGCCGGACCCGGCCGGAACATGCTGCCTTTGGGGGCGGCCGCCAGTACGCAGATGGACCCGGGCATGCCGTGCGCCAGGAAAGTAGTGCCCTCGACCGGGTCCACCGCAATCTCCACTTCCGGACCGGTGCCGGAACCCACGACTTCGCCGTTGTAGAGCATGGGGGCTTCGTCTTTCTCCCCCTCACCGATAATCACCACGCCGCGCATGGGGACTTCGGCAATGGCGGCCCGCATGGCGTCCACCGCCGCGCCATCGCCGAGCTCCTTTTCACCCCGGCCAATCCAGCCGCTGGCGGCACGGGCTGCGGATTCGGTTACGGGGAGCAGGGACAGTGCAAGATTACGTATGGAGGCCATGCGGTTCTTTATCCTTCAGTGACAGGGTGAATTTAAGTGAGCGCCGTTTTTCGTTTTAGCATAAATCAAAGGGCTGCTTTTGGGAACTCGGCGGCTGTTCGAGCCAACGGGTCCAGCTTTGATGCAAGCGGGGGTCCAGCGTGGCCAGTATGGAGCTGGGTTGCAGCGCGTTTTCGCCGAGGGGATCACCGGTCAAGCGGGTAATCCGGCCACCCGCTTCGCGAAGGATCAGCGCACCGGCGGCGCGGTCCCAGAGTTGCTGCGCGCCATGCAGATAAAAGTGGTAGCGGCCGGCGGCCAGCCAGCACCATTCGAGGACGGAAGCGCCGAAATTACGCTGGCTGTGGAAGGGGCGTTCGTCAATCAGGCGCAGGGCGAGGGGACGGTGGAGCCTCTTGTAGTCGACGACACCGACGCATTGCCGGAGTTCCGGTGCCTGCCGAGTCCGCAGCGGCGTGCCATCCACCCGCGCGCCGTCCCCCCTGGCGGCGGAAAAAAGCTCAGCACGCACCGGATCGTAGACCCAGCCCAGCACGGATTGCCCGCCGTGCAGCAACGCCAGGGAAATGCCGAAGATGGGCACCCCCGCGACAAAGTTGCTGGTTCCATCCAAGGGGTCCAGACACCAGAGCACGTCGGCCTCCTGCAGCAGACGGGCTTGTTCGGCGGGGTCCATTTCTTCGCCGAGCAACGGAATGTCCGGGTAGCGGGCGGCGAGCATGTCTTGCAGAAAATTTTGACTGTTGATGTCGACGCTGGTGACAACGCTGCCATCGGGCTTGCGACTGGCGCTGACCGTGTGAAAGCCCGGTAGCGTGAAGCGCTCGGCACAGGTGCGCAGCAGCTTTCCGATCCATTGCTGATCGACTTCCGGTGTCATGCGGGTCTTCTCCGGCGCGCGTCTTATGGCTCTGGTTCCGGATCTTCCGTCCGGCGGAGCAGGGTGTCCAGAGCGATGACCCGGGCCGAATGATGCCGCTTCTCCGCCGATTTTTTGATGGCGTGGTTCAAGGCCTGATGAAACTCCATGGGCAGGCGGCGCAGAATCTCTTCCCCCGCCGGACTGAAGAGATCCATCCGGCAGGGCACGCCTTCGTGCAAATCGTCCCGGGACTGGGGCGCAAAATGGTGCCAGACACTGACTGCGACACGCCCACCGATGTAGTCGCAGAACACCCACTCCCGCTCCATGAGGATGGCCATGACCGAGACGAAGCGCAGGGGGATGAAGACGGGGCCGCTTGCGGCATGTTGCAGGATGAGGGCTTGATTGTAGATCCAGGCGGGAACCAGCCCCGGTCGGGTTTGCCATACCGGCGGGCGACGGCAATCGGATTCTTTAATCACGCGCCACCAACGCCAGCGCCACGATGATATACTCTCACCCTCGCTCTCCTGCGCAACATGGATGTTTATGCCACGTATCCATTTATACGCCGATTCGGCACTCCCTGAAAGCGGACCCTTCTTGCTTTCGGCCGGGCCCAGCCATCACCTGCTGAAGGTATTACGGGCCCGGCACGGACAGTCGCTGACGCTGTTCAATGGGGACGGCCATGCCTACCACGCCATCTTGAGGGGCGCGTCCGCGCCGCATGCGTTGCTGGAAATTACGGAGCGTTGTCCACAGGAAACAGACTCCCCTTTGGCCATTCAGGTTTTTTTGCCCATGACCCGCGGGGAGCGTTGGGACTGGAGTCTGCAAAAGGTAGTGGAACTGGGTGTGCGGCGGATACAGCCCGTGGCCTGCCGCCATGGGGTGGTGCAACTGAGCGAAACGCGTGGGGAGAAGCGTCTGACGCGCTGGCGGGAGATCGTTATCGCGGCCTGTGAACAGAGTGGCCGCACCACGATGCCTGAGCTTGCCCCGCCGGTCGCGTTGACGGCGGCATGGGCTGCCGTGCGGGGAGCCGCCTTTGTACTGGAGCCAGAGGGCTCCGAACGTTTTTCTGACATCTCCCCTCCAGGGCCGGAGATTACCCTGCTCAGCGGCCCCGAGGGAGGGCTGGCGCCGGAAGAAGTGGCAGCCGCCCGGTCTCACGGCTTCCGCCCCCTGCGCATGGGTCCGCGCATCCTGCGCGCGGAAACGGCGGCCGTCGCCGCCGTCGCCGTCGCTCAGGCCCTATGGGGCGATCTCTGAACCGTCTCCGTCAAAGCCAGCCCGCTTTCTTGAAGCGCCGGTAAAGATAAATGGCGCAACTGGCCATGATGAGCAAAGCCATCGGGTAACCGAATCTCCAGTGCAATTCGGGCATGTAGGTAAAATTCATGCCCCAGATACCCGTAAAAATGGTGGTGAGTACCAGAATGGCGCCCCAGGCGGCGAGCTTTTTGTTGACTTCGCCGTGATCGATGGTGATGAGGGAGAGGTTCACCTGAATGGCGGTGGCAATGGTGTCGCGCATGGCATCCAGTTGGCTATTGAGCAGCATGATATGGTCATGGACATCGCGGAAATAGTCTTCGGCACCGTCCACCAGCACCGGAACCCGGCCCCCGTAGAGTTTGCTGAATCCATCGGCCAAGGGCAGAAGGGCGTGACGCAGCACGTTGACCTTGTATTTAACATCATAGAATCGCTCCATGTTTTTACGGGTTTCCTGATTATGAAACATGGCGATTTCCAGCTTCTCCAGCTCATCATCCAGCATATCCACCACGGGGAAGAAGCGGTCCACGACGGCATCAGAGAGCGCGTACATCACGTAGACGGAACCATATTTGAGCAGATGCGGCTCCCGCTCCGCGCGGGCACGCACACCCAGCAAGGTCTGTTCGCAGTTCTGGCGAACCGAAAGCACAAAGTTGGGCCCGACAAAAATGCTGATCCGACCGATGTGCATCTCCTCGCCGTGGTAGGCAGGCACTTGCAGGTAGACAAAGAGGTGCTCATCATATTCTTCGACCTTGGGCCGCTGCACCGCGTTGAAGACATCCTCCACGGCCAGATCGTGCAGGCCGAACTGCTTCTGCATGGCGCGCAATTCATCCTCACTGGCATCTTGCAGCGCCACCCAGACAAAGTTGTCGGGCGCGCGTAAATACGCTGGAATCTCTTCGAGGGGAATATCCGCTTGTTCACGGTCGCCGTTATACACTACGCAACTGATGAGCATCCGTTCAGTCCTCAGATGGGAATGGTCTGCCGCCAAGCACCCGGGCCGGCGATCCTCATGATACCGCGATCCCGGCCGGTGGTTATACCCGCGCGTGCCCACAGAGGGAGTTCCCACACGGAAAGTTCGCTTGGACGGTTGACAGGGCGGACGGCAGGATGGACCATCGAGGCTCGTGAATTTCAGGAATTTCAGCATGGACATTTTGCTAGCGAACCCACGTGGTTTTTGCGCCGGAGTCAATCGGGCCATCCAGATTGTCGACCGTGCCCTGGAACTCTTCGGCGCACCGATCTATGTGCGCCACGAGGTCGTTCACAACCGTCATGTGGTGGAAGACCTGCGCGCCCGGGGCGCCGTCTTTGTCGAAGAGCTGGATGAAGTGCCCGATGCGGCGACGGTGATCTTTAGCGCCCATGGGGTGCCCATCGCGGTCCGCCAGAATGCGGCGACAAGAGGGCTGAACGTCTTCGACGCCACTTGCCCGTTGGTGACCAAAGTGCATATGGAGGTCAAGAAATACAGCCGGGACGGCATGGAGATGGTGCTCATCGGGCACGCCGGGCATCCGGAAGTGGAGGGTACCATGGGCCAGGTCGAGGAAGGGATGATGTACCTGGTTTCCAACGTCGCGGACGTGGCGAATCTGGCGCCCCGTAACCCAGGCAAGCTCGCCTACATCACCCAGACGACGCTGAGCATGGACGATACCGCCGAAGTGATTACCGCCCTGCGCGCGCGTTTCCCGCTGATTCAGGGACCGAAGAAGGACGACATTTGTTATGCCACCCAGAACCGTCAGGATGCGGTCAAGCTGCTCGCCCCGGACGTGGATATTCTGCTGGTGGTCGGGGCGCCCAACAGTTCCAACTCCAGCCGCCTGGCAGAACTGGGCACCCGGCTGGGGACATCGACGCATCTCATCGAAGATGCGCAGCAGTTGCGCCGGGAGTGGTTCGACGCCGTGGAGAAGATCGGCATCAGCGCCGGCGCCTCGGCGCCAGAGAGTCTGGTGCAGGAGATCATCGACACCCTTCGCGGCTGGGGCGCACGGATTCCGGAGGAGACGCCGGGCGTGGAGGAAAAAGTCATCTTCAGCCTGCCGCTGGCGCTGGTGCAGGCACAGAAGCGGCAGGAAAGCGCCTGACGCTCACTCGGCCGGATCGTCGGTGAAGGACCGCTCCTCGGCCTGTAGCAGGCGCGGGGCAAGCTCAACCGGCTCCAGATTGGGCAACTCCCTACCCTCCGGCGCGGCTTTGAGTTCACGGAACTTGCGCGCCGAGATCAGGACACGGCTCTCGAGCGATCCCGTGGCCCGGTTGTAAGCCTCCACGGCCTGCCCCAATCCCTTACCCACCCGCGTCCAGTGTGCTGCCAGCTTGGTCAGCCGGTCGTAGAGTTCTTTGCCGAGATCGCTGATGGCGCGCGCATTTTCTGCCAGCGCCTCCTGGCGCCAGCCATAGGCGACGGCGCGCAGCAAGGCGATGAGGGTGGTGGGGCTGGCAACGATCACCTTCTGCTCCACCCCGTATTCGATGAGCGATGGATCTTCTTGCAACGCGGCGCTGAAGAACACCTCGCCGGGTACGAAGAGGACGACGAATTCAGGCGTCGGCTGAAATTGTTCCCAGTAGGATTTTTTGCTCAGTTGCGCCATGTGGGTGCGCAACTCGCCGGCGTGTTTACGCAGGAAATGTTGCCGTTTTTGCTCGTCTTCCGTTTCCATCGCCTCCAGATAGGCATGGAGGGGCGCCTTGGCGTCGATGACGATGCGTTTGCCACCGGGCAGCCGCACCACCAGATCGGGACGCTGCTGGCCATTTTCGGTGGCCACACTTTCCTGTTCGGTAAAATCGCAATAGGCGAGCATGCCCGCCATTTCGACGACGCGCTTGAGCTGCATTTCTCCCCAGCGGCCGCGGGCGGCCGGTTGGCGCAGGGCCTTGACCAGCGCGGCGGTTTCCTGGTGCAGACGCGGCAGGTGGTCCTGCACGAGGCCACGAAGCTGCTCATTCAAGGCGCTGTAGGCGTCGATCCGGGTTCTTTCCATGGCATCGAGGCGGGTCCCGACCTTGTCCAGCGACTCGCGGATAGGTTCCACCAGTTGCCCCACCGCTTTTTGACGCCCCTCCCAATCCGTCTTTGCGCTTTCCTGGAAACGTTCCAGGTTCTCTCGCGCCAACTCCAGAAAAGACTGGTTATTGCGGCGCAGAGCCTCGGCGGAAAGCGATTGAAAGGCGTCGCCGAGACGTTGGCGGGCCTCCTCCAGCAGACGGAGCTTTTCAGCGTTGCTCTTGCGCTCCTGTTCCAGGCGTTCCGTGAGTTCTGCCCACTGACCTTGCCGCGTCACCATTTCCGCCTGCAAGCGGGTGGTATTACCGCGCTCTGCCACAATGGCCTCCTCGAGGGCCGGAATGCGGCGGCTCTCCGCCTCGGCGCTGGCGCGTCGTTCGCTTTCATGGCGCAGGGCTTCCTGCGCTTCCTGGAGATGCTGGCGCAGGACGCTCAACTCGCGTTGTGCGGTTTCCAATTGAACAGCGCTGATTTGCTGGGCGCCCCGGAGCGCGTCGCTGGCGGCCTGCTGACGCTGGCTCACGCCACGCGCCACGAGCCCGGCCACGATGAGCCCCAGCAGCATTCCGATAACGAGATATGGCAGATTTTCCCAAGTCACAGAGGTCTGTCCTGAATGCGGATCGTCGCTAGGATACGCCAAGCGGAAGGTCAATGCGATCGTGCCACCAGCCTTCGGATGAAGCGGTATCCGGAACTCAGGATTCCAGTGATGAGGTGCAGTTGGGACAGCGAACAGCCGCCAGCGGAATGGTGGATGCGCAAAAAGGACACGTTTTGGTGGTCACGGCGGCAGCGGGCTTGACGTAGAGCGTGTTGATCACCCGCACTATGGAAAAGATCACCAGGGCAATGATAAAAAAACTGATCAGCGACATGATAAAAAGGCCGTAGTTCAAGGTGACCGCGCCCGCTTTTTTCGCTGCTTCCAACGTCGGATAGGGCCCGGGAACCGTTCCTTCCTTGAGCACGACATACAAATTGGAAAAGTCGACCTTATCCAGTAACAGGCCGATGGGGGGCATCACGATATTGCTGACCAAAGAGGTGACGATGGCGGAAAACGCCGTGCCGATGACAAACGCCACAGCCAGATCGATCACGTTGCCGCGCCGCAAAAATATTTTGAAGTCTTTGACGAATGATTTAATCATGACGATCCCCTTTTATGCCGTATCGTCGCCGCCATATTTTCCGCTTAGGGTTGGCAGAACTGATTTACGGCGTTTTTGTGGCTATCCATAGGCCGACGGACAGGCGCGGCCGTGCAGGCTGCCTGGCCATTCTGACAGGTAATGGCCCAGCCCTGAGCGAGATCGAAGAAGCGCGCCGCCTGCGCGGCCGGCGGGGCATAGCCACTTCCCTGGAAGAGCGGCGCCAACGCATGGAAGTAATGACTTTCTTCCCGCGCCCATTGGGAAACCGCCTGCCAGCAGGTGGCCTGCTCGCTTGCGGGCATCTGCGCACAGCCGATGGCGTTACCGCGTGCGCGATCCAGTGCCTGCCGCCAGTTCGGGCAAAACTGCCGCTCTGCCCCGGCGCGCTGGGTGGCGACAGCCGCCAAGCGTTGCTTCGCCGTCTGCGCGGTGTGATTGGCGAGCGCCGCACGCTGCGCGGCGGTGTTCGCCGTGGTGGAAGATGCAGGGGCGGATGGTAAGGATGCGCAAGCGGACAGGGTGGCCAGCGCGAGCAGGAGCAGCAGGATTTTTGCGGGCATGGTGCGAGACTCTCTCTTCGGTTGGTCTTTGCAGGTATATACATACCACAAATCGGCGATGTCTCAGAGCGTTCCAGGCCATGCCGCTTCGGCGGTGGGCGTCTTGCGCCGCCAACGCCCCCGCCAGCCTTCGAAGAGCACATAGAAAGCGGGTGTCACATAGAGGGTCAGGAACTGCGAGACGATGATGCCGCCCGCCACCGCCACACCCAGCGGCACCCGCGACGCGGCGCCCGCCCCGATGCCTATGGCGATAGGCAGAATGCCCAGCACGGCGGCGAGATTGGTCATCATGATAGGACGGAACCGGGTAACACAGGCATCGACCATGGCGTCCACGGCGCTGGCCCCTTCGCGGCGCCGGTGAATGGCGAAATCCACCATGATGATGCCGTTCTTTTTGACCAATCCCACCAGCATGATAATGCCGACAAAGCTGAACAGATCCAGTTCCTGATGAAAGATCCACAGCGCCAGCAAGGCGCCGAAACCGGCCAGCGGCAGGGCGGTGAGGATGGTCAGGGGGTGGACGAAATCCTCATAGAGGATAGCCAGGATGGCGTAAATCAGTGCCACCGTGGCCAGGAGCAGCAGCGGCAGGCTGTTGGTGGACTGGGTAAAGGCCGCTGCCGACCCACCGAACTCGCCCTGCACATTGGCGGGCAGTATCTTCGATGCGGCCTTTTGCACCGCCTGGGTTGCCGCCCCCAAAGAGGCCCCCGGCGCCAGATTGAAAGAGATGGTCACGCTGGGCAGCCCGTTGTAGTGACTGATACTCAATGGCCCTACGCCGTAGGCGAAATGGGCGAGCGCCGCCAAAGGCACCAGCCCCGCGCTGCCCGGCACCGTAATGGCGGAAAGCGCGCCCAGATTCTCCTGAAAGCGCCGGGCCAGATCGAGAATGACCTTATACTGGTTGGTGGAGGCGTAGATCGTACCCACCTGAGTGCCGCCAAACGCGAAGTTCAGCGCCTGCTCGACCCCTTCCGGGGTGACACCCAGCGCTTGCGCCCGCTGATGCAGGATGTGCACTTCGATCTCCGGGTTGGCCAGTTGCAGGTTGCTGTTGACGGCTTGAAGCGCGGGGATTCGGCGCAAGGCGGATACCAGCTTGGGTGCCAACGCATTCAGGCTGCTCTGATCTTCGCTCTGCAGGATGTATTGGTAGTGAGATTGCGCCGCAACCGGCCCCATCTGAATGGCGGGCGGCATCTGGAAACTCGCCTCCACTCCGTCGAAGTGGCTGACGGTCTGGCGCAGTTGGGCGATGATCTGCGTGCCCGAGGCCCGCTCCCCCAGTGGTTTGAGACGAATGATCAGACGCCCGGTGTTGGCGGAGCCGAAGGCCCCTATCCCCTGCCCGGCACTGGACATGACAGCCTGCACCGCCTTGTTGCGACCCACGGCGGCGGCAATGGCCTGCTGGCTCTTTTCCAGTTGCGCAAAAGAAATGCCCTGGGGATATTCCAGGTTGCCCATGATCATGCCGCTGTCTTCCGTGGGAATGAAGCCCTTGGGCAGCAGGATGAAAAGCCCGATCATGACCAGCAGGCTCAGCAAGGCACCGCCATATATCCAGCCGCGATGACGGAGGGCCATCCGCAAACTGCGTCCGTACCACTCGCGCAAACGCACAAAGCCAAGCTCGAAGCGGCTCCGCCCCTGATGCTTCACCCGCAGGTAACGGGCGCAGAGCATGGGGGTCAGGGTGAGTGAAACCAGTCCTGAAAGGAGGATCACTACCGCTATGGTCACACCGAATTCGCGGAATAACCGACCGATGATGCCCCCCATGACCAGGAAGGGCAGGAACACCACTGCCAGCGACAGGGTCATGGAAATCACCGTAAAACCGATCTCGCGACTGCCCACCAGTGCCGCCTGGTGAGGTTCCTCACCGTTTTCCTCATGACGGGCAATGTTTTCCAACATGACCACGGCATCGTCCACGACAAAACCCACGGACAGGGTCAACGCCAGCAAAGTCAGGGTATTGAGCGTGTAGCCGAGCGCGTAAATGATGGCAAAGGTGCCGAGGATGGAGGCGGGGATCGCCAGCGCGCCGATCAGGGTCGGGCTGCCACGGCGCAAGAAAAGCCAGAGCACCGCCGCCACCAGGAGCGAGGCCAGCAACAGGGTGGCTTCGACCTCCTCCACCGCCGCGCGGATATAGTCGGCCTTGTCGTACACCACCGCCAGATGGGCGCCGCCGGGCAGGCTGGTGCTCAGCAGGGGCAAGCGCTTCCGGATAGCGTCGGAGATGGCCACGGTATCCGCATTGGGCTGGCGCACCACGGCGAGGATGAGCGCGCGCTGTCCGCCGATCCAACTGGCGATCTGGTCGTTGTCGACGCCGTTGCTGACCTGGGCGATGGCGGCCAGCGGCACCACAGCGCCATTGGCGAAGGTGATGGGCATGCCGGCGAAGGCCTGGGCATCGTGCAGCTGGCCATGCACGTTCACAGCATAGTTGCGCACCGCGCCGAGCACCGTACCCTGCGGCAAGTTGACATTGTGGCTGGAAATGGCCTGGGTAAGCGCCTGCAACGATATCCCGTGCGCTTGCATGGCAAAGGGGTTGGCGTGGATGCGGACCGCGTAATTCTGCTCACCGAAGACCTGCACCTGCGCCACGCCGGGAATACCGGAAATGGCGGGTACCACCTTGTCCACCGCATACTGGTTGAGCCGGTAAATAGGCATATTGGGTGCGGCGAGGGCCAGGAACTCGATAGGGGCCGCCGACGGATTGAGCTGCTTGACGAAGGGCAGGCTGGGCATGCCCGGCGGCAGCAGGTGGGCGGCCTGCGTGACCGCGTTTTCGACATTCTGGGTGGCGACATCAATGTTCTGGCGAAGATCGAACTGCAGAATGATCCGGGTCGAGCCCTGATGGTTCACCGAACTCATGGAGGAAAGACCGGGAATGGCGGCGAACTGCTTTTCCAGCGGGGTCGCCACCGCGCTGGCCATGGTTTGCGGGCTGGCTCCCGGCAGACTCGCCAAGACCATCACCGTTGGAAAATCGACACTGGGGAGCAGGGCCACCGGCAGTTTCATAAAGGCAAACAGGCCGTACAGCACCAGTCCGAGGATGAGGACGGCCGTCATCACCGGACGGCGAATGAACAACGCGGAGACGTTCACGCGGGTTTCCCCCGCTGACCCGCATGCGATCCGGTAGCGGCGCGGGCACCGGCGGGTTCCACCTTCGCCCCCGGATAGAGGCGGGCGGGAAGCGGAAAAATCACCCGGATATTCTGGTCCACGCCCTGTACCACGGCGTCGGCGCCCGACTCCCAGAGCACCCGCACCGGCTGATCCACCGCCTTACCCGCGTTGACCACATAAACAAAAGGGCCGGTGCTGCCCTGCTGGATCGCGCTCACCGGAAGCACCGTCGCCTGCGCCACCCGCTGCACCGGCATCCGCACCTGCACGTACTGTCCCGGCCAGAGGCTCAGGTTGGTGTTGGGTACGGTGACCTGCAGATCGATGGTGGCCGTTTTCGCGTTGACGCTGTTGTCGATAAAGGTGAGCGCGCCCTGCGCGAGGGTCCTGTCCGCCTTTTCATCGTCAATCGGCACGGGCACCGCCTGCTGCTGGACTTGCCGCGCCGCCGTCAGTAAGTCTTGGGGAACACTGAAGTTTACCGTGATGGGGGCGATCTGATTGATGGTGGCCAGCGGCGTCTGGTTGGCGATGACCAGGTTGCCTGTCTTGACTTGCGCCAGCCCGATGCGCCCGCTGATGGGGGCGACGATGTGGGTGTACGAGAGGTTGAGACGGGCCTGCTCCAAGGCGGCCTGATCGGCCTGTACCTGCGCCGTCGCCGCTTGTGCCTGGGATTCGGCCTGATCGAAACTCTGCCGGGTGATAAAATCCTTCTCCGCCAACGGACGATCCTGCTCCACCAGGTTGCGGTTATAGCGCGCCGTGGCCCGGTCCGCCGCCAATTTGGCCTGCGCCTGGGCGAGCGACGCTCGCATCTGCGCCGGGTCGATGGTAAACAGCACTTGTCCCTTCTTGACCACACTCCCTTGGGTGAACTGCACGCTCTGCAATAACCCGGAAGTCTGCGGGACGACGGTCGCCGTTTGCAGGGGGGTGACGGTACCCAAAAAGCCCTCGTAATGGGTCATGGGACGGACGCTGGGACTGACGAGGCTGACCCGCAAGGGCGGCATTCCCTGCTTTGCCTTGGTCTGGCAACCGCTCAACAGCAGGGAAAGAGGCACCAGCGTCAGCAAGAAGACCATAAAGGAACGGGTCACGGCGCATCCTCTCCCAAAGGCATACCCACAGCCTGACTCAGTTGAGCCAGGGCGACATAACTGTTGACGATATTCTGGATCAGCGTGTAGCGCGCCTGCGCCAGAGTGGATTCGGCGAGCAGAACATCCTGAATGGTCGCCTGTCCGACCCGGTACTGGGCCTGCACGACCTCCAGCGCCTTGCGGGCGTTTTCGAGACCGCTGCGCGCGCCGGGATAGGCCGCGGTGGCGCTCCGGAAGCTGTGATAATCCTGCCAGACCGTCACTTCGGTGCTGTTGCGACTGGCCGCCAAGTTGGATTGCGCCTGGTCGGCCAACGCTCGACTCTGCCGGATCTGATAATGCGTGTTGAAACCGGTGAAGAGCGGCACCGTCAGGGTAAGTCCCATGATCCAGGTATCGCCGGGCCGGAAACCGCCCTGAAAGAGATAACCATAGGAGCTGCTGACCCCCAGACTGGGCAGAGCGCCGGCTTCGGCGCTGCGGATATTGGCCTGAGCCACGGCGACCTGGGCTCGAGCCTGCTGCAAGGCGGGATTGGCGGCGAGAGCGGCGTGCATAAGGGTCTCCGCGGCACGATGGAGCTGAGGAGGTTCCTGCCCCAGTGGCAGCGGCGATATCTTCAGCGTGGTCCGCGGGCTGAGGCCCAGTGTGCTGGCCAACGTGCCTTCACTGCTGCGCACGGTCTGACGTTGTGCCGCGAGAGTGGACTGCGCCTGCGCCATGGCGGCCCGGGCCTGGTAAAGGGCGCCGATGGTGGCTTGCCCGGCACGGTGCAGCACCTCGGCGGCCTCCAGATTTTTCTGGTTTTCCGCAACGGTCTTCTCATCGGCAAGGAGCAAGGATTGATTGCCGAGGAGTTGGTAATAGGCCTGTGCGACGCTGAAGGCCACGCTCTGGATGCGCTGGTTTTGGGTGAAGCCCGCCACCCATTCCTGGGCACGCGCGGCGGCCACTTTCGCGGAGCGCAGGCCGAAGTCCCAGAGGGTGTAACTCAGGGTCAGGTTGGGGTTGACGCTGTTACGTGCCGGCACCGTAAAACCGGCGGTGGAGGCCGCTTGCCGACGGCCGAAACGGGTGTCCAGGGACAGGCTCGGCAGCCAGGCGCTTTCCGCCATCCCCAGGCCGGCGGCCTGCGCGCGCAAGGCATCCCAGGCCGCCGCGGTCTGCGGATTGTGGGAAAGGGCGTAGACGGTGAGTTGCGGCAGCGTCCAGAGGTGGGCCTGTTCCGCTCCGGAAAGACTCGGGGACTTGGGTAAATCAGGCAGGGTGGCCTGGGTAGTCCAGGGGCGGGCCGGGTCGGCACTCAGGCCGCGATCCGTATCCAAGGGATCGCGCAGCCACGCACCAACGCCGGCCTGCGCCCACCCGCCTTCAACCACACAGAATAGGGTACAGACAGCCAACATTAGCAGTTTGGGGGGCACGCTCAGGCTCCTCGGCACTAGAGCCCACATTCTCCGGGAAAGCAGGGCCGTAAGGAAGGGGGCGGCGGACAAAAATTGTTGCGAAATGTTACGGGTTAACCTTGTGAAAGACGAACCGTGTGCTATATGGGTCCTTGCTGGTTTTGCGACAGGTGATCGTTTGTACAACTTGGTCACAGACCGATGCAGCGCGTGAACCTTACGGTTTCTTCGGGACGTATGAGGCAGAGATATTAATGTATAAACGTAGCTTGGCAAGAAACAGGCGATCGCCTGATTCGCCGCTGCTCGTTGACATCTTGAGATTCTGTGCTAGCTAAGGGTTGCGTGACATACTGGTGCACCTGTTGTCTCGTGTCTCGTTGCAATAATCAATATTCTTGAAAATCAACCTCACAATACGGAGATATGTAGGAAAATGAAAAAGACAGCCGCCATAATCGCAATAACGTGTGGACTCTCATTGCCAATCGTAGCTTTCGCAGGAGTGGGTTCGCCATCAACAGATAGTCCAATATTGAAAGTCAACAATTCAGTATCTATTGGATTCAATGATATTAACAGTAACTACTCTGAGACCCTCCCAAGCCCATCCGATGTCGAAAACGGATGGACTCCAGGATTCCATGTTGGAGCGAGCGTCGATACCAGTTTATTTGGAATTAATGGGATATACGCTGATTTTGGCTATGACTATGCTAGCGGAAAAGTCACTTATGCGCAAGGAACCCATTCCGAGAAGGCTGGACACACAGAAAATAATCTGCATCTTCGACTCGGGAAAACGATGTTCTTCTCTAATTCTGCAGCTATAACACCATATATTATGGGTGGATACCGTTGGTGGTACAGAGCCG
>JAKACQ010000001.1:42226-112119 GCA_021821285.1 Pseudomonadota bacterium
AATGATCTTACACTATCACTACATGGAGGGATTGGAGAGGTCGTTTATGCAAGCTTGTCTGGCAAAACAAACCCTTACTATGTTGCACTGTACAACAGCCCAGCAGAACAGAAGTTTGGCCTTTCTGACAGGCCATATTACACGGTTGGAATAAAGGCAACTTATATAAACTCAAAAAACCTAGGGATTTATGCAGATGTTGATTACAGGGACTTTATGTATGGAGCATCTGGATTCAATCAAGCCGGATTTGAAGAACCGTCATCCCAGACCAGCCAGTTTAGTTTTGGCGCAGGTGTTATGTATAGCTTTTGATCGCATAAAATGTAGCCAATTAGAATTAAGGAGCCTCTGATCTAGCCTTTTGAGAGAATGGGCCAAGTCACCAACGTGGAGGTACGGAGGGTGGTGGACAGATGACCTTTGCCGAAGTGCAGGCGGTGCTGTGGGAAAAGGTCTGTTGCTGCAGGAAGGCAGGATGGTGGATGCCACCACCCTTGGATCCACGTCCCGGTTCCACCAGGAACCGAGACCAAAAACGGGACCCTAGCGAATCTGTGTATGCTACGACATCGTCTGCTGGCTGTCTGAGGCGTGTACTGCGCCCAAAATCTGCCCCTAGGGGCAGAATGGACGGGATCCCGCCCACAAAATCGCTGAATGAGCCTATTTCGGGCAAATGCGCGGGAAGGAATCGGCGTCATTTTCATGTCTGATCAAGGCTTCCCTAACGCACCTAAGCTAAGCGGACGGGAAAGACAGATCATTCAATGATCTACTGCAATGGTTTATCGGACCCTATTTGCGACCACGCCGCTTGTCTGGCGGCGGTTGCACAATTTTTCTTCCACTCAGACTGGAACAAGCTTCATCAACGAATCGCACAAATTCACGCGCATCTGTGAAGTAGTTTCGGAAGGCCAAGCGAACATCTTCGCTTGTATCAGCACGAACCAACACAACATCTCGTTCAGGCATTTTTTTTTCAAGCTCAAACAGGGCTCGGAGTGCATCAGTTGCATCCCGAAAGTTTCGAACTTCAAGCTCACCTTCCTTAGAAAAAATGAGAATTGAGTTTCGTTTATCGGTGACGTCACCCTTCGCGCTATTGAGTCCTCGGAGTGTCTGCATAAGGTGGAGTTCCTCATCCAGCAATAAGAATTTGTCTAAAACTTCCTGATTTGATATAGTGGGAAACGGGCCTGTTTGCTGCTCGTGAGCTCGCGCAAGTAACTCGCTGGCCAAAGCCATTGCCCGTTCGTAACGATCGTCGCCGCGTTGAAATTTCGGCTGACTCTGGGTAATGAAGCCTATAAGCTCAACAGCCGTTGCCCATGCGTGTTGAACCAGCGTCCTGTACTGAATCTCGATGTAGAGGCCCGCAAGCCCCTTTCCTGCTTGCGAATTGACATTGTACTGATAGACATCATGAATGCCACGATATCCAGTCTGTTTCGGATTTTTTATGTAGTCATATTTATCCGGATAATTTATAAGTTTGTGCTTAAATCTCGCCTTATGTAATTCTGACCGGAAGTCCTGCATCTCTTTGATAGAATTAAAAATTAGTCGACATCCTGCAACGTCGTCCATCCTCGCTAGTTGCATTCCCGTAAAACGATTTAACTTGTCGAAAATCGTCAACTTCCGTTTATGGCGTTGAGCAACATGCACCGTCCTACCCCGTGTACGACTCCGCAGAATCGCTTGGAAGGTATTCAGTACTCTACGATGCGCTGCACGCCACTCCTCAATCACAAGTAAATCATCATTGGTCGGAGAACCTTGTCGAATAGCTTCGCCGGCGCGAGTGACCCTTGATTTTGAACCGCCAGGGAACGTGGCTTCAGTCACTGATGATCTCCTGTGATGCTCAGCAGTTATCCGACACAAAACGCCGAATCGTTAACAATGAACTTAGCTAGCATCAGTGTCCACTTAGGATGCACCTCTATGACTAGCAGCTTTTGTCCGATATTACTCTTTCCCAAGCTTGACAGGAAGGTCCGCTACCGCTGCGTACCTGACACTAGATAATGAGGGGAGCATCGACCACACCCCTACATTTGCGATAACACAGGGCATTACGACCGATACAGCGATGCTAGATATTCTGTGTGGGAAGTTGGCCATCTTCTACCTTTACCTTTTTGTGTGCCAGAAAGTGGCATTGAACGCCGACGAACTATGTATAATTTTGGTATAAGTTGTTGAGGATGACATCCTATTGTCCATCCACATCAAGTGCTCAGCGGAACCATCGTGCCAGTCAGGTCATGTTAATCCAGAGAACAAAAAATCCATTAGTTACGGACTGTTCCGGATGAATTTTTTGTCACTGACCATGTGGCCCTGCTCGCTTTGCATTGGAGGTGCCGCGTAATCCCATGTAGGGGGTGACCATTCCTCACGAGTGGACCGCCAGGCGCGTCCATAGGCGACAAACCATCACCCCCATTCACAATTCTTGACACTTTGCTGCTGGTATCCGCCGGAGCGGCGCGCTAACTTGTCTGCCACGGAAAGGATGCGCCTTTCCCCTGGAATGACGAGGAGCCGAGGGATGTTAAAATTTAAGCATGCGGTATCCGGATGGTTGGTCGGAACGATGATGCTGGCGGTAGCGCCCGCCTTTGCGGCAGGCGCGGAGACCCCGCCCGCTATGCACGGTGGTCCCATGGGATCGGGCATGATGCCGGGTCACCCCGGTCCGGGAGGATGGCACCACTGTCTCATGCGCAAGGGCGGTTGGCGCAATGCGCCGGTACCCATGCTCATGCCCATGGTTTGGCGGCATGCGGTGGACCTCAAACTGACCCCCGCGCAGGAAACGGATCTGCAAAACTGGCGCGCCCGGCAGAAAAAAGTCATGTCGGCCTGGCGTCACCATCTGCAGGCCCACAACACCGCGTTGCGTGACGCCTTGTTGCGCGGTGCGCCGGGCAGCACCATCGCCCCTCTGCGGAAAGCGGTCCTCAAGGATCATGCCACGATGCTCGAACATGGCATCCAGCAGGCACGTTATCTCCACAAAATCCTGACCCCTGCGCAATGGCACCAGGTCACCACCCTCTATAAAGCCAAAGAGGCCGAGCGGGAACACTGAAGGCAAATACGCCATGGCGGAGGGCGGCAAAATCCTGCTGGTCGATGATGATCCCCGGTTGCGCGGCATGTTGGTGCGTTACCTGGAGGAGCAGGGTTTTGTCGTCCACGCCGCCGCCTCCGGCGTGCAGATGGATCGCCAGTTGGCGCGGGAATATTATGACCTGCTCCTGTTGGATATCCTGATGCCGGGCGAAGACGGCTTCAGCATCTGTCGGCGCCTGCGCGCGCAGGAACCGCAGTTGCCCGTTGTGATGTTGACCGCTCGTGGTGACCTGGCCGATCGGGTGCACGGCCTCGACGTCGGGGCGGATGATTATCTCCCCAAACCTTTTGAACCCCGCGAACTCATCGCCAGGATACGCGCGGTGCTACGTCGCAGTCAGGAGGTGCGCAGCAGCCATCCTGCGCCGGGATCACTGGTTTTCGGCCCCTTCCGTCTGGCTCTCGACAGCCGTGGCCTGTGGCGCGGCGACGAGAAAATCTCCCTCACGGACAGCGAATTCGCCATTTTGCATGCCCTGGCCAGCCATCCCTGGCAACCCCTATCGCGGGAGCGTTTGTTGGCCATGACACATGGCAGCAGGGATGCCACGCCGGGTGCACGGGGTATCGATGTGTTCATCTCGCGGCTGCGCCGCCTCGTCGAAGAGGACCCGGGCGAGCCGCGCTACCTTCAGACCGTTTGGGGACGGGGATATGTGCTGGTACCCGATGGCGGGGACCCCGCGCCCCGGGAAGGAGACGGCTTATGAAAAAAACCCGCCCCTGGCCGGATACCCTTTTTACCCGAATGTTCCTCATTATTGCTGGGCTGCTGTTCCTGAGCCAACTGGCGGTATACTGGTTTTTCAATATCTACCAGGCCAATCCGCAGGCGGAGCGTCTGTCGCGGGACTGGGCGCAGATCCTGACCCTGAGTGAAGCGCTCACCCCGGCGCAGCGTCAGGCGGTCCAACCCGTACTGATGCGCCAGGGACTCCGGGTAGACGCCGCCAGCGCGGTGCACGGCCGGCATCCCCGCTCACCGGTATTGGCAAACGCCCTGCATCTATTGCATCGCCTGGGCTGGCCACAGGCGCAGTTGCGCACGGATGGCCGACACGGAATGCTGTGGCTGCAGGCCCGGCCCGACGCCACGCTGGCGCTGGCCATGCCCATGCCGCGCCCGCCGGGACTGCCACTACCCTGGTTTAAACTGGCCGCCATTCTGTTGCTCTCCTGGCTGGGTGCCTATCTCGCGGTGCGGCAGGTGACCCGACCCCTGACCCGTCTCATGCAAGGGGTCGCGCGCCTACGCGGGGGCGATGACCCGGCGGATCTGCCCGAGGCCGGCCCAGCGGATTTACGCCGCCTCGCGGAACGGTTCAACCAGACGCTGCGCGATTTGCAGCGGATGTGGAAAGAACGGGAGATGGTCCTGGTGGGCGTCTCTCACGACCTGCGCACTCCCCTGACCCGGATGCGGCTCAGCGCGGAATTTTTGCCCGTCGAAGAAGAAGCGCGGGACGAAATTATTGCCAACGTCCAGGAGATGGACAAGGTCATCCATCAATTTCTGGATTATGCCCGCAGCGGCGAGCAGGAACCGCTGGTGCCGACGGATCTGGGTCCCTGGCTAAAACGGTTCGTCTTGCGTCAGCACGCGGACGTACGGTGGCACCCCCCTGCCACCGCCCTGCCGAAGATGCCCATTCAGGAGGTCGGTCTGGCCCGAGCGTTGCAAAACCTCATCGATAACGCCCTGTCGCATGGTGGGGCGCCCGTGGAAATCAGCGCCGAACGGGTGGCGGACGAGCTTCTGATCCGGATCCGCGATCACGGACCGGGTATCGCGGAACAATGCCTGGAAACCATGCGGGCGCCTTTCGCACAAGCGGGGAAGGGCGGGGGTGTGGGCCTTGGTTTGGCCATCGTCGAACGGATCGTGGCGTACCACCACGGGCGCTTCACGCTCACCAACGCGCCGAGTGGTGGATTGGAGGTCCGCCTAACCCTGCCCCTGACGCATTAGGCGAGACCGCTTCAGGGGTGGTGGGTGGCTGCCGCGGGTGGGCAGAGTTTGCGCAGATGCGCCACCTCGCGGGGACTGAGATCGTGCCACTTGATGTTGCCACATTGGCCACTGATGGGGCCCTCCAGCGTACCTTCCTGAGAGATCGCCTTGCCCACCGGAAAATTGGCCACCGATTGCGTGGAAGCGCCGGGCGATACCAGTTGCACGGTGGCGGTCGCTTGAGCGGGTGCCTTGGCCCGCACCTTGGCCTCCTGGTTCTGCCACCAGAAGAACCACACCACCGCCACGACCAGCGCCACGACCAGCATGATCAACCAGCGCCCAGCATGAGATTGTTTCGCCTCATCCATCCGTTGCACCTCCCGAGCCCATTTGTTTCCCGGACTTTAGCAAGAGCCGGGGGGAATGCCAAAAATCGGGCGAGCGGACCGGGAGCACTGGCGAACGAGGTCCCCTTTTCGCTATAGTCGCGGGCAGGACAGGAGGTGTGGGCATGAGTGAAAAATTGTGGGGCGGGCGCTTCGCGGCGGGCACCGACAGCCTGGTCGAAGCCTTTACGGCATCCATTCAGGTGGACCGCCGTCTGTACGCGGAAGACATCCGTGGCTCCATGGCCCATGCGCGCATGCTGGGCCGGGTGGGCGTGCTGACGGAGGCGGAGGTGGAAGCCATCGTCGCCGGACTGGCGCAGGTGCGGCAGGAAATTACCGAGAACCGCCTCCCCTTCGACGATGCCCTGGAAGACATCCACATGCACGTCGAATCACGCCTCACCGAGATCATCGGCGACGTCGGCAAGAAGCTCCACACCGGCCGTTCCCGCAACGATCAGGTGGCTACCGACCTGCGCCTGTATATCCGCGGCCGCCTCGATGACCTCGTCCAGGCGCTGCAGCATCTGCAAAAGGTCTTCATCGACCTCGCCGAGCGCGAAGTCGAGACCATCCTCCCCGGCCTGACTCACCTGCAGGTCGCCCAACCGGTCAGTTTCGGCCACCACTGCATGGCCTACGTGGAGATGTTCCACCGCGATACCCAGCGTCTGCTCGATGCGAGGCGGCGGGTGAATGTGCTGCCCCTGGGCGCGGCGGCGCTGGCGGGGACCACCTTCCCTATCGACCGCTGGGATGTGGCGCGTCAGCTCGGCTTTGAGGCCGTCGCCGAAAACAGCCTCGATGCCGTCTCCGACCGCGACTTTGTGATGGAAGTGCTTTCGAACCTGGCCATCCTCGCCGTTCACCTCTCGCGGCTGTCGGAAGAACTGATCCTGTGGATGTCGGCGCCCTTCGGCTTCATTGATCTGCCCGACAGCTTCTGTACCGGCTCCAGCATCATGCCGCAAAAGAAGAACCCGGATGTCGCGGAAATCATTCGCGGCAAGAGCGGGCGGGTGATCGGTGATCTCGTCGCCATCCTCGTCCTCATGAAGGGCCAGCCCCTCGCCTATAACCGCGACAATCAGGAAGACAAGGAAACCCTTTTCGACGCCCTCGACCAGATGCGCGCCAGTGTGGAGATCATGGGCCGGATGCTGCCCGGCCTGCAGACCCGTCCCGACGTCATGCGCGCGCAGGCGGAACGCGGCTTTGCCACCGCCACCGATCTGGCCGATTATCTGGTGCGCCAGGGTCTGCCCTTCCGTGATGCCCATGCGGTGGTCGGTCGTGCCGTGCGCCTGGCCCAGGAACGCAACATCGGCCTGGAAGCCATGCCACTGGCGGATTTGCAGGCCTTGTCACCACGCATTGGCCAGGAGATCTACGCGGTGCTGACGCTGGAAGGCGCTCTGGCCGCGCGGGACCACTTGGGCGGCACCGCACCCCGGCAGGTGCAAGCCGCCATCCTGCGCGCTCGTGAACGCTTGCAGCGGGAGACCCTGTGAACCGCGCCCGCACCCTCTTTCTTCTCCTGCTGCTCGGCCTCGCGCTGGGCGGCTGCGGTCGTAAGACGCCCCTGGCGCTGCCACCCGCCCATAGCGCCACCCCCGCTGCGCCCACGGCCCCTGTCCAGAGCCCATCGGCCTCATGAATACATTTCACTACCACGATCACACCCTGTACGCTGAAGACCTCCCCTTGCAGGAAATAGCGGAGCATTACGGCACCCCTTGCTATGTCTATTCCGAAGCGGCGTTGCGCGAGCGCTACCGCGCTTTCAGTGCCGCTCTCGGTGCGCACACGCAGGTCTGTTACGCGGTCAAGGCCAACAGTAATCTCAGTATTCTGCGGACGTTTGCGGAGATGGGCGCGGGCTTCGATATCGTTTCCGGCGGTGAACTGGCGCGGGTGCTGCGGGCGGGCGGTGATGTGGGCAAGATCGTTTTCTCTGGCGTCGGCAAATCCAGCGCGGAAATTCGCGCGGCGCTCGACGCTGGCCTCTCCTGCCTCAATGTCGAGTCCGCCGCCGAGCTCTGGCGTATTGCGAATATTGCGGCCGACATGGGCAAACGCGCGCCCATCGCCCTGCGGGTCAACCCCGATGTGGACCCCGGCACCCACCGCTACATCGCCACGGGGCTGAAAGAGAGCAAGTTCGGCATCCCCATGGATCAGGCCCGCGATTTATACCTGCAGGCGGCGCAACACCCCGCGCTGGAACTCAAAGGCATTGCCTGCCACATCGGTTCTCAGTTACTGGATCTGGCCCCCCTGGGGGAGGCGGCGACACGGGTACGCGGACTGTACACAGACCTGGCCACCAACGGCATTGTGCTAGAGCACCTGGATCTGGGCGGCGGCGTCGGTATCCGCTATCACGACGAAACGCCTCCCAACCCTGCCGACTACGCATGGACCCTGAACCGGGCCCTGCAAGGCGTGTCGGTGCGTCGGGTGGTGGAACTGGGCCGCGCCCTGGTAGGGAATGCCGGCGTGCTGCTGACCAAGGTAGAGTATCTCAAGGAGCAGGGCGGCAAGTCGTTTTGCGTGGTGGATGCGGCCATGAATGACCTGTTGCGCCCTGCGCTTTACGAGGCCTGGCATGACATCCTGCCCCTGCGCCAAAGTGCCGAAACCGGGCACGCCATGGACATCGTCGGCCCGATCTGCGAGAGCGGCGATTACTTCGCCAAGAACCGTCCCATCGTGGCCAAGGCGGGCGATTTGCTCGCCATCATGAGCGCCGGGGCCTATGGCTTCGTCATGAGCAGCAACTACAACAGCCGTCCCCGCCCCCCCGAGGTGCTCATCCGTGGCCACCGGCACCACCTCGTCCGCCGCCGCGAGACCCTCGACGACCAGTGGGCTCTGGAAGAAAAACCGAGCCATTAGGAACCCCGGAAAGATCTCCGGACGGCGCGTCTGCCAAACCTCCCGCCATCTGCTATCCTCAAGACAGTGGTTCAGGGACTTCCGCCGCGGGCGGGACCGTTCGGAGAGGACTGCGGCGTTTGGCCCATCGCCCGCTCACCTGTGAGGAGGCCATCATGGCAGAGATGAAAATCTTCAGTACCGGCATCGATCCTAGCGATTGGATTCCCAGGCGTTTTACCCAACCCGGCGACGGACGCACACCGCCCATTTTCTGGCAGCATTTACCGCCCGACACGAAGAGTCTGGTCCTCCTGATGGAGCATCGTGAGGCGGAAGCCGGCCGCAAGGTCCGGTGGCTGCTCTACGATATGCCGCCGGCCGCCGAGGGTATCCACGAAGGTGGCCCATTGCCCGAAGGGACCAAATCAGGGCGCAATGATTTCGGGACGATCGCCTATCGTCCACCGGAAGCGAACGCCAATCATCAACTTCAGCACTACGACTTCATTCTGATGGCGACCGACTTGCCCACCCTCGGACTCGCCGAAGGCGCCAACTGGGAGTCGGTTAAAGGACGGTTGCGCACGGGGGATCACCGCGGCGAACTCGCGCCCCCTCCCGCCGGCGACCCGCGCGGTCGTGAATTCCACCCCTTGGGCCACATCATCGACCACGCGGAGTTCTCGGGACATTTCGCGCTGGATACGGATAAGCGCGTTTGACGTAACGCTTTCCGCTCCATGGGCGCGCCTTGGTCTGAACTTAAGGAGAAGACGCGACATGTTCTTTCGTCAGCTCTTTGAAGAGGAATCCTCCACCTATACCTATCTTTTCGGTTGTGCCGAGACGGGGCGGGCAGTGCTGCTGGACCCGGTGCTGGAAACCATGGACCGGGATCTGCGGGTTTTACAGGCACTGAATCTGCGGCTGGCGTATACCCTGGAAACACATATCCACGCCGACCATGTCACCAGTGCGCGCAAGCTCAAGGCACAGACGGGCAGCCGGATCGCGGGGCCGGCGATGGACGCATTGCCGTGCATCGATTTCGGGGTCGCCGAAGACCGCCCGTTGACGGTGGGTACCATCACCTTGCGTCCACTGTTCACGCCCGGCCACACCGACACTCACCACAGCTATCTCCTGACGGAAGGCGATACGCAGCGGGTGTTCACCGGCGACGCACTGCTGATCGACGGCTGCGGGCGCACGGATTTTCAGAACGGCGATAGCGTCACGCTGTATCAGTCCGTTCATGAGAAGCTCTTTGCTTTGCCCAATGAAACGCTGGTCTATCCAGCCCACGATTATCAACATCGACACGTATCCTCCATCGCCCAGGAGAAGGCGAGGAACCCTCGCTTAGGGGGCAAAAGCATAAGCGAATTTCAGGAGATCATGGCCAATCTCAGGCTACCCTATCCCAAGAAAATGGACTACGCCGTCCCCGCCAATCAGCACTGCGGCAAATGCCCCGCGGATCTGCCAGAGACGATACGGCGTTTGTGCGATCCCTCGTTGCAGGGGTAAGCGGCGTTCACCTCCGGGGGAGGCCGGCTGCGTTCGTGCAGAACCGCCGAGTTGGTCTATATATGCCCGCTCCCCCTACTCACAGCGCCCCCACCAAGACGACACGAAGGTAACCCTGATGAATTTTGCACATAAATACTCCCGCCCAGCCATGGCGCTGGCGGTAGCGACGCTCGCGGCGTCCCCCTTGGCGCATGCGGCGAACTGGTTTGCGCTGCAGGGGATATCTCCGCCCAAGGCATCTCATTTCGGGGTGTCCGGATTTATTGAGCCGAGCCTATATGCACAACCGGGGCGCAAAGATCGTTTCGAGAAAAATCATGTGCCTAATATCAACTTGATCGCACCCAACTTTACTCAAAGCACCGCCGTCAGTATTTTGCGCGCCAGAATCATGCTGCGCGGTAATATCAATCCTGATATCTCCTACCTGCTGGGCGGAGAGTTTGGTAGCAACGGGATTACCAAGGTGCGCGGCGGTTATCAACCCGGACTGATTGACGGGCATGTAACCTTTAGCTACCTTCCCGGGGCCAGGATAGAAGTGGGCCTCATTCGTGCGCCCAGTGCAGAGGGTGCCCTGCGTGGCTATATGACCTACAACTTTGTGTTGCCCTCCACCGTGATCGGACAACTGATGCAGCAAACCATGTACTCTTCCGACGCGCCCTATGACAAAAACATCAACGCCTATCTCATCAATGGTCAAGGAAGCCTGGGTGCCAACGGCTTTCGTTATCCTGGCGTGATGCTCTTCGACTGGTTTCGCAGCGGTCCCTGGGAGCTTTCTTATGGCGCCATGGTGGGCCTGTTCGGTACGGTGGCCGCCGGCAACCGGTCCAGCAGTCCCCTATATGCCGTGCGCCTGCAGGAATCTTATATTTTAGGGGGTAAAGGCGCATTCCGCAGCGATGTGCAGGCCGGCATCTGGTATCAGCACGCCCGCCCGGATTTGGCCGGACAGAGTTACAGCATGACCCGCTACGGGGTGGACGTTCAATATCTTCAGGGCTATATGCATCAGTGGGGTCGTCAATTCCGCTTCCAGTACATCCGCGGCTCCGGGTGGATAACCGCGGCATCCGCCTTCAGTCATGCACCGGATCTGGCGGCGCCGTTGACCAAGACCCAGCTCTATCCCGGCGGTCAGAACCAGGCCAGCGGCTACATGTTGGAAGCGGGGCTTTTCCTCACCCAGCATATGGAAGCGAATTTACGCTACGATTACTACGACCGTCTGCCCAACAACGCCGCACAGCAACGTATCTTCAAAACCTGGGCCATCGGACTGCAGTACCACTTCACGCCGCTGACCAAGGTCTTCGGGGGATATTACTTCCGGACTCTGGATGTCCCCCATCAACCGAATGCCGCCGCCAACAGCATATCGAGCGCCGTGGACAACGTATTCGCCATGCAGGCGATGATTGCCTTTTGATGCTTAAGGTGCCTGGACGACGATAAGGGGGGCCGTCATCGCACCGGGGGCGGTCAGGGGGCGGTGCTGACGTGCACCAGGCCCGGGAACAGGGCCGCCAAACCATTGGCGATAAACGTTACGGCGATGGCGGCCAGCACCAGTCCAAAGATACGGGTCGTGATGTTGATACCCGTCACCCCCAACCGCCGTGAGAGCGGCTGCGCCAGACGCAGGGCGGCGTAAGCGACGCCGGCAATGACCAGAATATCGACGATCAGCAAGCCGCTGGCCAGCCACGACACATTCTTGTGATGGGCGATGATCACCGTGATCATGGTCCCGGGACCCGCCATCAAGGGAATGGCCAATGGTACGACGGCGACCGCCTCTTTGTTCATGCCCTCGGCGGTTTCCTCCGGGGTATGCCGGTAGCGGCTGGGTTTGGCCTGCAACATGTTAAAGGCCAGCAGCATCAGGACCATGCCACCCGCCACCTGAAAAGCGGCGATGCTGATCCCGAAAAACTGCAGGATATACTCGCCGAGAAAAGCGGAAATGAGCAGGACGATGGCCACGGCGCGGGAGGTCAGCTTTGCCGTGGCGAGCTGCTGTTGCGGGTCCTCGTCACTGGTCAACGCGATGAAAATCGGTATGGCGCCGATGGGGTTGAGGATGGCGAGCAGGGCGATCAGCGTCTGCAATGCGCTGTGCAATTCAGCGCCGATGAGCATGTGCGCCTCCTCTCCCCGGCCCGTTCCGATGCGGGGCTCTTGAAAATTGCGGCGTGAGGACGTATTTATTAGGCATCTTTAAAGTTACAACCTCATACGGAGCCGATACGATGCCAACTTACGAGTATGTATGCAAGGACTGTGGACACCGCCTGAGCGCCGAGCAGCGCATGAGTGATCCCCGCCTCACCGACTGTCCGCACTGCGGCGGGCTGGGTTTGGAGCGTCAGTTGAGTGCCGGCGCCTTTGCTCTGAAGGGTTCTGGCTGGTACCAAACCGATTTCAAGGGCGGCGGCAAGGGCACGGAAAGCCAGCCGGAAGCGGCGGCGGCGCCCGCCTGTCCCGGCGGAGCTTGCGCCTGCCATTGACGCACCGCGCGTCGCAAGGCTAGATTGCGCGCGGGCCTCCCGGTCGGGCGGCCCTTTTCTTATGGACTCATTATGGGACGCGGCATGCGGACACATTACTGTAACAGCATTCATGAAGGGCTGATGGGCGAGAGGGTCACCCTGTGCGGCTGGGCACAACGGCGGCGCGATCACGGCGGGGTGATCTTCATCGACCTGCGGGACCGGGAAGGACTGGTACAGGTGGTCGCCGACCCTGACCAGGCGGCGGCCTTTGCGGCCGCGAACGACTGCCGCAGCGAGTTTGTGCTGCAAGTCGAAGGTCTTCTGCGTGCCCGTCCGGCGGGCACCGAAAACCCGCAGATGCCCAGCGGCAAGGTGGAGCTGGTGGCCACGCGCATCACCATCCTCAATCGCGCGGAGCCGGTGCCCTTCCCGCTGGATGCAGAGGATATCGCCGAGAATCTGCGGCTCAAATACCGCTACCTCGATCTGCGCCGCCCGGAAATGCTGAACCGTCTGCGGCTGCGTCATCAAGTCACCCGCTTTGTGCGCGCTTATCTGGATCAGGGCGGCTTCGTCGATGTGGAAACGCCGGTGCTGACCCGCTCCACGCCCGAAGGTGCCCGGGATTATCTGGTACCCTCACGGACTCAGCCGGGGCACTTCTTTGCCTTACCCCAGAGCCCGCAACTCTTCAAGCAGCTCCTGATGGTGGCCGGGCTGGATCGTTACTACCAGATCACCAAATGTTTCCGCGACGAAGATTTGCGAGCCGATCGCCAGCCGGAATTCACCCAGATCGATATCGAGGCCTCTTTCGTCGATGAAGAGGCGGTCATGGGTATTGCCGAGCCCATGATCCGCGGCCTGTTCGCCGAGGTGCTGGGCGTTCAGCTCCCCGATCCCTTCCCGCGCCTGACCTACCGGGACGCGATGCACCGCTTTGGCGTCGATCGTCCCGATCTGCGCAATCCGCTGGAGCTGACCGAACTCACCGGGTTGATGCGCGGCACCGACTTCAAGGTATTCCGCGCAGCCGCCGAGCGCCCGCATGGGCGGGTGGCCTGCTTGCGGGTGCCCGGGGGCGCCCAGCTCAGCCGGGCGCAGATCGACGCGTATACCCAGTTCACCGCCATCTATGGCGCCAAGGGCTTGGCGTGGATCAAGGTCAATGCGTTGGATCAGGGCAGCACGGGTCTGCAATCCCCCATCGTCAAGTTCCTGCCGGAAAACGTCCTGCAGGAGATCCTCCAGCGCAGCGGCGCGACGCCGGGCGACATCCTCTTTTTTGGCGCGGATACCGCCAAGATCGTCAATGAAGCGCTCGGCAACCTGCGCAACCGTCTGGCTGCCGACCTCGGTTTACTGGAAGGCGAATGGCGGCCGGTCTGGATTACCGACTTCCCCATGTTCGACTACGATGATCAGGAAGACCGCTGGACCTCTACCCATCACCCCTTTACCGCACCACAGTCCGCGCATCTCGAAACCCTCAGCGAGGATCCCGGCAACGCCCTGGCGCGCGCCTACGATCTGGTGCTCAACGGCCATGAGATCGGCGGCGGCAGCATCCGCATCCATCAGGAGCGGGTCCAGGAAAAGGTCTTCGCCGCCCTCGGCATCGGCGCGGAAGAAGCCCGCGACAAGTTCGGCTTCCTCCTCGATGCGCTGCATTATGGCGCGCCGCCCCATGGTGGTCTGGCGTTTGGGTTGGATCGGCTGGTGATGCTCATGTGCGGGGCCGAGACCATCCGCGACGTGATCGCCTTCCCCAAAACGCAGAAGGCCGGCTGTCTGCTCACCGAAGCCCCTGGGTCCGTGACAGACCAGCAGCTTCAGGAACTGGGCATCCGCTTGCGCCCGGGGGCCGGAACCGGTGTTGAGCGGATCACTTGACGATCAGCAGGCGGCTTCGTAACGTAATCGGATGGTTGACGCGCGCGGTGGCGCTGGAGAGAATCGATTATGGGTGTGGAAACAGTGATGGTCCAGGGACTGCGCCGCAGCGACGCTGCGGATCTGGACACGCGCATTCGGCGGGCCAAGGCCGCGCTGGGCCGGCGCGCGGTCATTCTCGGTCACCACTACCAGCGCGAAGAAGTCTATCGTCATGCCGATTTTCATGGCGACTCCCTGCAGTTGTCCCGCGCCGCGGCTGAGCAGGAGGCCGAGTTTATCGTCTTCTGTGGCGTTCACTTCATGGCCGAGGTGGCTGACATTCTCAGTCGTCCGGAACAGGCGAGCATTCTGCCCGACCTCAAC
Organism: Pseudomonadota bacterium; assembly: GCA_021821285.1. Taxonomy (GTDB): domain Bacteria; phylum Pseudomonadota; class Gammaproteobacteria; order Acidithiobacillales; family Acidithiobacillaceae; genus Acidithiobacillus. Next base: position 56,893 of record JAKACQ010000001.1, read on the forward strand.
GCGGGCTGTGCCATGGCCGACATGGCCGACATGCCACAAGTACAGCGCGCCTGGGAGGAGCTGGCGACAGTGCTCGACGTGGAGCGGGAGGTGACACCGGTCACCTATGTAAACTCTTCGGCCGCGCTCAAGGCCTTTTGCGGCGTCCACGGCGGCACCGTCTGCACCTCCTCCAACGCCCGCAAGGTGCTCGGCTGGTCCTTCCGGCAGCGCCCCAAGGCCTTGTTCTTTCCCGATCAGCATCTGGGCCGCTGGACCGGCCATCAACTGGACATTCCCCTGCGCGACATGCCGGTCTGGGACCCCAGCCAACCGCTGGGCGGCCTCACCCCCGAGGAAATCCGCCGTGCCAAAATTCTGCTCTGGAAAGGGCACTGCGCCGTCCACCAGATGTTTCAGCCGGCACATATCGATCGCTGGCGTCGTGAACATCCGCATGGACAGGTCATTGCCCATCCCGAATCGGCTTTCGAAGTCTGCCAGAAATCCGACGCCGTAGGTTCCACCGACTTCATCCTGCGTACCGTCAAGGCCTCACCGCCCGGCAGCGAGTGGCTGGTGGGCACGGAAATCAACCTGGTCACCCGTCTCGCCGACGAGGTGCGCGCGGAGGGCAAGACGGTCGAGTTCATGTCACCCATGGTCTGCATGTGCTCCACCATGTTCCGCATCGACCCGGAACAACTGGCGCGCACCCTGGAGAGTCTCCTTGCGGGCCAAGTGGTCAACCGGATTCAGGTGGACCCTGAAACCGCCGCCCAAGCCCGCTTGGCGCTCGAACGCATGCTGATGGTTTCCTGAAAACCGCCATGCTACAAGCCTCCGCGGTGGCCGACCAACTGTCGGAATGGTCTTTTAGCCAGCGCAGCCTGCACACCCTGCTCTACGGCTACGTCCGCTATTATCAGGGTGCCCGCTGGGAGCCCAGCAGCGTTCCCGTCAGCGGGCCGGCCATCCTCGTCTGCAACCATGTATCGGTGCTGGACCCCCTGTTGCTGGTGGCCAGCAACCATCGGGTGATTTCCTTTCTGGTCGCGCAGGAGTACTACGATAACGCCCTGATGCGCCAACTGCTGGAGCAGACTTACAGCATCCCCGTGCGCCGTGACCGCCGCGATGTGCGCGCCCTGTTGCAAGCGCGCCGGGTCTTGGAAGACGGGCGGGTACTGGGTCTTTTTCCCGAAGGCGGAATCCGTCGCGATCAGATCCAAAAAGGCGTGGCCTGGTTGGTGCAGGAAAGTGCCGCGCCGGTGGTGCCGGCCCATGTCAGTGGCGCGCGGCAAGGCCAGTCGGACCTCGGCACCTGGCTGCGTCGGCAGCGGCCCTTGTTACGCTACGGCGTGCCTCTGCATTTTCACCGCAATGCCGATGCCGCCGAAGTGCTCGGTGCCACCATGAGCGCCATCGCCACCCTCGCATGACGGCATCCTCGCCTTTGCGGTATCATGCGGCATATTTCGGTGAAATACGCCATTTATAGAACAAGGAGCATGTCATGTCCGGGCATAGCAAGTGGTCCACCATCAAATTCAAAAAGGCGCTGAAGGACGCCAAGCGCGGCAAGATATTCACTCGCCTCATCCGCGAAATTACTGTCGCGGCACGGGCGGGTGGCGGTGATCCAGCCAGCAACTCCCGCTTGCGCCTTGCCCTGGACAAGGCCTACGGCGCCAATATGGCCAAAGACACTATCGAGCGGGCGGTCAAACGCGGCACCGGTGAGCTGGAAGGCGTGGATTACGAAGAAGTGACCTACGAGGGTTACGGCCCCGGCGGGGTTGCCCTCCTGATCGAAACCATGACCGACAACAAAGTCCGCACCGTCGCCGAAATACGCCATATTTTTTCCAAGCGGGGCGGCAATATGGGTACGGCGGGTTCGGTGGCCTACCTTTTCAAGAAACGCGGCCTGATCAGCTTTCCCGGTGACGCCGGCGAGGACCGTATTCTCGAAGCGGCGCTGGAGGCCGGCGCCGAGGATGTGGTCAGCGAAGGCGAGCGGATCGCCGTCTATACCGCCGCGACCGAACTGCATGGTGTCGCCCTGGCACTGGAAGCGGCGGGCCTGAAAGCGGAAGAAACCGAAATCACCATGATCCCCGAAACCACGGTGGACGTCTGTGGGGAGGATGCGGAGAAGCTGCTGCGCCTGATCGACGTTCTCGAAGAAAATGACGACGTGCAGAACGTCTATGCCAACTACGCGATCAGTGACGAGGAAATGGCCCGTCTGGAAGCCGTATCCTGAACCCGCGGCGGAGCGCTGGGTGGACGCGGCGGCCATGGGACTGAGTGCCGGGGCACTGGCCGGGGCCGCGGTGCGGATCATCGGTATCGACCCCGGGTCCTTGCGCACCGGCTACGGCATCATCGACTCCGACACGTCCGGCCAACTCCGGCATGTGGCTCACGGTTGCCTGAATGTATCCGGGCAGCCCTTTCTGGAGCGCATCGGCGCCATCCACCGCGGACTGAAACACGTCATCGGCGACACCCGGCCGGATGTGGCGGCCGTCGAACAGGTCTTCATGGCGCGGAATGCGGACTCCGCCCTCAAACTGGGGCAGGCGCGCGGCGCCGCCCTCGTCGCCTTGCTCGAAGCCGGATTGCCCGTCCATGAATACACGGCACTGCAGGTCAAAAAAGCCACCGTCGGTGGTGGCCACGCCGCCAAGGAGCAAGTACAGAGCATGGTCCGCTGGCTCCTCAAACTCAGCGCGATCCCACAGGCCGACGCGGCCGACGCCTTGGCCTGTGCCATCTGTCATGCCCATCACGCCAGCACGCAACAGCGCTGGCAATGGGCTGACAGCCGGTGAGCGCCATGACGACCAAGGATCTGCCCCCGTCATGATCACCTCGCTCACCGGCAAGATTCTGCAGCGCCGCCCGCCTTGGCTCTGGCTCGAGGTGCAGGGTGTGGGTTATGAGTTGGAGATGCCGCTGTCCAGCTTCTATCAAATGCCGGCCGAGGGCGCGGTGCTGACCGTTTTCACCCATCTCACCATTCGTGAGGACGCCCACCTGCTGTATGGTTTCATCAGCATGGCCGAGCGGGATACCTTTCGCCTGCTGATCCGGGTCAACGGGATCGGCGGCAAAGTGGCGTTGGCCTGTCTTTCCGGCCTGTCTGCGGATCGGCTCAGCCAAGCCGTGGCCGAAGGTAACACGGCGCAACTCACCGCCATTCCCGGCATCGGTCCAAAAACCGCCGAGCGACTGGTGGTGGAGCTGCGCGACAAGATGGGCGGAATCACACCCGGACCGATTGGCACGCGGACCAGCGGCGACCCGCGCCAGGAGGCCATTGCGGCGCTGCTGACTTTGGGTTATAAGCCGGCGCAGGCGAGCCAGGCGATAGCCGGCCTGGCGGAAGATCTGGGTCTGGAAGACCTGATCCGTCAGTCGCTGCAACATTTGTCACGGCATTGATTTTGGAACCCGTCAGCGCGCCAATGGTCAGACCAGAATGATGGATAGAGGCCCCCTCAACCCTCAGGAAGCCCACGATGATGCGATAGATCATGCCCTGCGTCCGCGGCGGCTCGCGGAGTATCTCGGGCAGGCCAAATTGCGCGAATCACTGGGCCTCTATATTGAAGCGGCCCGGAGACGCAGCGAAGCCTTGGATCATGTGCTGCTCTTCGGTCCGCCCGGGCTCGGCAAGACCACCCTGGCCCATATCATCGCTCAGGAGATGGGCGCCGGCCTCAAGGTCACCTCGGGACCGGTGCTGGACAAACCGGGCGATCTCGCGGCCATCCTCACCAACCTGCAGCCGCGCGACGTGCTTTTCGTGGATGAAATTCATCGCCTCAGCCCGGTGGTGGAAGAAATCCTCTACCCGGCGCTGGAAGACTACGCGCTCGACATCCTCATCGGCGAAGGACCCGCGGCGCGCTCCATCAAAATCAACCTGCCGCCCTTCACCCTGATCGGCGCCACCACCCGTGCAGGTCTGTTGACCTCGCCGCTGCGGGACCGCTTCGGCATCAGTTTTCATCTGGAATTCTACAGTGACGCCGAGTTGACGCAGATCGTCACCCGCTCCGCCCAGATTCTCAGCACCCCCCAAACCCTGGAAGGTGCGCAGGAAATCGCCCGGCGCGCCCGGGGAACCCCGCGCATCGCCAACCGCCTGCTCCGCCGGGTGCGGGACTATGCCCAAGTACGGGGGAATGGCGAAATTGACGGGGCAACGGCACAGGCGGCGCTGACCCTCATGGAGGTCGATCAGCATGGATTTGACGGCCAGGACCGCAAGTTGCTTCAGGCCGTCATCTCCCGTTTTGCCGGTGGACCCGTGGGCGTGGAGAGTTTGGCGGCCGCCCTCGGTGAGGAGCGCGGCACCATCGAAGACGTACTGGAGCCCTTCCTGATTCAGCGCGGTTATCTGATTCGCACGCCGCGCGGACGCTGCGCCACCGAACTCAGCTATCTCGCCCTGGGTCTCACGGCCCCCAAGGCGCCTGGGGAATTGTTCGATGCCCTCTAACGACTCCACCAGCCACTTCCACTTCCGCGTTTATTATGAAGATACGGATCATGGCGGGGTGGTGTATCATGCCAACTATTTACGTTTCATGGAGCGCGCCCGCACCGAAATGCTGCGCGAACGGGGTTATGAACTGGATGTCCTGGAGCAGGAAGAAGGCCTTATTTTCGCGGTGCGGCGTGCCAGTCTGGATTTCCGGGCCCCCGCCCGTTTCAACGACCTGCTCCATGTTGAAACCCAGGTCGTGAGCAAGACCCCGGTGCGTATGGGTTTTCAACACACCGTGTCCGTTGCGGACCGGGTGCTCTGTGGGGGAAGGATAGAAGTCGTCTGCCTCGATGCCGCCGGTTTTCGGCCCCATGTTATTCCTGCGGCATTATCGCAGGCCATCCCGCTTTCTGTTTCGTCGTGAGATTTTATGGACCCGCATACTATTGCCAACACCGCGCAGTCGCTTTCTCTTGCCCACCTGGTGGCCAATGCCAGCGGGATCGTGCAAGGCATCCTCATCATTCTGCTCATCGCGTCCGTAGCGTCCTGGACCATCATCTTCCAGAAGCTCGCCATCTTTACCGGGGCGCGCAAGGCCTTGGAGCGTTTTGAGAAACGCTTCTGGAGCGGTGGCGAGATGAGCCAGATTTACCAGCATGTCTCCGGCAACAGTCAACTGGAGACGGGGGCTGGTGGCATTTTCTGTGCCGGCTATGAGGAGTTTCAGCGCCAGCGCAACAAAATACGCCCCAGTGACGCCCTCGACGCGGCGCGGCGCGCCATGCGGGTGGCCCAGATGCGGGAGGTGGGACGTCTGGAGAACAACCTGGCCCTCCTCGCCTCGGTATCCTCCGTCAGCCCTTTCATCGGCCTCCTGGGCACCGTCTGGGGCATTATGACGGCCTTCATGAATATCGGCATTGCCCAGCAGGCAACATTAGCGACCGTGGCACCGCCCGTTGCGGAAGCCCTGATCGCCACCGCGGCCGGACTTTTTGCCGCCATTCCCGCAACGCTCGCCTATAATCGCTTCATCCATCAGTTGGACAAACTCGATGGGCAGTACGAGGTCTTCATGGACGAGTTCACCAATATCCTGCATCGGCAGGTGCCCGAGACGACACCATGAAACGGCGGCGGCTGATGGCGGAGATGAATGTCGTCCCCTATATCGACGTGACGCTCGTGCTGCTGGTGATCTTTATGCTCTCGGCGCCCTTGTTGACCCAGGGTGTCAATGTCAACCTGCCCAAGGGAGTGACCAAACCGGTATCAGACAAGACGCCACCGGTCCTGATCTCCGTGACCAGACAGGGGGACATTTCCGTGCAGTACAAGCAGAGCCACAGTACCGTCGCCCTGAGCGACCTCGCCGCGATGGTGCGACACATCGCCGCGGCCAGTCACGATCAAGTGCAAGTCCTGGTGGGCGGTGACTCCCATGTGGGTTATGGCAAGGTGATGGCGGTCATGGCTCGCTTGCAGGAGGCGGGCATCTCCCATGTCGGCCTGCTGACCCGCCCGGAGGGACATTGAAGGAGCGTAAACGGATCTGGCCGCTTCTGCTGGCCCTTGCACTCAATGGCGCGATACTGCTGGCCCTGTTCTGGAGCTTCCATATGAATGTGCCCGAGGCCGGGGATATCCCCATGCAAGCGCAACTGAGTAGCGGCCTGCCATCCGCGGCACCGCGGCCAGCACCCGCACCCAAGCCCGCACCTCAACCGGCACCCAAACCGGTGCCGGCACCCCAGCCCAAACCGGTCACTCCGCCGCCGCCCACCGCCGCGCAGATTGCCGCGGAAAAGGCCGCGCAAGAAAAAGCCGCGGCGGAAAAAGCCGCGCAGATCACCGCGGCGAAACAGGCGGCGGAAAAACAGGCCGAGGAACTGGCGGCGCGTGCGCAAGCGGCACGAAAAGCGGCGGCGGAGAAGGCCGCCGCACGGAAGGCGGCAGAACAGCGTGCCGCGGAAAAAGCCGCTGCAGAAAAGCAGGCCGCGGAAAAAGCCACGGCCGCGCGCGCGGCCGAGCTCAAGAAACAGCTCGCCCAACAGGCCGCTGAAGCCGCGCGGGCCAAGGCGTTGCAGCGACAGATGGAAGCCAGGGCCAAGCTGCAGGCCGAAGCCAACATGGCGGCGGCGCGTGCCCAGCAGGCGGCGGAAAATCAGCGCATGCTGGGGATGTTAATCAGCACTATCAAAACGCAGGTATCAGAGAAATGGAGCACTAATTTTTCTCCCGCCTTGTCCTGCGTATTACAAATACATCTCGGACCTCAAGGACAACTCCTGGGTGCCCCGGTCGTGGTGCGTTCCAGCGGCAATCCCGACTTTGACCGGTCTGTAATCGCGGCAGTGGAAGCAGCAGCACCATTCGTACCACCCCTCGGTCTGGCTTACAGCACCTTCAATCAGCCAATAAACCTTAAGATGAATGCGGAGGATCTCAATCATGGCTAATAAACGCCTCTGGACCCTGGCCATTTTTCTGCTGGCATGGGCCTTCGTTCTCCCTGCCCGGGCGGCGCTCACGGTGGAGATCACCAAGAATGTCGCCTCGGCATTACCCATCGCCATACCCTCCTTTGGGCCGGGCCTGCCCGGGCAGCCCGCGGTGGCCGCGGTGGTGCGCAACGATCTCCGTCACAGCGGTCTGTTTCGGGTCATCGATCCGGCGGGCTATCCCGGCGATCCCCGCGACCCGGCCGGCGTCAAGGCCGCGGACTGGACGGGCATCGGTGCCACCGGTCTCGCCGTGGGTTCCGTGGCCCCGCTCAACGGGGGTTACGTCGTCAATGTCTACGTCTACAATGTCAGCACGGGCCAGGAGCTGGCGGCCAAGCGGTTCACCTGCTCCGCAACCGAACTGCACATGACGGCGCATCACGTCGCCGACGTCATTTATCGCGCGTTTACCGGCAAGCCCGGCCCCTTTGCCAGCCGCATCGCCTATGTCCGGCAGACGGGCGAAAACTATGCGCTGCTGGTGGCGGAATCCGATGGCTGGAATCCGCATCCCATCGTGCGAGGCATCATGCCGGTGTTCTCCCCCGCCTGGTCACCGGATGACCGGCGTCTCGCGTACGTGACCTACGCCAACGCCCGCGCCATCATCTACGTGCAGGATCTCGCCACCGGGCAGCGCCAAGCCATCGCCCCGGGCGGGGAGATCACCAGCGCCCCGGCATTTTCGCCCAACGGCGAGGATTTGGCCTATGCGCGCTCCTCCAACGGCCGCACGGAGATCTATGTGGCCAATTTACGCACCGGACAACGCCAGCAATTGACCCATGATAACTCCATCAACACCTCTCCCACCTGGTCGCCGGATGGCAGTCAGATCATCTTTGTCTCCGATCGCGCCGGTAGCCCGCAGATCTATGGGATGAACGCGAATGGCAGCAATGTGCATCGTCTGAGCTATGACGGCGGCTACAATGCCAGCCCGGTCTATTCACCCGCGGGCAACGCCATTGCCTTCATTCACCGCACCGATGGCGTCTATGCCCTCGCGGTAATGAAGCCGGACGGCAGCGGCATTCGCGTGCTGGATGCCCAAGGCAATTGCGATCATCCGAGCTTCGCCGGCAACGGTCAAATGATCCTCTACGGCACCCAGCGTGGCGGGCGCAAGGTCCTTGCCGAAGTCAGCCTGGACGGCAAGACCATGGCCATCCTGCACAGCAATGCCGGAGAGGATAGCCAGCCGGCCTGGTCCCGCTAGAGAAGGTCCGATGCGGAGCGCGATTCCGGAATATCGAGCCCGCCCGCCGTTCAGGGTTCCTGATACGGCGTCGGATCCGCCACGCCGGCCTGCGCGAACCCCTCCCGGCGCAGGCGGCAACTGTCACAGCGGCCACAGGACCGGCCCTCGGCATCCAACTGGTAGCAGGAACGGGTCATCCCGTAGTCAACCCCCAAACCGCTGCCCAGACGAATAATCTCGCGCTTGTTGAGAAATTGCAGGGGCGCATGGATACGCGGTCCGCGGCCTTCATCGCCAAGGCGCGTGGCCACCTGCGCCAGCGCCTCGAAAGCCTGCACGAATTCGGGACGGCAGTCCGGATAGCCACTATAATCCTGACTGTTCACTCCCAGAAAAATATCCCTGGCACGCAACGCTTCCGCCAGCGCCAGCGCCAATGCCAGAAAGACGGTGTTGCGCGCCGGCACATAGGTGATGGGAATCCCTGGCGCCGGACCTGTCTCAGGCACGCTGAGTTGCGGATCTGTCAGTGCCGAGCCACCAAAGGCCGCCAGATCGATATGGACCACCCGGTGGCTGGCGGCGCCCATGGCCTGCGCCAGCAGTCCCGCGTAGTGCAGTTCTTCCTTATGGCGCTGCCCGTAATCAAAAGAAATGGCGTGGGCCGCAAAGCCGTCCCGGCGCATGAGCGCCAGTACGGTGGCGGAATCCAGTCCGCCCGAAAGCAGTATGATGGCTGGCGTCGACATGGTCAGTGTCCGGGCAGGTCGCCCCAGATCAGCTTGTGCAACTGAATCTGCAGACGTACCGGCAGATGGTCAGCGAGTATCCATTCGGCGAGTTCGCGCAAGGCGAGCACTCCATGACTGGGAGAAAAAAGTATTTCACAGCGTTCCGCCAGCGCCTCCCGTACGAGCACGTCCTTGGCCCAGTCATAATCGGCACGGCTGCAGAGCACGAATTTCACCTGATCCCGCGGATTGAGCAGGGGCAGGTTCTCCCAAAGATTACGTCCGGCCTCTCCGGAATCGGGGGTCTTGAGATCAAGCACCTTCACCACCCGGAAATCCACCCCGGTCACCGAAAGAGCACCGCTGGTTTCCAAAAAAACCTCATGACCCGCATCGCAGAGTTGGCGCATGAGCGGCAGCACCTCGGCCTGCGCCAGCGGCTCGCCACCCGTTACCACCACGAGTTGGTTTCCTCCCGCACGGACCTGTTCCAGGATCTCGGAGATCCACCGCCATTCACCGCCATGAAAAGCGTAGGCGGTATCGCAGTAGTGGCAACGCAAGGGGCAACCGGTCAGACGCACAAAGGTTGCCGGACGCCCGACACTGCGTGTCTCCCCTTGCAAACTATGGAAGATTTCCGTGATGCGGAGCCGTCCCTCCATCACTTTTTCGCGGGCAACGCCTGCAACTGGGCCTCGGCCTTCTGCGCCGAGGGGGTGCTCGGATACCGCTGGATAATGTGGTTCAGTACAAATCGAGCCTTGCCGGACTGGCCGATGGCCTGATAAATTTCCGCCATCCGCAGCATGGCCTCCGGCGCCTTGCTGCTCTGGGAAAACCGGGTCTGCACGGTATAAAGGCTCTTCAACGCCGCATCGTTTTGACCCAGCACATACTGCGCCTGTCCCAGCCAATAATAGGCGTCGGGAACCAAACTGCTTTGCGGGTATCGCTGGATGAAACCCTGCAGGCTGACGACGGCGGAGCCGTATTTGCCTTGACGCAGCAGATCGAAAGCCTTCTGATAATCCGCCTGCCCCAAACCCTGGATCGGGGACGCCGAAACATTACTGGCGGCGCTGGCGACGATCGCGGCGGAACTGGTAAGCGCGGTGCTGCCAATGGCGGCCAGCGCCGCGCTGCCGGTACTGGCGGTGACGGCCGTGGCGGCAGGAGGGGCCAGATCCGCCAGCTTTGCGGCCAGCGCCTGCTGCTGCGTCTGCAGCGCATGGGTTTTGGTATCCAATTTGCCGCGCAGGTTACGGACCTCTTGCTCCAGACGCTGCGTACGTCCGAGCAGGTCGGCCAACGCGCTTTGGCTGCCCTTGCTCGCCTGTTGAACCGCTATCAGGCTACTCAATTCACCCTGCATGATCGCCATCTGTTGCTGCAACTGGAGCACCTTGTCGCCGAGCGACTCGGCCTGCGCAAACGGGCTCAGGCAAAGCCAGGAAAGGACGAGCAACGGTTGCCAATGTTTCATCAACAGAACGCTCCCTGGCGGTTTAACCGTTGTAACCACCGCTGTAAACGAAGTCCACCCGACGATTCTTGGCCCAGCACGCGCTGTCGTTGCTCATGCACAGGGGGTTGTCTTTGCCAAAACTGACGGTGCTGACCCGCGCTGCGCTGACGCCCTGGGATTCCAGGAACTGTTTGACGGTTTCCGCGCGCCGTTCACCGAGGGCCAGATTGTACTCCTGAGTGCCCCGGTCATCCGTGTTGCCCTCCAGACGGACCTTGACGTGGGGATGGGCAACCATGAACCGCGCGTTCTGGGTGGCGATCTGCTGGGCGCGCGCATCCATGGATTCGCTGTTGAAACCGAAATGGACCCGCAGGTGCTGCGGCAACGCGGCCAGCTCAGCGGCGCTCAGACCGCTGTTGCCACCCCCGATGGGGCCATTGGCATTGAGGTTCTGCCCCCCGATGCCTTCACCCGCGTAACCGGCGGTGGCGGCGGAATTGGCGGGGGCCACCGCTCCGGCGGTAGTGGGCGCACCGCTGCCCACGTTGTGGGCGCAGCCGGCGAGAGTCAAAGCGCCGGCGGCCGCGACGACCATCCAAATCTTATGATGATGCATGGTTTTCCACTCCTGAAAAGTTTGCGGAATTGTAGCTTGTAGTGGACGGCAAGATCAATGCCATGCCGACAGGGGTTCCGACTGTGCGCGCTCCCTTGACAGAAAGAGCGGCGCTGCTATGGTGGCGAGTAATCTCCTCATCCCTGCAGCAGGGCGGTGCTATAAATCATGTCCCGTCATCTTCGCATCGGCACCCGAGCCAGTCCACTTGCCATCTGGCAGGCGGAGCATGTCCGTGACGCGCTGCTGCGCCACCACCCCGGCATCACCGTCGAAATCGTTTCCATGACCACCCGTGGCGATACGTGGCTGGATGATGCGCCACCGCACACGTGGGGTGGCAAGGGGCTTTTCGTCAAGGAAATCGAGGACGCCCTGTTACAGGGACAGGTGGACATGGCGGTACATTCCATGAAGGATGTGCCCGCGCAGCAGCCTGATGGCCTGGAAATCGCGGCGATCATGGCCCGTGAGGATGTCCGGGACGCCTTCGTCAGCAAGACTTACCCCCATCCCGACGCCCTGCCGGAGGGGGCCCGGGTAGGGAGTTCCAGCCTGCGGCGGCGGGCGCAGTTGCTGCGGCATCATCCCCATTTGCGGGTGGAAGATTTGCGCGGAAACGTCGCCACACGCCTGCGCAAGCTGGACGAAGGACAGTATGACGCGGTCATCCTGGCGGCGGCCGGGCTCAAACGCCTGGGATTGCAGGACCGGATTACCCACCTGCTGGATATCGATCATTCCCTGCCCGCCGTGGGACAGGGCGCCATCGGTATAGAGACCCGTAGTGACGACACCGTGATGCGCGGGCGGTTGGTCCCTCTGGCGGATGCCGATACGCAAAGTTGCGTGCTGGCCGAGCGCAGCATGAATCGGATGCTCGGCGGAGATTGCCGGCTGCCGGTGGCGGCGATAGCGGAAAAGCGCGGAACGCGGATACATTTGCGCGGGCTGGTCGCCACCCCCGATGGCCGCCGGATACTGCGTGCCGAGGCCGAGGGGCGTGATCCCGCTGCTCTCGGGCGGATCGTCGCCGAAGCCCTCGTTGCGCAGGGCGCGGCACAGATCATCCAGGACATCCGGTGCTCATGAAGAGCGCATTGCTCCAGGGCAGAGGCATCGTGGTTACCCGACCCCGTGAACAAGCCGACGCGCTGGTGACCCAACTGCAGGCGCAAGGCGCGCGCGCCATCCTGTTTCCCGCCGTACAGATCGAGGCGCCCCAAAACTGGCAATCCCTGGATGATGCCCTGCACCAGTTGTCGACATATGACTGGATGATCTTTACCAGTCGCAATGCCGTTGCTTTCGCGCTGAGCCGCCTGCAGAGCCGCCATTTGTCCTGGCCTGCCGGGCCACGCATCGCGGCGGTGGGGCGGGAGACGGCCAAAGCCTTGGGCGAATTTGGCCTGCGAGCGGATCTGGTCCCCCCAAAATTCAGTTCGGAAGGTCTGCTGGACAGTACCGAGCTGACGATGGTGCAGGGGCGGCGCATCGCGCTTTTCGTGGGCGATCAGGGCCGGGAACTCCTGGAGAAAACGCTGACCGGGCGCGGCGCCGTCATCGACAAAATCCTCTGCTACCGGCGCAGCATCCCCGGCGCCAACCCCACACCGCTGTTGCACGCCTGGGCGCGGGGCGAGATCGATGCCGTCACGGTCACCAGCCCGGAAATCTTCAATAATTTCTACCAGATGGTGGGAGGATTAGGGCAACGCTGGCTGAAAAACACCCCCATCATCACCATCAGCCCGCTCACGGCGGAAGCCGTTACGGCGGTTGGTCTACCCGCTCCCTGGGTAGCGCCGGAAGCCAGTACCGCCGGAATGATGGCGGCGCTGGAGGCGTGGGCACACCGTCAGGAGCCTGTTCCATGAATTCGCGTAACCTGCCATCCCGCCATGAACCGCGCCGTCTGCGCCGGCATCCCGCCCTACGCCGGATGCTGCGCGAACATCACCTGACCGCCGCCGATTTCCTCCTGCCCATTTTTCTCGTAGAAGGCGAGGGCATTCGAGCCGAAATCTCCTCCATGCCCGGCGTCTTCCGCCACAGCATCGACTCCGCCCTGCGGCTCTGTGCGGAAGCGGTGGCACGGGAAATTCCCGGCGTGCTGCTCTTCGGGGTCATCGAAGCACACGGCAAGGACGACACCGGCTCTGCCTCCTGGGCGGCGGAGGGTCTGGTCCAGCGGGCGATCCGCGCCATCCGCGCACGATATCCGCAACTGCTGATCATTGCCGATGCCTGCTTCTGTGAATACACGGCGCATGGCCACTGCGGCGTACTGGATGCGGGTGGTGATCGCGACGACTATGCCACGCTGGAAAACTTGCAGCGACAAGCCATCTCCTACGCCGAGGCGGGTGTGGATGTGGTGGCCCCCTCCGGCATGGTCGACGGTATGGTGATGGCGATCCGCGAGGCGCTGGACGCCACGCAACACCCGCAGATCAGCATCCTTTCCTATGCCGTCAAGTATGCCAGCGCCTTTTATGGCCCCTTCCGGGACGCGGCGGACAGTGCCCCCCAGTTCGGGGACCGCAAAGGCTACCAGATGGACCCGGCCAATCGCCGTGAAGCCTTTCGCGAGATGGCGCTGGATATTCAGGAAGGCGGCGATATGGTCATGGTGAAACCGGCCATGCCGTATCTGGACATCCTCCGTGACATCCGGGAGCGGGGTGACCTCCCCGTGCTGGCTTATCAGGTATCGGGGGAATACAGCATGCTGCAGGCCGCCGCCCGGGCCGGCTGGCTGGACCTGCGGAGCAGCGTTCTCGAATCCTTGCTGGGCATCAAAAGGGCGGGCGCCGACGCGATAATCACCTATTACGCCCTCGACGCGGTTGACTGGTTGGGATGAGGGCCTCGCGGCGCGCACCCGTGGTGATGCGAATGTCGTCGATAACCCCTTTCGAGTCAGCGGGATCCCTGTGGTTCCGGTTACGCTGGTATGGCAGCGCCGCGCTCGTCAGCGCGGTGCGCGTGTTGCGCCTCCGCCCGGAAGATCTCGATACGCTGTTTCCCTGGGCGCTATGCTCCATCGTCATCAATGGTGTCGTCTGGTTGCTCCTGCTGGGGGGTCTGCCCGGAATGCTGCCGAAGAAACCCGCTGTCGATTCTCTGGTGGAGATCTCGTTGACGCCCTATCCCACCCGCCCACGAATCAGCGCTCCGGCGGTGCCCGCACCGTCCAGTCCGAAGGGTGCGATCCCGGCCAGCCAGCCCGTCATGCCGCAAACGGCCTCACCGGCGGCGGCACGCGCCGCGTTCAACGCTTACTTGAAAGACTGGGAAAGCCAAATCATGGCCCTCGCCGAGAAACACCTTTTTCATGGAAACCACCCCGCGCTACCCCCGGGGCGGATCGTCGTTGCCGTGACCATCGCCCCGGACGGCCAGCTCATGACGCTGGAAATGCTGCAGGGATCGCGGAATTCGGTGTTGGTCAATGCCGTGGAAACGGTCATCCGCGCGGCCACACCTTTTCCTGCCTTACCGGCGATCTGGCAATCCCCGCCGACACCTCTGCGTATTGTGCGCACCTGGAGCTTTCAGTAAGACGCTTACGATCTTACCGGTGGCACCGTGACCCCTTCCAGATCCTCCAGGCTTTTCTGCCGCGACTCCACCCTGTACACCACGGTGGCGAGCATTCCCAGGAGCGCGACCATCGCCATGATCACCAACACCAGAGGTATCCCCCAACGCTTCACGAAGATGGGGAACAATACCGCCGAGAAGACCGCGCCCAAGCGGGAAAGTCCCGTGGCGAGGCCCGCCGCGCTGGCGCGCCACTCCGTTGGGAAAATCTCCACCGCCAGGGCAAACACGGTCACGCCGGGGCCGATGCCCACCCCCAGCGTATAGATCGCCGCGGAGAGATACACTCCGGCCACCCAGCCGGTCCAGGAAAACAGCGCAAACAACGCCAGTCCCGCGGACATCATGCCAAAACCCGCCGTCTGCAGGGGAATGCGCCCCCAGCGGTCGAGGCGGGGCAGGATGTAAATAATCCCCAGCGCGGAAATCATCAGAAATCCCGCATTCACCGCCGCCGCGCCCGCGTCGCTGCCAACCAGGCCGTTGCCGCGCAAAACCATGGGGAAATACAAGCCGATACCGAGACCGACCACATCCAGACAAAACCATGGCAGGAGACTCAGCAACAGGCGCCGCAACCAGGCGCGGTGCAGGAATCTCCGCCACGGCTGGCGAGACCCCTGAAAGGCGGTCAGTTGTGTCGTGAGCTCCGCGGATGTGTATTCCGGGTGGAGCCGCATCAAGGCCTCACGCGCGGCCATCGTGTCACCGCGGCGGGCCAGCCAGCGCGGTGATTCGGGCAGATCGCGCCGCACCCACAGCAATAATAGCGCGGGGATGACCGCGCTACCCAGCATCCAGCGCCAGGACCCGTTCCCTGAAAAAAGCAGCAACCAGCCCACTCCGGTGGAGAGCAACGCACCGACGTACCATGCCAGACCCGCCCAGGCAAAGCGATTCCCACGATGGGCCGTCTGGCTGTATTCCGCGACAATGGTGGCCACCAGGGGGTAATCCAGACCGATGGCCAACCCGGTGAGGAAGCGTCCCAGAAACAGAAGAACGAGATCAGGACTGAGCGCGCTGACCAGGGCGCCGATGATATATAAGAAGATATCGGGGAACAGCAGCTTGCGACGACCAAACCGATCGGTGAGGACTCCACCCGCCAGCCCTCCCAACAAAGATCCGAACAGGGCCATGGCCATGAGCAGACCGGTTTCCGTCGCGTGCAAATGCCAGGCACCGTGCAGAGGAAGCAGCACCACGGCCATGATGCTGAGGTCATAACCATCCAGGAGCATACCTAACATGGCGGCCCAGAGGGCCCGATCACGCGTCCGGTCCGCACCGGACACCGGGCCGGATGCGGGCTGCGGGCCCACCTGGGGCGGATCATCTGGTGTGTTCATCCTCCTCCCTCGTTCTGCACCGGGCCAGGGCGTAGCTTATGCCGTCGGGAGGTCGGCGCTCAAGCCGCGGATCTCGCGTGCAGGTGCCGGGCATGGAAGGCGAGGTGCTCGCCGATGAAACTGGCGATGAAGAAGTAACTGTGATCATAACCCTCGTGCCAGCGCAGGATCAGCCGATCGTCTTTTAATCCTTCGAGCCACCGGGTCTTCAATTCGCCCTCCAGAAAAGGGTCTGCGCGCCCCTGATCGATCAGGATGGGGGTGGAACTCGTTCCGGCCGTTTCCTGGAGCAGGGCCAGCGCGTCGTAACCTTGCCAGCGCCGCTGATCCGGCCCGAGATAGGCGGCAAAGGCCTTCTGCCCCCAGGGGCTGCGGCTGGGCGCGCAGACGGGGGCGAAAGCCGAGACGGAGCGGTACCGGTCGGGGTGAAGCAGGCCGCAGACCAGAGCGCCATGCCCGCCCATCGAGTGACCGCAGATGCCCTGTTGCCGCGGGTTCGCGGGAAAATGCCGGTGGATCAGCGCGGGCAATTCCTCGGTCACATAGCGATGCATCTGGTAATGGGCCGACCAAGGGGCGGCCGTCGCATCCACGTAGAATCCCGCTCCGCTGCCAAAATCCCAGTCATCATCCTCGCCGGGGATGCCGGTCTGCCGCGGGCTGGTGTCCGGCGCGACGAGGATCAGGCCCAGTTCCGCCGCATAGCGCTGGGCACCGGCCTTGATCATGAAGGTCTCCTCGGTGCAGGTCAGGCCCGCCAGGAAATAAACGACGGGGTGTCGTCGATCCCCCCCGGGGGGCGGGAGAAAGATCGAGAAGCGCATGGGGGCATGGCAACTCTCGGCATAGTGCTGGTAGCGTTGCACCAGCCCGCCGAAGCAGGCATGCGCCTCCAATAGTTCCAGTGCCGTTGTCATCCCCTGCCCCTAAAAGGTCAGCACGGTGCGGATGGACTCGCCCTGGTGCATCAGATCAAAGGCGGTGTTGATTTCTTCTATCGGCAGGGTATGCGTGATCATTTCGTCGATCTGAATCTTGCCTTCCATGTACCAATCGACCAGCTTGGGCACATCCGTGCGGCCCCTGGCGCCGCCGAAGGCGGAGCCGCGCCAATTGCGGCCGGTCACCAACTGGAAGGGACGGGTGCGGATTTCCTGACCGCTGCCCGCCACGCCGATGATGATGCTGGTACCCCAGCCCTTGTGGCAGCATTCCAGCGCCTGACGCATCAGATCCACATTGCCGATGCACTCGAAACTGAAGTCGGCGCCGCCCCGGGTCAGACGCACCAGATAGGGTGCCAGTTCATCCTCGACTTCTCTGGGGTTGACGAAGTGGGTCATACCGAACCGCTCGGCCAGCGCCCGCTTCGCCGGGTTGATGTCGACCCCGACGATCATGTCGGCGCCGGCCATGCGCGCGCCCTGCACCACATTGAGTCCGATCCCGCCGAGGCCGAAGACGACGACTTTATCGCCGGGGCGGACCCGGGCGGTATAGATCACCGCACCGATACCGGTGGTAACCCCGCACCCGATGTAACAGACCTTGTCGAAGGGGGCGTCTTCCCGAATTTTCGCCAGGGCAATCTCGGGCAATACCGTGTAGTTGGCGAAGGTACTGGTGCCCATGTAGTGATACAGGGGGACGCCGCGGCTGGAGAAGCGGCTGGTGCCATCGGGCATCACGCCGCGCCCCTGGGTATCGCGAATCGCCTGGCAGAGGTTGGTCTTGCCGCTCAGACAGTATTCGCACTCCCGGCATTCGGGGGTATAGAGCGGGATGACGTGATCGCCCGGTTTGAGCGAGCGCACGCCCGGTCCGACCTCCACCACCACGCCCGCGCCTTCATGACCCAACACCGTCGGAAACAGCCCCTCGGGATCCATACCGGAGAGGGTGTAGGCATCGGTATGGCAGACGCCGGTGGCCTTGATCTCCACCAGCACCTCACCGGCACGCGGGCCTTCCAGTTGCACGGTTTCGACGACGAGGGGCTGGTTGGCGGCATAGGCGACGGCGGCACGAACATCCATGGTGGTATTTCTCCCGTGAGGACAGAGGAACGGTCATTTCAAACAAGGCACGGCAGCCCGCGGGCGGGCGGGCGTACAGCCCCGGATACGCTCGCCGTGGGCATAGACGGTCATGCGCGCGTCGCGGGTATAACCGATCAGGGTGAGGCCGTGACTGTCGGCCACCTGGATCGCGAGACTGCTGACTCCGGAGATGGCCGCCACGATGGGGACTCCGAAGCCCAGCGCCTTGAGGACCATCTCAAAGGTCAGACGGGAGGATACCCCCAGCATGACCGCCTCGTCACGCGCCCAGCCTTGCTCCAGCGCGGCGCCGACGGCCTTATCCACGGCGTTGTGACGGCCGATGTCTTCCCGCACCAGATCGCTCTGCGGCCGGGCCAGGATCGCCGCGTGGGCAGTACCGGTATGGCGGTTCAGCGCCTGTCGCGCCTGCATCTGCGCCAGCAGATCATGGATCACGTCGGCATCCAGCCAAAGCGCGCGCCGAATCGGCGCAAAGGGCACCAAGCCCCTGAAACAAGGGGTGCCGCAGAGCCCGCAGGCGCTGCCGCCAATGATGTGGCGACGCTTCTGCGCCACCCGCGCCGCGGCCGCATCGGCCAGTTGCAGGTATATGGCCCAGCCCTCGGCCACCTGCACCGCTTCCCAGGCGACAATCTCCGCCAGGGATCGCAAGACGCCTTCACTCCAGAGGAATCCCCGGAAGAAATCCTCCAAGTGATCAGGAGTCGCCATCATCACCGCATAGGGCGCGCCGTTGATCACCAGGGATACGGCCGCCTCTTCCAGAACCGCTTCTTCATGCTCTACGGGCGCACAGCGGGCCTCCAGCACCGTTGCCGCAGACCAGCCTACCCCGCCGCGGCCCGTATCCATGCGCATAATGCCCGTCCTTTATCGGTGAGCGTGGTCACAGGCCGTCCCCGATGCGCGCCTGAGAGGAAGACATGGCCACTCCTTTGGGTTACCTAACCAACTGGTGGGATATTTTCTAGGGTAGCAGCGCTCTTTTCCGCTCACAAGGGCGCCCGGCTGCGCCAGGCTTTGGGCGGCGCACACGCCCTAGAAGCGCGTATGCGCTCCCGCAAGCTCCCAGCGCCAGGCATCCGCAACGATCCTGTCCAGATCCGCGCAAACCGGCCGCCAGCCCAGTTGCTCGCGGATCAGCCGGGAATCCGCCACCAAACGCGCCGGATCGCCGGATCGCCGCGCCTCGTCCAGCACGGGTATCGGCTTGCCCGTCACCCGCCGCGCCACGTCGATCACTTCTTGCACCGAAAAACCGTTGCCATTCCCCAGATTAAAGGCCGCGCTCCCACACCCGGCCATCAAGTGCGCCAAGGCGAGCCAGTGGGCTTCGGCCAGATCCGTCACATGGACATAATCGCGGATACAGGTGCCATCGGGGGTGTCATAATCCCGGCCAAAGACCCTGATCTGGGGCCGGCGTCCAGACGCCGCCTGCAAAACCAAGGGGATCAGATGCGTTTCGGGATCGTGCCGCTCCCCCAGCTCCCCCGCCGGGTCGGCGCCAGCGGCGTTAAAGTAACGCAGACTCACCGACTTTATGCCATAGGCCCGATCATAGTCGGCCAGCACCTGCTCCACCATCCACTTGCTGCGTCCGTAAGGATTGATGGGCGCTTTGGGATGACGTTCGTCGATAGGCACCTGTTGAGGCTCACCGAAAATAGCGGCGGTTGAAGAGAAAATGAACCTCCTTACCCCGAAAGCCACCATGGTATTCAGCAGATTCAGGGTATTGGAGACATTATTCTGATAATACTTGGCCGGCTCCTGCACCGACTCACCCACTTGGATAAAGGAGGCAAAGTGCATCACCGCATCAAAGCGATGGGTTGAAAACAGACGATTCAGCAGCGTGGAGTCCGCGACATCGCCATACACAAACACCCCGGAGTGCACGGCGTCCCGGTAACCACCGGAAAGATTGTCCAGCGTAACCACCGCCGCAGACCCCTGAGTCAACCGCTTGACCATATGGCTGCCGATGTAGCCGGCGCCGCCGACAACCAGAATCTCCATGCTTTTTTGCCCCCCTCTTCGGATGTCTACGCACAGGATACCCCGGCGGCCTCCTGCCCCGCAAAAGGCCGCCCGTTCCGGCCCAGCGAACCGTCCCGTCGGCTCGAGGGTTTTCCGCCTCGAGGGCGGCCTGCGGGATGATCGCGGCGTGGTGTCATGAATCCCCTCTTTTCCGGGCGGCGCGTGGATGGGACTCCCGCACCGCCAGCGCGATCCATAGACCCGAAAGGGCGACGATAGCAGCGGTCACCCAGATCGCGGGGAGGATTCCGTCACTCCATTGCGCCACCAGACCCAGCAGCAGTCCGCCAACGGCATAACCCGTGTCACGCCAGTACCGGTAGATGCCGAGTATGCGTCCCCGTTCCAGGGGCGGGGCCGTGTCGGACATGGCGGCGACCAGATTCGGGTAAAGAAGCGCCATGCCCAGACCCAGGACCAGCGCCGCCAGCACCCAGAAAACAACACCCTCCACCAAGGCCGTGGCCACCAGGCCGGCAGCCAGCAGAAAAAAACCGCTGACGATGGGGATTTTTCGCCCGATGCGATCGGCCAGATGACCCGTCCAGAGTTGCGCTCCCCCCCAGATGGCCCCGTATACGCCGGTGATCCAGCCGATGGCCACCACCCCCAGGCCATGCTGCAGAAAATAGAGCGGAAAGAGCACCCAGACGAGCGTGTCGACCACCTTGTTCGCCACCCCGGCCTGACAAAAGGCGCGATACCGCGCATTCCGGAAAGAGACCTCGACAAAAGCGTGCATCCAGCCGGCGGTGGCCGGCGGCGCGGATACGGCGTGCTCGGCGTGCTCGGCATGGACCCAGGCCAGGGTATCACGCACCCGCACCAGCAATAGCAGAGCGAGCAGAATCGCGCCCAGCCCGAAGAGCAGCAGGGCCCAGCGCGGACCATAGCGCACCGCCAGATAACCGGTGGCGAGACCCGCCAGACCCATGCCCACGTAACCCGCCGCCTCGTTGATCCCCACCGCCAGTCCCCGTTGGCCGCTGCCCGCCAGGTCGATCTGGCTGGTCACCGTCATCGTCCAGGTGAAGGCTTGATGGATGCCGAGAAAAACATTGGCGGCGATAATCCACCACCAGTCGGGCGCGAAGAAAATCAGCAGGGGAATGGGAATCCCGGCGATCCAGCCGAGCAGCAGGACGCGCTTGCGTCCGACCCGGTCGGACAGGGCACCCGCCACCAGATTGAGCGCCCCCTTGACCAGCCCAAAGGAAATCACGAAGCTCGCCAGAAAGAGGAAGGCCCCCTTGGTCACGCCGAAATCATGGGCCAGGGAGGGCAGCACCGTGCGTTCCATGCCGATGACCAGACCCACAAAAAACACCTGCACGGTCTGCAGCAGAAACTGGCCACGGTTGCGGACGATTCCCCGCGGATAGGCCGTGGCCGATGCCCGCGCTGAATTCATGACGACGTCTTGCGCAGTGGTACGACTTCCGCCAGTTGCCGACGACAGGCGCTGGTGAGATCCATCTGCGCGAGGATCAGTTGCCGGACGATCTCGCAGGTCTCCAACACCTGGAGACTGGTGAGGCGGTAGTGGCAGAACGTGCCGCACTTGTCGCAATGCACCAAACCCCGCGCCTTGAGCACGTTGAGGTGTTGCGAGACATTGGCTTTGGACAGCCCGGTCAACTCGGCCAATTCCCCCGCGGTATGCTGTCGTTCGCCCAGGTGGTGGATTATCTCCAGACGCTTGGGGTGTGCCAGCGCCGCGAACACCTCCGCGAAAAAGGCGAAACGCACCGGATCGCCACTCATGCCGCCGATCCCAGATTGGTGGCGACGATGCGCGCCATCTCCGCGGGCCGTGCCGGAATATCCGCCACCAGAGTGGCGACGAAGGTGTCCCGGTCCATATGGAGATAGGGGTTCCAACGCTTCTCAAAGCCCAAGGTGGATGAGGGTTTGCCGGACAGACCCGCACCACAGACGCTGCCCGCGGCATGACCGGGAAAGATTTCCAGATCGTCCGGCAGAACCAGCAGCTTCTGATGAATGCTGTCGAAGAGGCGCCCAGCCATTTCCTCCGGGGAGCCGCCCAGATCCGGGCGGCCGACGCCGCTGACAAAGAGGGTGTCCCCGGTCAATACGAACCATGGATCCTGGCTGCGCCGCAGGTCGCTGACCAGCAGGCAGACGCTGTCCAGGGTATGCCCGGGGGTGTGCAGGATTTTCGTCACCACATTGCCGGTTTCCAGCACTTCACCATCCGCCAATCCGCGCAAGGGGAAATGGACTTTGCCGATATCACTTTCGTGCATGCCGTAGGGCGCGCCTGTCAATTCCGCCAGTCGCCTGCCACCGGAAAGGTGATCGGCATGGATATGGGTGTCGATCACAAAACGGATGCGCACCGCAGCCTTTTGCGCTTCCTCGAGAAACCACGGCACATCGCCGGCCACCACATCCACCGCCACCGCCGAACCCTGGCTGCCGCATCCGTAAAAGTAGGACAAGGTCCCATCGCTGTTACTGCGTTGCTTGAAAAACATGGACCACCTCGAATGTTTATTAGTTAATATAATATGCAACTATTAAACTAGAAGAGCCCCGGCCATTTGTCAACGTCCTCGGATCCCCGGTGAGCGCCCCGGGACGCACAATCCCCGCCGCGGCCGGAAACCGGCGCGCCTTGATCTTCAAGAACCGTCGTCCCGCTCTCCCGCAACGACTACCAGGCCGCCCCAGGGCAGCGTGTGCGGCAAAAGCCGTTCCAGCGTTCGCGCCATGCGATCCCCGCCCGGGAGGAATATGGCGGAACGCACCGTCAACCGACGTACCGCCAGACCGGAAAATACATGGAGCAGATCATCGGGACGGTGCCATCGCGCCCCATGGTAGGCCCCACGCCCGCCGCTCCGACCTTTTTGCGCGTAGAGCAGGCTGGTCCGGTTGAG
Source organism: Pseudomonadota bacterium (assembly GCA_021821285.1). Classification (GTDB taxonomy): domain Bacteria; phylum Pseudomonadota; class Gammaproteobacteria; order Acidithiobacillales; family Acidithiobacillaceae; genus Acidithiobacillus. The sequence continues at coordinate 79,869 of JAKACQ010000001.1, forward strand.
CCAGCCGATGGCAAAACGCCGGCGTGCCACCCGCACGATCTCGGTCACGGCTTGCCGCTCATCCTCCACAAAACACAGCGCCGCGACCGAGATCACCCGGTCAAAGCTGTGGTCGGGAAAGGGCAGGGCGCGGGCATCCCCGGCGACCCAGCGCACTGCGGGAGGGCTGTGGGCCCGGGCAAAGGCGAGCCAGTCCAGATTCGGATCGAGGCCGGTGGCGAGGAGGCCCTCTTCGGCAAAGTGCCGGGTGAACCAACCGGTACCACAGCCCACATCCAGGAGCGTATCGCCCGGCCGCCCTTGCAAGAGTCTGGAGAGAAGGCGGAACTCCGTCGTGCCGATCCAGGCCCCGCGGGCGGTGTCATACCAAGCGTCATAGGCAGCGGCATCCACCGTCAGGACGCCAGTCCGCGTCCGGCATGGGACAAGGCACCTGCCGTCCCGTCGATCCGCGCCGCGACGCTCTCCGGACCCCCGCGCATGGCCAACCCCATCAAGAGGGCCACACGGCAGGATAATGCGCCAGGCATGACGGTGATTACATCGGGGAGCATCGGTGATCCTCCGCGTTGGGAAGTCTTCCTCGCCATTTTTAACCAGGGTCAAAGTGATACAGGCCGCCCGGAATGTCAACGGTGAGGCCCCGCGTCCCTGCGCTTCCCGATGCAAACAGGACGCCCATCGATCCCCCTCCCCAAGCGCCCGCGCCTGGTGACCGCCCGACATTCCACAGGACCGTTCCTTGACCGACATCAAGGAACAAAATAGATGAAACTATCAATATCTTCTTCACCCACACTCGGGAAACCAGGAGGATGCTATGTTTTGTTACCAGTGCGAACAAACGAATAAGCACGCGGGATTGGCCGGTTGCACAGTGGCGCCGGGCACCTGTGGCAAGGATGAAACCACGGCCGATCTGCAGGACCTGTTGATCCACCAGGTCAAGGGAATCGCCCAATACGCCCACCGTGCTCGGGCGTTGGGTGTGGTGGATAAGGATCTGGTCGCCTTCCTTCTTTACGCCCTGTTTACCACTCTGACCAACGTCAATTTCAATATCCCCCGTTTTCAACAACTGATCCAGGAAGCCGCGAAACACCGCGATGCCATCCGGGATCGTTATATCGAGGCAGCCACCGCGCGTGGAATCCCGCCCGAGACCCTGTTCGGGCCAGCGGATTTTCAACCGGCGGAAGGCCTGGAACAACTCTTGGCGCAAGCGCTCCACGTTTCCGTGCGGGCCGGAGAAGAGTCGGTGGGCGCCGATGTGGTGGGCTTACGCGCCCTGATCCTGTACGGGATGAAAGGCGTGGCGGCCTACGCCCATCATGCCCGGGTGCTGGGTTATCAGGACGACGAGGTCGATGCCGGGGTTGAGGCGATGCTGGATTATCTGGCCCAAGACCCTGCCGATATCGAGGATCTGCTGGAGCATGCCTTGGGTGTGGGCCATTTGAATCTACGCGTCATGGAACTCCTGGATGCCGCCAACACCGGCAGCTTCGGCGCCCAGGAAATCAGCAGCGTGCGCATCACTCCGGTCAAAGGTAAGGCCATTTTGGTGAGTGGCCACGATCTGCACGATCTGCAACTGATTCTGGAACAAACCCGGAATCAGGGAATCCACATTTACACCCACGGCGAGATGCTGCCCGCTCATGCCTATCCTAAACTCAAGGCCTATCCCCATCTGGCGGGCCATTGGGGCGGGGCCTGGCAGGACCAGCAGCGGGAATTCGCCGATTTCCCGGGACCGATCGTGGTCACCTCCAACTGCATCATCGAGCCAGGGCGCTCCTACAAAAATCGCCTCTTCACCACCGGACCGGTGGGCTGGCCCGGAGTGCGTCATCTGGAGCACGGCAACTTTGCGCCGGTTATCCAGGCGGCCAAAGCCATGCCAGGCTTTACGGCGGATGCCGATACAGAGAAACGCCTCACTATCGGCTTTGGACGTCATACGCTACTCGGCGTGGCCGACAAGGTGGTGGATGCCGTGAAAAACGGGGACATCAGCCACTTTTTTCTGGTGGGCGGCTGCGACGGCGCCGCATCGGCCCGGCACTACTTTACCGACGTGGCTGCGCGAGCCCCCCGGGATTCGGTGGTGATGACCCTGGGCTGCGGTAAATTCCGTTTCAACAAGGAGGAGTTCGGCGACATCGGCGGCATTCCCCGCCTGTTGGACATGGGCCAATGCAATGACGCCCACTCCGCCATCCAGGTGGCTTCGGCGCTGGCATCGGCCTTTCAGTGCGGGGTCAACGATCTGCCTTTGTCCTACATGGTGTCCTGGTTCGAGCAAAAGGCGACCGCGGTCCTTCTGTCCCTCCTCGCCTTGGGGATCAAGGGGATTTATTGGGGGCCGACATGGCCCGGCTACATGACGCCTCATCTGGTGCGGGAATTTCAGTCACGTTTCGAGCTGAAACTCATCAGCGACGCCCAGAGCGATCTTCGGGCTGAGTTGGCATAAACGGAGTAGGTCACACGCCCCTCCTTGGAGGGGCAGGCAAGGAGAGGGATGCGCATGGCGAATCATGAGATCACTGCCCATACCCGCGACGGGCGGGCGCTGTCTTTTATCTGTGGTGAAGATGAAAACCTGCTGGGCGCGGCGGAGCGCCAAAACATTTTCCTGCCGTCACAGTGCCGCAAGGGAAGCTGCGGGGCCTGTGTGGCCACGGTCCGCAAGGGAGCCTATGAAATCGGAGCGGTGCATTCCGAGTTACTCCATCCACGGGAGCGCGCCGAAGGGCGTGTACTCCTATGCCGTACCACACCGCATTCATCGCTGGCCCTGGATTTACCCTATGACCATGCCTTTGTGCGTCGCCAACGCGTACCAGAACGATGGGCGGAAATCCTTTCGCTGAAAACGGTGGCCCCGGGCACCCGTCATTTGTTGCTGGCTCTGGATGAGGATGACCTATACGGACGGGCGGCAGATTTCGAACCGGGTCAGTATATGGAAATCGGGGTGCCCGGAACGACGGATCGCCGCGCCTATTCCCTGGCGAATGTCACCAACTGGGAGGGTCACCTGGAATTTGTCATCCAGCAGCGCCCTGCGGGGCTGTTTTCCCGTTATCTGGAATCCGCCACAGTGGGCGATCGCCTGTCGGTGAAGGGACCTTTGGGTATTTTCACGCTGCAGGAGCACGGCCTGCACCCGCGTTGGTTCATCGGTGGCGGCACAGGGGTGGTGCCCTTGCTGTCCATGCTGCGGCGTATGGCCGAGTGGGGCGAAACCCATCCCGCGCATCTATATTTTGGGGTGCATGACGCGGAGTCCCTGTTTTTTACTTCCGTTCTCCGGGAATTACAGGGAGAATTGCCCCAACTCCAGGTGAAATATTGCGTTTCCAACGTGGAGACGCGCGGGGAACATCAGGGCAACATCCTCGATACCCTGGCTGCGGACCTCAAATCGGCAGGAAACTCTCCCGACTTTTACATCTGCGGGTCACCACGTTTGGTCCAGGGGGCGAGGGCGTGCGCGCTGACCCATGGAGTGGCGCCGGAGCGGATTTACACCGAGCGTTTCACCTCCGCCTGATTTTATGGCTATGTGCAAAAACCGGTTGGAAACCAGTGGCTTTTGAGGTCAACGCACCTGCTGCCGCAAAGATGACGAAGATTGGAATCGGGAGACGAAGGCAACCGCTTCCGGAAGGCCTCTTGGTTGGAATGGAATGCATGTTCGGTTTACGGAACCACGGCCCTACCGCCGCTCCGGCCAGAAGCTGTCGGTCGAGGTTGCATTGAGAGACGGAACAGACTAATTCTGTTGAAAAACTCCCTTTGGAAGACGGGATGAGGCTCAAGATTTCCAATGAAGTTTTTCGCTTTCTGACCGGGCCGGCCGGGCTTTTCGGCCCATTCTCACTGCTTTCAACTCCGGCCCTTCCCTCAGATGGGGACCCTACCCCCTGCCCGGTGGTGGTTGTGTGATGAACCTGGCCAGGCGTCTGAGATTTTGGGCCGTCGCTGCCAGGGTGAATTCATCAAAGGCGCCACTGAGGCCACGCAGTCGAAGCCGATCCAGCCGGAGGATACGCTTGAGGTGTGCGAAGAGCGTCTCTACCTTTTTCCATTCGCAGCGTGAGCGCTGGTATGCTGGCGTTGTCGAGATCCGTCTGGCGACGTCACGCGCATTTTCATGGATACGGAAGGATTAACCCAATACACCTCGCCACGCTTCACCACGTCCAGTCTTCGTCGCCTTCATCAACAGGGAGGCCGCCCAGAGGGTCCACATCCATTTCCGACTTGAAACCCTCAAACCAGCCTGCACGTGGTTCTTGTACCGGCGTTATGAGCAGAGACTTGCCTTCCATGAGAATGTCTACATAGGTGCCGATTCCACAGGCTGTCAGAAACGCAGATGGCATGAGAATGCCGCGTGAATTACCAATTTTCCGTGGATGGCACCAGCGGCCTTGATTTTCCCTTTGGCAGGCACCACGTTCAGTCTGCTTACATTCAACCGTTCGCTCTCTGCGCGAACCCCGTTACTTCATCAGGAGAGATAATGGTCGCCAGCAAGGAAACCATGCAATTTCAAACCGAGATCAATCAGCTATTGCAGTTGATGATCCATTCGCTTTACTCCAACAAAGAGATCTTTCTGCGCGAGTTGATCTCCAATGCTTCTGACGCCTGCGACAAGCTGCGTTTCGAGGCATTGGCCGACCCCGCCCTCTTAACAGGTGACAGCGAACTCAAGGTGGAGGTGGATTTCGATCCCGAGGCCGGCACCATTACCGTGCGAGACAACGGTATTGGCATGGACCGCGACGAGGTGATTGCTCATATCGGCACTATCGCCAAATCCGGGACGCGCGAGTTCCTTGAACGCCTCAGCGGCGACCAGACCAAAGACGCCAAGCTGATCGGCCAGTTCGGAGTAGGTTTTTATTCGGCATTCATCGTTGCAGATCGCATCATCCTGAACACCCGTCGCGCTGGCATGGAGGCCGAGCATGGTGTTCGCTGGGAGTCGGACGGTACCGGAACCTACACCCTGGAAACCCTGGATCTGCCCGCGCGCGGTACCGAAATCGTCTTGCACTTGCGCGAGGAAGAACGCCAGGACCTGCTCAGCGCCTGGCGCTTACGCAGCATCATTAACAAATATTCGGATCACATACCCCTGCCGATCCGTATGCGCAAAATGGGCGAAGAAGGCAAGCCTGGTGACGAATGGGAAACGGTCAATAAGGCCTCCGCTCTCTGGCAACGCTCCAAGTCCGAGATCAGCGACGACGAGTACAAGGAGTTTTATCGCTACGTCAGCCACGACTATGGCGACCCTCTGACCTGGAGCCACAACCATGTTGAAGGACGACTGGAATACACCTCCTTACTCTTCATTCCTGCCAAAGCACCCTTTGATCTCTGGGATCACAACCGTTCCCACGGTATCAAGCTCTATGTGCAGCGCGTCTTCATCATGGACGATGCCGAGCAGCTTCTTCCCCGCTACCTGCGCTTTGTGCGCGGTGTGATCGATTCCAGCGATTTGCCTCTTAACGTCTCCCGCGAGATCCTGCAGGGTAACCGAGTCATCGACCAGATGCGCTCTGGTTCGGTGAAACGAATACTGAGTCTCCTGGAGGAAATGGCCGAGAAAGAGCCTGAGAAGTATCAGACGTTTTGGAATGAATTCGGACGGGTGCTCAAGGAAGGTCCGGGTGAGGATTACAGCAACCGCGAACAGATCGCCAAGCTGCTACGCTTCGCCAGCACCCACATGGACACGGAAACGCAAAATGTATCGCTGGCCGATTACCTCGCGCGAATGGCCGAGGGTCAAGACAAAATTTACTACATCACTGCGGACTCCTTCCTTGCCGCCAAAAACAGTCCGCAGTTGGAGTTGCTGCGCAAAAAAGGCATCGAAGTATTGCTGCTCAGTGATCGCGTAGATGAATGGCTGACCAGCCATCTGCCCGAATTTGGGGGTAAGGCACTGGCATCCGTCGCCAAAGGTGCGCTTGACCTGGGCGCCATCGAAACCGAGGAAGAACGCAAATCGCAGGAAGAAACGGAAAAGGGTGCTGAGGGTTTGGTGGAACGCATCAAAAACGCCTTAGGCGAGCGGGTGGAAGCTGTGCGCGTCTCCCACCGTCTGACCAGTTCTCCGGCCTGTATCGTCCTGGGCGAGCGGGACATGGCCCTGTACATGCAGCAATTGCTCAAGCAGGCCGGCCACGAAGTATCCAGCACCAAACCTGTCCTGGAGATCAACCCCACCCATCCCATGCTGGCACGCATAGAAGGCGAAAAAGACGATACGCGCTTCGCCGAATGGTCAGCACTGCTGCTGGATCAGGCGATTCTGGCTGAAGGGGGACAATTAGAAGACCCTGCCGGTTTCGTCGCGCGCATCAATCAGTTGATGCTTGCGCTGGCAGGCTGAGCTTGTTTAAGCAAAAACAGGAAATCCCCCGGCTTTGCCGGGGTGACAGTAGATGTTTGAGTTGCGTTGCTGTCGCTCGGAAAATCCAAACGCTCTCTGCCATGCCGTTCTCCAACTGGTTTTTGCCCATAACGGCATAGCGGCAGGGCGCGGCTTGCCAACCAGTCCTTGCACGCGACCGGTATTTCTCCCATTGTCGACTCATGAGCCTGGGTCAACCACGTTTTGCATACGGCCATTTATGTGCCGCCCGCATTTCCGGATGAAAACCGGGCATTTGTTGACACCGTTGAGCGGTGGAAAACGCTGGACGATTCATGGCGTAGGTGCATGCTTTGATTCAGATCAAGGAATCAGCGCCCAAAATCCTCAACCATGGGCGTATTGACCGGAACGTAAGGAAATTTTCCATGAGAAACCCGTTGCATCGGCGTCTGCGCAGTAACGTCTTCCATGATCCTTTCGCGGCGGAGGGATCGGCATGAACCTTTTGAATGCACCCGCGCCTTCCTTCGATGATCCGATGGGTTTGCTGCGTGCCTGTCATGAACGCATCCTCGGGCACTGCCTGACCTTGGAGCGACTCGCCGAACATCTCACCCAGTGCGGGGTGGATAGTGAGGCACGACAGGCCGCCGCCCGGATACGCCGTTATTTTTTACTGGCCGCCCCGCAGCACCATGCCGATGAAGAGAAGGATCTGTTCCCCTGGATCTTGCAGCATCCGGCATTTCCGGCCATGCTGCGCGCACCGGTGAAAAACCTGGCCGCGCAGCATGGTCAGCTGGAGCAACAATGGCGCCTGCTGAATCAAGACCTGGCTATGGTGGAAGCGGGGCATGTACGGGTGCTCTGGCCGGAACCTTTTGTCAGCATGAATCGCGCCCATGTGGCCCTGGAGAATGAGGAAATATTTCCCATCGCCGAACGTTTGATGGATGCGGAAAAACGGGCCGGCCTGGGTGCGGCCATGGCGCGGCGGCGTCAGGCCCATCAAGGTCATGAGGGAGACCTCCCGACAGGGAAGGAATTATCATGACGCACGTGGTGACGGAATCTTGCATCCTTTGCAAATACACCGGCTGCATGACCGTGTGTCCGATGGATGGCTTCCATATGTGGAGGCGACGGACCGGGTTCCTCTTGAACGTCAACCGCTCGTCCGGTTAAATTACGGCACATCGCAGCGCGCGCAGGGGCGGAAAGCAAACGCCCTCCCTATTCCGCAAACACCATAAATCATGGTTGAAGAAAATTACGGGTCGTGAAACAGAGGGCAGAGCGCCCGTGTCCGGCGGGAGGATGGAAACCATCGACTGCAACCGTCCAGCTTTCCTTGCGACAACGGACGATCATCCGGGAAACTCATGGGATCAACGAGGTATTAAAGAACATGGCGCAATATGTCTTCACGATGAACCACCTCAGCAAGACCGTGCCGCCCAAACGCGTCCTGCTCAAGGATATTTCCCTGTCCTTCTTCCCTGGCGCCAAGATTGGCGTGCTCGGAATGAACGGTGCCGGCAAGTCCACCCTCATGAAGATCATGGCGGGGGTCGATACCGAATTCGAGGGCGAGGCGCTGCCCATGCCCGGCCTCAAGATCGGCTATTTGCCGCAGGAGCCGCAGGTGGACCCGGACAAGACCGTGCGCCAGGTCGTGGAAGAGGGTCTCGGCGAGATCATCAGCGCCCAACGAGAACTGGAGGCCGTTTATGCCGCCTATGCCGAACCCGATGCCGACTTCGACGCTTTGGCGGCCGAGCAGGCGCGCCTGGAAGCCATCGTTGCTGCCAGCGATGGGCATCAAGCGGAGCAACAGATGGAAGTCGCGGCGGATGCCCTGCGTCTCCCGCCCTGGGACGCGCTGGTCGGCCCCCTGTCCGGTGGTGAAAAGCGCCGTATCGCCCTCTGCCGCCTGCTCATCAGTCGTCCTGATATGCTCCTCCTCGACGAGCCCACCAATCATCTCGACGCCGAGTCGGTAGATTGGCTAGAGCAATATCTACAGCGGTTCTCCGGCACCGTGGTCGCCGTCACCCATGACCGTTATTTTCTCGACAATGCGGCGGAGTGGATTCTGGAACTGGATCGTGGACACGGTTTTCCCTACAAGGGCAATTATTCGGCCTGGCTGGAACAGAAAGAAAAGCGCCTGGCGCAAGAGGCCAGAACCGAGGCGTCGCGCCTCAAGGCCATGCAGCATGAACTGGAGTGGGTACGACAGAGCGCCAAAGGCCGCCAGAGCAAAAGCAAGGCGCGCCTGGCCCGCTTTGAAGAACTCAGCTCCCATGAATACCAGACGCGCAACGAAACCCAGGAAATTTTCATTCCGGTGGCGGAGCGCCTGGGTAACGAAGTCATCGAATTCCGCGACGCGAGCAAAGGCTTTGGTGAAAAACTGCTCTTTGAAAACCTCGGCTTCAAGGTTCCGCCGGGCGCCATCGTCGGCGTCATCGGCCCCAACGGGGCCGGCAAGTCCACCTTTTTCCGCATGATAACGGGACAGGAACAGCCGGATAGCGGCGAGGTCATCCTCGGTCCAACGGTCAAGCTCGCCTACGTCGATCAGTCCCGCGACGCCTTGGCCGCCAAAAACAACGTCTGGCAAGAAATCTCCGGCGGTCTCGACATCCTCACCGTCGGTAAATTTGAAATTCCCTCCCGCGCTTATTGTGGGCGCTTCAACTTCAAAGGGGCCGACCAGCAGAAGCTGGTGGGACAATTGTCGGGAGGCGAGCGCGGGCGCCTGCATCTGGCCAAGACCCTCATCGCCGGCGGTAACGTCCTCTTGCTGGACGAACCCTCCAACGACCTCGACGTGGAAACCCTGCGCGCCCTGGAGGATGCCCTGCTGGAATTCGCCGGCAGCATCCTGGTCATCTCCCACGACCGCTGGTTCCTCGACCGCATCGCCACCCATATCATCGCCTTCGAGGGCGACGCCCACGTGGAGTTCTTTGCGGGCAACTACCACGAGTACGAGGCCGACAAAAAACGTCGCCTGGGCGAAGAGGGCGCCAGACCGCACCGTTTGCGCTACAAACCGATCGTGCGATAGGAACTTTTGCCGCGGCCGCGCCGAAGGGTCCGCGTCCGGGATGGAGGCGGATGCGTCGCCGCCGGGTCCCGAAAATACGGACCGGCGCCTTGACTTTCGTGCAGCATCTCCTTATCTTCTCAGCCCTTAAGAATTATCCGCAGGAATGCCCCAATGAAGCGTACTTTTCAACCCAGTGTCGTCCACCGCAAACGGACCCATGGTTTCCGCGCCCGCATGGCCACCAAATCCGGTCGCCTCGTGCTCAAACGGCGCCGCGCCAAGGGCCGTCAGCGTCTCTGTCCGTAGGTCAGATGAACCCGGTGCAGGCGCATCCTCATCGCTTCACCCGCGAGGATCGCCTCCGCCAGAAGGCGGCCATCCGGCGCACCCTCACACAGGGCCGCAAAAAGGTCTTCCCCGAATTGGTGATCTACGTCCTGCGCAACGAACGGACACACCCGAGACTGGGTCTGGCCGTCGGACGCAAGGTGGGCAATGCCGTGGTTCGCAACCGTATCAAGCGGCGGCTGCGCGAAGCGTTTCGCCAGCAATCGGTGCGCGCGACGGGGCGGGATGTGCTGGTCGTGGCGCGGGCGGGCGCCCGGCAACTCAGCATGCAGGCCATGCGTGTCTACCTCGGGCAATTGCTGGAGAAGGCATGAACGCACGGCGCGCGGCCGTCCTTGTGGTGCGTGGCTATCAGTCTGTCATCAGCCCATTCCTCGGACACAACTGCCGCTTTTACCCGACCTGCTCCGAATACACCTGCCAAGCCATCGAGCGCTACGGCATCGCCCAGGGTTTCTGGCTAGGCATCAAACGCATCAGCTGCTGCCACCCCTGGCATCCGGGTGGTATCGATCCCGTTCCTTGAAAGCCTTGGGGCCCCATGGATACTCAGAAGACAATCCTTGCCTTTGCACTCGCTGTGGTCATCTTTTTGCTGTTTCAGGCTTGGCAAGAACAAAACGCGCCCAAATCCGCCACACCGGCCGCCGTCACCCACAGTATGACGGCCTCCAGAATACCTTCCACCGCAACCGCCACCTCACCCGCGGTGGCATCCCCCCCCACCACGCCGGCCGGCACCGGCTTTCAATCCGCGACAGGCCCCGCGGTGCCCTTCCAAACCCAGGTGTTCGCTGGTCGGATCACCCTGAACGGAGGGGATATCCAACACCTCGGTCTGCGCCATTATCCGCAGGCGGTGGATAATCCCGCACCCTATCCCATTCTCGATACCGCCGCGGCCAGACTCACCGTGCAGCAGAGCGGTTTCGTCAGCGGCGACGGGCAAACGCTGATTCCCCAGTTTACCGCTCCCGCCCACCGGAAAGCCGACGATCAGCCCATCGTCCTCACCGGCAAGGCCGGACCCCTGACGGTGACAAAAACCTGGGTGTTCCGGCCCGCCAGTTATGTGGCTGAAGAACGCGTCACCATCACCAACAGCGGCTCCGCGCCTTGGGGGGGCAGCTATTTCGACCAGATTCTGCGCAACGACCGTACCGAAAGCCACCTGTTCATGTCGATTTTCACCGGCGCGGTGCTCATGCATGGGGGCAGTTTCAGCGAGCAGAGTTTCGGCGACATCCGCGACCACCCCGTGCTGAAAGCGGGTCCCGGCTGGGCAGGGATGATGGATCATTACTTCCTTACCGCCATCCTGCCGCCGGTGCATGCCCAGACCGAGGTCTATGCCCGCCCATCGGGGACCAATTATGTCGCCGGCGTGAGTACTCCGCTGCCGACCCTGGCACCGGGCCAGAGCACCACCATCACCCAGCAACTCTTCCTTGGGCCGAAGCGACAGCAAACGCTGGCCGCCATGGGTCGCGGCCTGGAGCAAACCGTGGATTACGGCTGGTTCGCCATCATCGCCGAACCCATGCATGTGGTGCTGACCTGGTTCCATGGATGGGTCGGCAACTGGGGGCTGGCCATTGTCCTGCTGGTCATAGTGGTCAAATTCATTTTCTTCTACCCCTCGGCCATCAGTTACCGCTCCATGGCCAACATGCGCAAGTTGCAGCCCAAACTGGAGAAGCTGAAGAAGGAGGTCGGGGACGATCGCCAGAAGCTGGGCGCGGCGATGATGGAACTGTATCGCAGCGAGAAGATCAACCCCATGGCGGGCTGCCTGCCCATCGTGCTGCAGATGCCTTTCTTCATCGCCCTGTACTGGGTGCTGGTGGAGAGCGTCTCGCTGCGGCAGGCACCCTTTATCCTCTGGATTCGCGATCTGGCCATACCCGATCCATACTACATCCTGCCCCTGCTCATGGGCGTATCCATGTTCTTTCAGCAGCGCCTCAATCCGGCACCGGTGGATCCCATGCAGAAGCGCATCATGTCGGCCCTGCCCGTGATTTTCGCGGTATTCTTCTCCTTCTTCCCGGCGGGTCTGGTGCTGTACTGGCTGACCAACAACGTGGTCTCCATCGGTCAGCAGTATCTGATCACCCGACACATCATGGCGGCCAAGGATTAGGGCGGGAAGGTTCGTGTTGAGTTAACGACATGGACTACCAGCAGGGGGACACCATCGTCGCGATTGCCACCCCGCCGGGGGAAGGCGGCGTCGGCATCGTGCGCCTGTCCGGACCACGGGCCTTGTCTATCGCCACGGCGCTCTGCGGTGGATCCGCAGCGAAACCCCTGACCCCCCGTTACGCCCACTTCCGCCGTTTCTACACCCGTGACGGCCGGGTAATCGATCATGGCATCACCCTCTACTTCCCCGCCCCGCACAGTTACACCGGTGAAACTGTCGTGGAATTACAGGGGCATGGCAGTCCACTGGCCCTGGCCAGCCTGCTCGCCGAAACCATCGCCCGCGGCGCACGGGCGGCACGGGCCGGTGAATTCAGCGAACGAGCCTTTCTCAATGGCCGCCTCGATTTGGCTCAAGCCGAAGCCGTGGCGGACCTCATCCACGCCCGCAGCGATGCCCAGGCGCGCGCCGCGGCCGCGAGTCTGGAGGGCGCTTTCTCGCAGGCGGTCGACGGCATCCACCGCCAGCTCCTGCATCTCCTCGCCCTCGCCGAAGCCGGACTGGATTTCAGTGAAGAAGACCTCGGTGACACCCATGAACAGGCCATTGCCGATGGTCTGACGCAGTTGGGGCGCCGAGTCGCTCGATTGCTCCGCCAGGCCGAGCAGGGTGCCCGGCTGGCGCGTGGTGGCCGCGTCGTCCTCGCCGGGCGACCCAATGTCGGCAAATCCAGCCTGATGAACGCCCTCGCCCGGCGCGAATCCGCCATCGTCACCGCCATCCCCGGGACCACCCGCGACCTGCTGCGTGAGGAGATCCTCCTGAACGGGCTGCCGGTGGAACTCATCGACACCGCTGGCCTGCGCCAGGCCGGCGACGCCGTGGAGGCGGAAGGCATCGCCCGCGCCCGCCATATCCTGCACAGCGCGCAACTGATTCTTCTGGTGGCCGATGCCAGCGTCGGTTGGCAAGCAGAGGACGAAGCCATCCTGCGCGACTTGCCGGAAGGACCGCGCCGAATCATCTGGAACAAGTCGGATCTGGTCTCCGCCCCACCGCCCACCCCGGCGGGCGAGGCAGCCGTCGCCCTCTCCGCCCAAACCGGCGCGGGTCTCGATGCATTGCACCAGGGCATGATCGAAGCGCTGGGCATGCACGGCGGCAACTGCCCCTTCAGCGCCCGCCGCCGCCACGTCGAAGCGCTGGAAGATTGCCTGGATCAACTCAATACCGCGAAAGACCTGCACAGCGTCGGCGGGGTACCCGAATTGGTCGCCCAGTCCCTACGCGAAGCCGCCGGCGCCCTGGCCCGCGTCACCGGCCACATCGATGCGGAAGACATCCTCGGCGAGATTTTTTCCCGCTTTTGCATCGGGAAATGAAGCGTCCGGCGCCGGCGGGTAAAACGCCCGGCCGGCGCCGGTCTTCACCACCATTCATCCGGACTCGCGCTTATTCCACCGCGATCTTCCGCCGTTTGGCCGACTCCGCCTTGGGCAGAACCAACTCCAGCACCCCCTCCTTATAAGCGGCCTTTGTCTGGCTGGCATCCACATCCACCGGCAGCTGCACCGTGCGGGAAAACTCGCCATAGCGACGCTCACGATAGATGTATTTCCCTTCCTCCTGAGACTGGATCTCTTCCTTCTTGCCGCTGATATACACCTGGTTCCCGTGCACCTGAACGTCCAGCAGATCCTTGTTCATACCCGGGACTTCGGCCTTGATGACTATTTCGTTGTCGCGATCGATCACATCGATATGCGCGATGTGCGCACGCGGCGCGCCATTACTCGCCTGTACGGAAGAGCGAAAAACGCCCGGAAGTACCGAATCAAAGAATTGCTCCAACGGGTCCACGGAACGGACCGGCTGTGCGACCGACTTTGTTTTTTCATCCACCATGATCGAATCTCCTTATTGAGTCAACGTCATGAAAACCACCACATTCGATGGATGGGGGCCGCGGAAAAGAATTTCAAGGGCTCCGGATCGGACGCTTCAATACGGATAATCCCAGCCCTCCGGCTGGTCCTTGAAACGGCGATGTACCCACCAATATTGTTCGGGAGCTTTACGGATGGCCGCCTCCAGCGTGGCGTTCATGGCCGTCGCATCGGCCGTGGCATTGCCGCTGGGGAAGGACTCCGGCATCGGCACGAATTCTATCCGGAAACCTTGGCCGCGCGGCAGGCGATAGGCAAAGAGACCGAAGACCGGGCTATTGCGGCGCGCCGCCAGCCGTCCGAGCAACGGCGTCGTGCAGGCGGGACGGCCGAAAAAAGGGGCGTACCCCCCTTCGCGCGGATCGACGTTTTGATCGGGCAGCACGCCCACCACTTCTCCCTGCTGCAATGCGTGCAGAAGAGGGCGAACCCCGCTCTCCTTCGGGGTCAACCGCGCGCCACTACGGGCGCGCCCGGCCACCATGCGCGCATTGATGGCCGGATTGCCGGTTTCCATATACAGGACGGTGACGGGCCAGCGCTGGCCGATATAAAGCACGGCAGCCTCCCAGGCTCCCAGATGGGCCGTAAAGAGAATGACGCCGCGCCCCTCGGCCAGCGCGGCATCCACCCGCGCTCCCCCATGCACCTCCCGGATCAGGCCGAGGGCACGCGGCAGCGGCCAGTACCACAGTGGTCCCCACTCCAGGGCCGCCTGACCCAGCGCCCGGAAATGCGCCCGCCGCAGGGCGTGCCGCTGGGTCAGGCTCTGTGCCGGAAAAACGATGGCGAGATTGGCGTCCACCACCCGACGGGGACGGGACAGACTCATCCGGGCCAAATCACCGAGCATCGCTCCCAGGACCGCCCGCCAGCCCCCCGGCAAATGCGCCGCTCCGCGCAACACCCAGACGGCCAGCGCGGCCACCGCCCTTTGTCCCAGACTTCCCTGCTGCGCCGTCACGTCGCCCTTCTCCTCCACGCCACAGCCCGCATTGTAAGGGAGGACAGGGCATTCCGAAACGGGGTCGACTTCCCCCCGACGCGGCCCTTGGTTATATTGCCGTAATGCACGATTCCAGCAACGACGATCTGGTCATCCTCGGCGGGACCTTTGATCCTATCCACTACGGGCATTTGCGCGCGGTGGAGGAAGTGCGTCAAGCCCTCGCCATCGCGCAGGTCATGCTGATTCCCGCCGGGCATCCGCCCCACCGCCAAAGCCCCTGGGCCGATGCCCACCATCGCCTGGTCATGGCCCGCATCGCCGTAGCCCACCACCCACGCTTCAGCGTCACTTCCTTGGAAGTGGAGCGCGCGGGGCCATCCTATACCGTCGACACCCTCAACACCCTGCGCCAGCAGCGCCCCCAGGCCATCCTGGCCATGGTCATTGGCATGGACGCCTTTCTGCGCTTCGATACCTGGCGGGATTGGCAGCACATTCTGGAGCTTACACACCTCATCGTCACGGGGCGCCCCGGCTGGCCCGCGGCCGAGTTGCCGGAAGCCTTGCGCCAAGCCCTTTATCAGCGTCGATGCGAGGATGTCGGCACCCTGCGCCGGGCGCCGGCGGGACACATTTTGTTTCACACCGTCACCGCCTTGGAGATCTCCGCAACGAGTATCCGCAGCCTGCTCGCCAGCCGTCAAAGTCCGCGCTTCCTGTTACCGGACGAAGTATTGGATTATATTGAGGCCGAACGGCTCTACCAAAACCCATAGCCCGACCATAGAGGATCATCACCCTTGGCGACAGCAGAAAATCTCCGCGACCTGGCCATCTCCGTTCTGGATGAACATAAAGCACTCGACATCAAGAGTATCGATGTCCGCAAACAAACCGACATCACCGACTATCTCGTCATCGCCTCCGGCAACTCCGATCGCCACCTGCGGGCGCTGGCCGACGCGGTGATGGCCCGTATGCGCGAGGAGGGCATTCGACCCATTGGCAAAGAGGGGCTTGCCGTCGGTGACTGGGTGCTGGTGGATCTTGGCGATGTGGTGGTCCACGTCATGCGGCCGGAAGTGCGCGATTTTTATCAACTGGAGCGTCTCTGGGGAGAGTTGCCCCAAATACGCAGTCAAAGCGAGAGTCGGTGATCCGCCATGCGCCTCTGGGTGCTGGCCATCGGCCGCAAAATGCCGACGTGGGTAGACGCTGGCGTGGCCGAATACACCACCCGGATGCCACCGCAACTGCGCGTCGAATGGCGCGGGTTATCTCTGGCGCGGCGCCAGCGCGGCGGGGATCCGATGCGCTGGCGCCGCGAAGAGGGCGAACGCATTCTCGCCGCCACTCCCGCCGGAGTCGAGCGGGTGGCACTGGACGTCGGGGGGCGGTATCTGGACAGCGCGGCCCTGGCGCGACGCATCGAGACCTGGTTCAATGGCGGGCGCGACGTGGCCTTGTGGATTGGCGGCCCGGATGGTCTCGACCCGACCCTGCAACCAGACTGGCGCTGGTCGCTATCGCCGTTGACCCTCGCCCATCCGGTGGTGCGTGTCGTATTGGCCGAACAGTTATACCGGGCTTGGAGCATTCAGGCCGGTTTGCCCTATCATCGTGGCGGAGAGGAGTAACGCTGACGTGAACAAGCTATGGAATCACCCCATGTATCCCCGATTAGGGATGGCGCTGGCCCTGACTCTGGGTCTCGGCGCCTGTGCCCAGATCGTGCAGGTCAGCCCGCGGCAAAGCGCCGCCGACACGATTTCCGTGCAGGCCGGCCGGGAACGCATTCTCGCCCTCTCACCGGCGGTCAGCGCACGGCAACTGGCGCCGGCGCGACAGGCCCTGAGTGCCGCGCGCGCGGCGGTTGTGCGCGGCGACTACACCCTGGCAAGCCGCCAGACCCTGCTCGCCAAAACCCTGCTCGACAATATTCAGACCCGCCTCAACAGCGCATCCACCGACAGCCAGCGGACAGCACTGCAAAGCCAGATCGCCGATTTGCAGAGTCGCAACGCCTCGCTCCGGCAACAGATTGCCGCCACCAAGGCACAGATCGCCCAGGAGGCCCCGTGATGCGCGCCCGTCATCTTATCGCCGCCGCCGCCCTGCTCGTTACCCTCCCTGGGGTGGCGCTGGCCGATGCCACGACGACCCATGCGCTGCGGCAAGCCCTTCAGCGACTCCAGGAGGCGCAACGCAGCGGCCCGCCCATCCCCCCCGCGACACTTTCCGGTTTACAGAACAGCATTCAGATGATGACCCGCGATCAAGTAGATCCGCCCCTCTTTCGGGTGGATCAGGCGATTTTCGACGCCCGCATGGCGGGCTTACGGGAAGAGCGGCACCAGACGGATCAGCAAGGTTCGTTATACCCCCTGCAAAATCAGGTGCGCTCTTTAACCCGCCAATATCAGTCCCTGCAAACTGAATACGCCAATTTGCGGGCGCAATTGGCGAACAAGACCATGAGCGGCGCACAAACCCAGCATCTGCAAGCCGAGATCCAGCAGCAAAAACAACTGTTGCAACAGGAAGAGCACCGCCTCGCCGGACTGGCCGGACAACCGTCGGCAACACCCAATTCGACGACGGCCCCTCCGGCGGCTGGCTATGGCAAAGCACTCACGGTATACGCCCAGGTCCGGGCCGCTAGCGATGGCGTGCATGTCACCATGCCGGTGGACAGTCTGTTCGGCAGCGACAACCGGCTTTCCACCGACGGTGCCCAACGTCTGCGGGCCATTTCCGGAATTCTCAAACAAGCCGCGGTCAGCGAAATACTGGTACGGGTCTCTCCCCAGCCATTGGGCGCCAATGCGGCGACCCAGCGCGCTGAAACCATACTCCGCACCCTGCGCCGCGACGGCATACCGGGCCAGGTACTGGCCCTGGCCACGGGTGCCGGCCTCAGCACCGGCGTAGCCGAACTGCTGTTGGTGAACGCCAGCCAGACTCCGTGACATCCCTGATTCTCGCCTCGGCCTCACCACGCCGCCTCGCCCTGCTCCAACAGTTGGGCTATGCGCCGGAGGTCTTGCCGGTCGCTGTGGACGAGACGCCCCGCGCGGGAGAAGCTCCCGACGCCCTGGCTCGGCGCCTGGCCCACAGCAAGGCGCTCGCCGCGGCGGCAATCCACCCGCAGGACACCATTCTTGCGGCGGATACCGTCGTTGCTCTGGGGAGTCACCTCTTCGGCAAACCGCGCGACGCCGACGACGCCGCTCGCATGTATCGGGCGCTGGGCGGCGTCTGGCATCAGGTACATACCGCCATCGCCCTCTTCCACCGCGGCCAGATCACGCTGCGACTGTGCGACAGCGCCGTCCGCCTGCGCGCGCTCAGCACCGCGGAAATGCGGGCTTACTGGGAAACCGGCGAACCCGCCGACAAAGCCGGCGCCTACGCCATTCAAGGCTTCGGCGCCGTCTTCGTCAGTGCTGTGCAGGGATCTTACAGCGGCGTCGTGGGCCTGCCCCTTTTCGAAACGGCGGAGTGTCTTGCCGCTTGTGGCCTCCCCCCTCCTTGCCTCCCAGGATACGCATGAGCGAAGAACTGCTGATCAATGTCACCCCCCAGGAAATCCGCGTTGCGCTGGTGGATAACGGTGTCCTTCAGGAACTCCAGGTCGAGCGCAGTGGCCATCGCGGTCTGGTGGGCAATATCTACAAAGGGATCGTCCGCCGTGTGCTCCCCGGTATGCAGGCCGCCTTCGTCGACATCGGTCTGGAACGCACGGCTTTCCTCCACGCCGCCGATATCCAGGAGGATCGCGAGGAGGCACAAGGCGAGACCGATATCGAGACACGGCCTGGTCATCATGAAATCCGCAATGTCTGTGCCCTGCTCCACGAAGGGCAGGAAGTGGTGGTGCAAGTCATCAAAGACCCGCTGGGCAGTAAGGGCGCCCGTCTTTCCACTCGCATCACCCTGCCCGGGCGCTATCTGGTCTATATGCCCTATGTGCCCCGGATCGGTGTCTCCACCCGTATCGAATCTCCTGAAGAACGCACCCGGCTCAAAGAGCGGCTCAAATCCGTGATTTCCCCCGAAGAGGCGGGTGGCTACATCATCCGCACCCTCGCGGAAGGCGTGGACGAGGCGGATTTTGCCGGCGATATCGATTTTCTGCGCCGCCTGTGGCAATCCATCCGCGCCCGCCTGGAACACACCTCGGCCCCTGGCGAGATTCACCGCGATCTCAATCTCGCCATGCGCATGATGCGCGACGTGATGTCCGACGACATTCAGCGGGTACGCATCGACTCCCGGGAAACGGTTGATGCGGCCCTGGCCTTCTGTGCGGGCGTCACCCCGGAAGTCGCCGGGCGCATCGAGCACTATAGCGGCGAGCGTCCCCTCTTCGACCTTTACAATGTCGAAGAGGAAATAGAACGGGCCTTGCAAAGCCGGGTGACCCTCAAGTCCGGCGCCTATCTCATCATCGACCAGACCGAGGCCCTGACCACCGTGGACGTCAACACCGGCGGCTTCGTCGGTCGCCGCAACCAGGAAGAAACCATTCTCAAGACCAATCTGGAAGCCGCCGCCGCCATCGCCCGGCAGATGCGCCTGCGCAACATCGGCGGCATGATCATCATCGACTTCATCGACATGGAGGAGGAAGAACACAAACGCCGGGTCCAGCGTGCCCTGGAAAAAGCCATCCAAAGCGATCGCACCCGCTGCAGCATCACCCAGATCTCCGCGCTGGGACTGGTGGAAATGACCCGCAAACGCACCCGCGAGAGCCTGCGCCAAGCGCTCTGCGAGCCTTGCCCCTACTGCCACGGCCGCGGCTTCATGAAAACCGCGGAAACCATCTGCTACGAAATCCTTCGCGAAATTGTCCGCGAAACCCGCGCCTATCCGGCGGAGCGCTTCGTGGTCCTGGCCTCTCCGCAGGTGATGGAGAAGCTGTTGGACGAAGAAAGCACCAGCCTCGCGGCGCTGGAGGAGTTCATCGGCCGGCCCATCAAGGTACAGGCCGAAGCGGCCTATACGCAAGAGCAGTACGACATCATCCTGATGTGATCCGGGGAAAAGCGACACAAAGCCCGCGGTGCCGCGCTTGAGCAGGTGGAGAATTACCGCGGCGCCGGGTCCGCCGGGACGTTCACCACCACGCGCTCGCGCAACCGTTGCGCCATCTTGGGGCCCACAACCGCGGCTAACGACGCGGGGCCGGGATAGGGGCCGTGCGTCTCCCGGAAGGTGACCACCGCCGCCGCCCGCTTTTCGCCCACTCCCCGGAGACAACGCAACTGGGAGACATCGGCATGGTTAATGTCCACGAAGTCCGGACAAGTTTTACGGGCGGCCGCCAGCGCAAACGGGCTCGCGAAGAGCGTGCAGCAGGCGAATATGGAGAACCACGGCCACCAGCCCTTCCAGAAAGTGCTTAACGAACGCAACGGCGTGCCCCTAGCCCCGCAATGCCTCGCGCACCCGGTCTCCCATCGCCACCAATGCTTCCGCTGTGCTCTCTTTCGCATGGGCAAAATTCAAGTCCGAGATGGCATTCATCGGAACCAGATGCAGATGGGTATGCGGCACTTCCAGGCCGGCGACCATGACCCCGACCCGTTTGCAGCCCGTCACCTGCTCCAGCGCCGGTACGACACGCTTGGCAAAGGGCAGCAGCCCGGCCAGCGTCTCGTCATCCAGCGTGAAGAGGTAATCATGCTCGATCTTGGGAATGACCAGCGTATGTCCCGGCCGGATTGGGCGGATATCGAGAAAGGCCAGGTAACGGTCATCTTCCAAAACTTTCTGAGCCGGAATCTCACCGTGGATGATGCGGGTAAACAGGGTACTCATGCGTCCTCCCTGAGGGTGGCCAGAACGGCTTCGGCGGCATCCAGCGTCGTGGCGATCTCGGCATCGCCGTGGGCCGCCGAAAGGAAGCCCGCCTCATAGGCACTAGGGGCGAGATACACTCCGCGCGCCAGCAGGCCATGGAAAAAACGGGCGTAGCGCTTGCGGTCAGCGGCCATGACCGCATCAAAACCACGCACCGGCCGTTCCGCAAAAAACCAGCCGAACATAGCCGGGACTTGATTGATCTGCATGGGGATGCCGGCGGCCTTGGCGCGCTCCGCCAGACCCGCGCAGAGCGCCGCCGTCTGCGCCGCCAGTCGCGCATGGAAGCCCGGCGCCGTCAGCAGCCGCAGCGTCGTCAGACCGGCCGCCATGGCCACCGGGTTCCCCGACAACGTCCCCGCCTGGTATACCGGCCCGGTGGGCGCCAAATATTCCATCATCTCCCGCGGGCCACCGACAGCGCCCACCGGCAGGCCACCGCCGATGATTTTACCCAGCGTGGTCAAGTCGGGCCGCACACCGTAAAGCGCCTGCGCGCCACCCACGGCCACCCGGAATCCGGTCATCACCTCATCAAAGATCAACACGCACGCGTATCGATCACAAATCGCGCGCAAGCCTTCCAGGAAACCCGGCTCCGGCGGCACACAACCCATATTGCCGGCCACCGGCTCGACAATGATGGTGGCGACATCAAAACCGAATCGCGCCATCATTTCTTCCACCGCAGGGAGGTCGTTATAGGGCAGCACCAGGGTATCCTGACTCAGGTCACGCGGAACTCCCGCACTGGAAGGCTGGCCGAGGGTCAGCGCCCCCGAACCGGCCTTCACCAGCAAGCTGTCGCTATGGCCGTGGTAATTACCCTCGAACTTGATGATCTTGTCGCGCCCGGTATAACCCCGGGCCAAACGGATGGCCGTCATCACCGCCTCGGTACCACTGGAGGTCATCCGTACCGACTCGATGCTCGGCACCAGCGCGCAGACCAGTTCCGCCATCTCCACTTCGATAGCGGTCGGGGCACCAAAACCGAGGCCCTTGTCCATCTGCGCGCGCACCGCCGCCAGCACTTCCGGATGACCGTGGCCGTGAATCATCGGCCCCCAGGAGCCCACATAATCGATGTAACGGCGGCCTTCCACATCCCAGACGAAAGGCCCTTCGGCATGATCGATAAAAACCGGGTCACCACCCACTCCGCGGAAGGCCCGAACCGGTGAATTGACCCCGCCTGGGATACACTGTTGCGCCGCGCTGAAGAGCGCGTGTGAGTTCTGCGTCATCGTCACTCCTTACGACCATCGAACAGGGCAGTGAAGCGCCGTGCCGCACCCTCCACGTCAGCGGCGGCAAAAACACCGGAGATCACGGCCAGGGCATCGGCGCCCGCGGCAATCACCGCGCGGCCATTGGTCTCCGTGATGCCGCCGATGGCGACCAGAGGCAGGCCAACGGCCGCGCGCGCCGCCGTCAAGATGTCCGTGCGCACCCGGGGGGCGCCAGGCTTGCTGGGCGAGGCAAAAAAAGAGCCGAAAGCCACATAGTCCGCGCCTTGCGCCATCGCTTCCTGTGCACGCCGCACCGAGCCGTAGCAGGAAGCGCCGATGATTGTGGCACGACCCATCTGCGCGCGCAACGCCGCCAGAGGCACATCGTCGGCCCCCACATGAATGGCGCGCGCGCCCACCTTCCGTGCCAGCAATGGATCGTCATTGATCACGAAAAGGGCGTTATAGTGTTCGCAAAGCTCCCGCAGCGCGCCTGCTTGCCCCCGCCGCCTGGGGGCTTCAGCCACCGCGTCGCCCTTGTCTCGATACTGCAGGACGCGCGCCCCCCCGCGCAGCGCCGCCTCGGCCCGCTCCAGAAAAACCGGCGCGGGCATCAGGCGAGCATCGGTGATGACATATAGGCCGGAAACCGTGGACACCGTTATCCGCCTCGCCGCCGTTGCGCGCGCAGATGAAAAAAACGGTCCGGGAAATACTGTCCCTTGCCTAACGGGTAGGCATGCAGCAAACAGTCATGGGTGAAGTCCAGCGCCGCCAGGACCGCCTGTTCTACGGGCAGACCTTTGGCGATGCCCGCCGCCAACGCCGAAGCCAGCGTACATCCCGAACCGTGGTAGCGCCCGGAAAGGCGTGATTGCCGGATAGTACGCCGCAACACGGCGTCATGAAAGAGTCGGTTCTCCAATACCGGGCCATCGCCATGCCCTCCGCTGATCAGTACCCATTGGGCCCCCCGGCGGTTCAGCCAGCATCCCGCCGCCTCCAGGTCGTGCAGACCCGCCAAGACCTGTGCCTCTGGCCCGTTGGGTGTCAATACCGTCACCCGTGGCAGGAGTTCTGCGACCAGGGCCTCGCGCAGGCCCGTCCCGGCCAGAGAGGCACCGCCTCCGGCGGCAAGCACCGGGTCGAGCACCACCGGGATCCGCGGATAGGCCGCCAACAAATGGCTCACGGCCTCCACCATGGCGGCACTGCCCAGCATCCCGATCTTGATCGCGTGTACCGCCATGTCCTCCAGCACCGCTCGGGCCTGTGCCCAGGTTTCCCGGGGATCCACCGGCGTGTAGGCATGCACATTCTCAGAGTTCTGCACCGTCAGTGCCGTGACCGCCGTGCAGCCGTGCACACCCAGACTGGCCAAGGTCAGCAGATCAGCCTGTAATCCCGCTCCGGCGCTAGGATCGGAACCGGCGATACTGAGGACGACGGGTGGAGACGCTGGCATGGACATGGGGGAATTCTCTATATGCGCAATGGCCGGAGCCGAGTCTAGCAGGAAAAAGGGTATCCTGCGCATGCGCCCCCTGAACAGCCTGTGGATAACTTTGTGGACTCTTTTCCCCGGCAGGCGGAGCGATCTGAATCCTAGGCGCACGGCATCCAGAACCAGTAAGTTTTTAACAAAAATTTGTTTTATTATAGTAACATACAAAAACTACTGAAACCCACGCCAGAACAAAACGGCGCAACTTGAACCATTGTCCTTGTGGAAAACTTTGTCGCGCCCAGCGCTAATGCGCTCTGCTTAAGAGCCGCTTCCACCAGAAATGCCTGGGTCCCGGTTTCGTCTGCGCGCCTTTCCGGCCATGCGGGAAAGGAGTCGGTCATACACCGCTATGGGCAAATGACGCAACAGTATTCCCAGCACCGCCATTTGCCAGGGCAACACCGTCCACGGCCGTCCTCGATCAATAGCGCGGCGCATTTTTGCGGCCGCGCGGTCCACCGGCATCAACCAAGGCATTGGATATGGGTTTTCCGCCGTCATCGGTGTGGCAATGTAACCGGGAACGATGCTGCACACGCGGATGCCACGACCACGGAGTTCCAGACGCAGACTTTCCAGGTAGGCGATCACCCCGGCCTTGGACGCCGAATAGGCCGCCGCCCCCGGCAGCCCGCGAAAACCGGCGACACTGGCCATCCCCACCACGCGCGCTGCCGGCTCCAGGTAAGGAAGGAAAGCACTGCATGTGAGTTCTACACCGACAAGATTGGTAGCAATGATTTCAGCGAAGACCGGACGATCGGCGGGTTCTGCGGTCAAGGTACCATGACTGATACCGGCATTGGCGATGAGGACGGCGACCGGCCCGAAATCCCTGGCGAAATCGGCGGCGATCGTATCCAGTGCCCGTCCGTCACCGACATCGACAGTCCGTATTTCGACCTGCCCTCCGCGACCGTGGAGCAAATCCGCCGTTGCTTCCAGCGCTGGACGATGCCGTCCGAGCAGGAGAAGTGTTCGCCCCGGCTGTGCGTACGCCAATGCCAAGGCCCGTCCGATACCGCTACCCGCCCCGGTAATAACCACCGCACCCATCATCGTGATCGTATTTCCCGCATTATGTCAACGCACCGCAATGGGACCCTCCGCAAACCTTTTGCCATGGCGAAAGGAGTTTATTCTATTATAATTTGTTCGTTTCATGAAAAGCAAGTCTATGGTGGACACCCATCCTCTCTATAGAGGATACGGTTAAATAGATTAACAAATTGTATTATAAATGTATTTTAATCACATAATGGTTTTATTAAAAGTTGAATAAGTAAATTTGTCGTTTTATTGATTTATTTTTAATAGACTATATACGCTCCTATTCCAGCGTAAAACACTTTCTCTTCAATAAGAGCACGCCAGCATATCCCCGCTGGCGTGCAGCGCCACACTTGGTTATACTCCGATCCATGAGAATTATGGTGAAACGTCCTCCTCACCGCGGGGAGTGATCCCTGTTTTGCTGCCCTGACCAGGTAGCCGCCGGGGGTATCGCGCTTTTCACCTTCAGACCCTCTGACAGGTACGCATGAGCAGTCATCCAGCGCCATCCGCGCTGCACAACGGGGACGCCCTATGGGCGGCGCTGTGCGTGCAGTTGCAAGAACGGACCACCGCCCAGCAGTTCAACACCTGGCTGCGTCCCTTACGCGGCGAGTTGCACGGCAACGAGTTACGCTTGTTCGCGCCCAACGCCTTCGTCATGGAATGGATACGTGAACGGCTGATGGACCTGCTTGAAGCAAGTTTGGCCGATCTTGCACCGGGCGTGATTCTGCGCCTGGATCTGGGCGAGGAAGAAGGTCCGGCCCCGACAGCCGTTCCTCCCGCCACAGCCATCAGCACCGATCCGCGCAATGGTCATCGCCTCAATCCGGGCTTTTCCTTCGGGTCTTATGTCGAAGGCAAATCCAACCAATTGGCCGTGGCCGCCGCGCGACAAGTGTCCGAACACCCGGGAAAATCCTATAACCCTTTGTATATTTACGGCGGCGTCGGCCTTGGCAAGACCCACCTCATGCAGGCCGTCGGCAACGCCATTCTCCAGCGCAATAACGATGCCAAGGTACTCTACGTCAGTTCCGAAGGCTTCATCATGGACATGGTACGCTCTCTGCAACACAACACCATCAACGACTTCAAACAACGTTACCGCAAGCTGGATGCCCTCCTCATCGACGATATTCAGTTTTTTGCCGGCAAGGATCGGACCCAGGAGGAGTTTTTCCATACCTTCAACGCCCTCTTTGACGGCGGCCGACAGATCATCATCACCTGTGATCGCTATCCCAAAGAGGTGGATCGCCTGGAGGAGCGTCTGCAATCCCGTTTCGGTTGGGGCCTGACGGTCGCCATCCAGCCTCACGATCTCGAAACCCGCATGGCCATCGTGCTCTGCAAGGCCGAAGAGAGCGGCGTTGATCTGCCCGAAGAGGTCGCTTTCTTTATCGCCGAAAAGATTCGTTCCCATGTCCGCGAGTTGGAAGGCGCGCTGCGCCGAGTCATCGCCCATGTCAACTTTACCCGCAAACCTTACAATCTGGACACCGCCCGTGAGGCCCTGCGCGACCTCATCGATGTGCAGAAACGCATGGTCAGCCTCGATAACATCCAGAAGGTGGTGGCCGAATATTTCCACATCCGCGGCTCGGACATGCAATCCAAACGGCGCAGCCGCAACATCGCCAGACCACGCCAGGTCGCCATGTGTCTGACCAAAGAACTCACCAGTCACAGCCTGCCGGAAATCGGCGAAGCGTTCGGAGGACGCGATCATACCACGGTCCTCCATGCCTGCCGGCAAATCGACAAATTGCGTCAGGAAAACACCCAGATGGACGAAGATTACCGTAATTTACTCCGGATTCTCGGCGCATGATCGGATCCCCGCACAAGCTGTGGATAAGCGTCTGTATAACCCTTGCAAACAGGCGGTATAGAAAAATTCGTTTTTTTTATCTCCGAGCATACCCGCTTACCCACAGCTTACTGACTGCTTCTCCAAGTCAAAATATGCATCACGGGCAACACGTTACCACATATTTCCACAAGCAATGGCGCCCTTAATAACAATAGTATTTAAAGGAATAATTATAAATTATATATATAAAGCGACACGATCAGCGCGCTTTCAGACCTGGCATTCAAGGAGCATCCTCTGATGAAAATCATCCTAGATCGCGAATACCTTCTTCCCATTCTAGCCAATATGGCAAACATTGCTGATCGACGGCCCGTACAACCCATCCTCGCCCATGTCTTGATCGAAGCCATGGGACAACACTGCCGCTTTGTTGCCACAGACCTGGAAGTGCAGCTCTCCGCCGATCTGGACCACCCGGTGGATACACCGGGTACCTGCGCCGTTCCCGCCCGCAAGTTTTATGATATCTGCCGGGCACTACCAGAACACACCCCCCTGGAACTTCACACGGAAGGTGAAAAACTCCTCCTGAAAGCGAATAAAAGTCGCTTCACCCTGCACGTGTTACCCGCCGACCAATTTCCGTATCTCAGCATCCATAGCAGCCGGTGTCAGGGCAACTGCCCCAGCAAAATCTTTCGCGAAGCCCTCGCCGTCGCCGCCAGCACCATGGCCCAAAACGACGCCCGCCTTTTTCTCAATGGCGTGCTCATCGAAGTGGAAGGACAGGAAATGCGTCTTGTCGCCACCGATGGCCATCGCCTTGCGATGATGAGCCTACCCTTTGCCAACAGTTCGGAAAATGGATCCTATCAAGCCATCCTGCCCCGCAAAGCGGTTCTTGAACTCCTGCGGATTCTTAATGACGGTGATATCTCGCTGGAAATCTCCGACACCAGTTTTCTGCTCAACGATGGTACGCAACAATTTGCCTGCAAGCTGATCGACGCCAAATATCCCGACTACCGGCGCGTCATCCCTCAAGGACATCCCTATGCTTGCATACTCGATCGCCAGATTTTTAAAAGTGGCTTGCAACAAAGCGATGTTTTAGTCAGTGACCGTAATCCAACCACCCATTTACATCTTGCCAGTAACCAGATAACCCTGCGCAGCCGCAATGAAGAGCAGGAAGAAGGAGAAATCCAGATTCCCGTCGAATATCAGGATGCCGCTCTGGATATCGCCTTCAATAGCCGTTATCTCACGGACACCACTCAGATATTCACCCAGGAAAGTCTGCGGATGCGGGTCAAGGATAGCGCCAGCAGTGCCATTTTCACTCCGGCGGATGGAGACAACCCCCTATATATCATCATGCCCGTCCGTCTTTGAGATGCCTCTGGAGGAATTGCACATCCAATCCGTGCGTTGTATCGAAGCCCTGAATCTGACCGTGAATTCCCGGTGGAACTGGCTGGTAGGGGCTAATGGCGCGGGGAAGAGTTCCGTGTTGGAAGCCCTGCATATCCTCGGTACCGGACAAACCTGGCGGCATGGTCCACGCTACGTCCAGCGGGACGGCGCCAGTGAATATCTGGTGAGCGCACGCTTGTCCGATCATTTTTTAGCCTTGCGGCGGCGTGGCGAAGAACGGGAAATACGCTATGATGGCGAACCGTTGGTCTCCGCCTGGATGCTGCTGGATGTCCTGCCCTTGCAAAGCCTGCACGATGACAACAGTCACTTTGTCGCCGGCACGGCGGAAGACCGCCGCCGGGTACTGGACTGGGGCATTTATTACGCGGATCGCTACTACGGCACAGTGTTTCGCCAGTATCGGCGGGCATTGCAGCAACGTAACGCTTGGCTGAAAAGCGGCCAGGGCCGGCAACCCTGGGATGACGCGGTCATTGCCGCCGGGGAGGAAATCCAGCAGCGGCGACAAATGCATCTGGCTACCGTGCTTCCCGAGATCATCGCCCTTTGGGAGCGATGGTCCGGGTCGGTTTTCGGGCTCAGCCTGCATCTGCACAGTGGCTGGAAAGAAGGTTTGTCTTTAGGCGACTGCCTGCGGCGCGATCAGGAGCAGGATCGTGAAATGGGTTATACCCACAGCGGTCCGCATCGCGCCAATCTGATGTTTCGGGTGCACGGCAAGGCGGCGCTGGACATCTTGTCCCGAGGCCAGCTACGGGTGCTGGGTCTCGCCTACCGATTAGCCCAGGTGCAGATCCTGAAGCAGGCGGGTTTGCCCTTGCCCATCATATTGATCGACGATTTCGCGGCGGAACTGGATGCGTCGGCGCGGGATTGGTGGGTCGAAGAACTCGATCTGCTGGGTGTGCAGGTCTTTGCGGCTGTCACCGCCGCCGGACAAATTCCGGCGGCGGTGAATGGCAGTCATTTTTGTCTGGCCGCGGGCCAGCTTGAGAAGGAAACAGCATCATGATGGAAAAATACGATTCTTCCAGTATCCAGGTGCTCCGTGGTCTGGAAGCGGTACGCAAACGTCCCGGTATGTACATCGGTGATACCGATGACGGCAGTGGTTTGCACCACATGGTTTTCGAAGTGGTGGATAACGCCATCGACGAAGCCCTTGGGGGATATTGCGATACCATCCTGGTTACCGTCCATGAGGATGAATCCGTCAGTGTTACCGACAACGGTCGCGGTATTCCGGTGGATATCCACGCCGAAGAAGGCCGCTCCGCGGCCGAAGTGATCATGACCGTGCTGCATGCGGGCGGCAAATTTGATGATAATGCCTACAAAGTCTCCGGTGGCCTCCATGGCGTCGGTGTCTCGGTGGTCAATGCCCTTTCTGAAACTCTTCAGTTGCGTATTTTCCGTGATGGCTATGTCTGGACCCAGGAATATCGGGATGGCGAACCCCGGACCCCGGTTATCCGGGGTGAAGCTTCGCGCAAGCAAGGCAGCACCATTCGCTTCAAACCCTCGCCGGAGGTTTTCGCCGATACCCACTTCCACTTCGATATCATCGCGAAGCGCCTGCGCGAACTGGCCTTTCTCAATTCCGGCGTGCATATCACCCTGCTGGACGAGCGCGCCGGACGCGAGGAAGTTTTCCATTATGAAGGCGGTATTCGTGCCTTCGTGGAACATCTCAATCGGAGTAAAACGGCGATTCACCCCAGCGTGATCACCCTCACCGGTCAGCGCGACGGCATCACCGTGGAAGCCGCTCTGCAATGGAATGAAGGTTATAACGAGACCGTGCTCTGCTTCACCAACAATATTCCCCAGTCCGACGGCGGCACCCATCTGGCGGGATTCCGCGGCGCGCTGACCCGTACGCTGAATCAGTACATGGAGCGGGAAGGCATCATCGCCAAGGCGAAGGTGGCGGTGAGTGGCGAAGATGCCCGTGAAGGGCTGACGGCGGTGCTTTCCGTCAAAGTACCGGACCCTAAATTTTCTTCGCAGACCAAGGAAAAGCTGGTTTCCAGTGAGGTCAAACCGATAGTGGAATCCTCCATGTCCGAGGCGCTGACCATGTTTCTGGATGAACACCCCAAGGAGGCGCAGGCCATTGCCGCCAAAATTGTCGAAGCGGCGCGGGCGCGGGAGGCGGCCCGCCGGGCGCGGGAATTGACCCGCCGCAAGGGGGCGCTGGATATCGCCAATCTTCCCGGTAAACTGGCCGACTGCCAGGAAAAAGATCCGGCCAAATGCGAAATCTATCTGGTGGAGGGGGATTCCGCCGGTGGCTCCGCCAAGCAGGGCCGCGACCGCCGCCACCAGGCCATCCTGCCCCTCAAAGGCAAAATTCTGAATGTGGAACGGGCGCGCTTCGACAAAATGCTGTCTTCCGATGAGATCGGCACGCTGATCACCGCCCTCGGCACCGGCATCGGTGCCGGAGATTTCGATGTGGCCAAGCTGCGTTATCACCGCGTCATTATCATGACGGACGCGGATGTCGACGGCAGTCATATTCGCACCCTGCTGTTGACCTTTTTCTATCGACAGATGCCGGATTTGGTGGCGCGCGGCTATGTCTACATTGCCCAACCTCCCCTCTACAAGGTCAAGAGAGGGAAGGATGAACGTTACCTGAAGGACGACGCGGAGTTGGCCGCCTACTTGCGCGAAGTAGCCATGCAGGGCGCGCGGTTCCGCCCCGCCGCTGATGCCGAGGCGGTATCCGCGGAACAACTGGCGGGCATGATGCGTCAATATCAGGGTATTGAAGCACTGGTGCAGCGGCTGGAGCGGCGTTATCCCGGTACCCTGCTGTGGGCACTGGCCACTTTGCCTCCCATTGACGTGGGTACCGCGGATAGCGCCTTGTGGGATACTTTCGCCGGGCGGCTTCGCGCGGCGCTGGAAGCGGACGCGCTCCCCGCCGAACATTATGGCGTGGAGCGCGTGGGCGAAGCGGAGACCCTGCGGCTGGTGGTGCGCCGCGAACATCATGGCAGTCAGGAAGTGCGTTTCTTTGATCCGGATTTTTTCGCCGGCGGCGAATACCGGCACCTAGCCGATTATGCCCGGGTGATCGAGAGCGGTATCCGGACGGGAGCCCGGATGGAACGGGGGGAACGCGGAATCACCGTCAACCGTTTCCGCACGGCCATGGACTGGCTCTTGGCGGATGCCCGCAAGGGTATAGAAATCCAGCGTTATAAGGGTCTTGGTGAGATGAATCCGGAACAGCTCTGGGAAACCACGATGAATGCCGAAAACCGCCGGCTGGTGAGGGTGGATGTGGAAGATGCCATTGCCGCCGACGAGGTTTTTTCCATGCTCATGGGCGACGCGGTGGAGCCGCGCCGCCGCTTCATCGAGGAGAACGCGCGTTTTGTTTCCAGGTTGGATATCTAGGGGCGCCGCCTTATGCCGCCGCCTCTTGATCAAAGCGCAGCGGTATGGGCCAGTGGAGGATTTCCATGTATCCATCGGCATGCTCGACGAGGGCCGTGCAGCTTTCCACCCAGTCGCCGTCATTGTAGTAGAGTACACCATCGATGATTTTTTGCTCGGCATGGTGAATATGACCGCAGATGACGCCGTCAAAGCCGCGCCGTGAGGTTTCCTCGACCAGCAGGTGCTCGTAATCGTTGATAAACTGCACGGCCTTTTTGACCCGGTATTTGATGTAGGCGCTCAAAGACCAGTGACGGCGGAGACCGAGGCGGCGAAAACCGCTCTGGAGCAGGCGGTTGAGCCAGAGCAGCAGGGTGTAGCCATGATCACCGAGACGGATGAGCCAGGTGGCGTAGCGCATGGCCGCATCGAACTGGTCGCCATGGATCACCCAGAGTTTTTTACCATCGGCCGTCACATGTACGGTTTCCTGGAGAATGGCGATATCGCCGAGGGCAATGACGTCCTCCTGGGACAACACGTAGTCGGAGAGTAACTCGTAGATGGGATCGTGGTTGCCGCGGATATAGCGTACCGTCACTCCGTTGCGGGCCAGGCGCAGGATTTTCTGGACCACGGTGTTGTGACTGCGCGGCCAGTACCAACGGACCTTGAGGCGCCACAGGTCGATGATATCGCCGACCAGATAGAGTTGCTGGCAGGAGTTCTGGCGCAGGAAGTCCAGCAGGCTCTCGGCCTGGCAGCCGCGGGTGCCAAGGTGGATGTCTGATAGAAAAATGCTGCGATAATGGGCCATGGGGGTCATCCTGAAAAGGTGACAGAGCCCCATATTGCCAGCAGAATGTGACAATTTGATGAAAGCTGGGGCTGGACAGTCGCCGGAAGACACGGGAGATCATGGTGATCAATCTACATAATTTTGAAGACAAAGGACTTATTTCCGATGAGGGTCTTGCGCGATTAGATGAAGCGTTTTTTCACGGTTTGGCGGAGGAAGACCGGTCCCTCGCGGAGGGTTTGCGCGCCTACCGGTCTGGTGGTGAGGGTTTTGAGGGT
>JAKACQ010000074.1:0-4542 GCA_021821285.1 Pseudomonadota bacterium
GGTATTTTCTCCGAAGAGGGTGACCGTGCGCTTGAATTTGCCGGCGGTGAACTGTTCCCAGTCGATGTTGCGGTCTTGCAGCCAGCGGTGGAAGTTGGGGATCTGCGCGACCACGCCAATGGAGCCAATGAGGGCGAAGGGGCTGGCGATGATACGGTCGGCAGTGACGGCCATCATGTAGCCGCCACTCGCGGCGATGGTGTCGATCAGTGCCGTGACCTGGATTTTGGCGGCGCGCAGGCGCAGTAGCTGGGCCGAGGCGAGGCCGTAGGTGTTGACCATGCCGCCGCCGCTTTCTAAGCGGAGCAGGACGGTGTCGCCAGGTTTGGCGGCCTGAATGATGGCGGAGATTTCTTCACGCAGGGCGCTGACGGCCGAGGCGCGGAGGTCGCCCTTAAAATCGAGCAGATAAGCACAGCTTTCGGTAATAAGCGCTTTAGCCTTGTCTTTGTGGTCTTTTTTGAGGGTCTTTTGATGGGCTTTCAGGGCTTTTTTGTCCAGCCGGTATTGCTGGACGTTTTCGCTGGATTGTTCTAATTGTTTACGCAGGTCGCTGACCTGCACCTGCCCTGATGTGGGGCTTTTGCGTTTGTTCATGGCCATCGCGGTGACGCCGCCCGCGACGATAAGCAAGGCGACCACGATAGTGACGGTGTCGGCGAGGAAAAGCAGGTAGTGACTGAAGAAGGTTTCCATGGCGCAAAGATAGGCGGAAAGGCGATAGCTGTAAAGATTTCGGATATGGTTGATGGCTGGCGCGTGCAGGCTTATCATTTTGCTTCTTACCGAGGTGTTGCTTTTCATGATCCATGTGAAGTTTTTTGCCAGCGTGCGCGAGCGTATCGGGGTGGGGGAAATATTCTTGGCGGTGCCGGAGGGTGGCGTAACGGTGGCGGAGGTGTTGGCGCTGGCGGAAGGGGAGGCCGGGGTGCCTCTGCAAGACGCGCATCTGCTGGCAGCGGTGAATTTGCAGCATGTGTCTTTTGCTGGTGTGGTACATGATGGCGATGAGGTAGCATTTTTCCCGCCAGTAACAGGTGGTTAGTTGTGATCATTAAAGTACAGCAGGAAGATTTTGAGCCCATGGCGGAGATGGCGGCTTATCCAGTGGATGCCATTGCCGGGGCCGGTGGCTCGGTCACTTTTATCGGGACGGTACGCGATTATAGTGAGGCGGCGGATATCCTTGCCATGGAGATCGAGCATTATCCGGGGATGACGGAGCGCGAACTGGAACGCATCAGTGCCGAGGCCGCCCGACATTACGATATTCTCGATAGTCTGATTATTCATCGCTACGGCCATCTGGCACCCCAGGACAACATTGTGATGGTGGCGGTCTGGTCGCGGCACCGGGCGGCGGCCTTTGATGCCTGTCGTTTTTTGATGGATGTCCTGAAAACCAGTGCGCCTTTCTGGAAAAAAGAGGTCACCCCTGCGGGCGTGCGCTGGGTGACCGATTGCCCCGGCTGCCGTGCCGGAAGCCGCGAGGGGCACACCCATGCTCCCTATTCCCATACACACAGTTGAAGTGAGATTCTATGCCAAGTTTTGATGTGGTGTCTGAAGTGGATATGCAGGAAGTGGATAATGCCCTGCATACAACGGTTAAGGAAATAAATACCCGCTATGACTTTAAGGGCAGCAAGGCGTCGATGGAGCGCAAGGAGAAGGAGATCATCCTGGTCGCTGAGGATGAATACAAGCTGGGACAGATGATTGATTTGCTCTCGATGCGCATGGTGAAGCGCGGGGTGGATTTGAAGGCTCTGGATGTGGGCAAGGTGGCGTCCGCGGCGGGTGGGATGGAGCGGCAGGTGCTGGGCCTGAAAGTCGGGCTGGAGACAGAAGTGTCCAAGCGCATGATCAAGTTCCTGAAAGACGGTAAGTTCAAGGCGCAGGGCAGTATTCAGGGAGAGCAGTTGCGGGTGTCGGGCAAAAGCCGGGATGAGTTACAGGCGGCTATTGCCGCGCTGCGGGGGCACGATTTTGGTCTGCCAATACAATTCAACAACTTCCGGGACTAAGCGTTAGTATGCACAGGGATAACATGCGTAAAACAAAGCGGGCGGCACGCGTTGCAGAGATGCCGAGCGTGGCGGCGGCCACTTTATGAGCACGAATTCAGCACGGCGCACGGCGCTCTATGATTGGCATGTCGCGCATGGCGCGCGCATGGTGGATTTCGCGGGGTGGGAGATGCCTCTGAATTACGGCTCGCAGTTGGCGGAGCATGAGGCGGTGCGGCAGGCGGCGGGGCTTTTTGATGTCTCGCACATGCGGCCTCTGGACCTGAGTGGGCCGGATGTGCGGGAACTGCTGCGCTATGCCTTGGCCAACGATGTGGCGAAGCTGGATGCGGTGCCGGGTAAGGCGCTGTATAGCACGATGCTGCAAGGCAATGGCGGGATCATTGACGATCTGATTGTTTATCACCGTGGAAACGGCAGGTATCGGATTGTGCTGAATGCAGGAGGGGCAGAGGTGGATACGGCGCATCTGCAGGCCCTGGTGGATGCCAGGGGCTGGCGGGTGGCCCTAGGCAAGCGGCCGGATCTGGGGATTCTCGCGGTACAGGGTCCCACCGCGCGAGCGCTGGCGGCAACGGTGTTGGGGATGCCCGCATTGGTGGAGTTGCCGGTCTTTCATGCGCTGGAGCAGGGCGATTTTTTTGTTGGACGTACTGGCTACACCGGTGAAGACGGTGTCGAAATTATCGCTGCGAATACTTTGTTGCCGGGCCTGGCGGATCGCCTGATCACTGCCGGGGCGCGACCGGCGGGATTGGCGGCACGGGATAGTCTGCGTCTGGAGGCGGGGCTGGATCTTTACGGTCAGGATATGACGACGGCGGTTTCGCCTTATGCGAGTAATCTGGCCTGGACGGTGGATTTGCGGGCCGCAGAGCGGAATTTTCTGGGGCGGGCGGCGCTGGAGGCACAGTCGGCCACGGGGGGGGGTGCCAAGCTCATCGGTCTGGCGATGCGCGAGGGCATTCCCCGTCATGGTTATGTGGTGGAAGATGCGGCGGGGCAGCCTTGTGGGGTGGTCACCAGCGGTATTTTCTCGCCCAGCCTGCAGTGCGGCATCGCGCTGGCCCGCGTCGATGCGGCCCTGGAGCCGGGGGCCGTATGCGCCGTTGTGGTGCGCGGCGTCCGGCGTCCGGCGCTGGTGGTAAAGCCGCCTTTCTGGCGGAAAGGCGTGGCGACTTTTTCTTTTCCTGAGGAGTATGCGGCATGAGCAAGATTCCGGAGACGTTGCGTTACAGCGACACCCATGAGTGGGTTGAAGACCTGGGGGGCGGACGCTACCGGGTGGGGATTACCGATCATGCCCAGGAATTGCTGGGGGATCTGGTGTATGTGGAGGTGCCTGAGGTCGGCAAGGCGATTCGTGGTGGCGAAGTCTGCGGCGTGCTGGAATCGGTCAAGGCGGCGGCGGATTTGTATGCGCCCGTCAATGGCACGGTGCTGGAGCGTAATGATGGGCTGGGGGATAACCCGCAGTGGCTCAATGAAGACCCCTATGGCCAGGGCTGGATGATGGTGGTCGAGGCCGACGCCGCAGCCTGTGCCGGACTCTTGGATGCGGTAGCTTATGGTAAATTAGCGGAGTCTTAAGTAAATGCCCTATATTCCCCACGATGGGTTGGAGACGGCGGCCATGTTGGCCGCCGTCGGCGTTGAGCGCCTCGACCAGCTTTTTGATGAAATCCCGCCCACTTTGCTAGTGCATGACATGGTCTTGCCCGAAGGGCTGTCGGAGATGGCCCTGCACCGCGAACTGGAAGGGCGGGCCATGAGCAATGCCCCGTTGCGCTGCTTTGCGGGGGGTGGGGCTTATGCCCACCACATCCCAGCCATCGTCTGGGAAATTGCCGGGCGCGGCGAGTTCTATTCCGCCTATACGCCGTATCAGCCGGAAGCCAGCCAGGGCACGCTGCAGGTTGTTTATGAATACCAGAGTTTCATCACGCGGCTGACCGGGTTGGAGGTGAGCAATGCCTCGCTCTACGACGGGGCTTCGGGGCTGGCGGAGGCCTGCCTGATGGCGCTGCGTATTCAGGGTGGCGACAAATCCATTCTGGTGCCGGAGAACCTGTTGCCGGGTTGGCGGCGAGTTTTGGACAGTGTGCTCGGTCTGCAACAGATCCGTTTGGTGACGGTGCCTTATGACCGGGCCACTGGCACCCTGGTATTGCCTGCGGAGGCGGGGGACGGGGCGGCGCTGATCATTCCCCAAAGCAGCGCCCTGGGCCTGCTGGAGCCCGTGGATGCGCTGACCGACTGGGCCCATGGCCATGGCCTGCTGGCTATTGCCGTGGTCAATCCACTGGCTTTGGCCCTGCTGAAGGCGCCGGGGGATTGGGGCACACAGGGCGCGGATATAGCGGTGGGTGAGGGGCAACCGCTGGGAATTCCCTTGACTGGCGGTGGGCCGTACTTTGGTTTTCTCGCCTGCCGCAAGGTCCATGTGCGGCAGTTACCGGGACGACTGGTCGCCAAAACCGTGGACGGGCAGGGCCGTGAGGGGTTTTGTCTG
>JAKACQ010000074.1:4552-8019 GCA_021821285.1 Pseudomonadota bacterium
TGGTAAGGCGACAAGCAATATCTGCACCAATCAGGGCCTGATGGTGACGGCGGCGACCATCCACATGGCGACGCTGGGCGGGCACGGGTTGCAGCAGACGGCGGTGCTCTGCCATGAACGGGCTGCTTTGTTGCGGGAACTGCTGACGGCGGTGCCGGGGGTGAGCCTGCCTTATGGCGGACCTTTCTTCCATGAGTTTGTGCTGCGTCTGCCACAGGCTGCCGTGGCGGTGCGGGATGCATTGCTGGGCCATGGTCTGCTGGCGGGACTTCCGCTGGCAGACTGGGGGATGGGGGAGGCGGGCGATCTGCTGGTGTGTACCACGGAGCTGCTGGAAGAGGTCGATCTGCTGGCGTATCGCGATGCCCTGACAGCTGTGCTGGAGACCTTATGAGCGCTTCCATTTTCGATCACGATCACCATTTTCCGGGGGTGGAGTTGCCCTCCGATATTCCGGCGGAGCTACTGCGGAAGGCACCCCTGAATCTACCCAACCCGGCCGAACTGGAGGTGCTGCGCCACTACACTCGCCTGTCGCAGCAGAATTTTTCCATCGATACCCAGTTTTACCCGCTGGGCTCCTGCACCATGAAATATAATCCGCGGATTGCCCATACCATGGCCTCGCTGCCGGGCTTCGCGCGCCTGCATCCGGATACCCCGGCACCAGCCATGCAAGGGCTGCTGCAGGTGCTCTGGGAGTTACAGGAATGGCTGGCGGCGGCGACCGGCATGGCGGCGGTGAGTCTGACCCCGGCGGCGGGCGCCCAGGGCGAGTTGGCGGGTGTCGCCATGATCCGCGCCTACCATGCGGCGCGCGGTGACCATGGACGGCGGAAGATGCTGATTCCTACGGCGGCGCATGGCACCAATCCGGCCAGTGCCCAGATGGCGGGGTTTGCGGTGGTGGAAATTCCCAATCTGGTTGATGGGGATCTGGATATGGCTTTTTTGGATCAGCATCTGGGACCGGATGTAGCAGGAATCATGCTGACCAATCCCTCCACTCTGGGGGTGTTTGAGCGCCGGATAGCGGATATTGCCGCCCGCGTTCATGGGGCGGGGGGGCTGCTCTATTATGATGGCGCCAATCTGAACGCCATTCTCGGGCGGGTGCAGCCTGGTCAGATGGGCTTTGATGTGATGCATCTGAATCTGCACAAGACTTTTGCGACGCCCCATGGCGGCGGCGGGCCGGGTGCCGGTGCTGTAGCGGTGCAGGAACGCCTGCGTCCTTTCTTGCCTCTGCCCACGGTTGGGCGCGAAGGCGGGGGCGCGCTGCGCTGGGTGACCGAGCAGGAGTTGCCCCGGAGTATCGGCCGGTTCAGTGCCCATGGCGGCAATATCGGCGTGTTGCTGCGCGCCCATGCCTATCTCCGTCGTCTGGGTCGGGTGGGAGTGCGTCGGGTATCGGCTTATGCCGCGCTCAATGCCAACTATCTGCTCAAGGAGTTGCAGCGGGTGGGCTATCAGGCGGCCTTCCCGGAACGGCGTGCCAGCCACGAGTTCATCCTGAGCGTCAGCGATCTGCAGAAAGCGACGGGCATCCGGGCGCTGGATGTGGCCAAGCGCCTGCTGGATTTCGGGATTCACGCGCCGACCATTTACTTTCCGCAACTGGTGCCCGAGTGCTTGCTGATCGAGCCGACGGAGACGGAAAGCAAGGCGACCCTGGACCGCTTTGTGGCGGTCATGACGCAGATTCGTCAGGAGGCTCTGGAGCAGCCGGAACTCTTGCGTGAAGCGCCCCACCATCTGCCGGTGGGGCGCCTGGATGAGGCGCTGGCGGCGCGCCGCCTGGATGTGGCGGCGGCACAATGACGGCATCTCCGGCGGGTCTGCTGGATGCGCTCGGTGAGGTGTTGCTCGATAAAGAGCGGGCGCTGCGCCTGATTCTGTCCGGCTTTCTGGCCGGTGGGCATGTGCTGGTGGAAGATGTGCCGGGGGTAGGTAAAACGACCTTATCACTGGGATTGGCGCGTCTGCTGGGTCTGGATTTCGCACGGGTGCAGATGACCGCCGATCTGCTGCCGGGGGATATTCTCGGGAGCAGCCTCTTCGATCCGCGCGAACAACGCTTCGTCTTTCATCGCGGGCCTATTTTCCACGCAGTGGTACTGATGGATGAAATCAATCGGGCCTCGCCGCGCAGTCAGTCGGCCCTGCTGGAAGCCATGGCAGAAGGGCAGGTATCGGCGGATGGACAGAGCTTTCCGCTGCCCAAGCCCTTTTTTGTGGTCGCCACCCAGAATCCACAGGAACATGCCGGGGTCTTTCCGCTGCCGGAGAGCCAACTGGATCGTTTCACACTGCGTCTGTCACTGGGCTATCCGAGCCACGAGGCGGAGCGGCGCTTGCTGGCGGGGGAAAACCGGCGGCCCGCCGATCTGAAAGCACTGGCCGATGCTGCATTGCTGCGCCAGTGGCAGGCAGCAGTTGCGGCGATATTCCTGAGTCCGGAAATACAGGAAATGCTTTTGGTTCTGGCGCAACGCAGCCGTGAGGATGCACGGGTGCGGATTGGCTTGTCGCCACGAGGCCTGTTGGCGCTCAAGGCGAGCGCCCAGGCCTGGGCTTTTCTGGCAGGGCGGGATTTTGTGACGCCCGATGATCTGCGCGCCGTGACGGTACCGGTGCTGGGGCATCGTTTGCTGTCTGGCGCATCGCTGAGCGGCGATGCGCTGACGGCCCTGCTGATGCAGGATACCTGGGGTTTTGGTCCGTGAGTCGCAGACGGCGGGAGGTACGTCTTTCCCGTCCGGGTAAGGTCTTTGTCGGGCTGACCCTGGCCCTCGGTTCTGCTGCCGTGAACACCGGGAATAATGTCTTGTTTCTGCTGGTCTCCACGATGCTGGCCATTATGGTGCTCTCCGGCTTTGTCGCTCTTGGCAACTTGTGGCGGGTGCGCGCGGCGGTGCTGTCCGGCCAGATTTTTACCGCGGGAGAGTCCGGTGATCTGCTCCTGCGCATTCACAATGCGCGCCCCTGGCCATTGTGGCTGCTGGAATTGCGTCTGGGTGATGTACGACGCACCCTGACGCGGGTGGGCGCGCGCCAGGAAGTCTTGGTGGCTCTGACCTGGCACCCGCCCCTACGCGGCCAGCCGCCTTTACCCGCTTTGCAGATGGGTTCCGCTTTTCCTTTTGCTTTCGTTTGGCGTGGTATGCATCTGGCGGTGGAGCCAGCAGATCAGCCTTGGGTGGCCCCTGCCGCGAGTGGGCAATCCCTGCCACCAGCAGATTTGGGGCATCAGGAGGCGGAGGGGGGTCAGCCCGGCGGCAGCGGCGATCTGCTCTGGGTGCGGGAGCGTCGGCTCGGAGAAGGGCTGGGCGCTGTAGTTTGGCGCCGGGTGGACTGGTCTTTGGGCGTACAGGGGGAGCTGCGCCTGCCGACGCGTGAACGGGAGCAGGCAGGGCAGCGACGGATGTTGCTTGACTGGGAAAGCGCGGCGCTGCAACGCTGGCCGG
>JAKACQ010000075.1:0-8000 GCA_021821285.1 Pseudomonadota bacterium
GCGACTGTTCGTGGCGGAGACCTGGTGGACTCGTGCCCGGGGACTGCTCGGCCGTCCGCGCCTCGCCCCTGATCAGGGATTGTGGATTGCACCCTGCGCCTCGGTACATGGGCTCGGCATGGGCTATCCTGTCGATGTCGTTTTTCTGGATGCCGCGCAACGCATCCGCCGCTGCGCCCGGTTGCAACCCTGGGGAGTGGCTCTGTGCCGCGGCGCCGCCATTACCATCGAGATAGCCGCCGGCGCTTGCCATCGGCTGGCCCTGGAGCCGGGGCAGCATCTGCGCCGGGAACCCCTATGAAAAGGGTTTGGCTGGGCACGGCCTTCGCTGTCCTGACCAGCGGAATGGCGGGCTGCGCGACCTCCAGCCATCTGTTGACCCTGCGGGCCCGGGCGGCACAGGCATACAACCAGGAAAATCTTCCCGTGGCGGAATCCCTGTATACCCGGTTGACCCGGGCCGCTCCGGCTGATCCGCTGCTCTGGGCGCGTCTCGGCAACGTCGAGGCATTGAGCGGCCATCCCCGTCAGGCGGTAAACGCCTACAATCGGGTCTTGCAACTCAAGCCGGACTTCGCCGAAATCCGCTAC
This sequence comes from Pseudomonadota bacterium, assembly GCA_021821285.1. GTDB lineage: Bacteria > Pseudomonadota > Gammaproteobacteria > Acidithiobacillales > Acidithiobacillaceae > Acidithiobacillus. The sequence continues at coordinate 592 of JAKACQ010000075.1, forward strand.
AACCTGGCCATGTTGCGCATGAAGCAGGCGCAAGCGCAATTGATCGCCGCGGCGGATACGCCGCATCTGCCGCCGCCACTGGCGGCGCGCATTCATGTCTTGTCCACCGGAATCAGTCATCTGGGTTTCGGTGCCGTCAGTGCGCCGACCCGCTCCGGGGATGGGCACTGATGCGGTTTTCGGGTCGATCCACCTTGCTGTTCTGGGTGCTGATCTTTTGTTGGACCGGTGCCCTGCCACCGGCTTCCGCCGCGGTCCGCGGGCAACCTTCGGAGATTTTTACGCTCCACGGATCAGCGCTAACTCAAGCCCTCCAGCAGGCATGGGCCAGCGCCTGGCAGCGGCCGGGGGTGCTCACGGGTCCGGCGAAAGGGCCGGCCGTCGTGATTTTCTTCGATCCCAACTGCCCTTTCTGCGCCCATCTCTGGCGGGAGTTGCAGCCTTGGCGGAATCGCCTGCGCGTGCGCTGGATTCCCGTGGCGTTCGTGCGTCCGGACAGCCTGGGCATGGCGGTCGGTATCCTCTATGCGGCGCATCCGCGGCAGGCCCTGGATCTGAACGAGGGCCACTACGACTTCCGGACGCGGCGGGGCGGAATGCTCCCCGCATTCCGGATCCCGCCCGCGCAGGCAGCGGCCATTCGGGGGAATACCGCCTTGTGGCGCCGGGTTTTTGGGGTTACGCCGATGATACTGTACCCGAGTACAACGGGAATGCGTGGACTCTTCTCGCTGCCGGACCCTCAGCAATTGCGCCAGGTCTTCCGGGCTGCACGGGCGGCAAGAATCGCAACGCCATGAAGAGCACCGCTGTAGAACCGGACATCCCGCCTGGGATGTATCAGGCATCCGAGTAGAAAATCAATGCTGCGGCGGAATGACGATGCCGGCGCGGGCCTCTTTGGCTGAGGTCTTGGCGATCCACGCCTTCAGAGCCGCAGTGGCCGCGTTGGCCCGCGCTTCCTCCGCTGGCAGATTTTTTTGCATCTGCTTTTGCATCTGCGCCAACTCAGCCGTAGAGTTTGCCGCGCTGGCTTGAAGTTTCTGCATTCTCCGGGATAGCTTGAGGGTCTGTTCCGTGGGTGCGGGTTGATGAGCCAGGCAGACAGGGCTGATCCAGACACCTCTCATGACGTTTGTGGTAACCTGCTTTTGGCCATTCGATATCTGCGAAACCACATAGTGCCATCGCATATGATAATCTCTCCCGAAGCCGGTATAGACAACATGCAGTACATTCGTGGTCGTCTCGTGCCGGCCATGCAGCTCTACGGTTTCGTTTACCACGGTTTCGTGTTTCGAGACATGCACCACAGAGCCGTGCATAGGACTTGGCGTGCTGCCGGGCAAGATTCCCGAGGCTTGCGTCTGCGCCAACTCAGGGGAGTGATAGCATTTCATAAAAGTGGATGTCTGTATGCCGAAAATGTCCGTGGTCGTGCTGTGGATGCGCCATTCCCCCGGCCGGAATCCGTAGGCACCCTGCGACGTATGGGCAACCGCTTCCTGCATCCAAACCACGCCGACTAATGTTACCCCCAGCACAAAAGCCAAGGTGCCGAGAACTCTGGTCTTGACTATTGACATGCGTCTCTCTCCTTCAGTGTCTAGCCAACAGGGACGCTGGCTTTAGCCAAACCTCATGGCTATGATAATAATGCATTTATAATTTTATATCCGGGAGGTTCTGCGTGCGATTCATCCAAACTGCGCTCATCATGCTCGCTCTTGCCGGTCCCGTGCTGGTCCATGCCTCAACCCTGCGCCGCGGGGAATGGAAGGCCACGGAGCACACCGCCCAAGGGGTTCTGGAAACTTATACCTATTGTGACCGTGGGCAGGGGTGGGCCGGATTGATCAACCACGATGCTGGAGCATCCTGCGCGATCTCCCATCCAGTCGTCATACGCTCCGGCGGACATGTGCAGTTCACGGAAAAATGCCTGTTGCGCACCCCGCCAAACGGTGAGAGCACGACACAAATGCACGTAGATATGCAAATGGGCGGCGGCGGGCGCGCCTTTCATGCGACGGTTACAGGTACCGGTACTGAGGGTGGCTTTCAATTCCCCATCAGCCTACAGGTGTCCGGTCGTTATATCGGCGCCTGCCATCATGGCGGCTGATCACGATAAAGTCGTTCAAAAACATATAGGTAAACACCACATCCGTACCCGCTGATCCACCTGTTGACACGCCTATAAATACCTGTTATATAACCCATCTAAATATTATAAAGTGATTCACCTGTAAAAGCCAACCGCCAAAAGGAATACCATCATGAAACTTTTTCATTCGATTCAGCGTCACCGCTCCAAGGACTTGCGTAACGAAAAAGGGCAGGGGATGACCGAGTACCTCATCATCACCGCGTTGATTGCCGTCGCCGCCATCACCGTGTTCGCGTTTTTCGGGCAAACGATTCGCAATCAGATCGCGGGGCTTGCGCAGGAGGTCTCCGGTCAGTCCGCGCAAACGGCGATTGGCCAGGCACAAACATCGGCGACTACCGCCCAAACCGACGCCAACAAACAAAAGAATCTTTCCACGTACACCAACGCCAGCGCCGGTCAATAATCGCCGACTCAAGCAGCCGAAATGCCCGTCTTGTCCGGGAATGGACAGGGCGAGCGGGGGCAGGCGGCGGTCTTCGCCGTCGTGCTCCTGCTCGCCGTTCTGGTGACGGTCGCCCTGCTCTACAATAGCGGCAGGCTGACCCTTACCAAGACGCATCTGCAGAATGCCGCGGACTCGACCGCATACAGCGGCGCCCTGCTTCTCGCGCGCGACTACAATTTTTCCGCCTACGCCAATCGCGCCATGGTGGCAAATCAGGTGGCCATCGCCCAGATGGTCGGCTTGCGCTCCTGGTCGCGTTATTACTGCACCCTCTACAACGATCAATGCGGTAACCAAAACAATCCCCATGGGCTGCCCTCGCAAATCCGGCAGGTCGTCGGGCAAACCGTTATCGGTAAAGTCTATGTCCCTCTGTTACGGGTCTATGGGGCCAATTCAACCGCTATTTTTCAGATCAACAAGGCGGCGGACGGGCCCATTGCCACCTGGGCGAACACCATCAGCGACATGCTTAGCGGTGCCGCCCAGGTCTATCATCAGGGGGTGGTCGCGGAGATCAGCGCCCTGACCGCCCAATCGGGCATCCTCGCGACCATTCTCAAGGACAACGACCCGCAGGCGCAGGTCAGCGCTTACGGAAAGCTGCTTCTGGCATCGGACGTGGCTGCCATCCAAGGGTTTACCCGAACCTATGGACAGAATTACAGCGGCAAGAAACGTTTTGCGGCGTTGGCCATCCAGGGCCTGGATGGATTTTCGCGCAGTCGGCACTCTGCTGAAGCGCCGTACCCGTTAGTCAATCCCTTGGCTTCCCCTCCGCTGAAACCCGGTTACCACGCCTTCGCGGTGATCGGCAATGTACCGTATACGGGCGGCACCGAACTGAAAAGTGACCTGAGTTCCTGGAATGCGATGGATGTCGCCTCCATCGGCAATATGAGTTTCGCCGATTACTGGACCTGGGTCCCCACACCATTTGGTCTTGTCATTTTTTTCCTTCCCCTCCCAGTGAAAACCAACCCGATCCTGTTCTTCAATTCGGTCGACATGGCCCACGCCGCCGCGGGGATCGGTCCGGAGGGCACGGACCCACTGGGCCAATCCAACAATTTCGGCGCTGCCACGGGGTCCGCTTCCTATGGTTCCTCATATAGCGCCAATCCGGGACCGGCGTATGCCCAGAAGAACCAGGGGCCGGGTGCCGCCATCGGCCAATACTCCGGCTTGCCCCAGTACGAGGACGTCAGCGACACCACCGCCAGCGACTTCCAGGCGCCGCTTCTGACCCTGGTGATCGATCGTCCGCAGGGTAGCGTCATGACCACGACGCAACTGCATGTGGACAGCGGCGCCATGGCCCTGCCGGGCCACGAGGCGGGGAATCAGGTGGAGGCCATGGCCTCGGCGCAGACCCATTTCGTGCGCCCCCGCCAGTCCCGATTCCTGGGAAACCAGGTGGTCTACGGCAATCTGTTCAATCCTTACTGGGAACCCCACCTGGTGCCCACGCCCTCCGGCATTGCCAACGCCGCCATCGCGGCGCAGATGGCCGGCCATGGATAAGCGGGGCCATGTCGTGGCACCCCCGTCGCCCCAGGCCGGGCAGTCTCTGGTCGAAACGACCCTCCTCGGGATCTTCGTGCTGGTTCCGCTGTTTCTGATTACGCCGTTGCTGGGCAAGTATATCGATCTCCAGAACAGCACCCTGCAGGCGGCCAGAAACGCGGCCTTCGAACGCACCGTCTGGTCCGAAACGGGCCAGCGGAACGGAATGGCGACGGCGCAGGAGGGCAATGGCCAGATAGAGGCGAAAACCATCATTCGTTCCTTCGGCACCCAGGACACTGGCATTTCCAGCGCAACGGCCGGCGCTGGCCAGTATAGCCCTCGCGTTTTATGGGTAGACCAGGCGGGACACGCCCTGCTGCCCAACTATTCCCGTGTTACTGTCCATCTGGCCCAGGGGAGCAGTTCCGACCTGCCGGATCAGGCGCTCAGCAAGACGTTGACGGTTGTCGGCGCCTTGGCGCAGGGTGGTCCGGCCCTCGACTTCAATGGCCTGTTCACCGCCACGGTCCAGGCCAGCCCCGTCAACGTGACGTACCCGCACCCTTTCAACGCCCTGAACCTGGTCTTCTCCGCCCATGACACCCTGCTGGCGAACGGCTGGAGCGCGCTGAATCCCGGCAAGGTTCTGAACCAGACTCAGGCGACGCTGCCGAAGCTGGAACCGGCATTGCGGACGTTCATGGATGCGGAAAAAGCGGCCACCCCCGATATCCAGCAACTGCACCTGGAAACGGTGCTGACCGACAGTCCGCAGGCAATTCCCGCCGATCGGCTGGGAGGAACCGGCGGATGAGGCGGATGGCGCTCACACTGCTTGGTCTCGGTATGGCGCCCATGGCATGCGCGGCCCTGCCCCAGTTGCGCTGTCCCGGTCCGGGAGTGCCTCCCGGCGGTACCCTGAGCTGGATTGCCCCGCAGATCGCCGTGGATGGATGGCCCATGGCCATCCTCCAACTGCACAGTCGCCTGTCGCCGCAGGCGGTGTTGTCCTGGTACGACCGGCGCTGGCGCGGCCTGGGTCCACACCCCGACGATATCACCTATCGTGTGGGCGCCTGGCAGGTGGTGGCGCGGCGGCGTGACGGTTGTTTCGAGACCGTGCAGGTGCAGGCGCATGGCGGGGGAACCCAGGGGGAGGTCGGCATCAGCCGTCCGGCATTGGCCCAAACGGGATCGGCGGGCAGCCTGGGTCTGTCCCTCCCCGCCGGCAGCCGGACGGTGCTGACCATGGAGAATACGGATGGCGGAAGACTCGCCCGGAATGTGCTCGCCGTCGCGCCCGGCAACCCCGGCGCGGTACGCGCCTATTATCAGCACCTGCTGCCCGTGCAGGGTTGGGCGCTGCAGTGGGCGCGGCGGGTGACGGGAGGCGATGCGCTGATGTACCAGCAGGGCGCGCGCACCGCGGAAATCAGCATCACCCGCAACGGCATCCGCTCCAATGTCTTCCTCACCGTCGTCACTCACTGACATGCACGGTCAGGCCATGGCGGAGTACGTGATCATTCTCCTGACGGCGGTCATCATCCTGGCGATTCCCTGGGGCGGCCATCCCGCCCCGGTGGTGCAACTGGTGGATGCCTTGCGCCAATTTTATACCGATTACTCCTGGAACCTGTCACTACCCTGAGGACCCATGCGCCGCCCTAACATCAAGATACCATCCTATGTGCTGCTCATCGGGGTCGCCCTGGTGCTCGGCATCGGTACCGCCTTCCTCGTCCTGCACACCCTGCGCGCCCGCGAGGCCGCCATCACGAAGGCCCTGCTGGCCAGAGAGCACGCGGGCAAGGTAGAAGTCGTCGTTCCGACCCGCAACCTGCAACCCGGAGCAACGGCCAACGCCGGCGACATGGCGGAGCGCCTCGTGCCGGAATCCGTGGTTTATCCTTCCACGGTGACGGCCAATGACTGGGGAGTCTACTCCGGGCGGACCCTGACCCATCGGGTCTACAAGGGCAAGCCCATGTTCGCCACGGATTTCGCACCGGCGGGACCGGAGAGCTTTGCGGCCCGCCTGCGCGCGGGAGAACGGGCGATCACCATCACCGCCGGGGGCACCAACGGCATCGCCGGATTCCTGGTCCCGGGCAACCGCATCGACGTCATGCTCCTCGGCCACGGGCCGGGCGGGTCCCAGGAACTGCCGCTGCTGCATCGGGTGCGCATCCTGGCGACCGGGCATCAGGATCACGCCTTGTCCGCCGATACCCGGCAACAGGGCGCTCCGGCCGCCGAAGCGGGCTATAACACCTTGACGCTGGCGGTTTCCCCCACCCAGGCCGCGCGCCTGTCCCTGGCCGAGCAGGTCGGGCAACTGCGTGTCGCCCTCGTTCCCAGCCGTCAACCGGAACTGGGGCCGATCCCGCAACTCTATGCAGCGGACCTCTTCGGAACTCCCGCCGCCGTGCGGAAAACCCCCAGCGTGCAATTCATCATCGGGGGAGGCAGCGGCAACAGCCTGAGCGATCAGCCGCTGCTCCCCGAATCCGCACCGCCGCCGACGGCCTCCAACCCCGCCGCCCAGGCCCAACGCATCAGTCAACGCGAACTCCAGGCGCTCCACGCGCTGGTGCGTGCCACTGCCCCCTTGCAATCCCAGGAGATGCCATGAAGGCCCGTTTCATCCTTACCGCCCTGACCGCCCTGGTGGCGGTCCAGAGCAGTGCGCAGGACGCATCAGCGATCCACCGCACCCTGAATCTCTACGCCAATCAGGTGAAGGTGCTCCCCTGCGACCCGTTGACCCGCGTCGCCGTCGGCAACGGCAAGCTGCTCAGTGTCAGCACCCTGACCCGCCAGATCGTGATGGTGGCCGATGCCCCAGGCACGACGGATGTGTATCTGTGGGAGAAGAATGGCCGGCAGATCGCCTATCACGTCAACATTACCGCCGCCGACAATCTGCAAATCTTCGGGGATCTGCAGGGACTGCTCACGGAGTTTCCGGGGGTGAGGGCGCGCACGACAGGGCGGCAGGTGGTGCTCTCCGGCAACGCCAGCACCGGTGAACTCAAACGCCTGAATCTCGCCATCCGCGCCTATCCGGGCGTGGTGGATCTGGTGCGTCCCGACACCGTCGCCATGAAGCGCATGGTGGTCCTCGACGTGCAGGTGGTGGATTTCAGCAAGACCGCCCTCGACAACCTCGGCATCAACTGGCAGACGAGCATCGTCGGTCCCGCCGTGGGTCTGGTCGGGGACTTCGTCAACAACTCCCTCTACCGTCTCGGCGACGTCACCCAGGGCGGACAGGCCGGC
>JAKACQ010000076.1:0-7911 GCA_021821285.1 Pseudomonadota bacterium
ATAAAAATTCTCATCAGTGAACATCGAGATGGCGAACTGATCGCCGCCACCATGGCGCACTGGGGTTATGGCGCGGTGCGCGGTTCCACGAAGCGCGGGGCGGTCAAGGGCGCCCGGGGAATGCTGCGGGCCGCCCGCGCGGGCTATGACCTGGCCATCAGCCCCGATGGCCCGCGCGGGCCTCGTGAGATTCTGCAAGAGGGGGTTATCGAGCTGGCGCGCATGTCTGGTCTGCCCATCGTGCCGGTCACCTATTCGGCACGATGGGCGAAACGCTTCGCCAGTTGGGATGGCTTTCTGCTGCCCCTGCCGGGAGCACGGGTGGTGGTCCTCTGGGGAGAGCCGGTACGGATACCCCGCGACGCCGATACGGATACCCTGATCGCTTCGCAGCGGGCGCTTGAGGCGACCATGATCGGCTTGCGGCAACGTGCCGATGCGCGGGTCGGCCGCCTTGATTAGGAAAGACGGGACATCATGATGTATTACGAAAGCGGCTTGTTGCGGGCACACTGGGCCAGTTGGCAGGATGCCCGCGCCGGGCGCAAGGCCCAGGCCAACGCCCGTTGGGGCTGGATCAAGGCGCCGGGTGATCGTGGCCCGGTCCTGTGGATGCAGAGTTTCAGCGATGCCGACCAGCAACGTCTCGGCATCGAATTGGCGAAAGCCATGGCCGAAACACGCCGCGACCTGCGCATGGTGATGACTTTCGAGACGGAGCACCCGGCCCTCCTGGAGCAATACACGGCGGGGGTTGAGCGGTTGGGCTATGGTTTCGGACCTTGCGATCATCCCCGGGCGGTCGAACGCATGCTGGAACGGCTGACGCCCCTGCGTTATCTGGCACTGGGCCGTGTACCCAGGCCACGGCTTGCCGCTGCTTTGGGGCGAGCGGAGATACCTTCGGTGTTGATGGCGGCGGAACCTGGTCCGCATGTCCCAACGCTGGTCGAGGCCATCTACCCGCGGGACATTCGCCAGGCGGAAGCATGGACGGGGTGCGGACTGACCGCGCCCGTGCAGGAGCCTGTGGATTTCAGCACCTTGTTCACCATCGCCCAGGTAGACCCCAACTTCCGCGCCATGGTCCGTGGTACGGAGGATGGTCCGCTGTGGTGGATACAGGGGCTGAACGCCGCGCAGTGGGCCGGATGGCGAAGCGCCTGGGCCGCTTCGCCTTTGTCTCGGCAGGGGTTGCTGTTTCTGGGGGGCACGGATGCGCCAGCGGATTTGCCCAGGCTTTCCCAGTGGCGGCGCACGCCCCTGCCCACCGGATCGGTGATCGTCGTCGATGCGGATCGCTGGTATCCGGCCCTATCGGCGGCGGCGCAGGCCGTGCATCTGCAGATGGCCTCTCCGCTGTTGCAGTGGCAGGTCTACGCCGGCTCCCGGCCCATCAGCGTCAGCCCCGGCGTGATTTTGAATGCCGCTGAACAACTGGACGCGGATACCATCCTTACCCTGGAGAAACCCGCGCAAATTCTCGGCCATTGGCAAGCCCTGCGCGGGGATGTGATGGCCGCCCGCCAGCGCGGCGACGCCACCCGGCGCATTCTCTGGCAGGAACGCCGTCACGCGGGCGAACGCCTGCCGGAGTTTTTGCAGCGGGTTTTTGACTGGTGACCCTGCGCCAGACCCTGGAGCGGCAATGGCAGGAGGGCGGGGCACTGGCCACCGCCTTACGGCCTCTGGGGGCGGTGACCGGCAAGGTGGCGCGGTGGCGGCGGCGGCATATACAGGGCAGGGCGGCGCTCATTCCCACCATTGTCGTCGGCAATCTGGGTGTGGGGGGTAGCGGCAAAACGCCGCTGGTGGCGGCGCTGGCGCGGCAACTCACGGCAACGGGCTGGCGGGTGGCCATCATCAGCCGTGGTTACGGCGCCCGGCCGCCGCACTGGCCCTATCGGGTGCGACGCGACGACAGTCCCCAACAGGCCGGGGATGAACCCTTGTTGCTGGCGCAGGAACAGGGACAGACCCAAGCGGTCTATCTTTGTCCCGACCGCCATCGCGCCATCGCGGCAGCGGCGGCGGATGGTTATAACCTTGCGCTACTGGATGACGGCTTCCAGCATCTCGTCCTGCAACCCAGCCTGCGTCTGCTGGTGTTCTCCGGCCCCCGCCCCCTGGGCAATGGCCACTGCCTCCCTGCCGGTCCTCTGCGCGAGTGTCCGGACGCCATGCTCCATGCCGACGCCTGGCTCATGGACGCCGCCGCCGCCGCCGCCATCCCGGAGCGCAACGGGCCGCCTCGTTTTCTTTTCCGCATCCAGCCCAAGAACCTCGTCGCCGTCAACGACCCAGGCCGCTCCCGCCGCCTCGACAGTCTGCAGGGACAGCACGTAACGGCGGTCACCGGCATCGCCCGCCCGCAGCGTTTTATCGCCAGCCTGAAGGGCCTGGGCGCCATTCCTGCCCCCCGATTTTTCCCCGACCACCACCCCTTTTGCGCCAGCGACCTCGCCCATTTGCCTCGCCCCCTCGTCATGACCGCCAAGGATGCCGTAAAATGCCGGGAGTTCGCGCAGGCCGACGACTGGACCCTGCGCATTGAAGCGGAGCTGGAGCCATCCTTTCAGCCCTGGCTGGAGCAATCATTGCTGCCCTGGAGAAGCTGATGAGTATTGACCACCGCCTGCTGGACCTGCTCGCCTGCCCCCAATGCAAGGGCAGTCTGCAACCCTGCGCCCAGCGTCAGGCCCTGTGCTGTTCGCGTTGCCACCTGCAGTATCCCATCCGTGACGACATCCCGGTGTTGCTCATTGACGAAGCCAAGCCCTACGAGGACAAGCCCGCGTGAGCTTCTGCGTCCTGATTCCCGCCCGGCTGGCCTCTACCCGCCTGCCGCGCAAGGTGTTGCTGGACGTGGGCGGCGTCCCCATGATCGAGCAGGTGCGGCGGCGTGCGCTGGAAAGCGGCGCGGCGCGGGTGGTGGTGGCCGCCGATCACCCCGAAGTGGTGGACTGCATCCGCAGCTATGGCGGTGAAGCCCTGTTGACCGCCGCGGAGCATGTCTGCGGCACCGAGCGCCTGGCGGAAGCCGCGCGCCTGCTGCACCTGCCCGACGCCGCCGTCATCGTCAACCTGCAGGGTGACGAACCGGGCATGACGCCCGCCCTGCTGCACGCCACCGCACAACTGCTGCTGGATCACCCGCAGCGGCAGATGGCCACCGCCGCCGTCCCCATCATCCACTGGGATGAACTGGCCGATCCCCATGCGGTCAAGCTGGTGCTCGACGCCGAAGGCTGCGCCCGGTATTTTTCCCGCGCCCCCATTCCCTGGGATCGCAGCCATTTCCCCCTGAGCAGCGGGCAGGTTTTGCCGCAGACTCCAGGCATCTGGTGGCGGCATCTCGGCCTCTACGCCTACCGCAACGCTTTTTTGCAGGACTACGCCGTCTGGCCCGCCAGTCCGTTGGAATCCATCGAATCGCTGGAGCAAATGCGCGCGTTGGAGCGTGGCGTACGGATTGCGGTATATTGCGCAGCAGAAGCGCCCGTCGCGGGTGTGGACACCGCCGCCGACCTCGACCGCGTGCGCCCCCTTTTTCCCTGATCATCCCCAAGGAGCTTTTGCATGGATCTGAAAAAAATCCCGGCCGGCCGGTCACTGCCGGATGACATCAACGTCGTGATCGAGGTCCCCCAGGGTTCCTCCATCAAATACGAACTGGATAAAGAATCCGGCGCCGTCGTGGTTGATCGTTTCCTCTTCACCGCCATGCACTACCCGCTCAATTACGGTTTCATCCCCAACACCCTGTCCGACGATGGTGACCCCACCGATTGTCTGGTTCTGGCCCCCCAGCCCGTCGCTCCCGGCGCCGTGATCCGCGCCCGACCGGTCGGCGTACTGATGATGGAAGACGAAAAAGGCATGGATGCCAAGATCGTCGCCGTCCCCCACGACAAGGTCGCCGCCGGTTACTCCGCTATCCGGGATGTCAGCGATCTGCCCGAGCCTCTGCGCAACCAGATCCGCCATTTCTTTGAGCACTACAAGGACCTGGAGCCCGGTAAGTGGGTCAAACTCAAGGACTGGGCCAGCGTGGCCGAGTCCCGCAGGATCATCGAAGCGGATGCCGCGCGCCACGTCTGAGGGTCTTGCCGCGCTGCGGCGAAGCAGGCAGACTGAGGGCGACTCGCTTATGCAGGAGAGCCCCATGTCCGCATCATCGCTGGTGCTGAAATCTCCCGAATCGACCGCCCTCAAGCCGTCCGCCTTTGCCGGTCTGCAGCCCGACGAGCCCCTCTGGAAAAGGGTCCCCAGCCGCGACGATGCCGGCCATCTTCTCTCCGATTTCCGTATGATTTTCCCCGGACTCCGCCAGAAAAGCGGCATTCGCCAGCAACACACCCTGCGTATCATCAACGCCGTATTGCAGCATTACGGCTCCTGGGTGGTTTTTGCAGACCTGAATATGCGTATGAATTTACTGTGGGTCAGTATCCGCCCGCGTCCTGGTTTAACCCTGGAAATTCCGGCAGCGATTAAAACGCTGGTGCCGGAAGCGTTATTATTGGCGCCCTATTGGCGACGGTAATGGGTGGCAGTTATGGATGGTTTACATATCCAGCGGGCTGACAACACCGCGACCGCCTTTGTTCAGGACGTGGGTATAAATCATGGTGGTATTCACGTCTTTATGTCCTAAAAGTTCCTGCACGGTGCGAATGTCGTAGCCTGCCTGGAGTAAATGTGTTGCGAAGGAGTGGCGTAACACATGCGGTGTCACCGGCTTTACAATGCCAGCCCGGCTTGCCGCAGTACGTATTGCACGCTGTACCGTCGCCTCATAAATATGATGTCGTCTTTGTGCCCCGGAACGGGGATCAATACTTAATGCCGGAGACGGGAACACATACTGCCAGCCCCAGGATTGCGCACTGGAAGGATATTTCACCGCCAGCGCATCCGGCATAAAGACCGCCCCAAGACCGTTTTCTGAATCTGTGTCATGCAGTAATTTTGCCTTTTCCATTTGTTTTTTGAGGGGCAGCAGAATGTTTTCGGGTAAGACGGTTACCCGGTCTTTGGCTCCCTTACCATCCCGGATGATGATTTCGCGACGCTCGAACTCCACGTCTTTTACGCGCAGGCGTAACCCTTCCAGTAAACGCATACCGGTGCCATCAAAAGCTGGCGACAAGCCACATCGTACCCGAGAGTTCATGCAGTAAGGCGCGGTTTTCCGTTGGCGTCAGCACCACCGGCAGGTGCTGCGAAGGTTTGGCGCTAGTGATGTTGTCGAGCCAGGGCAGGTCGATGCCGAGAACCTGTTTGTATAGAAAGAGCAGTGCCGCCTTGGCCTGATTTTGGGTAGACGATGAGACGCTACGTTCAGTGGCGAGATGGCTCAGGAAGGCCTCCACCTCGGCGGCACCCATGTTTTTGGGGTGCCGTTTCTGATGAAAAAGAATAAAGCGCCGCGCCCAGTCCGTATAGGCTTCTTCAGTACGAATACTGTAATGCATCACCCTGATCCGGGCGCGCACTTGATCCAAGAGTCTGGGCGGGGTGCTGGGAGTTGCTTGGCTATTTTCCATCCGGAACATTCTAGGCTGTCCTAAATTTTTAGGAAAGGGTCGGTGTTATGTAGATACAGCATGTTGATTATTCCCCATGTTGTGTTAGACAATGTGCGTGTGGTAGCGTTGTGGAATCTAAATTACGTTAGCCGTCATGAGCCCACACAAAGTTGATCGCGCCCGAGTAAAACAACTCACCGACTTGCCAAACGTCGGAAAAGCCACCGCAGATGATCTTCGCCTGCTCGGCTTTCGCTCACCTGAACAGCTTGCAGGCGAATGTCCATTTGAAATGTATGAACGCCTTTGTCAGAAAACCGGATATCGTCACGACCCTTGCGTCATTGACGTTTTCATGTCCATTACCCACTTCTTGAGTGGCGAAGCACCCCGCCCTTGGTGGGAATTCACCGCAACTCGAAAAAACACTTTTACCGGAAGCAGTGAGAAATGAAATTTGGCTACACCATCATTTACGTCCCCTCTGTTGCCGATGCCTTGGCTTTTTACGAAAAGGCATTTGGGTTTCAGGTTCGTTTCCTTCACGAGTCTGGCCAGTATGGCGAGTTGGAGTCCGGTTCAACAACCCTTGCCTTTGCCTCCCATGCGCTCGGTGAAATGAACTTTGGCGGTAACTTCGTGCCTGTGTCTGCCACCGCCACACCGCCAGGCATCGAGTTGGCTTTCGTCACCGAAGACGTTTCGTCTGCCTATGCCAAGGCAGTCGCGGCGGGTGCCATGCCACTCCACGCTCCCGAACAGAAACCGTGGGGGCAGGTTGTTGCGTATGTTCGTTCACTGGAAGGCACGCTGGTTGAGTTGTGCTCCCCCATTGTCGGCTAACCCTGCATTCGAGCGGGACTGCGCAAAAGCGCGCAGCCCCTCAATTTGAACGTTCGCGGGCGCTGTGCGCCCGCGAACCCCTCGTTCGAGCGGACACCGCTACGCGGCTTCGCCCGCGTGAGCCTCCGCGCACTTCGTGCCCTCCGGCCTCACGCGGGTGCCGCACAACTCGCGCCCCGTTAGCCCTATTACGCCATGCCGATATTTGCAGAATCGCTCAGTTTAGTTCGGACAGTAGAAGCCCACTTAGTCGCAGAGGATGACAGCAACATTCCACTGCTTAGCTACTTCAAGCGGCTTATTTGGTTGCCTGCCAAGTTTCTCAAGATGGGTATATCCGAAAAAATGAAAGGAGCCTCTATCTGGGCATTTATGTCTTTTGCATTCATCATGCTCGGGGCATGGTTCATAAACAATTCTGGTATTGCAAAAACAGAAGCCGCCAACATCGTCATGCTGGCGGCAATGATCATTCCAATGTTTCTAGTCACATTTGCCATGCCAAGCATTTATGGCGATAGTGGCATTACCCAAAACACCATTGCATTTGTCGTACTGTATTTACAAGCACGAGGCTTCGCAAGCACTAAAGATATCGAGTTGCTAAAGAAATCCGTCAAGCTCTTCGAGGATCGCGCACGATCGCGCGTGAATATTCTTAAATGGTTGGTTGGGCTCCTGTGGGCTGGTTTTATGTACACCTTCTCAAAGGGTTTTGAACAATCCATGTCTAGTCCTGCGGAGCTAATAAATTACGCGTTCATCTCTGCCGTGTTATTCATGTTTGTCATCGCTGCCTACCTTTGCGTTTGGGGCTATGACGCAGCACTGGATAAACTGTTTCGGGCTATTGAGTTTGCCTGCAACGACTTGTGTCACCTTCTCGAAGCAAGGCCTAATGAGGGCTCTCAAGAAACACCCTTAACGTGAGCCGAATTGATAACAGAAAGTCATGAGCCACCGGTTTCTTCGGCGCCATTTGCGGCTCGGGTGGGCCGATTACTTCGCTAACCTTGCATTCGAGCCGACCGCCGCAAGCGGCGTCGGCTCAATGCCCCGTTCGCGGGCGCTGTGCGCCCGCGAACGGGGCGCGAGTGTCGAACATCGGGGCGTTGGGCGCACAGCGCCCGCGAACCCCTCGTTCGAGCGGACACCGCTACGCGGCTTCGCCCGCGTGAGCCTCCGCGCACTTCGTGCCCTCCGGCCTCACGCGGGTGCCGCACAACTCGCGCCCCGTTAGAGATCATCATGCTCCGACACGCCGCACACAAGCGCTACTACGTACATGGCGACCTTCACGAAGAAAGGCCAAATATGTACTACTGCGCTCGGTGCGACCTGTTCGAGCCTGCGCATCACTTTGATGATGCCGATCACGTTGCAACTCGTGCGGAAAGGTACGAGCGTTCACTGCTGTCAGCAGCGGATGTAAATTGATACAGGGCAGCGATTGAAAGTTGATACACCGGGTTGAGAAGATCGGCGTATTTGAGGCGCCGGTGATCACGAACGAGGTGTATATGGAAATCGAGGTATT
>JAKACQ010000077.1:0-7897 GCA_021821285.1 Pseudomonadota bacterium
TGCAGCCGCGGTATCACGCGGTGCCGCTGCACTGCAGCTCGGCTGGGCATTGACTTCGATAAGCTGTACGCCTTGACACCGCCCACCGTACCCCCTACGCTACATGCAAGTTCACCACCTGAACAAGTCTATGCTCGACGACGCCACGCGCTATCATTTACTCAAGCTCCTCACGGAGCACCCCGAGAGCACCCAGCGCGAGCTGGCCGCCGCCATGGGCATCAGCCTGGGCAAAGCCAATTACTGTATCAACGCCCTCATTGAAAAGGGCATGGTCAAGACCGACAACTTCCGCCGCAACCCCCACAAGGGCGTCTACGCCTACCTGCTGACACCCGAAGGCGTCCAGGAAAAAGCCCGTGTCACTATCCGCTTCCTGCACCGGAAAATGGCCGAATACGACACCCTCCAGGCGGAAATCGCGGCCCTGCGCCGGGAAGTGGACGGCCTCAGCGCGTCCGGCCTCAATGCCGGTTCAAGGAGGACATCATGCAATGTGTGATCTGTCGCCATGGCACCACTCAACCGGGAACCGTTACCGTGACTCTGGAACGGGGCGCAACGGTCATCGTCATCAAAGACGTCCCTGCGGTAGTGTGCAGTCAGTGTGGTGAATACTATCTAGATAAAAAAACGACGAGGCATATCATGAATATGGCAGAGCAAGCCGTCCAGCGCCACGCCGAAGTGGGAATTCTTCGCTACGCCGCCTGACTGAACCCATGCGCCTCAACCCCGAACAAATCGCCCAGATCCGACAAAGTGCTGCGGAAAGCTTCGGCCCGGAAGCCCGCGTCTGGCTCTTCGGCTCGCGGGTGGATGACAGCAAGCGCGGAGGTGATGTGGATGTCCTCGTGGAAATGGACACACCCATAGACGCGCCGGCATTTCGAGCGGCGCAAATTTCCGCACGACTCAGTCGACAGATGTACGGGCGTAAAGTTGATGTGCTCCTTCTCGCACCGAACCTTCGGCATCTGCCTATCCACGATATCGCACGGAGCGAGGGCTGTAGATTATGAGCGTTCCCCAAAAACTCAAGGAACGCTTGCAATTTTTGGCGCGCGTCATTGAGCGGGAGATGGCCCATCTGCAAAGTACCGATCAGGGGCTCTTTGTCTCTGCATTTACCGTCGAAAATGCCAGAAATCTTAATGAAAACACTCTAGTTGCAGAAAAAGTGGATGCCTTCGTCAGCCGTTTCGGTCGCCTGCAAGACACTGTAGGTGACAAGCTCTTACCGGCCTGGCGCGAAGCGTTGGGTGAAGTGCCCGGAGCCATGACGGACAATCTGGATCGGGCCGAGCGCTTGGGTCTTATCGAATCTGCGGACCTGTGGCTCACCTTGCGCAAGTTGCGTAATCAGATGGTGCATGAGTACATTGAGGACCCCGCCATCCTGGCTGACGCTCTGCAGGCCGCTCATGTCCATGTCCCCACGCTCATCCATGCCTCCCGAGCTTTGCTTGGAGATTTGGCTGGGCGCGGCATCATTTCTGGATTCTGACTCTATGCGCCTCAGCCCCGAACAAATCGCCCAAATCCGCCAGAGCGCCGCGGAAAGCTTCGGCCCGGAAGCGCGCGTCTGGCTCTTCGGCTCGCGGGTGGATGACAGCAAGCGAGGCGGGGACATCGACCTCCTCGTTCAGACTCGGGCGCTGTCAGCTGACGCTGCATTGCAGAGCAAAATACGCATGCTCGGCCTACTCGAAGCCCGCCTCGGCGAGCGCAAGATCGACATTGTCATCGAACAGCCAGGCGATGTGCGCCCTATTGTGTGCGTCGCCCACGAAACCGGGCTTGCCCTGTGAAACAGACACCAGAACAACTCGCCCTGGCCCATGCCTATTCGACCTGCCTTGGTCACGCGGAAGCCCTGCGTGAAGCGCTGGTCGATCTCCATCAGCGTGATCTGCAAGAATTAGAGTGGAATAAGCTAGCTAAAGAGGATCGCCGTCTGCTCGATCAGTTCGCCTACCGCTACACGCGCCTCCAGGACGATATGGGTGCACGACTGATGCCCGCCATTCTGCGCGCGTTGGAGGAGGATATCGCCGCCATGTCTGTCGTGGATCGTCTCAATCGCCTGGAACAAGTGGGCTGGTTACCCTCTGCCGCTCAGTGGTCGGAACTCCGCCGTATTCGCAACACATTTGCCCATGACTACCCGGAAACGCCAGCGGAACGCCACGCGCAGTGGCAGTTGGCGATGGCCGCCGCTGCGCAGGTATTGACCCTTCTGGACGGATTTACCGCCCGTATGCACACAGTGCTGCCGGGCTGAACCCCATGCGCCTCAGCCCCGAACAAATCATCCAAATTCGCCAGAGTGCTGCGGAAAGCTTCAGCCGGAAGCCCGCGGCCCATGTGGCCATGGTACGGCAAAGCCCCTGACATGACCGCCCCGCATCCACGTATCGCCCGGTCAACCCTCATAAATCTGGCGGGTCTGCTTATCCCTACAGTGGTTTCGCTGGCCACGGTGCCTCTTTATCTACGCTGGATTGGTGAAGTCCGTTATGGCGTCCTGCTCCTCGCCTTTACCCTACTCGGCTATTTTGGCGCCTTTGACCTTGGGCTCGGGCGAGCCGTGGCGCAGCGGGTTGCCCGTCAGGAAAGCAGCGAAGAACGCAACCGCACCTTCTGGACGGCCTTCATACTCAGCGCGGGTATGGGCATGCTGGGCGGTGTCATTCTCTATTTCCTTGGCCATTGGCTCTTTGCCGATATATTCCAGATCCCAGCCATGCTGCGCGGCGAAGCTCAGAAAGCCATTCCCTGGCTCGCCGCCATCGTCCCCTTGATCGCGCTCATTTCCGTTCTGGCGGGCACCCTCGAAGCGCGTCAGGCATTCCTCTCTCTCAATGCCAGCCAGATCATCGGCGTCATCGGCCTGCAGAGCTTTCCGCTCATCAGCGTCACCCTCGGGCATGGCAGCATCGCCGCGCTGATCGCCGCCGCCCTCGCCGGGCGTCTCACGGGGGTGGTCGTCATGTTCTGGCTTACCGCCCGCCAATTGCCCTTTGTGGGCTGGCCCGCCCTGCATCGCGCCGAGATTGGCCCGCTCTTGCGCTTTGGCGGCTGGGTGAGCGTCTCGGGAGCCGTTATTCCGCTGCTCACCATCATCGACCGGCTTGTCATCGGCGCCCGCCTTGGTGCCGCTGCTGTCACTGCCTACACCGTCCCCTTCAACCTCACCCAACGCTTTACCTATCTGCCCTACGCCCTTAGCACCACCCTGTTCCCGCGCTTTTCCCAGGCCCAGGGTGAAGATACTAAAGAACTCATGCGGCAGGCCGTCACCGCCCTCGCTGCCATTCAGACCCCCTTTATCGTCCTCGCCATCCTGCTCATGCATCCGTTCCTCACCTTCTGGATCGGAGCGGAGCTTGCGGCAAAAATGGCGCCAGTCGCCATCATTTTGTTGCTCGGGATTTGGATCAATGGCCCAGCCTTTATCCCTTATGCTTATATGCCCGCTCAAGGGCGTCCCGATCTCATGACCAAGTTTTATCTCGCCGAACTCCTGCCCTTTCTGCTTATTCTCTGGGCGCTGATCGCCTGGCTAGGGATCGTTGGCGCCGCGCTGGCCTGGGTGCTACGGAGCAGCGCGGACGCCATTTTTTGTTTCGTGGCCACTGGAACGGCCAGAACCTACGGGCGGGCCGTCGGCTTCACCATCTTACCTGTCATCGCCGCCGCATTCGTGGCCTTTACCTCACCGCCCTTCGGACTGGATATTTCCATAGGGTTCGCTATCCTTGCCATGGCCTTGAGCGTGTCCTACTACCTCTTACCGGAGTCACTGCGCGGTCGCCTCCGGTTCTGGCAGAAGCCTCCATTATCTCCACATTGTTCGGAGTAGCCGCATGACTGTAGCCATGAACAAGATCAAGACGGTCCTCCGCAAAACGCCATTGTTTGGCCCGCTCAAATGGCTGGCGGCGCTATTAGGACGCAGCACCTACCCACTGCCATTTTCCACCGTGATCGCCGCAGAGCCTTTTCTGGAACGGGCCGTTGCACGCATCGGCCATGCTCCCGACCCGGATCACCGCGACGAACAGTTTTATAGTTATTTCAGTGAAATCTGGGCCGACGGCTATGAAGAGGGGTTGCTCAGACAATATGCCGCTTATCTGCCTCACATCCCTAAAGGCAGTGCCTTCCCCTTTTTGGACATTGGCTGCGGTGCCGGTGAGTTTGTTCAGTTTTTAGGGACACATGGTATTCCAGCACAGGGAATCGACAACAATGCTACAGAGATTTTCAGGGCCCAAAAACGCGGCCTTGATATCCACCACGCTGACGCACTTAGCTACCTGGAAGCCCATCAGGGATGCTTTTCTGGCATATCAATGATTGAAGTCATTGAACACATTCCCCCGGAATCTCTCGCGCCGCTCGTATCCGCCATGCTCCGGGCATTGGCGCCCGGAGGGGTGTTACTGCTGGAAACTATAAACACTAAGCACCCCTTAGCCTTTCACAGCTTCTACAGCGATCCAACCCATACCCGCCCTATTCCATCTGATTTTTTGGTTTTCCTAGCGCAATGGCATGGTTTAGCGGATGTGCAGGTGATTTACACGACCCCGTTAGCCTTTACTCACGAACAGTGCCTTGATCCTTCAAGAGCCTATTTTTCCTATGCTGTGCTTGGAAATAAACCAATGGTGTCCTCACATTGAAAACTTTTGCTAAAAAGTGGATACGCACTCTACTGGTCAACCCTAGGGCCATTGCGGCCGCCCGTAAACTCCTACGTCCGTTCCCTGGGGTGGAAGAAGAACTGCGGGTATGGAATTACCTGATCAAGAAAAGACTGGCAGGCAACAACACTGTGCCGCCATCAAGTGAAGACCTTTCAATAGCACTTGCGGCCAATCCAGGTGAGAATAAATTGCTTATAGATATATCCGAGTTGGTATTGCGTGACGTGCATACCGGAATTCAACGCGTTATTCACAGTATTCTGCAGGAACTTCTGCGCCATCCGCCTTCAGGCTATATCGTCGAGCCAGTTTATACTGATGCGGCGGGTCAACTCCGCTATGCGCGCCAGTTTGTCGGCACCATAATGGGCAAGGAACCCACAGCATCTGAAGAACCTCTGGTATCCGCCTATTCAGGAGATGTTTTTTTCTGCCCTGACCTCCATCTAACCTATCCATTTGCCATGTTGTCCACCATGAAACAGCGTGGACTGCGGATTGTTTTTACCGTTTACGATCTCATTGGTTTTACACATAAGGCTCTCTTGCCTAAAGCTCATAACATGGCCTTCACTGACTGGTTCGCTGGTGTGATGGCCGTGGCTGACGCCATCGTCTGCGATTCCCGCGCCGTGGCCGATGAGGTCAAAGCCTGGCTGGAGGAACATCCGGGCCAACGTATCCATCCTCTACCCATCGGCTATTTTCACCTTGGCGCTGATATGGAAGCCAGCAAACCCACCCAAGGTCAAGAAAGCGAAGGTGAAAAGGTACTCGCCGCCTGCGCATCACGCCCTACACTGCTCATGGTTGGCACCCTGGAGCCACGCAAAGGCCACGCTCAGGCGCTGGCCGCAGCGGAAATACTCTGGAAAATGGGCGTTGATCTCAATCTGGTCATCGTAGGTAAAGAAGGATGGCGTACCCAGCGGCTAGCTCACCAACTGCGTCACCATCCCGAGCGCGACAGGCGTTTATTCTGGTTAGAAGGGGCCAGTGACACCTTCCTGCTTCAGCTTTACGGCAAAGCATCCGCGCTCCTTGCCGCATCCGTCGCCGAGGGCTTTGGCCTGCCGCTCATCGAGGCGGCCCGCCAAGGTTTGCCTATCATCGCCCGCGATATTCCAGTATTCCGCGAGGTCGCAGGCGAGCACGCCTTTTACTTTCAGAGCGAAAATCCAGAAGCGCTATCCGAGGCCATCCGTCATTGGTTGGCGCTTCAAGTCGAAGGCAATGCACCATCCCCTACAGGTCTGCCATGGCTCACCTGGGCGCAAAGTACACAGCAACTGCTTCAGGTTATCTTGCAGGAAAATTGGCACACCGTTTATCAACCAACTGTGCAGAAAAGCGGCGCCATTTAGTAGCGTTCCCGATGTGTAATGGACAGAAAGCTGACCGGCCATCGCGCAGATGATCTTGGTATGAGGCGCACGGTATCGGCAAGGTCAAAATGAAGGTGAAACAATGGCTATGAAATTTGTGGTCTGCGTCAATAAAGAGGGGTTTGGCGATCTGTCCGGTGAAGATGTGACCATCGGGCACGTTTATGAAGCTATCGGCGACATTGACCAGCACGGCATGATCAGAATCATTGACCAGAGCGGCGAAGATTATTTGTACCCGGCAAGTTGCTTTGTGGCGGTTACGCTGTCGGATAGCGCTGAGCACCGGCTCCATGATGCCCTGGCAAAAATGAGCGCATGAGGCGATACAAGACCGCGACGACATATCTATGACTACATCGAGGCCGACAACCCGGCCGCCGCGCTGGCCCTCGATGAGCTGTTTTCAGAAGGGATAAGCTGAGAAGGGGGCTGCTTCCTTTTTCTCCGGATCAGGCGCAGAAAGATAAACACGGAATGTACCCCTGGTGAACAGTTACTTCCTGCAACCCCAGAAACCGTATAATAGTACAAAGGTCGCGTCAAGCTTGGCTGATAAGCGACCCAGTATTCCAGTATTCCGCATGACGAGGTGATGGCCGAAATGGATGCGATCATCGCGGAAGCGGAAACGAAGAACCCAGCAAAATCAGGTCATCCGCCCAGACGGGGTCAGCGGCCACGAGACAGAATGATGCATTCTGTCTTATAAAAAGCTCACCCACTCAGGGGCGCTCACCAGGGTTGCGGAATTTCTGATTTTCGGCTATCTTTTGCGGATGGATATCACGACACAAATCAGTACACGCGGCCAAATCACCCTACCCGCAGACACCCGCAAACAGTTGGGACTAAAGCCGGGAGATACCCTCCTGATACATCTGGAGGGGGGACGAATCATTCTGGACCCAGCAGTGGTTCTTCCCGTAGAAATCTATGACGAAGAACGCATCGCTGCCTTTGCCGAAGCAGCCACGATGACCTCGGACGAATTGGTACAGGCCAGAACGCGTTGGGACGCATAAGTAACCCAGTCAGCGTTTTTTTGGACGCCAACATTCTCTTTTCTGCTGCCCTGGGCGGAGAAGCATTCGCAATGCTTTGGGAACTGGCACGACAGCATAAAGTTATCCTCCACAGCAGCGATTATTGTCTGGTAGAGGCACGGCGCAACATCGCGCACAAGCGCCCATCGGCCCAATCGCTTCTGAAAGACTGTCTGGTAAGCGTTCACGTGGTGTCACACACCGATCAGATGGATTTTTCCGTGGATCTGAACGCCAAGGATCTTCCTGTACTGGCTTCTGCCGTGGCCGCTGGCGTAGATGTCCTTCTGACCGGTGATATGCGTCACTTCGGGCCACTGATGGCGCTGCCAAACCTGCCCCTGCGAATCATGACCATAAGGGCGTTCTTACTAGAGGGACCACCAACGCCGTAACAATTCGACACATTCTGTCTTGTGTATAAAAATGGAGAATTGACTTGCAACTATACAATTTCATCCCCCCGACGCCAACAGCTATCCTTGCGCTGCAACATTCCGCGCCAACACCCGCTTCTGCCACGCCATGATCGCGTCGATGACTTCCTGGTCAAAGTCCATGGTTT
Source organism: Pseudomonadota bacterium (assembly GCA_021821285.1). Lineage (GTDB taxonomy): Bacteria > Pseudomonadota > Gammaproteobacteria > Acidithiobacillales > Acidithiobacillaceae > Acidithiobacillus. Next base: position 7,712 of record JAKACQ010000077.1, read on the forward strand.
CGCGTTCTTTTACTAGCTGTTTCGCTGCCTGCACCTGCGTATTCATCTGCCAGGTTCGAGAAATATTCCGGAAATAGGGGTCGGCATCCAGATAACAATTTTCTTGAGGTAAGGCACGTTTCAACTTGAGTGGCTTACCTTCCTCAGCACTGCACAGCACGGTTTTTGAATTTATTTCTGCTACGG
>JAKACQ010000078.1:0-7830 GCA_021821285.1 Pseudomonadota bacterium
CACCCGTCGCTACCGGACTGTCCATGAGTGCGTAGACCACCATCCGGGTAGCGCCCGCCTTGGGCCGCACCAGCCAGAATTGCTTGAAGTAGGGGAAGATTTCGCCGGAAGGCTGGGCCGTGTCGATCCCGAGGCCGCGCGCCGACGTCCCGTAGATGGCGTCTTTGCCCACGGCACGGAAATAAGTCGCGCCGAGGAAGGAGATGAACTCATTATAATGAGGTGGCGTATTGAGCGGCGCGAGCAGACGAAAACCGGCGTAACCGAGTTTGCTGGGCATATCTTTGGGTACGTTTAGATCGCCGAAACTGAAATGCTTCAGCGTAAAGCGGATCGGCTGCACCACACCATCCACAACGCTGTGAATAACCACCGGACGGTGAAACCAGGAGCCGGGCAGATAAAACTGAGCCTGGAACGGCAAATTGTCGCCACGCCAGAGCGGCGAAACATCTTGAATCTGCGCATACTGTTGAGGGTTGAGGTTTTTCAGAAAAGCTGGAATGGGTAGCGGCTGCGCATCATAAGCGCTGTTCACCAAGGTTTTGGCCTTGGCCTCCACGTTGGCCATGCTAAAATCGGCAGCATGTGCGGACAGTGTCATCGCCCATACCGTCAACCCCAGCAGGGTGGTGGAAAACCGCTTTAGCGATGGGGGATTACGATGATAAACATTCATGACATGATGAAAGCAAAACTTGTGCCGTATTTATAACCCTCTAATTTTTTAATTGTTATTATTATTCCAAGGTTGTTATTGTCGCTTGCACCCGACGCTTTTAGGAGAGCGAGTCGTGAATCGACGGCACCAGAGGGCATGCTCTGTGTCGGCAAATTTCACGCAATCTTTATAGTTCACTGAAAATATTACATTATCGTAGAATACCGATAGGCTGTTCTCATAAACGATGCATTTCAGATATTAAAGATAACGAGGATTGAGCGTCGCTGACAAACAACAGCACAATTTATGCTCGCTGTTTGCTCTGCAGCGGTGTCTATAAACTTGGCAAGCAGTAACGCGTCACAACTATGAGCAACAACTTTATGAATGGTTCTTACTGAATTGAAAAAGAGGGCTTTATGAGTGCAAACAATTATGACATCACGATTATCGGCAGCGGTCCGGGTGGGTATCGCGTGGCGGTGCTGGCCGCTCTGCGTGGTAAAAAAGCCGCCATCATCGAGAAACAGACCTGGGGTGGCACCTGCCTGAATCGCGGCTGTGTACCCAAAAAGGACTGGCATGAGACGGCAAAGTGGATCGAGCAAAGTCGTCATTTCGAGAAACGGGGCATTGTGGGTTCGGCACTCACAGGAGATATGGCGCAAGCCTGGCAGCACCAGCATCAGGTGGTCGAGACGGTGCGCACCAGCTATGTCGATTACCTGAAGCGTCTCGGCGTGCATCTCTATAATGGCACCGGGCGCTTCCTTGATTCGCGGCGCATTCAAATCCAGGGCGCTGAGGGCCTGGCGGAAATCCGCACGGAAACCAGCATCATTGCCACCGGATCGGTACCATCCCTGCCCCAGGGAATCGCCACGGTACCCGGTAAGGTGCTGACGAGCGATATGCTCTATGACGACGGCGTCCCCAGCGGGGATCGGGTCATCCTGGTGGGCGGCGGGGTTATCGGCACCGAGTTCGCGTATATTTTTACCCAACTCGGCAAACAGGTGGAATGGCTGGTGCACTCCCCTGCCCTCGCCCATACCCAGTATTCGCCGCAGGCCAAGGATACGCTCAAGGCGGCGCTGGCGGCGTTGAATATCCATCCCCAGGCCGGATTCAAGATCGCCCGCATCGAGACGACGGCCGCTGGAGTGACGGTCTTCGATGATCGGGGGAAGCCGGTCCAGGGCGATTGGCTGCTGCTCGCTACCGGGCGCCATGCCTTTACGGAGGGATTGGGGCTGGAAAACACCAGTGTCACTCTGGACGAGCGCGGATTTGTACAGACCAATACCATGCTGGAGACGGAAGAACCCGGTATCTATGCCATTGGCGATGCGGTCGGCCCGATCATGAACGCCAACCAGGCTCTTAGCGATGCCCAGATAGTCATCCACAATCTGCTCAGCGCGGCAAAACAGGAACGCGATCCGCGCTGGGTGCCGGAGCTGGTTTATTCGGCGGTGGAACTGGCGCGTATCGGCCTGGATGATGATGCGGCCGAGGATCAGGGCTTTGAACCAGCGGTGGGTTTCGCCGCTTTTGAGGCCTCACCACGGGCGCTGGGGCAGGATGATGGTGCAGGCTTCGTCCGTTTGTTGGCGGATATGGATAGCGGCGAATTACTCGGTGGTGAAATTGTCGGTCGCGATGCTGGCGAACTGATTCATCTGCTCGCCAGCAGTAGCAACCGCGATGAGGCCCTCCGCAAGATCGTCGAAATCCGCGTCAACCACCCCTCGCGCGCGGAGGAACTGGTAAACGCCACCGAAACGCTGGCGGCACGGTGGGGTCTGGAGGAGCAGATTTTTGGGACGACCGAGTAAACGGATTATTCGAATTACAGAACTACCAGGGGGTGCCCAGCACCCCCCACACCCCCATCAGGATCACGACTAACGATAAGAGCAGGTTAACACTCGAAACCAGTCGGACTTGACCCAGGGCGTGCGCACCCGCCTCCCAGTCCTGATTGCGGACAGCACGCCGTAGCCGCTTGAGCGGCGCAAAGTAGACATGCAGCGCCAGCATCACCATGACCGTACCCAACACCACCATGATCGAGACCGGTGCACTGAGGGCGGCAAAGCCCCCATAGAACAGGGGTACCATGGTGTAACCACTGCCCAGCAGTACCGCACCGGATATCCAGACCCACAGAAAAAATCGGCGCAGGATGGCGTGCAGTAAAGGGATTCGGGTACTGGCCTGAGCGATTTCTGCCTGCAGAACGGGCGCCAGCACGACCGTGGCGAAAAAAAGGCCACCAATCCAGACCACTACGGCGATAATGTGTACGAATTGTTCAATCCATAACGTATTCATTGGCTTGATACCGCCTCCTGCGGACCGGCAAGGCTATGAAGAAAGGTGCGCAAATCCAGTAACTCGTCTTCACAAAGGGTGTGATCCATGGGATAGCTATGCGTGCTTACCTTATAACCCAAGGCTTTCATCGTCTGCTGGGCAATCTCCATATAAGAAAGGGGCAAGACGGCATCCTGCTGCCCGTGCGCCCAAAATATCGGCGGTGATTTGGCCGTGGCTGCCGCCAGATGGGTGCGCAACGGCAGGTAGGCACTCAGGGCAAATACCGCCTTGCTCGCATAACCGGCATGCAACACGGTGTAGAGCGCCATGGCGCCACCCTGCGAGAATCCACCGATAATGATAGATGATCCCTTACCAGCCTCATGATCCAGTAGGGCGCCGAGCCGCCTGGCCATGTCTTGCAATCCTTCCGTGTCTTCTGCGGAATGAATGTCGAAACCATACACATCATACCAGGCCCGCATCGGTCTGCCCCCGTTGATACGTACCGGGCGTACCGGTGCATTGGGAAATATCCAGCGGAAACAACCTTCCGGGTCTGCCAAATCCGCTACCCCTGCGAGGTCTTCCATAGAGGCGCCAAGGCCGTGCAGCAGCACAACGCAAGAAGCGTCCGCGTCGCGACCGGGACGCGTCAGCAGACCCTCCGGCCAGACATCATGACTCAACGGCATGTTCAGTATTGCTCCTCAACGCATCTAATTTACGATATAAGGTGCGTTCGCTGACGCCCAGGCGTTGCGCCAGACTGCGGCGATCCCCGCTGTAACTTCTCCGCGCCCAGCGCAGATATTGCTCTTCCAGATCCGCCAGGGGAATAATTTCTTCAATACCTGGGACGGAGGACTGTTTGGCAGACACCGGGTTTGCCGGGCCAAGTTTATGCTCTGGCAGATGCTGAAGGTTTGCGGGCAGGTGCGCCGGGAGAATCCAGACATCATCGGCCAACAGTGCGGCACGCTCAAGTATATTACGCAATTCACGAATATTACCCGGATAATCATAGCATCGCAGTAAATCCAGCGTGTCCGCATGAAGATGGAGACCCTTGGCCACCGACAATCGCTGCAGAATGGCTTCCGCCAGCAGGGGGATATCCTCCAGGCGCTCACGCAGCGCGGGCAACACGATCGGAAAGGTATTCAAACGATAATATAAATCCTGCCGGAACCGCTCCTCCGCGACCATTCTTTCCAGCGGGCGGTGAGTGGCCGAGATCAGGCGGAACCGCGAGCGAATCGGCTCCACACCCCCCACTCGCCGGAAATAACCCGTTTCCAGCAGGCGCAAGAGTTTTACCTGCAAGCTGAGGGGAATGTCGCCGACCTCATCCAGAAAAAGGGTGCCACTATTAGCCGCTTCTACCAGGCCAATTTTGCGCGAATGCGCGCCGGTAAACGCCCCTTTCTCATGGCCGAAGAGCTCACTCTCAAAGAGAGTTTCGGGCAATCCCGAGCAATCCACCGCCACAAAAGGTCCGTTGCGAACCCGGCTGCCCTGATGTACGGCCGCGGCGGCCAGCTCCTTGCCCGTGCCGGATTCTCCGAGCAGCAATACGGCGGCCTCACTGGGGGCCACTCGTCGGATCAGCGTGGTAACGTCCTGCCAGGCGAAGGAGTTGCCGACCATAACCGGAGCGGATTGCACAACCGACTGCGGTATGAGGATCAGAAGTTCGAGAAAATAGACGACTTCAGCGTTATCGTTGCGAATGGGGTACAGATCGATCTGGGCGCTTCCGGAGGTACCGCTATGCACCACATGCTGATCGGTACCAGAACGCTGACACGTATCGAGGGGACAGTGGTTACCCCCCTGGCGACATGTGTAGCCTGCCTCAGCCATGATCTCATAACAGAGTCGCCCCTGTAAGGGCTTACCATCACCGAAGACCCGCCGGTAGGCCTGATTGGCGGCGAGGACCGCGTAATCTGCGCAAAGCAATACCGCCGGAGCGCTAAAACAATTTAACAGCGATGTCATTTCCGGTCGTAACTGCTTGAGTAAATCCGTCATGGCCCCTCCCATCGTACCCCGCACGCCGGATCGCGCCACCGGCGCGACAGACACATTCTCTCGGCAGGCATGCCAATTATAGCAGCTTCTGCCAATTCGCATATGTCATTTTTGACAGTTATACTGAAATGCAGCTTGACCATGAGCCAAAATGGCTCAGAAAAATCTCACAATAAAAACATAACATTTTGTTTATTATAGTACTATTAAAAACCTCCTGTCTCTAACACAACATAAAATAATGGCATAGCGATTGCTCATGATCCAATGTCCAGGCATTCAACAGGGGCGGGCGACATGATATTCAGACAACTATGCACGTCCAGAGGCGGCCATCTGAGCTATCTGTTGGGCGACCCAGTTACGCGCGAGGCCATCGTTATCGATCCCATGCCCGCGCATGTTGACACTTTCGAAGCATTCATAGCCGAGCGCGGACTGAATCTGCGCTACATTTTGCAGACCCATCATGAATCCGCGCATATCATCGCCGCCATCGTCCTGCAAGAACATAGCAGCGCCCAGATTGTTGCCCATGAAAGCGTAACCGATGAACACATCGACCTGCGCCTGCGTCACGGCGATATCCTGTATTTTGGTGAAGAAAAACTCCGGGTCCTGCATACGCCGGGGCAAAGTCCCTGTGCAGTGACCTACTGGTGGGAGGATCGACTGTTCACCGGTAAAACCCTGCTTGCCACCGGGACCGCTCCCTGTACTGACCAAAGCGAACTGCACACGCTCTACCACAGCATCACCAACCGCTTACTCAGTTTTCCGGGGGAAACCCTGATCTATCCCGGCCTGGAAAGTAAGGGCCGACGTCTCACCAGCATTGAAGAACTGCGCCGTAAAGACCACTGGCTCAATAATCAAAGGGGCAAGCGTGCTTTTTTACGCAGTTGCGCATTGTTGTTACCGGAAAAGGTCCCGTCAGAGGTGGCCAGTAAAAATGATGCAAACGAAGCCGGGACCCAGGAAGATGAGGTGCAGCATTACATGCCAAGTCGTAATTTATTAACGTAGATAGATGTTTTTCCCCAGCCGTTTGAAGTCCTCGGCCTTTTCCTGCATGCCTTCCAGGCGCGCGGTCTCAATGTCCTCGCCTTTAGACTGGGCGTACTCCTGCAAATCCTGGGAGATTTTCATGGAACAGAAATGAGGACCGCACATAGAGCAGAAATGCGCCGCCTTGGCGCCTTCCTGGGGTAAGGTCTCGTCGTGATATTCCCGCGCCTTTTCCGGGTCCAGTCCGAGGTGGAACTGGTCTTCCCAGCGGAATTCAAAACGCGCCTTGGACAGGGCGTTATCCCGCACCTGCGCGCCAGGATGCCCCTTGGCCAGGTCGGCGGCATGGGCGGCAATCTTGTAGGTAATCGCCCCCTCCCGCACATCGTTTTTGTCCGGCAGGCCGAGATGTTCTTTGGGCGTGACGTAGCAGAGCATAGCCGTGCCATACCAACCGATCTGGGCGGCGCCGATGGCGCTGGTAATATGGTCATAGCCAGGGGCAATGTCCGTGGTCAGTGGTCCGAGCGTGTAAAACGGGGCCTCGAAACAGTGCTGTAGCTCCTCCTCCATATTGGCCTTGATGAGTTGCATGGGGACATGGCCGGGGCCTTCGATCATGACCTGCACATCGTGCTTCCAGGCAATCTGGGTGAGTTCACCCAGGGTATGCAGCTCGGCAAACTGCGCCTCGTCATTGGCGTCGGCCAGGGAGCCGGGACGCAGGCCATCGCCGAGGGAGAAACTCACGTCATAGGCCTTCATGATCTCGCAGATTTCTTCAAAATGGGTATAGAGGAAGCTCTCCTGATGGTGGGCGAGGCACCATTTGGCCATGATGGAACCACCACGCGACACGATACCGGTAAGACGATTCGCCGTCAGCGGGATATAACGCAGCAGGACCCCGGCGTGGATGGTGAAGTAATCGACACCCTGCTCCGCCTGCTCAATGAGTGTATCCCGGAACAAGTCCCAGGTGAGGTCTTCGGCCTTACCATCGACCTTCTCCAAGGCCTGATAAATCGGCACGGTACCGATGGGTACCGGACTATTACGGATAATCCATTCGCGGGTTTCGTGAATGTGCCTGCCAGTGGATAAATCCATGACCGTATCGGCGCCCCAGCGGATCGACCAAACCATTTTTTCCACTTCTTCGGCGATGGACGAGCTGACCGCGGAATTGCCGATATTGGCGTTGATCTTCACCAGAAAATTGCGACCGATGATCATCGGTTCCAGTTCCGGGTGGTTGATATTGGCGGGAATGATGGCGCGACCCCTGGCGATTTCATCCCGGACAAATTCCGGGGTAATGGTGTCGGGGATCTGCGCGCCAAAGGATTCGCCGCGATGGGCGCGGAACAGCGCCGGATGGCTGGTGCGCAGACGCTCCAGACCCTGGTTTTCGCGGATGGCGACGAACTCCATCTCGGGGGTGATGATGCCACGCCGCGCATAGTGCATCTGGGAGACGTTGCCGCCATTGGCCGCCCGGCGGATTTCGCGGCGATGATTGAAACGCAGATCGGCCGTGCGGACATCCGCCAGACGGGCGCGACCATAGGCGGAACTGGGCTCGGGGCGGCTTTCGATGGCGATATCCGTCGGCGACCATTGCCAGCGCAGGGCGGGCAAGCCCGCATGAATGTCGATGACCGCGTCCGGGTCGGTGTAGGGACCGCTGCAATCATAGACCGGGATGGCAGGATTGACTTCGAGGCTGCCGTCCCGCTTCCGGGAGTCGCTCTGCTGAATCTCCCGCAAGGGGATGCGCAATCCCGGGAAACGCTCGC
>JAKACQ010000028.1:0-34761 GCA_021821285.1 Pseudomonadota bacterium
GATCTTAATTATAAAAATATAAAATTAACTTCAGATGCAATAATTTTGTATTTTGTAAAGGGGTAAATAGCTCCAGAAAAAAATCTGAGTTTAATTAAAGCAGAATAATTTTATAAACCACTGTTTTCGAGAGTCTTCAGATGGCGGTGATTGTTGCACGTAAATCAAACGGTTGCAATTCTCGAAAACCGTTCTCAAAAGACTGCAACGGTTTACAGCCATAGTGACGAGTTTCGAGAACATGATTGTCAGGTTGCCGAACGACCGCTTCCGCTGCACTGTGGACATTCGAATTATGGGTGGACATTACGCGAGACGAGGTTTTTGTTTTTTGCTGCCTGGTCTCGCTTGATCTCACTTTATGTGTCGTCCAACGGGGTAACCTGCTTATTCCCAGTTCAGCGCCCCGCCGGTCTGGTACTCGGTGACCCGCGTCTCAAAGAAGTTTTTCTCTTTCTTGAGATCCATCATTTCGCTCATCCACGGGAAGGGATTCTGTACGCCCGGATATTGCTGCGGTAAACCGAGCTGCACCAGACGGCGATTGCCGATATATTTGACGTATTCCCTGAAGACCGGTGCATTCAGACCGAGCACACCGCGGGGCATGGTATCGTCGGCGTAAGCACATTCCAGCTCTACGCCACGGCGGATTAGGTCGATGATTTCCTGCTGGAACGCCTCCGTCCAGAGCTGCGGGTTTTCCACCTTGATCTGGTTGGCCATATCGATACCGAAATTGCAGTGCATGGATTCATCGCGCAGGATGTACTGATACTGTTCCGCCGCGCCCACCATTTTGTTTTGCCGGCCCATCGCCAGAATCTGGCTGAAACCCACATAGAAAAAGGTGCCTTCCATGATGGCCGCAAACACGATCAGCGAGCGTAATAATTTCTGGTCATTTTCCAGGGTGCCGGTTTTGAAATGGGGGTCCGCCAGAATGTCGATAAAGGGCATCAGAAACTGATCCTTATCCCGTACCGATGGCACCTCATGGTACATGTTGAATATCTCGCCCTCATCGAGGCCGATGGATTCGACAATGTACTGATAGGCGTGGGTATGAATGGCCTCTTCAAAGGCTTGGCGCAGCATATACTGACGGCATTCTGGGGCGGTGATATGACGATAGGTACCGAGCACGATGTTGTTGGCCGCCAGACTGTCCGCCGTCACAAAAAAGCCCAGGTTGCGCTTCACGATACGCCGCTCGTCCTCGGTCAGTCCCTTGGGATCTTTCCACAGGGCGATGTCCCTGGACATCTGGATTTCCTGCGGCATCCAGTGATTGGCGCAGGCGGCGAGGTATTTGTCCCAGGCCCATTGGTATTTGAAGGGCACCAGTTGGTTGACATCGGCGTGACCGTTGATGATGCGCTTGTCTTCGGCGCGCACGCGTTCGAAACCGCTGGTCTCCGTACTGCCGATTCCTGCCGCCTGGTTTTGACTCATAGAAAAACGTCCATTCAATACAGGTTCTTTGCGAAGGTTTTCTTCAAAGCTTAACATAATCACTTCCTTATTGTTACCGGGGCGCGGCGCGGTCTGCCGACCCGCCAGCGCGGTGATGCGCTATGGACCGTTGCGTGTATCACTGACAGGCCTCACAGGTCGGGTCGTCGATCGCACAGACCTTGAGTTGCCCCGATACGGCGTTGAGCGTACTTGTCTGCACCGTGGATTTTTCCGCCGCGGTAGCCCCCAGTGAACGCAGGTAGTAGGTCGTCTTCAGGCCACGACGCCAGGCCAACCGGTAGATTTCATCAATTTTCTTGCCGGAAGGTTGTCCAAAATAGAGGTTCAGACTTTGGGCCTGATCCAGCCATTTCTGTCGCCGCGCCGCCGCTTCCACCAGCCATTCCGGATCGGTCTCGAAAGCGTTGGCGTACAGAGGTTTGATGCTGGCCGGAATCCGGTCGAGGGGCATGACCGAGCCGTCGAAATATTTGAGATCGTCGACCATGACCTCATCCCAGAGCCCCAGGCGTTTCAGGTCGTGAACCAGATAGCTGTTCACCACCGTGAACTCGCCGGACAGGTTGGATTTGACATAGAGATTCTGGTAGATCGGTTCGATCCCCTGACTGACACCGACGATGTTGGAAATCGTGGCGGTCGGAGCAATGGCCAGACAATTGCTGTTGCGCATCCCGCCCCGTACCTTGTTACGTAGCGCGGCCCAGTCCAGGCGTTGGCTGCGGTCTACATCGACGCCCTGTTCACGACTTCCCGCCAGTAGTTCGATGCTGTCTATGGGCAGGATGCCCTCACTCCACAGGGAGCCCGGAAAACTCTGGTAGCTCCCCCGCTCCCGGGCCAGATCCGCCGAGGCGTCGATGGCGTGATAGGAGATGATCTCCTGACTGATATCGGCGAAGGCGACAGCGGCGGCTGAGGCGTAGGGAATCCGCATGCGCAACAGGGCGTCCGAGAAGCCCATCAGGCCCAGCCCCACCGGCCGGTGGCGCATATTGCTGTTACGCGCCTTGGCAACGGCGTAGTAGTTCATGTCGATGACGTTGTCCAGCATCCGCATGGCTACCCGGATGGTATGTCCCAGCTTCTCGGCATCGATCAGGGCCAGCAACTCTTCCGGCGTGCTGTCCTCTCGCAGTGTCCCGGTTTCCGGGGCGGCCGTCGCGCGCAGATGCGACACCAGGTTGACCGATCCCAGATTGCAGACCGCAATTTCCTTGGCGCTGGTGTTGAGGGTGATTTCGGTGCAGAGGTTGGAGCTGTGCACCGTCCCGGTATGCTGCTGCGGGCTGCGCAGATTGCAAGGGTCCTTGAAGGTGACCCACGGATGCCCGGTCTCGAAGAGCATGGTCAGCATCTTGCGCCAGAGTTGAATGGCGGGCATCCGCTTGAAGATCTCCATTTCACCCGCATCCGCCATGCGCTCATAGTGCGCATAGCGTTCCCGGAAGGCCGACCCGGTGAGGTCATGCAAATCCGACGTTTCGTTGGGGCTGAACAGCGTCCACATCGCGTTGCTTTCCACACGTTCCATGAAGAGATCGGGAATCCAGTTGGCGGTATTCATGTCGTGGGTGCGGCGGCGGTCGTCGCCGGTATTTTTGCGCAGTTCGAGGAATTCCTCGATATCCATGTGCCAGGTTTCCAGGTAGGCGCAGACCGCCCCCTTGCGCTTACCCCCCTGGTTGACCGCCACCGCGGTATCGTTGACCACCTTGAGGAAGGGTACCACCCCTTGGGATTTGCCGTTGGTCCCTTTGATGTAAGCACCCATCGCACGTACCGGCGTCCAGTCATTCCCCAGGCCGCCGCTGAACTTGGAGAGCATGGCGTTCTCCTTGATGGCCTCATAGATGTCATCGAGATCATCGCCCACCGTGGTCAGGAAGCAACTGGATAATTGCGGCCGCAGTGTTCCGGCATTGAATAGCGTGGGCGTCGAACTGACGAAGTCGAAGCTGGACAGCACTTCATAAAAGGCGATGGCGTGGGTTTCGCGGTCGATTTCTTCTACGGCCAGCCCCATGGCCACGCGCATCCAGAAAGCCTGAGGCAATTCAATCCGGCGTTCCCGCACATGCAGGAAATAACGGTCATAGAGGATTTGCAGGCCCAGATACTGGAATTGGAGATCCCGTTCCGGCCGGAGGGCAGCCGTGATGCGCTCCAGGTCAAATTGCGCCAAACGCGGATCAAGGCGTTCATTCTGGATGCCGGTTTGTAGATAATCGCGGAAATATTCGGGATAACGCGCCGCCATCTCCGCCTGCGTTGCGGGCTCGCCGAGCACTTCCCGACGCACGCGGTCGAGGAGCAGACGCGCGGTCGCGTAGGCGTAGGCCGGGTCCTGTTCTATGAGTGCGCGGCTGGCGAGGATGGGCGCCTGGAACAGTTCATCCTCGCTGATGCCGTCGTAGAGATTTTTGACGGTGTTGCCGAGGATCGCATCTACCGAGACCGCGGTCCCCAGCCCGCTACAGGCCTCTTCGATGACGGCGCGCAGCCGCGCCATGTCCAGTGCCCGCTGACCGCCATCGGGATAACAGACGGCGATGGCGGACGCCGTGCTGGAGGTTACCGCAGCCTGTTGCCGACGTTCCCGTGCCCGCTCTTCCCGGTAAAGCACGTAGGCTCGCGCCACCTCGTGCTCACCCGCGCGCATCAGGGCCAGTTCCACCTGATCTTGGATGTCTTCGATGTGAAAGGTGCCGCCCCCCGGCTGGCGTCGTTTCAGTGCCTCGATCACCTGCGCCGTCAAGCGGCTGACAAGGTCACGAACGCGCGCACTCGCCGCCCCGCCGCCGCCTTCCACGGCGAGGAAGGCTTTCGTCATGGCAATGTGGATTTTGCTGGCGTCAAAGCCGACCATCGTGTTGTTGCGGCGAATGACCTTGTAATGACTGGCTTCGGAAGGGTCGTAGGCAGGATTGCTGATCGTGGTCTGAGCGGCGGGATTGGGCATGGACGACTCCAGATCTGGGCATGGTGAACGCGAACAACGGTGCGGTTGGGCACTCTTTGAAAAGACACTCAGGCCGGGTGCATCATCGGACTGCATGGCCTATGACCACTAAATATAGCCCCCTCTTTGTCTATGTCAACTATATCTTGTGCGTAACTCCGGGCACAAACCTGGAAGAGGGTGTGGATAACCGTGCAACCGTATCATTGGGAACATCATTATTAATACTGCGGCCCTTGGTTCGCCGCCGTGGTTTTCCGATATTCCCGGGGGGTCGGATTTCCGGGCGCGCCGAAAATGAATTTGGACTTGTTCTAAGCCTACTCTTGGGCGCATACTGAGCGCATCATCTGTCAGGAAGGATCACCATGACCGCCTCAGCCTTGGAAATTGCCCGCGCCACCTTCTTTACGCCCAGCGGAATGAGCGAAGGGGTGCTGGAAAGAGTGTTCGGCCGCCTCTCCCATCGGGCTTTGGACGATGCTGATCTGTATTTCCAGTACAGTCGCAGCGAAGGCTTCAGCCTGGAAGAGGGGGTCGTGAAGTCGGGCAGTCACGCCATCGAACAGGGGGTCGGGGTGCGCGCCGTGAGTGGCGAGCGCCAGGGCTTGGCCTACTCGGACGAAATTGCTGTAGGGGCCCTGCTGACTGCGGCGGACGCGGCGCGCGCCATCGTGCATCAGCCAGGGCGGGAGAAAGAACTGGTTTGGCAGCGGCATCAGGGGCTGGCGCTCTATCCGCCCGTCGACCCCTTGGGTTCCATCTCCAACGGTGAGAAAATTGCCCTGCTGGAACGGGTGGAGCGGGCCGCGCGCGCCTGCGACCCGCGCGTCGTGCAAGTGATGGCCAGCCTCAGTGCCCGTTTCGAAGCCATTTTGGTGGCGCGTCTCGATGGGACCATGGTTGCCGACGTGCGCCCCCTGGTGCGCCTCAATGTCACCGTCATTGCCGAGCAGGGGGGGCGACGTGAGCAGGGAAGTGCTGGTGGTGGCGGTCGTTACGATTATCAGCGCCTTCTTCAAGGCGACATGGCCGAGGATTTCGCCCGGGAAGCGGCGCGTCAGGCCTTGATCAATCTGGAAGCGGAGGCCGCGCCTGCCGGCTGCATGGACGTGGTCCTTGGGCCGGGCTGGCCGGGCGTGTTACTGCATGAAGCCATTGGCCACGGTCTCGAGGGTGATTTTAACCGCAAGGGCACGAGCGCCTTCAGTGGCAGGGTCGGACAGCGCGTGGCGGCACCGGGGGTCACGGTGGTGGATGATGGTACCCTGGAGGGTCGCCGTGGCAGCCTCAATGTGGATGATGAGGGCACCCCCACCCAGTGCACGACGCTCATCGAGGACGGCATTCTCAAGGGGTATCTGCAAGATACCCTCAACGCGCGCCTGACGGGTACCCGCTCGACCGGCAATGGTCGCCGTGAGTCCTACGCCCACCTGCCGATGCCGCGTATGACCAACACCTACATGCGGGCGGGTGATCGCGATCCGCAAGAGATCATTGCCAGTGTCAAGCGTGGGCTCTATGCCGTCAACTTCGGCGGAGGCCAAGTGGATATCACCAATGGCAAGTTTGTTTTTTCCGCTTCCGAGGCGTATCTCATTGAAAATGGAAAAATAACCCGGCCGGTCAAGGGGGCCACCCTGATCGGGAACGGCCCCGATGTGCTCACCAGGGTTGAAATGATTGGCAATGACCTCCAATTAGACACAGGAGTGGGTATTTGCGGTAAGGATGGGCAAAGTGTGCCCGTCGGCGTGGGTCAGCCAACCCTGAGAATCCGTGATCTGACGGTGGGCGGGACGCAAGGTTAGATGACTTGCCCTTGTCAGTTGCGCGGCAGGAGGCTAACATCCTGGGATATGTCGTTCTTATAATCAGTCTAAATTCTCCCGTTTGGGGGTGTGCGAAATGAATAATATCTTGAAGAATGTGCTGTTGTGGGTGGCCATCGGCGTCATCCTGATGCTGGTGTTTCAGAACCTCAATACGGGTAATTCTACGCCAGCTCAGGCTATGGATTTTTCGGCCTTTGTGAATAGTGTGAAGCAAGGTCAGGTCGCGGACGTCACCATCAATGGTAATCACATCAAAGGCAGCCTGAATTCCGGGCAGCAGTTCAGCGTCTATACGCCGGCGAATGACACCCAGATTGTGCCCCAGTTGTTGGCGGCCGGAGTGAAAATCTCGGTCAAGCCGCCGGAAGGGCAGTCGCTACTGCTTTCCATCCTGATTTCCTGGTTCCCGATGTTGCTGCTGATCGGCGTGTGGATATTCTTCATGCGGCAGATGGGGGGCGGCGGCGCGGGGGGCCGGGGGGCGATGACCTTTGGCCGCAGCAAGGCGCGCATGCTGACGGAAGAGAATAATAAGGTGACCTTCGCCGATGTGGCGGGTGTGGAAGAGGCCAAGGAGGAACTCGCCGAGATCGTGGAGTTCTTGCGTGACCCGCAGAAATTCCAGCGTCTGGGCGGACGGATTCCCAAAGGGGTGTTGCTCATGGGTTCGCCGGGTTCCGGTAAGACCCTGCTGGCGCGTGCCATCGCGGGTGAAGCGCGGGTGCCTTTCTTCTCCATTTCCGGGTCTGATTTTGTGGAAATGTTCGTTGGTGTCGGCGCCTCGCGGGTACGTGATATGTTCGAGCAGGCTAAGAAACATGCCCCGTGTATCATTTTTATCGATGAAATCGACGCGGTGGGCCGTCAACGCGGCGCCGGTTTGGGTGGTGGCAACGATGAGCGTGAGCAGACCTTGAACCAGTTGCTGGTCGAGATGGACGGTTTCGAGGGTACCGAGGGCATTATTGTCGTCGCTGCCACCAACCGCCCGGATGTCCTGGATCCAGCGTTGTTGCGGCCTGGTCGCTTCGACCGGCAGGTTACCGTGCCATTGCCGGATATCCGTGGTCGTGAGCAGATTTTGCAAGTCCACATGCGTAAGGTGCCGCTTGCCCCGGACGTGGACCCCAAGATCATTGCCCGGGGTACTCCCGGCTTCTCCGGCGCGGATCTGGCCAACCTGGTCAACGAGGCCGCGCTGATGGCGGCACGTAAAAGCAAGCGTCTGGTGGATATGCACGACTTTGAGGATGCCAAGGACAAAGTCATGATGGGCGCCGAGCGCAAGTCGGTGGTCATGAGCGACAAGCAGCGTGAAACCACGGCTTACCATGAGTCTGGCCATGCGGTGGTGGCCAGATTGCTGCCGGGCACCGATCCGGTGCATAAGGTCACCATCATCCCGCGCGGCCGGGCCTTGGGTCTCACCATGCAGTTGCCGATGGAGGATCGTTTCAACTATGAGCGTCAGGAGATCCTGAGCAATATCTCCATTCTCATGGGTGGCCGCATCGCCGAAGAGGTCTTCCTCAATCAGATGACGACGGGTGCGGGGAACGATATTGAGCGGGCCACGGACCTGGCGCGACGGATGGTGACGCAGTGGGGCATGTCCACCATCGGGCCTATGGTGATCGGTGAAAAAGAGGAAGAGGTATTTCTCGGCCGAGAGATCACCAAGCACAGCAACGTCTCCGAGCAAACGGCGCAAACTGTGGATGGGGAGGTGCGTAGCATCATTCAGGAGCGTTACGCAATCGCCCGTAAGCTGATCGAGGAAAACCGGGACAAGGTGGAAGCCATGGCCCGTGCCTTGCTCAAATATGAAACGCTGGATGCGGGACAAGTCAATGACATCATGTCGGGGCATGACCCGCGGCCACCGGTGGAAGGGGCGGGGAGTTATCCATCCACGCCGGACGGAAATGGGAATGCCACGACGGCGGACCATCTCGGTGGCCAACCGCTGCCCGGCCTGAATCCGGGAGAACGTCCCGTTTGACACTGACGCTAGACTGTAACGGGCGCCCGTTGGTTCTCGGGCGCCCTTGTGTTATGGGGGTGCTCAATGTCACCCCCGATTCGTTTTCGGACGGTGGCCGTTGCTTGTCGGTGGATGCCGCCTTGAAACGCGCCAAGAAAATGTGGGCAGAAGGGGCGGCTATCCTCGACATAGGGGCGGAGTCAACCCGACCTGGCGCGCCAGAGGTGGCCTTGGAAGAGGAGCTGCGTCGCCTGTTGCCCGTGCTTGAGGCGGTAGCGGCTGAAATACCGCTTCCTATTTCGGTGGATACCAGCAAAGCCGCCGTTATGCGGGCCGCTTGGTCCTTGGGTGCGGGGTTGATGAATGACGTGACGGCCTTGCGCGGCGACCCGCTGGCCTTGCGGACGGTCGTGGACCTGGATATTCCGGTCTGCTTGATGCACATGCGGGGCACCCCCCGGAATATGCAGGGGGACACCACTTACACGGACGTGGTGGCAGAGGTCCGGGACTTCCTGTCCGAGCGGATAGCGTGCTGCCTCGCGGCAGGTATTCCCCGGCAGCGATTGCTCATTGACCCTGGTTTTGGGTTCGCCAAAAATTTGGCAGCCAATCGCAGAGTGCTGCGCCATCTCGATGCCTTCACCGGTTTAGGGTTCCCGATGTTGGTGGGTCTCTCTCGTAAACGCATGATTGGAGAATTGACTGGTGTGGAGGATGCGTCGGCGCGTGTTGCGGGCAGTGTCGCCGCGGCCTTGTGGGCCGTGGAGCACGGAGTCAGTGTGGTGCGTGTTCACGATGTGGCGGAAACCGTGCAGGCGCTGCGCGTCTGGCACTGGATGCGCCAGGGCGAAGAAGAAATTCATCCTGACGAGGGCATCGCCTAGGCGCTTGGGGCTGTGTGCATCATAGTGTTGAAAACCAGGATCTGAGGAGAGGTATGACGAGAAAGTGGTTTGGTACGGACGGGATCCGCGGTCAGGTGGGAGACTCTGTCATTCATCCTGAATGGGTGTTGCGCTTGGGTTGGGCCGCCGGGCATGTGCTCACGGCCGACGCATCGGGGCGACCGCAGGTGGTGATCGGCAAGGACACCCGCCTCTCTGGATATATGTTGGAATCCGCCCTGGAGTCGGGTCTGGCTGCGGCGGGGGTGGACGTTCTTTTGGTTGGCCCTTTGCCGACGCCGGCCATCGCCTACCTGACACGCACCTTGCGGGCGGATGCAGGGATTGTCATCAGTGCTTCCCATAATCCCTACCAGGATAATGGCATCAAGTTTTTCTCCGGGGATGGTTACAAACTGCCAGATGCCCAGGAGGAGGCTATCGAGGCGTGGATGGATCGACCCATGACCCTGTCCGCTTCGGAGCGTCTCGGCAAAGCGCGCCGGGTGGAGGATGCGGTGGGTCGCTACGTGGAGTTCTGCAAAACCACCTTCCCGGCTGATCTTGATCTGCGTGGGATGCATTTGGTGCTGGATTGTGCCCATGGTGCCAACTACAAAGTGGCCCCGATGATTTTCGGGGAATTGGGGGCCACGCTGGATTTTCTGGGCACGGAACCCAACGGCATCAACATCAATGATCAGGTGGGCTCCACTCATCCCGATGCCTTGCGTCGCGAGGTGCTGCGGAGCGGCGCGGATGTGGGAATCGCTTTTGATGGCGACGGGGATCGTCTGGTGCTGGTGGACGAGCGTGGGGAACTGCTCGACGGCGATGAAATTCTCTGGCTCCTGGCTCGGGATATGTGTCAGCGGGGTCAGTTGGCCGGTGTGGTGGGAACGGTCATGAGTAATCTGGCCCTGGAGCAGGCGCTGGCGGATTGTGGTGTACCCATGCTGCGCACGCCGGTAGGGGACCGTTATGTATTGGAAGCCATGCGCAGTCACGGTTATCCTCTGGGTGGAGAATCGTCCGGGCATATCATCACGTCTGCAAATACCACGGGCGACGGTGTTCTCGCCGCGCTGCAGATACTGAGCATCTTGCGACGTAGTGGCCAGACGCTGGCAGCGCTGCGCGTAGGGTATCGACCTTTCCCGCAGGTGCTGACGAGTGTGCGTATGGCAGGTGCGCAAGATTTGCTCGACCAGCCGTTGGCGCGACAACTCATCGCGGATGCCGAGGGTCGTCTGGCGGGGACCGGGCGCCTGCTGGTGCGTCCCTCGGGGACGGAGCCCGTGTTGCGGATCATGGTGGAAGCGGCGGCAGCCGATCTGGCGTCCGCAGTGGCGGCGACGCTGACCGCGGCGCTGAGCGACCTCGCGCTCAGTGCCGCCTCGTCCTGAACGGGCTAAATTGACCGCCTGAGGCGGAATCTTTACACTGGGCGCCACGTTAGATATTAACGACGGCACCGTCGATGGCCCCTTGGGGACGATGAGATCGGCGTTGATGATTGCTCATGAGGAAGAAATGCCGTGCGTCCCACAATGGTAGCAGGAAACTGGAAAATGAATGGTTTGAGCGGTGATGCGGTGCATCTCACCCAAGCCATCCTCCATGCCGGTCTGGAACCGATGCGCCCGGAAGTGGTGCTCTTTCCTCCATTCACCCTGCTGCACGCAGTGTCACAGGAGGCCAAAAGCAGCGCCCTGCGTTGGGGTGGACAGAATCTCTTCTGGGAGACCAGTGGTGCCTATACGGGAGAGATCTCCGGAGCGATGCTCCGCGACATGGGGTGCCGCTATGTACTGGTGGGTCATTCAGAGCGGCGGCAGATTTTTGGGGAAACCGATGCGCAGGTCGCCCAAAAAGTCAAAGCAGCATTGCACTCCGGCCTGATCCCGGTGGTTTGTGTGGGCGAAAGCGAGGCGGAGCGGGCACAGGGTGCCACGGAATCGGTGCTGCGCCGCCAGGTCGAAGCCGTCCTGCCCTTGCTGAACCTGGACGCGAATCAGCCGAACATGATCATCGCTTATGAGCCCATCTGGGCCATTGGCACTGGTCTGAGCGCTACTCCGGAACAAGCGCAGGCGGCACATGCCTTTATCCGCACACTGGTGGTCGCGCATTCGGAACATCTCGCCAAGCGCCTGCTGCTGCTTTACGGCGGGAGCGTGAAGGGTAACAATGCCGCCGCGCTTTTCGACCAGGAAGATATCGATGGTGGTCTGGTTGGTGGCGCGTCCTTGCAGGCGGGGGAATTTGTCCAAATTTGTCGTGCTGCCGAATCGGTGGGGCGGGGAGGCTAAGTCGATGTACACGGTGTTGCTGGTATTCCAGGTGGTCATTTGTATCGTTCTGGTCGGACTGGTGCTGATCCAGAAAGGCCAGGGTGCGGATATTGGCGCGGTTTTTGGTGGTGGTGGTTCGCAGACCGTTTTCGGTGCGCGTGGAGCGGGCAATTTCCTGAGTCATGCCACGGCGGTGATCGGTGCCGTGTTTTTCCTGAACAGTCTCGGGCTGGCGTATCTTTCGGACCACTCCAGCGGTAGCGTCGTGGGTGCGGGTATCGCTTTGCCGGAGAACGCGCCAGTGACGGCCGCGCCGCCACCGGCCCGGACCATCGCCCCGATGCAGTCTGCGATCCCGGGCGCGGCGGCAGCCACGGTTTCCTCCGCTTCTGTAGGAAAAACACCCGGCAAGCCTTGACGTCGTTAGCGTGTCATGAGAGAGTTTTAAGCGTTAAGCCGAAGTGGTGAAATTGGTAGACACACCGTCTTGAGGGGGCGGCGGCGCAAGCTATACCGGTTCGAGTCCGGTCTTCGGCACCAAATCGCAGCCCAAAGGGCTGTTTTTTTATCTCTGAGCACAGCATGGCATTGATCTATATATAAAAAAATTAATTTATGCCGGGCTTGGGAGGGTTTTCTCGAAGCTCGGGTTTGGCGGAGGGGTGTTGGGTATGTTGAACCACTATTTACCGGTGCTCGTGTTTCTGTTTGTCGCGCTGGTAGTGGGCGTAGTCCCGCTGTTAATGGGTTCTGCGCTGGGGCCAAGCAAGCCGGACAGTGAAAAGCTCTCTCCCTATGAGTGCGGGTTCGAGGCCTTCGAGGACGCGCGGGTAAAATTCGACGTGCGTTATTACCTGGTGGCCATTCTCTTCATTCTCTTTGATTTGGAAATTGCCTTCCTCTTTCCCTGGGCCGTGGTTTTCGGCCAGATCGGGATGCGGGGATTCCTTGCCATGATGATCTTTCTGGCCATCCTTGTGGTTGGATTCATTTACGAGTGGAAGAAGGGGGCGCTGGAATGGGAATAGAAGGTATCCTCGAAAAGGGTTTTGTCACCACGAGCATCGATACCGTGGTGAATTGGAGCCGTACGGGTTCTCTCTGGCCCATGACTTTTGGTCTGGCCTGCTGCGCGGTGGAGATGATGCACGCGGGCGCGGCGCGCTACGATCTGGATCGTTTCGGTATCGTCTTCCGTCCCAGTCCACGCCAGTCCGACGTGATGATCGTGGCGGGGACGCTGGTCAACAAAATGGCGCCGGCTCTGCGCAAGGTCTACGACCAGATGCCGGAGCCCCGCTGGGTAGTCTCCATGGGTTCCTGCGCCAATGGCGGCGGCTACTATCATTACTCCTACAGTATCGTGCGCGGTTGCGATCGTATCGTGCCCGTGGATATCTACGTGCCGGGCTGCCCGCCTACCGCAGAGGCCCTACTTTTCGGCCTGATTCAGCTGCAGAAAAAAATCCGTCGTACCAACACCATCGCCAGGTGAGCCATGACTGACGCACTCGAAAATTTGCGCCAGTATCTGGGCGCGGCACTGGGGGAGACGCTACGCAAGGCGCAACTGGATCGCGGCGAACTGACCGTGGAGTTGTCCCGTGAGGATTTTTTAGCGGCGTGTCTGCGGCTTCGGGATGACGCGGACTGCGCCTTTGATCTGTTGGTGGACATCTGCGGTGTGGACTATGTCGATTACGGTGACGGACTCTGGGACGGTCCACGTTTCGCCGTAGTGTATCACCTGCTCTCTCTGCAACATCGTCAGCGTCTGCGGGTGCGCATTTTTGCCGATGACGATTTACCCATCGTGCCATCCGTGGTGGGGATTTGGGCGGCCGCCAACTGGTTTGAGCGTGAGGCTTTCGATCTTTACGGGATTCTCTTTGATGGTCACCCCGATTTGCGGCGCATCCTCACCGATTACGGTTTCGTGGGCTATCCCTTCCGTAAGGATTTTCCTTTGGTCGGTACGGTGGAAATGCGTTACGACGTGGATCAGGGGCGGGTGATCTACGAGCCGACGCGCACCGAGGAGCGCGTGGTGGTACCGCGAATCATCCGTGAAGAAGAGGAGGGGCGCTACGATGCCAGAAATCAATAATTTCACCATGAATTTCGGGCCCCAGCATCCTTCCGCGCACGGTGTGTTGCGTTTGGTACTGGAGCTGGATGGCGAGGTGATCGAACGCGCCGACCCGCATATCGGGCTGCTGCACCGGGCCACCGAGAAACTCGCCGAGAGCAAGACGTATCTGCAAAATCTGCCTTATATGGACCGTCTCGATTACGTGTCCATGATGTGTAATGAGCATGCTTATTGTCTGGCGGTGGAGAAACTGCTCGGCGTCGCTGTGCCCGTCCGAGCGCAGTATATCCGTACCCTGTTCGATGAGATCACCCGGGTGCTTAATCATCTGCTCTGGCTGGGGGCTTACGCGCTGGATGTCGGGGCCATGAGTGTTTTCCTCTACTGCTTCCGCGAACGGGAGGATCTCATGGATGTCTATGAGGCGGTCTCCGGGGCGCGCATGCATGCCGCCTATTATCGCCCGGGCGGCGTCTACCGTGATTTGCCGATACAGATGCCCTTGTATCAGCCATCTCCTTACCGGAATGCCAAGCGCCTGGAGGAACTCAATGGTAACCGGCAGGGCAGCATGCTGGACTTCATTGAAGACTTCACCCGCCGTTTTCCCACTTATGTGGATGAGTATGAGACCCTGCTGACGGACAATCGCATCTGGAAGCAGCGCACCGTGGGCATTGGCGTGGTGGGGCCCGAACGGGCCGTTCAACTGGGTTTCACCGGCCCCATGCTGCGGGCCTCCGGGGTGGCCTGGGATCTGCGGCGCACCCAGCCCTATGCCGCTTATGCCGATCTGGATTTCGATATTCCCGTGGGTAAAACCGGCGATTGCTATGATCGTTATCTGGTCCGCGTGGCCGAGATGCGGCAAAGCAATCGGATCATTGCTCAGTGTGTGGACTGGCTGCGCAAGAACCCCGGCCCGGTGATTACCGATGACTTCAAAGTGGCCGCACCGCCTCGCGAAGAGATGAAGACGAGCATGGAAGCGCTGATTCATCACTTCAAACTGTTTTCCGAGGGTATGGCGGTGCCTGCTGGTGAAGTGTACACGGCGGTGGAAGCACCTAAGGGCGAGTTCGGCATCTACATGATTTCGGATGGTGCCAACAAGCCTTACCGGATGAAGATCCGGGCGCCCGGCTTCTCTCACCTCGCGGCCATGGATGAGATGGCGCGTGGACACATGATCGCGGACGTGGTGGCTATTTTGTCCACCATGGACATTGTTTTTGGCGAAATCGACAGGTAAATCATGTTATCGGAAAAGTCTCTGGCGGAAATTGCCCGTGAACGGACCAAATATCCGTCGGATCAGGCGCGGTCCGCGCTGCTGGCGGCGCTACGCATCGCTCAGGAGGAGCATGGCTATCTCAGCGAAGCGCTGATGGATTATGTGGCCGATCTGCTCGATCTCCCGGCGATTCAGGTCTACGAAGTGGCGACGTTCTACACGATGTACGATCTCAAGCCGGTGGGTCGGCATAAGCTCTGCGTCTGTGGAAGCGTTTCCTGTTTCCTGAACGGTTCTGACGCGGTGCTTGCACATTTGAGCGATCGGCTCGGTGTGGGTATTGGTGAGACGACGGCGGACGGCGTTTTTACCTTGCAGGAAGTGGAATGTCTGGGCGCGTGTAAAGATGCCCCGATGATGCAGGTCGGTGATCGTTATTACGAGAATCTGACTCCGGAAAGCCTGGATGCGTTGCTCGCCCAATTGCGTGGAGGTTCCGACGATGTTCGTTAATGGCGTTACTCTGCGAAATCGTGGTCTACCGGATTCCCACCGTCTTTCCGTGTATACCGGGACGGGGGGCTATACCGCGTTGCGCAAGGTGCTGCTGGACCCGATGGCACCGGATCAGATCATCGGTGAAATGAAAAAATCCGCCCTGCGCGGTCGCGGTGGCGCGGGCTTTCCCACTGGTCTCAAGTGGAGCTTCATGCCCAAGGGCGTGACGGGGACCAAGTATCTGCTCTGCAATGCCGACGAAGGTGAACCGGGTACCTGCAAAGATCGGGACATCATGCGCTATGAACCCCATCGCCTGATCGAGGGGATGATTGTCGGCGCTTATGCCATGGGAGCCAGTACCGGATACATTTTTATCCGAGGCGAATTTGTCGAACCGATCCGCATCGTAGAGGCGGCGCTGGAAGAGGCTTACGCGAAAGGCTATCTCGGAGAGAACATTTTGGGCACCGGTTTTTCCTTCGATCTGCACGTATATCGGGGGGCGGGTGCCTACATTTGTGGCGAAGAAACGGCGTTGATGGAGGCTCTGGAGGGGAAGAAAGGACAGCCGCGTTTCAAGCCGCCTTTTCCGGCCAGCTACGGTCTATACGGGCGGCCCACCACCATCAATAATGTGGAAACCTTCGCCTCGGTCCCGGACATCATCGCCAAGGGTGGCGAGTGGTTCCTGAATCTGGGTAAGCCCAATAATGGTGGGACCAAGATCTTCTCGGTGACCGGTCAGGTGCAGAAACCGGGCAATTATGAGGTACCCATGGGTCTGCCCTTCAAGGATTTGCTGGAGATGGCGGGGGGACTGCGGCCAGGCCGCCGGTTGAAGGCGGTCATTCCCGGTGGGACCAGTACCGCCATGGTGGCGGGCGCGACCATGATGGAGGTGACCATGGATTATGATGCCATCTCCAAGGCGGGTTCGGCGCTGGGCGCGGGTTCGGTGATCGTCATGGATGACAGCGTCTGCATCGTCAAGACAGTGGAGCGCATCGCCCGCTTCTACATGCATGAATCCTGCGGCCAGTGCACACCTTGCCGGGAAGGTATGGGCTGGCTGTGGCGCGTGATGCATCGCCTCGAAAATGGTCAGGGTCGCGAAGAAGACTTGCAGCTGCTGCTGGATGTGGGCTCGCGCATCGAGGGTCGGACCATCTGTGCCCTGGCTGATGGCGGCGTGGCTCCAGTGGTGAGTTCCATCCGCCTCTTCCGTGAAGAATATGAGTATCATATCCAGCACAAGCGTTGTCTGATCCGCATGGGAGCTGTCTGATGCCGCACATCGAAATCGACGGACGAACCATTGAGGTGGCACCGGGGACGACCATTATGGAGGCCGCCGGAGCCTTGGGGATTTATATTCCGTTTTTCTGCTATCACCCGAAGTTGTCGGTCGCGGCCAATTGCCGCATGTGTCTGGTGGACGTGGAAAAAGCCCCCAAGCCGTTGCCTGCCTGCGCGACGCCGGTTGCCGACGGCATGAAGATCGCGACCTCCTCCCGCAAGGCGAAAACGGCGCAGCAGGGTGTGCTGGAGTTCCTGCTCATCAACCACCCGCTGGATTGCCCGATTTGTGACCAGGGCGGCGAATGTCCCTTGCAGGACATCACCATGGGTTTCGCCAATCCGCACAGCCACTATACGGAAGAGAAGCGGGTCGTGGAGGACAAGGACATCGGTCCCCTCATCACCACGGAAATGACCCGTTGCATCCAATGTACCCGCTGTGTGCGTTTCGGCCAGGAAATCGGTGGGATCATGGAGTTGGGAGCGACTGGGCGCGGTGAGCACATGAGCATCGGTACTTATGTCGCCAAGGCGGTGCGGTCAGAGTTATCCGGCAACATGATCGACCTCTGTCCGGTGGGGGCATTGACCAGCAAACCCTTCCGTTACAAGGCGCGCTCCTGGGAGTTGAAGCATACGCCAGGACTCTGTCCGCATTGCTCGACGGGCTGTAATACCGACGTGCAGAGCCTGGGTCGTGAGGTACTGCGGGTGCTGCCGCGTGCCAATCAGGCGGTGAACGAGGATTGGATTTGCGACAAGGGGCGTTATGCCTATACCGGCCTGCAGGCCGAAGATCGCGTGACGCAGCCCCTGCTGCGTGTCGACGGGGTGTGGCGCGAGGTTTCCTGGGTGGAGGCGGTGGACGCCGCCTTGTCGGGACTGGAGCAGGTGGTCACCCGGCATGGCGCGGAACGGCTGGCCGGATTCATTTCGGCCCAGTCCAGCAACGAAGAACTGTTCCTTTTCCAGGCGTTGTTGCGCGGTCTGGGGAGTCCGCATGTGGATCATCGCTTGCGCCAGCGGGATTTTCGTGCGGATGTGGCGATGCCGATCTATCCGGCCCTGAACATGGCGCTGGAAGAGCTGGAGCGTGAGCCCGTCGTGTTGCTTTGCCACGCCTTTCCACGGCATCAGCAGCCGTTGACCAATCATCGTCTGCGCAAGTCCGTGTTGCAGGGCGGCAAAGTGATTGCCGTCGATAGCTTGCGTCAGGATTTCAACTATCCCGTGACCCAACTGGTGGCCGACGTGGGCACTGACGCGACGTTATACGCGGCGCTTTGCGACCAACTGTCCGGCGCCTCGGGGAAGAGGACCGCTGCGCCCGATTTGGCGGATGTGGCCAGCACCTTGCTGGCGGCGGATAATCCGTTGATTCTCATTGGTAGCGCCCTGCTGCACCATCCGCAGGCGGCGGTGATGATCGCGCAGATCGAGACACTGGCTGAACTGGCGGGGGGACGGGTCGGCTGGCTGGCGGACGAGGCCAATAGCGCCGGGGCTTGGCTGAGTGGTTGCGTACCCCATCGCCTGCCAGGCGGGCATGCGGCGCATACGGCGGGATTGCCTGCCGACTCGCTTTGGGACGCCGATTTGCGGGGCTTCGTGCTCCTCGGTATCGAGCCGAGTGTGGACGCGATGCGCGGTGCCGCGGCGCTGGCGGCTCTGCAAAAGGCGCAGTTCGTGTTGAGCATCGCGCAGTTCGCCGGCGAGGCCAAGCAGTATGCCGATGTGATTTTGCCGATGGCGGCTTTTGCCGAGGGTGCCGGATCTTTCATCAATAATGAGGGCCGTCTGCAAAGCTTCCGCGCGGCCATAAGAACACCGGGTGAAGTGCGCCCCGCCTGGAAGATACTGCGTGTGCTTGGTGACGGGCTCAAACTGCCGGGATTTCACTTCAATGCACTCAGCGAGGTGACTGCTGCCTGGCAGCGCGATATCGGCGAGTATGCGCAGGATGTGCCGCCTTTCCATGCCTTCCCCGCTCTAGAACCGGTTCCTGCACCCAAACTTGCCGATGCGTTGTACCGTTTGGGCGATTGGCCCATCTATCGCGGGGATCCCCTGGTGCGGCGTGCGGTGCCCCTTGCCCAGCCGGCAATGGCCAGAATGCATCCGGATCAGTTCAAGGCCCTGGATCTGCGTGGGGATGTCGTCGAAGTCAGCAGTCACAGCGGGAAGGTCACCCTGCCTCTGATACTGGATGCGCGGATTCCGATGGGTGCCATCTGGGTCCCCCTGGGATATAGCGAAACCGCGGCGCTGGGCGCCGCTTACGCGGCCTGCTCGGTGCGCATGGCGACACGGCCTGTTGTGGCTGCGGCGCGTGCTTAGGGGGCGGAGTCATGCATGATTTTCAGAATACGGCATGGTGGGCGGTCCTGTGGTCACTGATCAAGATCATCATCGTCGTGGTGCCGCTACTTTTGGGCGTGGCTTACCTGACGCTGGCCGAACGCAAGGTGATTGGCTACATACAGGTGCGTCTGGGCCCCAACCGGGTGGGCTTCAAGGGTTCGCTGCAGCCGATCGCGGATGCGATCAAACTGATGTTCAAGGAAGTGATTATTCCTACCAATGCCAATCGTTTTCTGTTTTTGGCGGCGCCGGTGCTCGCTTTTGTGCCGGCGTTGTTGGTCTGGGCGGCTATTCCTTTCGGTCCGGGGGTGGCCATCTCCAATATGAATGCCGGATTGCTCTACGTGCTGGCCATTGCCGGTCTGGGCGTATACGGCATCATCGTCGCGGGTTGGGCGTCCAATTCCAAATACGCCTTTCTGGGAGCCATGCGTGCGGCAGCACAGTTGGTGGCTTATGAGATCGCCATGGGTTTTGCTCTGGTGGGGGTGCTGATGGTGGCACAAACCCTGAACCTGACCAAAATTGTTGAAGCACAAGCGGGTGGCGGTTTCTGGTCCTGGTACTGGCTGCCGTTGTTTCCGTTTTTTCTGGTGTACTTCATTTCCGGCATCGCCGAAACCAACCGTGCGCCTTTCGACGTGGCGGAAGGCGAGTCGGAAATTGTGGCGGGATTCCATGTGGAATATTCGGGAATGGCCTTCGCGCTGTTTTTCCTCGCTGAATATGCGAATATGATTTTTGTTTCCTTGCTGACGACGGTGCTCTTTCTCGGCGGCTGGTATGCGCCGATCAATACACCCTTGCTCATCTGGATTCCCGGAATAGTTTGGCTGTTGCTAAAAACGGCTTTTTTGCTCTACGTGTTTTTGTGGATTCGTGCCACTTTTCCCCGGTACCGCTATGACCAGATCATGCGGCTGGGCTGGAAAGTGTTCATCCCGGTAACTATTGCCTGGATTGTAGTGGTCGGCGTTGCTCTGGAAACGCCCTTACGTGCCATTCTGCGCTGAGGAGAACAACATGCAATTTCGCCCCAAGCAATGGTTTAACACCTTTTTTCTGACCGAGATGCTGCGTGGTATGCAACTCACCGGTCGCTACTTCTTTGCACGGAAGATCACCGTGCAATATCCCGAGGAGCAGACGCCGCAATCCCCGCGTTTCCGGGGTTTGCATGCCCTGCGTCGCTACGAGAACGGCGAGGAGCGCTGCATCGCCTGCAAGCTCTGTGAGGCCGTGTGTCCCGCTCTGGCCATTACCATCGAAAGCGAAGAGCGCAGCGATGGAACACGGCGAACGACCCGCTATGATATTGACCTCGGCAAGTGTATTTTTTGCGGGCTTTGTGAAGAATCCTGTCCGGTGGATTCCATTGTCGAGAGCCGGGTGCTGTCTTATCACGGCGAAATTCGCAATGATCTGATTTACACCAAAGACCTGTTGCTGGCTAACGGTGATCGCCTGGAGGCGGAACTGGCCGCCGACCGTGACGCTGATCGTGCTTATCGCTGACGAGGGGCAGAGACCATGCCAGTAACGACGATCTTGTTTTACCTCTTTTCTGCCATATTGTTGGGTTCCGCGACCCTGGTGATCACGGCGCGTAACCCGGTGTATGCGACTTTATATCTGGTGCTGGCATTTTTTAATGCGGCGGCCTTGTTCATTCTGCTGGGTGCGGAATTCCTGGGGCTGATCCTCATCCTGGTCTATGTGGGTGCGGTGATGGTGCTTTTTCTTTTTGTGGTCATGATGCTGGATATCAATTTGACGCGTATCAAAGAGGGATTCCTCAGCTATCTGCCCCTCGGCTTGGCTATTGCCGTCCTGGGGGTGCTGGAACTGGCGGCGGTCTTCTGGAGTGCTCCGTTGGGCCACATTCCGGCACCCGCGGCGATACCCGCCAATGCCGATAATACGCGGGCGTTGGGGGTTCTTCTTTATACCCAGTACCTGTACCCATTTGAAATCGCGGCGGTTATTTTGTTGGTGGCGATTATTGCCGCCATCGCCCTGACCTTGCGGCGCCGGAGCGGTACCAAAACCCAGAACATTGGCGCACAGATGGCCGTGCGCGCCAAGGATCGGATGCATCTGGTGGATTTGCGGGAACCTAAACCATGAGTGCTGAACAACCAACCCTGGCGGCCTACCTGATCCTCGGAGCGATACTTTTTTCCATCGGCGTGGTCGGTATTTTTCTCAACCGCAAGAACGTCATCATTCTGCTGATGGCCATTGAATTGCTGTTGCTGGCGGTGAACATCAATCTGGTCGCATTTTCCCGTTATCTGGGCAATCTCGACGGACAGGTGTTTGTGTTTTTTATTCTGACCGTGGCGGCGGCTGAAGCGGCAATCGGTCTGGCGATACTGGTCGTCTATTTCCGCAATCGCCATAGCATCAATGTAGATGATATTGACGAGTTGAGGGGTTGATATGTGGTTTTTTGACTGGTTGCGCGTTTTCCCCCCTCTCGCCGTGTATCTGGCCATTCCGTTGGCGCCGTTGGCGGGATCCCTGGTGGCGGGCTTCTGGGGCTGGAAGCTCCGGGAGCAGGCGCATTGGGCACCCATCATCGGGGTCACCGTCGCTTTTTATTTGTCTTTGGCCGTGCTTTGGCAGGTTGGCCACGGCATTACTTTTTATGGAAATGTCTACACCTGGGCCGTATTGGGACATCTGCCGGTATCCGTTGGTTTCGATATCGACAGTCTGAGCGCGCTGATGTTGGTCATCGTGACTTTTGTGTCTTTGTGCGTGCATCTCTATACGGTCGGCTATATGCGGGATGATCCGGGTTATGCGCGTTTCTTCAGTTATATCGCCCTGTTCACGTTCAGCATGATCATGCTGGTAATGAGCAATAATTTTCTCCAGCTCTTTTTTGGCTGGGAGGCGGTGGGCCTGGTTTCCTATCTGCTCATCGGTTTCTGGTTTCAGCGGGAAAGCGCCAATATCGCGGCACTCAAGGCCTTTATTGTCAACCGGGTGGGCGACTTCGGCTTTTTGATCGGTATTGCCGCGATATACCATTACTGCGGCAGTCTGGATTACCGCACGGTGTTTACGACTGTGCCCCATCTGGCCGGACGGATGGTGGAAATTCTCCCGGGCCATCCCTGGAGTGTGCTGACCTGGATCGCTTTGCTCCTGTTCGTCGGTGCCATGGGGAAGTCGGCGCAGGTGCCGCTGCATGTCTGGCTACCGGAATCCATGGAGGGCCCTACCCCTATTTCCGCCCTGATACATGCGGCGACCATGGTTACCGCAGGTATTTTCATGGTGGTGCGGATGTCGCCGATCTATGAACAGTCGGCGGCGGCGCTTGCCGTGGTGCTGATCATCGGCGCGGCGACAGCGCTTTCTATGGGGCTCATCGGCCTGGTGCAAAACGATATCAAACGCATCATCGCGTACTCGACCCTCTCCCAATTGGGTTACATGACCGCGGCGCTGGGTGCCTCCGCTTTTTCCGCGGCCATTTTCCATTTGATGACCCACGCCTTTTTCAAGGCCCTGTTATTCCTGGCCGCGGGCTCGGTGATTCATGCCATGGCCAATGAGCAGGATATTCGCAAAATGGGCGGACTGCGCAAGGCCATGCCTATTACCTATGTCACCTTCCTGATCGGCAGTTTGGCGCTTTCTGGCATGCCCCCCTTCGCGGGTTTCTTCAGCAAGGATCTCATCATCGAGGCCGTGGGGCGCTCGACCCTGCCAGAGGCGGGCTGGGCGGAATTCATGCTGGTGGCGGGTGTCTTCGTGACCGCGCTTTACACCTTCCGGATGTTCTTTCTGGTCTTTCACGGCGCTCCGCGTATGGATGCGCACATCCATGCGCACCTGCACGAATCCCCTTGGACGATCACCGTACCCCTGATCGCCCTGGGTATCCCTGCGGTTTATGCCGGTTGGGCGTATATCGGCCCTGTTGGTCTCGGACATTTTCTCGATACCTCGCTGGTGATCGCCCCGCAGTGGAATACCATCGGAGAGATCGGTGCCCGCTGGCAAGGGATAGGGGAGTTTTTGCTGCAGGGACTGTTGGCCTGGCCCTTCTGGCTGACCCTTTCCGGTATCGCCGTCGCGGCTTGGTTCTACGGGCGGCGTCCGGGGCTGCCGGTGGCGTTGACGCGCGTTCTCCGTCCCTTTATCTGGGTGCTGGAGAACAAATACGGTTTTGATGCCTTCAATCAGATCGTGCTGGTGCGTGGTGTCCTACAGTTTGGTCGCTGGTTTTGGCATGTGGGGGATGAGCGTCTTATCGATGGCATTTTGGTCAATGGGACGGCCCGTGAGATCGGCAGGGCGGCCTTGTCGTGGCGGCGCATTCAGACCGGCTACATCTATCACTACGCCTTTGCGATGATTATCGGGTTGATTCTGCTCATGACGTATTTCGTGGTCTGGAGAGGGTAGGATATGACCTATTCCACTCTGCTCAGTGACGCCATCTGGACGCCGATCCTCGGCGGTCTGCTGGTTCTCGCGATGGGTGACCGCCGCGCCGGGGCCGCCCGCTGGCTGGCGCTGCTGGTGTCATTGGTCACCTTCGCCGTGACCATTCCACTGTTCACCGGGTTCGATACGCATACGGCGGCGATGCAATTCAGCGAACGCGTCGCCTGGATTCCCGCCCTGAATATCTTCTATCACCTGGGCATCGACGGAATTTCCCTGTGGTTCATCCTGCTCACCAGTTTTCTGACGGTGCTGGTGATCATCGGCTCCTGGCGCAACGTGCGGGAGCGGGTGGCGCAATTCATGGCGGCCTTCCTGATCATGGAAGGCATGATGATCGGTGTCTTTTGCGCGTTGGATGCCATTCTCTTCTATGTTTTTTGGGAAGGCATGTTGATTCCCATGTTTCTCATCATCGGGGTCTGGGGTGGGCCGCGGCGAGTCTATGCGACCATCAAGTTCTTCCTCTACACCTTTCTGGGATCGGTGCTGATGCTGGTGGCGCTGCTTTATTTGTATTTCCACAGTGGTGACAGCTTCAGTCTGCTGGCGTTTCAGAAAACCCCCCTGGGGATGACGGCGCAGATTCTCATCTTTCTGGCCCTTTTCCTCGCTTTTGCGGTGAAAATTCCCATGTGGCCGGTGCATACCTGGTTGCCTGACGCCCATGTGGAGGCGCCGACGGGTGGATCCGTCATTCTTGCGGCGGTGATGCTCAAGATGGGTGCCTACGGCTTCCTGCGCCTGAGCCTGCCCATCGTGCCCGACGCCAGTCATAGACTGGCCTGGCTGATGATCGCTTTGTCCCTCATCGCGATCATTTACGTGGCACTGGTGGCTATCGTGCAGGAGGACATGAAGAAGCTGATCGCTTATTCCTCTGTTGCCCACATGGGCTTCGTGACCCTGGGCTTTTTCATGTTCGATGGCGTGGCGATCGAGGGGGGTATCATCCAGATGCTGTCGCACGGTTTTATCAGCGCGGCCATGTTCTTTTGCGTCGGGGTGCTCTATGACCGGATGCACACCCGCAATATCAAAGCCTATGGTGGCGTGGTCAATGTCATGCCGATTTTCGCCGCGCTGATGATGCTTTTCGCCATGGGTAATGTCGGCCTGCCGGGAACCTCGGGTTTCGTCGGTGAGTTCATGGTGGTGCTCGGAACCTATCAGGTGAGTCCGTGGGCGGCGATTCTGGCGGCCACGGGCCTGATCACCGGCGCGAGCTATACCCTATGGCTCTTCAAGCGGGTGATTTTCGGCGGCATTGCCCATCCTGAAGTGGCTGGGCTGAAAGACCTCGATGGTCGGGAAATGTTCGTACTCGGTGCCCTAGCGGCCTCCACTCTGCTATTGGGGCTCTGGCCAGCGCCTTTCCTCGATATCGTGCACAGTTCGGTACAGCATCTGGTGGCTCAGGTGTCCCTCTCCAAGATCCCGGCGTAAAGGACTTTGCCTATGAATTCATTCCTCATGCACTGGATTTTCGCCCTGCCGGAAATCTGGGTCCTGACGATGGCCTGCGTTGTCTTGTTGGTGGATTTGTACTGGGGCGAACGTCTGCGCGACCTGGCCAGCGTGCTGACGGTGTTGACCCTGATGGGTGCCACGGTGCTGACCATTTTTGAGATGGGGCAGAGGGGCACGGCCTTCGCGGGCCTCTTCGTGCTCGACTCCTTCACCAATGTCGCGGAGTTGTTCAGCTATCTGGCCGTGCTGGTGGTGGTGCTCTATTCCAAGCGTTACCTCGTGGATCGTGGCATTTACCGCGGTGAGGTATTCGTGCTGCTGCTCTTTGCACTGCTGGGCATTATGGTAATGGTCTCCGGCGGCAACCTGTTGAGCGTGTATCTCGGGCTGGAGTTGCTGGCCCTGAGCCAATACGCCCTGGTCGCCTTTTATCGCGACAGTGTGGTGGCGACGGAAGCAGGACTGAAGTATTTCGTTCTCGGCGCCTTGGCCTCTGGTTTGCTGTTGTATGGCATGTCTCTGCTCTATGGACTGACGGGTACTCTGGATGTGCGAAACATCGCCGGCGCTTTGGTGAACGTGGCGGCGGGCAATCTGGTGCTGGTTTTCGCCATCGTTTTCGTCGTTGCCGGTATCGCCTTCAAGTTGGGGGCGGCACCTTTTCATATGTGGCTACCCGACGTCTACCAGGGAGCACCCACCGTGGTGACGACCTTCCTGGCCTCGGCGCCTAAAATCGGTGCCTTTGCCCTGGTCATCCGTCTGCTGGTGGATGGCGGTTACGGGATGCTGGAATCCTGGCAGCAGATTTTCGTCGCTTTGTCGCTGGCGTCGCTGGTGATCGGTAACGTGATCGCTATCGCTCAGCAGAATATCAAGCGGATGCTGGCCTATTCCACCGTTGGCCATGTCGGGTTCCTGTCGCTGGGCATTGTCGCGGGCACCGAGGCCGGATTGGCCAGCGCGTTTTTCTATACCGTGGTCTATGTGCTGATGTCTTTGGCGGGTTTCGGTATGATCCTGCTGCTCAGCCGGGCGGGATTCGAGGCGGAGCGCATCGACGATTTTAAAGGTTTGGCGCAGCGCAAGCCCTGGTATGCCTTTCTGATGCTGATCATTATGTTTTCCATGGCGGGTGTGCCGCCGACGGTGGGCTTTTATGCCAAGCTGGCCGTGTTTCAGGCCGTGATTTCGGCCGGCTATGTGTGGTTGGCCGTCATTGGCGTGCTGCTTGCGGTCATCGGGGCATTTTATTATCTGCGCGTGGTCAAAGTCATGTATTTTGATAAACCAGATGCCGAGGCGGGAGTTATCGTGCGTGATGACCTGGCCAGTACCGTATTAAGCATCAACAGTTTGGCACTGTTGATGCTCGGCATCCTGCCGGGGCCACTGATGGCCTTTTGCTTCTATGCCATGCGGGGGATGATGTAAATGACTATGCAAAACTGGGCGCTGGCCTATGTCGTACTGGCTTTTATCGCTGCCAATTTGCCGTGGCTGAGTAACCGCCTGTTCTTTTTTCGTGCCGCGACGGGTGGTAAGACATTGCCGTGGTATCTACTCGAATGGCTGGTGATGTATTTTACGGTCGGTCTCGTCGGCATGGGTGTGGAGCGTGGCCTGAGGGGGCATAACCATGTTCAGGGTTGGGAGTTTTATGTGGTCGCCCTGTGCATGTTCGCCGTTTTTGCGATCCCAGGCTTTATTTGGCGTTTCAACCTGCTGCCGATCTTGCGGAGATCTTGACGCATAGCCCGCCACTCGGTACATTTGCGGGCTGCAGGCGCGTAGCTCAGGGGGAGAGCGCTACCTTGACACGGTAGAGGTCGGCGGTTCGAAACCGCCCGTGCCTACCAAATCCCGCACCAGAGGGGCAATGCTCGCTGGTGCTTTTTCTTTGGAGGGGCTATGCCAGATATCCAG
Organism: Pseudomonadota bacterium; assembly: GCA_021821285.1. Classification (GTDB taxonomy): domain Bacteria; phylum Pseudomonadota; class Gammaproteobacteria; order Acidithiobacillales; family Acidithiobacillaceae; genus Acidithiobacillus. The sequence goes on from JAKACQ010000028.1 coordinate 26,795, forward strand.
TTGCCGGATGGTAGTCTTCGTCACTTCGCGGAACCGGTGAGCGGACTGGCGCTGGCGCGTGCGATCGGCGGTGGTTTGGCTAAGGCCGCGGTGGCCATGCGGGTCGATGGCGCTCTCAAAGACCTTTCGACGGTGTTGGATCAGGACGCCGAAGTGGCGATCGTGACCCGCGACAGCGTCGACGGACTGGAAGTGATTCGCCATTCGACCGCGCATCTGCTGGCACAGGCGGTACAGTCCCTCTATCCAGAAGTTCAGGTGACCATCGGACCGGTCATCGAGAACGGCTTCTACTATGACTTTGCCTTTCCGCGCGGCTTCACTCCAGAAGATCTGGAAGCCATTGAGGTGCGGATGCGCGCGTTGATTAAAGCAGATCTCCCGGTGCAGCGTGAATTACTCTCCCGTGAAGACGCCGTTGCCCTCTTTGAAAAGAAGGGTGAGACCTACAAGGTCGAAATCATCCGTGCCATTCCGGAAGGTGAGCCCCTGAGCCTGTACCGGCAGGGGGATTTTGTGGATCTATGTCGTGGCCCCCATGTGCCGTCGACCGGCGCGCTGGGGGCCTTCAAATTGCAGCGGGTAGCCGGGGCCTATTGGCGCGGCGATTCGCGTAATCCCATGTTGCAGCGTATTTATGGTACCGCCTGGGCGCAGCAAAAAGACCTCGACGCCTATCTCCAGCAGTTGGTGGAAGCCGAAAGGCGGGATCATCGGCGCATCGGTACGGAACTGGAGCTGTTCTCCATCCAGGAGGATGCCGGTGGCGGGCTGGTGTTCTGGCACCCCATGGGCGCGCGGGTCCGTCGCATCATTGAGGACTTCTGGCGCAGTGCCCACGTCGAGGCGGGTTACGATCTGCTGTACACGCCGCATATCGCCCATGAGCAACTGTGGTACACCTCCGGGCACAAGGATTTCTATAGCGAATCCATGTTTGATCCAATGCAGGACGAGGGTCAACCTTATCAGCTCAAACCGATGAACTGTCCTTTCCATATCTTGATCTACAAGGACAAGCTGCGTTCCTACCGGGAGTTGCCGATTCGCTGGGCGGAGTTGGGTACTGTCTACCGCCATGAAATGTCGGGTGCCCTGCATGGCTTGATGCGGGTGCGCGGCTTTACCCAGGATGATGCCCACGTCTTTTGTCGGCCGGACCAGATAGAAGCGGAGATTGGTGCGGTGCTGGTACTGATCCGGAAAATTCTCGGTACTTTCGGCTTCAGCCAATATGAAATCAATCTGTCCACCCGCCCTGAGCACTCGGTGGGCAGTGACGAGATTTGGGACGTCGCCATCCAGGCCTTGCGCAATGCCCTGGAGCGCGCGGACCTGGACTATCAGGTGGATGCGGGTGGTGGTGCCTTTTATGGCCCTAAAATCGATCTGAAGATCCAGGATGCCATCGGCCGTCAATGGCAATGTAGTACGGTGCAACTGGATTTCAATCTTCCCGAGCGTTTTGCCATGGAGTATGTGGCGGAAGACGGCACACGAAAGGTGCCGATCATGGTGCATCGCGCCATCTTCGGTTCAATGGAGCGTTTCTTCGGTGTCCTCGTCGAGCATTACGAAGGGAAGTTCCCGGTCTGGCTCGCACCGGTGCAGGCCGTGGTGCTGCCTATCAGCGAGCACCATGCAGAATATGCCGAATCAGTGCGCGATACCTTGGCGAAAAGCGGTATTCGGGCGGAAACGGACTTGAGAAACGAGAAGATAGGTTATAAGATACGCGCCCATACTTTGCGCCGGGTGCCTTATCTTTTGGTGGTCGGGGAACGGGAGAGGGAAGCGGGTACGGTGGCGGTGCGGGATCGGGATGGCCAGGATCTCGGCACCCTGACCGTGGGCGCTGTGGGTGTCGCCCTGCAGAAAATGGACCAGGCGCGTTACAACACCTTGGAGTGGCAAGGCTAGCGAGGAGGATAAGGCGATCGCGACAGAGAAAGAGGTGAATATCAATCGGGAAATTACCGCAGCGCGGGTCCGGTTGATAGGTGTCGAGGGGGAACAGCTGGGTGTGTTATCCTTTGCGGAAGCCATTGCCGCCGCGGAGGGCGCTGAACTGGATCTGGTCGAGATCGCCCCGCAAGCGGATCCTCCCGTGTGCCGAATAATGGATTACGGGAAGTTCCGTTTTCAGGAAAGCAAACGCCAGCATGACGCGAAACGTCGGCAGAAACAGACGCAGGTGAAGGAAATTAAATTCCGCCCCCGTACGGATGACGCCGATTACCAGATCAAGCTGCGCAGCATTTTGCGTTTCATTGAAGACGGAGATCGCGCAAAAATTACGTTGCGCTTTCGCGGTCGTGAAATGTCGCACCCCGAACTGGGCATGGGAGTGCTCAATCGGGTAGAAAAGGATTTAATGGAAGTGGGTGTGGTTGAACAGCGGCCACGCATGGAAGGGCGACAAATGGTGATGATCGTCGCGCCGCGGAAAAAATAGGAGACCATCGTGCCAAAAATGAAGAGTAATCGCGGGGCGGCCAAGCGCTTTAAGCGCACCGGATCCGGTAAGTTCAAGCATCGTCAGGCTTTTTTGAATCATATCCTGACGAAGAAAACGACCAAGCGGAAGCGCCACTTGCGCCATACGCTGGTTACTTCGGGTAGTGATCAGGCCGCATTGCGGCGCATGCTTCCCTACGGTTGATGATAGAGGAACAGTACCATGTCTAGAGTGAAACGTGGTGTAACCGCCCACGCCCGCCATAAGAAAGTGCTGGCTCGTGCCAAGGGCTTTCGAGGCCAGCGCAAGAGCAACTATCGTATCGCCCATCAGGCGGTGATGAAGGCGCTGACCTATGAATATCGCGATCGTCGGACCAAGAAACGCGATTTCCGCAGTCTGTGGATCGTGCGTATCAACGCGGCGGCGCGTTCCGAGGGGATGACCTATAGCCGCTTTATGAACGGTTTGTTGCGTGCGGGTATCCAACTGGATCGCAAAGTGCTGGCGGACATAGCCGTACGTGACAAGGCGGCCTTCTCTCGTCTCGTTGAGGTGGTCAAAGGCCAGTTGGCAGCCTGACGGTGGCGGAGGCTGTGGCTATGTCCTTGCAATCCGTAGCCTCTGTCGCGGAGGCGGCCCGAGAGATCGCGGCGGCCTCTGACCTGAATACCCTGGAACAGATTCGTCTGCAGTGGCTTGGTAAGAAGGGAGTGCTCACTCAGGCCATGCAGCAGCTTGGACAACTATCGCCGGAAGCGCGGCGGGAAGCCGGGCAGTTGCTCAACGGGCGCAAAGCGGAAGTGCAGTCGCTTTTGCAGGAACGCAAGGCGCAGCTCGAAGCGATGATGATTCAAGCGCGCCTGCGGCGGGAAGGATTGGATGTGACACTGCCGGGGCGGCGGGTGGCATGGGGCAGTGCCCATCCTATTCGTCAGACTTTGGAGTGGGTTGAACATTATTTTGGGGGGCTGGGTTTTGAGACCAGCGATGGACCCGAAATAGAGGACGATTACCACAACTTCGCGGCGCTCAACATTCCCGAGGGTCATCCTGCTCGGGCGATGCATGACACCTTTTATCTCGATGCCACGCGTCTCTTGCGCACGCAAACCTCGACGGTGCAGATCCGGTATCTCGAAACGCATCAACCTCCGCTGCGCATGATCGCCACGGGCCGGGTCTACCGACGTGATTCGGATATCACGCATACGCCCATGTTCCATCAGGTTGAGGGGTTGCTGCTTGACGAGCGCGCCAGTTTTGCGGACTTGCGGGGTCTGCTCGCGGACTTTCTCCAGACCTTCTTTGCAAGACCGGACTTGCCGGTACGTTTTCGCCCCTCCTATTTCCCGTTCACGGAGCCTTCCGCTGAAATCGACATCGGCTGTGTGATCTGCGGTGGCTCCGGATGCCGGGTCTGCAAGCAGACCGGTTGGCTGGAGGTGTTGGGTTGCGGCATGGTGCATCCGGCGGTGTTGGCGGGAGCCGGTGTCGATGGTGAGCGCTTCAGCGGCTTCGCCTTTGGGATGGGTGTTGAGCGCCTCACCATGCTGCGTTACGGAGTGAATGATCTGCGTCTCTTCTTCGAGAACGATCTGCGCTTCCTCAAGCAATTTTCCTGAGGGCTCACCATGCGCGTCAGTATACAATGGCTTCGTGAGTTGTTAGACATCTCCTGGGATACGGAAGAAATTGCCCGACGCCTGACTATGGGTGGTATTGAGGTGGAGGCCGTTGAAGACGCCGCACCGCTTTTTCACGGCGTGGTCGTTGCTGCCGTTCAGTCCATTGCACCCCATCCAGAAGCCGATCAACTGCGGGTGGCGCAGGTGGATGCGGGCGACGGGCAGCTACGCACTGTTGTTTGCGGGGCGGATAACCTGGCAGTAGGTCAACGGGTGCCTTTGGCCATACCGGGGGCATCGTTACCTGGTGAGCGCGCTATTACCATCGCGACCCTGCGTGGCGTGTCTTCCGAAGGGGTGCTCTGCGCGGCGGCGGAACTCGGATTGGAGGACGGCGGCAGCGGTCTGCTGATTCTGGATGACGATGCGCCGATCGGTGCTGATCTACGCACCTATTTGCGCTTGGAAGACCGGATTCTGACCTTGGGAATTACCCCGAATCGTGGCGATGCGCTCTCCATGCTGGGGGTCGCCAGAGATCTGTTCGCTCTGGGTGCAGGTGTCCTGATCCGTCCGGAGAGCGACACCCCGCAACCGGTTTGGACGACATCCTCCCTGGATATGCTGGCGCAGACCAGGGAGAACTTCACCCCGCATATCGCCGTGGATGCGCGGGGGGAGTGTCTCTCCTATACCGCCTTGTGGATAGAAGGTGTCCCGAAACGCTTACCGGACGTCTTGCGCGAACGTTTGCGCCGCGCCGGGCACCGTTGCATTCATCCGGTGGTCGATTTGTTGAATCTGCAAATGCTCGAAACGGGGCAACCCCTGCACGCCTTTGACGCGGATACCTTGCAAGGCGGGCTCACGGTGCGCTGGGCGCAGGCAGGGGAAACCCTGGACGCGCTGGATGGCCGGGATCTGCCTCTGGAGCCCGACATGCTGGTGGTCGCCGACGCTGCGGGGCCCGTAGCGTTGGCAGGCATCATCGGCGGACGGCGTGCCGCCGTTTCCGCGCAGACCCGCGCCATTGTCCTGGAAGCGGCTTTCTTCCAGCCCAAGGCTATTCAGGGACGCGCCCGTCGGCTGGGTTTGCAGACCGATTCCGCCATGCGCTTTGAACGCGGGGTGGATTTTGCATTGGCGCCAGCGGTAGCCGCAAGCACCCTGCGTCGTCTGGTTGCCATGGGCCGAGTTCATCTGCGGGCGGAGCGCTCGCATACCTTGGTGGGCGTTCCGCCGGAGCATGCGCCGATTACGCTGCGCCGTGCCCGGCTGGCACGCATTCTCGGCATGGATTATGCCGATGCCGTGGTCGAGACGGCACTGACCCGATTGGGGTTGCGGGTTTGTAAAACCCATGATGGCTGGCAGGCGACGCCACCCAGCCATCGATTTGATCTGCATATTGAGGTCGACCTGATCGAGGAGGTGGGGCGGATATATGGTTACGATCGATTGCCCTTGCGTCGTCCACAGGGTGTGCTGAATCCCTTGCCCATGCCGTGCGCGCCGCGGCACGGTACCTTGCGCGGGATACTGCAAGCGCGTGATTATCACGAAGTGATTACCTATAGTTTCATTTCCCGACAAGCGCAAGCGACCTTTACGCCGGACGCCGATGCTCCGGTTTTGCTGAATCCCTTGTCCGCCGATCTGGCGGTCATGCGCGCCAGTCTCTGGCCGGGGTTATTGCAGACCCTGCAGTTCAATGTGAAGCGGCAGCAGGAGCGGGTACGGATTTTTGAGTTCGGGCGCGTGTTTTCCGGTAACGGCCAGCGACTCATCCTGGCAGGGTGTGTGGTCGGTAGTGCCGACCGGGAGCACTGGGCACAACCGCAGCGCGCGGTCGATTTCTACGATGTGAAAGGAGACGTCACGGCGTTGCTCGCGCCGTGGCCGGATATGGCGTTCCACTTTCGACCCATTGGGGATCAACCGGTATTACATCCGGGACAGGCGGCGGAAATCCTGGTCGGCGAGCAGCGCATAGGGCTTCTGGGTGCGCTGCACCCGACGTTGGCTGCGGAGCATGACCTGGACAAATCACCATTTTTCTTCTATTTGGATGCAGAGTGGCTGAATGATCAACCGAGCGCGTCCCGGTTTCGGCCCTTGTCGCCGTTTCCCGCATTGCGACGTGATCTGGCTCTGGTCATCCCGGATGACATCGCGGCGGGGACGGTGTGGGCCGCCATGCGTGCGGCGGCCTCGCGGATCGTTCAGGACATCACGATTTTTGATCGCTATCAGGGGCCGTCTCTGATGGCGGGTACATATAGTCTGGCCTTCGCCTTGCTCTTGCAGGATGTTGAGCGGACACTCACGGAAGCCGATGTGCAGGCAGAAACGGATCGGTTGCTGGCTGTGGTGCGGCAACTGGGTCCTATAGAACTTAGGGCATAGGGGAAATATATGGCGGTTACCAAAGCAGAAATCGTAGACATGTTGTTCGAGACCATGGGCCTGAACAAGCGGGAGGCCAAAGGCATTGTCGAAGCCTTTTTCGATGGCATTCGTGAAAAGCTGGCGCAGGGCGAGGAAGTGAAGCTTTCCGGGTTCGGTAACTTCACGCTGCGCGACAAGAGCCCCCGTCCGGGGCGTAATCCGAAGACGGGTGTGGAGATTACCATCACGGCGCGGCGGGTGGTGACTTTCCATCCCAGCCAGAAGCTCAAAGCCTACGTCAATGGTAGCGCATCAGATCACAGCTAAAGGAAAGGTGGGAAAAGATCTCGCGCCGCTCCCGGAGATACCGGAAAAACGCTATTTCTCCATCAGTGAGGCCGCCTTGCTCTGCGGAGTGAAGGCGCATGTCCTGCGTTACTGGGAGCAGGAGTTTTCACAGCTGAACCCGCTGAAAAGAAAAGGCAACCGGCGTTATTATCAAAGTCACGACTTGTTGCTGGCCCGGCAAATTCGTACGTTATTATATGGAGAGGGATATACCATTCATGGGGCGCGCGACCGATTGCAGGGGCTGGCGCGTGCCTCCCGCGGCGCGCCTCCGGACGAGCAGCAGAGGCAGTTGGATTTAGAGATGTCGGCAATGCCCGTCAGTGCTGTAGAGGGCCGTAAACGCCTGCAGTACTTGCACCAGGAACTATCGGCCCTGTTGGATTTGTGTCACCACAGGCATTGACCGGGGCGGGGTTTTGGCAGTACATTACCGGCTCTTGCGGGGCGTAGCGCAGCCTGGTAGCGCACCTGAATGGGGTTCAGGTGGTCGGAGGTTCAAATCCTCTCGCCCCGACCAATAAATCAAGGGGTTGCGAAGAACGGGAACCTCGATTTTTTGTCTTTCGAAGCCACCGCTTACCGTCACGTTTACAACGCATAACCCCATACCCCCGCGCCGTCACCAAAGCAACACTTCGTTCCAACAGTCGATTGGGTACTGTCGGATTCTACCCCCAGCAGTTGTTCGGTGTGCAAAAAGACTGTGAAGATCCCTTCCCGCTCTCGGTAAAAGTCCGCAAGATTGTGCTTTATGTGGCTTGGGTTATAGGGGATGGCGCTGTCATCGAACCAATACGCGATCGGCGTTCATCAGACTTCTCCCGCCTCCTCCCCGTCCCGATCGAACCGCTCTGGCAGTGCGCTTCACACTACGCACGTGGTGTCTGGTCGGGCGTACAAAAAAGCCCTCGCGAGGAGGGCCAAGAGGGGGTAAGGAGATGGATGCCGCAGCTTATGGATCAAACGATGGGGGCCATTGACAGCCGCCCCCTAGCGCGTCAGGGAGTCTGACGTTTAGCAATGTCCGTTGTCGTTGTCGTTACCCTTCAGGTTTTCCTCCGCCTCTGTGCGCCACCAGGCGGTCATCTGGGCAGGTGTATGAGCCACGGCCTTATTGGGATAGCAGGTGATCGGATCATTTT
>JAKACQ010000079.1:0-7649 GCA_021821285.1 Pseudomonadota bacterium
AGGCAAATGGTACCCCGGCGAGCCCCTGCCGCGCTGGGCACTCGGCCTCTACTGGCGCAAGGATGGTATTCCCTTGTGGCACGAGCCCCGGCTGCTCGCCGATCCACTGCACGACTACGGCTGGCAGGCGGATGATATCCACAACTTCGCCTGCGCCCTGACCCGCCACCTGCAGATCGACAGCAACCGCCTACTGCCCGCTTACGAAGATGCCTGGCATCTCCTGCATCAGGAAGGCCGCACCCCGGTTAATATTGATCTCAGCACCCATCGCTTAGATGACCCGCTGGAACGCCAGGCGCTGATCGGCAAATTGCAGGCCGGACTAGACCACCCGGTGGGCTGGGTGCTCCCCCTCGCCTGGGAATGGCGCCAGCAGCGCTGGTACTCGGCGCCCTGGAGTTTCCGGGGCGGGCGGCTGGTGCTGCTGCCTGGCGACTCGCCGCTGGGTATGCGCCTGCCCCTCGACAGCCTGCCCTGGGTCGTCGAAGCCCATAAAAAATGGCAGCCGGAGAGTGACCCCTTCGCGCCGATGCAGCCATTGCCGGATATCCACGGCGAAATCGCCGCGCGCTACAGCCATGTCCCCGAAGCGCCGCCATCGCCCACGGCGGACCAGCCGCTCTGGGAGGAGATCCCCCATACCGCAGTCACCGTGGAAATCCGCAAAGGCTGTCTGTACTGCTTCTTCCCGCCCTTGCAGGTGACAGAACACTATCTGTACCTGCTCAGTGCGGTCGAACACAGCGCCGCCGAACTCAATATGCCGGTGATCATCGAAGGCTATCCGCCACCCAGCGATCCGCGAGTGGAAAAACTGCTCGTCACCCCCGACCCTGGCGTCATCGAAGTCAACATCCATCCCTCGGCACACTGGCCGGAGATGGTGGAAAAGACCACAGCCATCTACGAAGAGGCTCACGCCTGCCGCTTGACCGCCGAAAAGTTCATGCTCGATGGCCGACATACCGGCACCGGCGGCGGCAATCACATGACCCTCGGCGGTGCCACCCCCGGTGATAGTCCCTTTTTACGCCGTCCTGACCTGCTGCAAAGCCTCATCACCTACTGGCAGCACCATCCGGCCCTGTCCTATTTTTTCAGCGGCATGTTCATCGGCCCCACCAGTCAATCACCACGGGTGGATGAGGCGCGCCATGAGGCACTTTACGAGCTGGAGATCGCCTTTGCTCAGGTGCCGCCCGGTATCGTGCCGCAGCCGTGGCTGGTAGACCGTATTTTCCGCAATCTGCTGGTGGACATTACCGGCAACACCCACCGCGCCGAGATCTGCATCGACAAGCTCTATTCACCGACCGGGACTGCCGGTCGCCAGGGACTGGTGGAACTACGTGCCTTCGAGATGCCACCCCACGCCCGCATGAGCCTGGTACAGCAATTACTGGTGCGCAGCCTCCTGCTGCGCTTCTGGGAAGCCCCCTATCGTCATGAACTGGTGCGCTGGGGGACCACGCTGCATGACCGTTTCATGCTGCCCCATTATGTCTGGGAGGATCTCCGCGACGTTTGCGCGGATCTGCAGGAACACGGCGTTGCTTTTGATCTCGAATGGCTGGCGCCTTTCTCAGAATTCCGTTTTCCGCAGCACGGCCATGTCCGGGTCGGCGAGATCGACATCGAACTGCGTGCCGCCATCGAACCCTGGCATGTTCTCGGAGAAGAGATGTCGGGCAGCGGCACGGCGCGCTACGTGGATTCCTCGATTGAACGACTGCAGGTGCGGGTGACGGGTATGACCCCGGGGCGCCATGTGCTCGCCTGCAACGGACGGTGGGTGCCGCTGCGGGCCACCCGTGCCCATGATGAGCAGGTGGCCGGGGTACGCTATCGCGCCTGGCAGCCGCCGTCCGCGCTGCACCCCACCATTCCGGTGCATACGCCACTGACTTTTGATCTGATCGACACCTGGAACGGGCGTAGCGTGGGCGGCTGCACCTACCATGTCATGCATCCCGGCGGACGTAATTCAGAGGTCTTTCCGGTCAACGCCTGGGAAGCGGAGGCACGACGGCAGAGCCGCTTCACCACCACCGGGCACGGTCAGGGTCCGCAGCCGGATGCAATCCTGCAGGGCTCCGGAGAGAGCCTCTTCGTGCCCGTCGGCGGTGGTGAACATCCCTGGCAACCACCTTATGAAGAGAATCAGCCGGATTATCCCCACACCCTGGATCTGCGCTTGGCTGAGCACTATTCCTGCCGCTGATCCTTATGCTGCAGCAACAAGACCTCTGCCCGCGCGCCGAGATACACATAGACACCCAACGCGACCATCAGAGCGGCGGCGGCAAGTAGCAACACCACCGCCAGCCACAAATGTTGCGGGGCATCCAGGGCAAATTTGAAAACCAGCATCAATCCCTCAATAGACACCGCAATCAATATGGCGGCGATAAAACGGGTCAGGGTACGCCGGGTGGTACTGTGGCGACGAATGTCCTTACGGAGCAGCACCTCCTCTTCAAAAATGGTCTTCGCCAGGTCGAATACCGCCAAAGCCAGCGTAAAGAGGATGGTTGCCTGAAAAGGGGCGGCAAAGTCTCCCGGAGAAGCTGCCGCGGACCATACCGGCCCCAGCGACAACACCGCGTGCAGGCCCAAAGCCATGCTCACCGCCAGTAATCCCAATGAAAACAAAATGTAAAAAACCTTAAAATAGGGTTCAAAACCACGGCGAATATCGTCCTCTTCCAGCAGGGCAAGGGCGCGATCGAACTCACTGTCAGCCACCACCATACCCAGCAGTTTGCCACTTTCATCACGAATCGGGGCGGCGGCAGTCACACAAATATGGCCATTGGCAGAAGAAAGATAAGGCTCGGTGAGTATCGGGCTAGTCGCCTCCAGCGTCAGCCGGTAATACGGCCGGTGACTACGGTCCACACCTTCCCCACCCTGCGTATTACGCCGACGGGAGGCAGCGACATTATCCCCAATCTGCAATCCTTCCGCATTGAGCAGATAGCAAAGGTCCAGGAAAGGATGTCGGGCAATGAGACAGGCCAGTTTTTGTCGTTGTGCCTCACGGCCCTGCTGCAACAGTAGCGGACTGGCTACCGCATCGACGACTCCACCCAATAAAGCTGAGAGATCTTTGCGCACTTCACGAAAATGCTCGAAGCGATTCATAGGGGTCACCTGTCGGATCGGGGTTTGGAAATATACCGGGAATGCATGTCCGCAATACAGCAAAGGGCGTGCCAAACAAGGCTGAAATCAGTTTTTCCATGCATTTTGGTAAAAGCGCAGTACCATATCTCAGAATCTGGCACACTTTCTGCTTTATAAACCATGATCATGGTCATATGATCACTCCTCCTCAAGTGGCTTCCAGGGCGGCTCTTCCGCCCTTTTTTTCTATCAATCCACACAAATTTAATAATAACCACTTAAAAACAATATATTATAAAAATTTTTGGCCCCACGAGCGGCGCCAGACCGTCGGCGAACGCACCATCATCATACTGGCGCCCTCCCGGTTTATGCACCATACTCGTGCAACAGATGCACCATCCTGGCACGCGACGTGGGCGACCAGTTCAGTCCGCCCCATTCACCGTAAAATGACATGCGGTCAGTGCCGCGCATACCGGACTGGCACGGGAAATGCTTGTTCCATAGCGCACTTGGGGTCTGCGCAACCAGCGAACCTCATGACCCATAATGGGTCTAACACGACGTGGACGCGGCAGTGCCGCAAGGAGTGGCAAATGGCGTTATTCAACCGTTATCAGGAGCGTTTCCTGCAGCAGCAGGAAGTCGTCCTCTCTATGGATGCCTACCTTGATCTTTGTGCGCACGAGCCCATGGCTTACGCCACTGCCGCCGAGCGAATGCTGTCCGCCATCGGCGAGCCGCAAGTGCTGGATACCCAAGTCGACCCACGGCTGTCGCGCATTTTCATGAACCGCAAACTGCTTACCTACCCCGCTTTCAAAGACTTCTATGGTATTGAAGATGTCGTAGAAAACCTTGTCGCCTATTTCCGTCACGCGGCGCAGGGACTGGAAGAGCGCAAGCAGATTCTCTATCTGCTCGGCCCGGTAGGGGCCGCCAAGTCCTCTCTGGCAGAGCGTCTGAAGAGCCTGATGGAGCAATATCCCATCTACTGTCTGGCCGCCCACGGCAAGGTATCGCCGCTCTTCGAATCACCGCTGGGGCTCTTCGATCCCGACGAAGACGGGCCGGTGCTGGAGGATCGTTTCGGCATTCCTCGTCGCGCCATCCATAGCGTCATGTCTCCTTGGGCGGCCAAACGGCTGCGCGAGTTCGGCGGCGATATCCGCAAATTCACCGTCCACCGCCTGATGCCCTCCCAGTTGCACCAGATCGGCATCACCAAGGTGGAGCCGGGCGACGAGAATAATCAGGATATTTCGAGTCTTGTCGGCAAAGTGGATATCCGCAAGCTGGAAGACTTCTCCCAGGACGATCCCGACGCCTATTCCTATTCCGGAGGGCTGAACGTTGCTACCCAGGGGGTGCTGGAGTTCGTCGAAATGTTCAAGGCGCCCATCAAGATGCTGCATCCCTTGCTGACGGCAACCCAGGAGGGCACCTACAATGGCACCGAAGGCTTCGGTGCCATGCCCTTCCAGGGCATCATCCTGGCCCACAGCAATGAATCGGAATGGTCCGCCTTTCGCAATAACAAGCGCAACGAGGCATTCCTCGACCGAGTCTATATCGTCAAGGTGCCCTATTGCCTGCGGGTCACCGAAGAGACGCGGATCTACCACAAGCTCCTCGAAAGCAGTGCCCTCCACGCCGCCCCCTGCGCCCCCGATACCATGGATATGCTGGCGCGCTTTTCCGTGCTGAGCCGCCTCAAGGAAACGGGCAACAGTAGCCTGTGGTCGAAAATGGAGATCTACGACGGCAAATCCCTCAAAGACAAGGACCCCAAGGCCAAAAGTCTGCAGGAATACCGCGATGCAGCCGGTGTGGACGAGGGCATGGACGGCATCTCCACCCGTTTCGCCTACAAAATACTGTCGCGCACCTTCAACTTCGACAGCGAGGAGGTGGCGGCCAACCCGGTACATCTCCTGCACGTACTGGAGACGCAAATCCGCGCCGAGCAGTTCCCGACGGAGATGGAATCCCGCTATCTCGCTTTTCTGAAGACCGAACTGGCGCCCCGCTATGCCGAGTTCCTTGGTCTGGAGATCCAGAAGGCCTATCTGGAGAGCTACGGCGATTACGGTCAGAATCTCTTTGACCGCTACATCCAGTATGCCGATTTCTGGCTACAGGATACAGAGTTCCGTGACCCCGATACCGGGCAGCTCATGGACCGCAGCCTACTCAACGAAGAGCTGGAAAAGATCGAGAAACCGGCGGGTATCGCCAATCCCAAGGACTTCCGCAACGAGGTGGTGAACTTCGTGCTGCGGGTCAAGGCATCCAACGACGGCGTCAGCCCGGCCTGGACCAGTTATGAGAAGCTGCGCGCGGTCATTGAGAAGAAGATGTTTGCCAATACGGAAGATTTATTGCCGGTAATTTCTTTCGGCAAGAAGAGCTCCTCCGACGATGAGCGCAAACATCAGGACTTCGTCGCGCGGATGACCGCCAAGGGCTACACCGAAAAGCAGGTACGCCTGCTGGTGGACTGGTATATGCGTTATCGCAAGCATCATTAGGGGCACCAGGCCGTCACCGAAAAGAGTAACGGCCCACACTCCCCTCAGCCACAATATCCCGCCCGCATTTGCGGGCATTTTTCATAGCAGCACGATCATTGTTGTGGTGCGGCAGATGTGTTGCACTATTTTAGTGCGCCACTCGTTCCAGACACGCCTCGTCGCGATCCATAATCCATACGATTTCCCATTGTTAGCCATGCTTGCACACTTATTGCTTAGTTCCATCGCAGTGATCAACGGGGCAAGCTGCCCTATATCTGACAGGAAAGAAGGAGTGACAAGATGCGGAAGGGAGCGATATACAAAATTTCTGTGGGGACGCAGTGGGTCGGCGCATTAGCCCTGTTGGCCAGCCCGCTGGCCCAGGCCGACACCATCTCGCCCTTTAACAGCGGCGATACGGCATGGATGCTGAGTTCCACAGCTCTGGTGCTGCTCATGACCGTCCCCGGCCTGGCCCTCTTTTATGCGGGCATGGTGCGCAAGAAAAACGTCCTGGGCACGGCGGCGCAGAGTTTCGCCATCACGGCCCTGATTTCCGTACTGTGGATGATCATGGGCTACTCACTGACCTTCACCTCAGGCAATACCTTCATGGGCGGCCTGAGCCGCCTTTTCCTCAACGGCATGGGCCTGGATTCCGCCAATGCCCTCGCCCCCACCATCCCGGAATCGGTCTATATGACTTTCCAGATGACCTTCGCCATCATCACCCCGGCACTGATTGTCGGCGCCTTCGCCGAGCGGATGAAGTTTTCTGCCTTGCTCTGGTTCACCGGCTTCTGGTCACTGCTGGTCTATGCGCCCATCGCCCACATGGTCTGGGGTCCCGGCGGCTGGCTGGCTGCAGATGGCGTCCTCGACTACGCAGGCGGCACGGTGGTGCATATCAATGCCGGTATTGCCGGCCTGGTCGCGGCGCTGGTCATGGGCAAGCGGGTGGGTTACAAGCGTGACACCATGCACCCCAACAACCTGATGTATACCCTGATCGGCGCCTCCCTGCTTTGGGTCGGCTGGTTCGGCTTTAACGCTGGTTCGGCGGTAGCGGCCAGTGACCGGGCGGGCATGGCCATGGCCACCACCCAGATTGCCACCGCGGTGGCGGCCCTCTCCTGGATGTTTGCGGAGTGGTTGGCGCGCGGCAAACCGACGGTGCTGGGCATGACCTCCGGTGCAGTAGCCGGTTTGGTCGCCATCACCCCGGCCTCAGGCTTCGTCGGCCCTATGGGCGCTTTGTGGATTGGTATAGCAGCAGGGGTCATTTGCTTCTGGGCATCGGTCTATCTCAAGAACTGGATGGGCTATGATGACTCCCTGGATGCCTTCGGCGTCCATGCCGTCGGCGGTATCGTCGGCGCATTGCTGACCGGCGTCTTCGCGGTGCAGGCCATCGGTGGTACAGCGGGTGTGCTGGAAGGGAATACTGGACAACTGCTCATTCAGGCGACAGGTGTTGGTGTCACCATTGTCTATGATGCCATCGTCAGCTTCATCATCCTCAAAGCCATCGACTGGACCCTGGGCCTGCGCGTCAAAGAAGAGCAGGAAAGGGAAGGTCTGGACGTCACTCAACATGGGGAGCAGGTGTACGAGTAAGCAGTGACTTGTATCGGGCTTCCCACGAGGGAGGCCCGCCCCAACAGCAATAATCCGCAACCATCCGCCCCGTTTTAGGTCATAATATGGGTGAAGCGTCGCCACTTGGGAGTCTGCCATGAGCACGATTATCGACCGGCGCAGTTCCGGGACTCGATCCACGGCCAATCAGGATCGTCTGCAAAGACGTGTTCGCGCCCGGCTCAAGGTCGCTGTCGAAAAGATGGCGCGCTCCGGCTCCATTGAAGATCTGGCCAACGCCGACCAGCCCATTTCCATCCCCACCCGCGATCTCCATGAACCGAATTTTCGCCGCGACCTCAACGACACCTCCTGGGAGCGGGTGTTACCCGGCAACAAGGAATATCAGCGCGGCGACAAAAT
>JAKACQ010000080.1:0-7642 GCA_021821285.1 Pseudomonadota bacterium
GACGCTCAATCCTTCCTGCAGTGGGCGGGTGAGGACTTTGACCCCGGCCGGTTTGATCGGCACGCCGCTAATGCGGCGTTGCTGAGGATGGCGTGGAACCGGTGGGGATAACCATTGGCGCTTGGCGGCGCCAATAAGCTGGCCTTGGTGTTGACGGACAAAAAAGTATCATCCTGTGTTTTCAGCTTTGGAGTGAAGGTGTATGCTGATCCACAAATCATCAGGTTGGGGATACCTACTATGGCTCGCCGGCGTTACGCGTTTGATGAAGGCAAAATCGCGCGCTTCCAGAAAGAAGGGCGAGGGCGAGGCCGCGGTACAAGTTACAAGCCGTGGCTGACCATACAGGATGTGGCCTCCCATGGCCGCTCACAATGGGTCATTGGTTAGCGTCTTAGTAGCCTCGTGCAGGTCAGCGTCAACTGAAACCCCTCGCGCTGCGGTTGTCACCGTGACGAGTAGCCGCGAGATCCCGGGAGGGTTTCATGGCGACCACCCGTGCTGAACGCATGCGCGAGCAAAGAATGCCGCTTATAGGCAGTGCACTCTATAATGATGGTTACGAAAAAGCATAGGCCAAGCCGAGATCCATACCCTGTGTCACTGGCCGGCAATATGGCGCAACCGAAGGGCTGCGTAATGGCGCCATTTCAAAGTGCCTGAAATTGGGAGCAGTCAACATTTTTTGAGCCCATCGGACTCTTGTGTATAAATCCTTTATTATCAATTTAATGGCGATAAAAAAGGGGTATTCGTAATTTGGGGTATTTGTATCTCTGTCCATCGAGAAGCACAACATCAAGCTGGCCACCTTCATCCCCATTATTTTACGACCTGTCTACGGAAAAACAGATACGGATCCCCGCGCAGGGCGAAAAACGGGAACGCGACCTACGGGAGCTGGTACGCAAAAACAAGCGCCCGGTAGCACTTTTTGTGGATGAAGTACGATCTGAACGGACATACCTTGACCGGATTAAACCTAAAATCAGCAGGGGTAACGGGTGAATTTAGGGTGACCTATTCAACATTTGATCCTCGGCTAGTGCTGGTCAGACTCCCGCATGTCCAAGCAGGAGGCCGATCAGCATGGTGGCGACCATTGAGAGGACTCCCCAGAAGACAACGCGGAGGGCGCCCTTCATCATGGAAGCGCCACCGGCCTTTGCAGCAACTGCGCCAAGGATCACCAGTAGCAGAATGGTGGTCGTAAACAGGACAGGCAGCACCCTGCTGTGGGATACGAATGCGGCGATCAGCACTGGAAATAAGGCGCCACTTGCAAAAGATGCGGCTGAGGCTAAAGCGGCTTCGCCAGGCCGGGCCGTCGCCATTTCCGTTAGACCTAGCTCATCGCGAGCATGTGCAGCGAGGGCGTCACGTTGCATAAGCTGTGCGGCGACTTGCTGGGCCAGTGCCTTGTCGAGGCCGCGCGCCATATAGATATCGCGGAGCTCAAGGAGTTCTTTATCGGGATTCTTCTTTAGCTCCTGTCTTTCAATCTCGAGATCGGCCAACTGGGTATCGGCCTGTGAACTCACGGATACATATTCACCAGCCGCCATAGCAAACGCGCCAGCGACCAGCGCTGCGATACCAGCGAGAAAAATTTGTTCATGGTTCGCCTGCCCGGCCGCCACACCGGCAAGCAGGCTTGCTGTCGAAAGCAGGCCATCGTTAGCGCCAAGCACACCGGCTCGTAACCAGTCGATATTCTCATGGTGATGGTATTCTTGATGGTGCTTGAAAGGGAGAATGGTTCGTACCATTTTTTGCGTCTGCCCCTCCTGTTTGGTCTCCCGCAGGTGAATTTTCGTCGGGGCCATTATACCAGAAACCCTTACAGATTGGGGCGTTCAGCTTTTTTGGGCCCTACTCAATCGCGGGAATGGTACTTCAGGGGGAAAATTGTGTTCCTGGTCTTGAGAATCTGGGGAACCATGCACTACAATAAAAGCATAAAGGGATGTTCAACTATTTGTATTGATTTTTGATTTTTCTAAAGATTGTTCGTCTCCTCCCCAAACAGAGTTGCGGGGAGCGTTGATAGTGATGTGAGTTGGCGCTTAAGCCTGAGTGCATTTCTGTTATGGCTTAGGTCATATGGGCTGCTTTGGAGATATGCACCATGCGACATCTACATTGGCTTTCTCTGGCGGGTATCGCATCATGCGGCTTTTGCGCCCTTGCAGAGGCTGCGCCCGCTCCTGCAGTAGCTCGCGTCAGCTACGTGCAAGGTGATGCTTCCTACCTGCCCGCAGGTCTCGGCAACACCAACGCATGGAGCGCGCTGGGGATCAATACCCCGCTCATGACCGGCTACTCGGTATACACCCCTCAGGATTCGCGCGCCGAGATCGAACTGGGGCTCGGCAACGTGGTTCAGATGAACCAGGGCACCGAAGCCGACCTGGTCAACCTGAGCAGCGGGGTGACCCAGATCGGCGTGAGCTCTGGCGATATGGATCTCCGGGTTCGCGGCTTGCCCGCCAACGCGGTGGTGGAGGTGGACACCCCGGAAGCCGCCGCCACGGCCCAGACGGCGGGCAGCTATCGCATCCGGGTGGGGAAAAACTGGGCCAGTTACGGAGTGGTCTTTGGCGGTTTGTCCGTTGCGGTGAACGGCCAGCAGGTCACGGTCCCGGCCGGCGAGAGCGTGGAGCTGACCAACGGGCAGCCCATCACCTATTCCATCGTCCCTCTGGGCACTCCGTCTCCCTTCGATAGCTGGGCCGCCCGCCGGGATGCCCAGCACGACCATTCAGCAAGTGCCCGTTATGTGAATAACCAGGTGCTGGGATACCAAGGCCTGGGTCAATATGGACGCTGGTCCGGCGTCCCCGCCTACGGCAATGTGTGGATTCCGGATGTTCCTCCGGGCTGGGCGCCCTACCGTGAGGGACGCTGGGTTTGGGAAGGCCCCTACGGATGGACCTGGGTTTCTTACGAACCATGGGGCTGGGCTCCCTATCACTATGGCCGTTGGGTCTATGCGGACTACCACTGGTGCTGGGTACCACCACCACCGCCCTGGTATACGGCGCCGGTCGCCGTCATGGCCATTACCCCTGTCTATGCGCCGGCCCTCGTGGCATTCATCGGCGGCCCCGGCTGGGGTGCGGCCCTCTCCGTCGGCGGCCCGGTCATCGGCTGGGTTCCCTTGGCCGTGGGCGAGTCGTACTACTATCCTTGGCAGTCCAGGCCAGCCGTCGTCAATGTCCACTATACGAACATCACGGTGGTCAACGCGGTCACGGTGGTCAACAAGACGACCTTCGTCGGTGGACCCGTGGTGCCTTTGCATGTAAACCCAGCCATGCTCATGCATGCACCCATCCTCGGAACGCAGCCCAGGGGTGTCCTTCCTGACCCTGCCAGCTTGGCGGCCTATCCGCAGCGTCGGTTGCCTCCGATGGCCATACCCCCGGCGGTTATCGTCAATCGTCCATTAATAGCGAGGATTACGCCGCCGCCGCCACCGAAACCCTTCTCCGCCGTGCTCCGTCAGGTCCGCGCCACGGGTCATCCAATCCCGCCGCTTCCCCATCAGAGACCTGTTGCGAGGCCATTGGTAGCGCCTGTCGTCCAAGCGGGGCAAAAGCCTTTCCGATCCGCATTCGCCCACACCCCCGGCGGCCCCTTGAAAGCTGTTGGTCCCCGTGCGATTGCCACTCATCCTCGGCCAATGAGCCCCCCCGCGCTTCACCCGGTGATGTCACCGGTTCCTGGAGGGCCGCAGATTCCTGCAGGTGTGCGGGAGGCGCCGGGGCTTCATCATCCGGTTCCACCGCCGCCGGTTTATCATCCGATTCATCGTCCGGTACCGGTCTATCACCAGCCGCCGTCAGTCTATCATCCGGCACCATCGCCGGGTCCACATCCGAGGCCGACCTACCATCCGATGCCATCGCCGGTTCATCGTCCGGTACCGCCGGTCTATCACCAACCGCCGCTGGTCTATCATCCGGCACCATCGCCGGGCCCTCACCCCGCACCGCCGCCAGCGAGGGCCAACAACAAGGAAAAGAAAAAACCACCTTTTTGAGAGAATTCCGTCCGATTGATGTGGGCAGGACGGTCGATAACCAAGGCTTGGTACAAAGATTCTCAATGCGCCATATTGCCGACATGTGGTAGCTACCGCGTGTGGCGGGCAATTCGGCGCAACAGGGTGATGGCGACGCCCGGTTGGGGCTCGCCGCAGTCGGTGCAGTAGGCGCCCTGCTGAGGAATGCCCAGCCACTCTCCTTGCACGGCGCTGCGGGTACTCTCGATGTCCCGATACAAAAGAGATGCGGAAACCGGATGGCCGGCGTGGTTGGTCTCCACTTCACCGAGCACCACAGCGCTCGGCCGGACTGCGTAGACCTGCTTGCTGACGGCCCTCACATAAGCATGATAAAGGCCGGGACTGCCTTCGGCGCGCTCTGCCTGGATGACGTACCAGTCCGCGAAACGCGCGATGCGGCGGGCAAGTCCCGAGCGGACGAAGGCATCATATTGGCCTTCGCGCCGAGCGGCGGCGGGATCAAGACCCCAGATCAGGTCGGTGGCTGGCGCGGCAATGAGGAGGAGGCCATGATCATGCGCGAACTGCGCCGCCTTGCGTACGGCTTGGACGGGGTGTCTCTGCTCGGATGCAGGTGTGAGCGGCCAGCGCTCGATATCGAAAACGACGAAATGAACGCCGGGCGGAACACCGGCGTCGAGCGTGCGCTCCAGATCCGGGAGGCCAGTCTCACTGATCGCGCGCCCGACTTGCCAAGCCGAGATGGCGGGCGGCGGATGGCGCCATGGTGAGATCACGACGGTCGATGGATGGTCGAACTCCCGCGTGACGAACGCCTTGTCCGGAGTGAGGGAGAGCAATTGGAGCAGCGCGCCTGCGGTGATCAGCCAATGCACGGTCATTCCCCTCCCTATCCTGGCAACGGCACCCCATCAGACTGAAATCATATAGGGTTTTTCCCTCTCGGGTAAGTAGGACATAGGTCAAGGGTTTCATGTCCGGTCAATGCCGAATGAAGGCGGAGTGCTGCAATTGAACGCTCCCCGGTTTAGTCATGGGACATTCCGGCGCTGGTTGGGTGGCGGTGGCCTGACCGCCCGAATTGGACTATGATTTTTCATCACCTCATGCCAACAGGAGGCGTGACCATGGCAACGGCACGGCAGCTGGAGCACACCAAGACAGACCTCTACGAGCACGACTTTCTCGCCTGGACCGAGGAGCAGGCCCAGGCTTTGAGGGAAAAGCAGGCCGGCCGCCTGGACTGGGGGAACCTTTTGGAGGAAATCGAAAGCATGGGTGCAAGTCAGAAACAGGAAATCCGGAACCGGCTGCGCGTCCTGTTGATGCACCTGATAAAGTGGCACTTCCAGTCAGAAAAGCACACGCCAAGCTGGCAATCCACCATAGCCGTTCAACGGCATGACATCGAGGACGTATTGGAAGACTCGCCCAGCTTGCGCCGATTGATCCCCGAGATGCTTCCAAAGGCGTGGACCAGGGCAAGACTTGAGGCATCGTTGGAAACGCAACTGCCCATGGACAACTTTCCTGTGGAATGTCCTTGGGCTATTGATGATGTGCTAGATGCGGATTGGTGGCCAGAATAAGCGCGTGGCGCCCTGTCGGACATAACCGGTTTCGTTCGTTCACCCGTGGCGGCCCTATAACCTCTGCAAGACGTTCCGTCCGCAGGAGGTAATGAAAATGAAACGATTCGCGCCCCGCAAGGGAATGCACCCCGGCAATGGGTTGGCGTTGATTTTGGTTCTCGCGATGGGTCCCGCGACCGCATGGGCCGCGATCGTGACGGGGAGCGGGCCGGTCACCGGAATCGCCCTGTCCGGCCTCGCCGGCCAACAAGGTTTCTTCCGCATCGGTCCCGCACTGCCGAGGCATGCACCCGCGCAGGGCACGGGATTCACCCAGGGGCCGCAATCCACACAGGGATCGCACCCTGCGAAGGGGCCGCAGCCTGCGAAAGGCTCGTCCACTGCCAAAGGCTACACCGGCGGATTGCCCGTATTCCATGATTACTACTGTGAGCAGTATGGCTGCTGATCAGAAGGAAGCGATGCATCCCGACGTACCAGACGATGACGGTGTTGCCGCACTGGCGGAATCCCGTCGCACGCCGCATTCCCCGCCGGATGACCGGGCGGGGGCTTCAAAACCCCGTAGGCAAATTAATGGCGTCCTGGTCTCGGCGTCTGCACCGCGGCAGGCGCCGCCGCGGGCGTGGTCACCTGGCGCGGCACGTCGAGATCCGGTCCGGTGATCCCCAGGCGCTGGCCAATGGCCCGAAAACTCTCTTTCAGACGTTCCCAGATGCTGCCCCCTTTCTGATCAGGAATCTGTTGTAGATGCTCTTCCGCTTTCTTCAGGTGTCTGTCGGCGATATCGGTGTAAGCCCGACGCTCCTTGGCCGGGATTTCGTCGAGTTCTGGTTCCAGGGCATTGAAGCGACGGGTGACTTCGGCATGCTGGTTCTGTAGAGCCTGTACCTGGCTCTGGAACTCCGGATTGGAGCTGACAATAGACCCGACCAGCGCCTTTTGCTGGGCGTCGGCGTGATCGAGCCCTTTGGGAGCGGCTTGGCGCACGGCCTCCATGACCGGATGATGCAGCAGGGCCTCGCTCTGGTGTTCCAGATCGTGCGCGGCCGCCGTGAAGTCGGAGAATTTCTCCCGCGCGGCATCCAGGCGTTGGGCCTTCTGCTGCGCTTCCCGGGATTGGATCTGCAATTCTCGCCGCTGATTGAATCCCTGCGCCAGAGTGGCCAAAAAACCCGCCGAGCGGATGGTGACATTCTTGCCGCTGATATGGGTCTCCTGGGGCGATGTGGATTCCGGGTCCTGTTTTTCCGGTTCCGAAGGATGAGTTTCGATGCGCGCAGTCTGTGCCCGTGCTTCCAGACCGGGCTCATTCGTCTGTGGAGAAGCCTGAAGTTCCGCCTCCGGCGCCTCATCAGCCTGCTCCGCCACATTTTGGGGGTCATTTTCCGGTGCATCTTCCGGAGATTTCCCCGCCAGAAGCGCGCGGGCCTCCCGTTCTTCCGCCTCTCGCTTGGCGGCCAGTTCCGCAGCCTCCTGATCATTGAGCAGATCCAGGGGCGGCGCAGCGTCTTTCGATTCCGGGTTCTGTTCCGCGGGTGTGGTGGTGGATGCCTCCAGCGGCTTACCCGAAAGGAGTTGATCCGCCGCCTCCGGCGCGGGACGGGTTTCATCAGCGGCGGCATGCTCACCGGTCTGTGGCCGCCATGGCGAGACCTCCGGATCGTGGAAATCGTCCACCCACGAAGTCTCACCCGAAGGGCTCTCTCCGGGATGCCAGGCACCCAGCTCCGCCGCGGCTGCACGGTCATCAGAGGTCAATGCCGTAGCCTCTGATGGTGTGACGCGCTCCGGCACGTCCTGCTCCGCCACCTCGTTCGTTTTCGGGATTGCCGGCTGTTCTGCCGGTTGCGCAAGCGCCTCTGCGGCTTCCTCTGCTTCTGGTGGTACGGGGGGCTCGGTGTCCATCGCGGTCTGCGCGGGGGTACGGGTGTCAGCCATGGATATGCTCCTGCGGCAAAAGGGTGGAATGGTCACTGGGGTTATAGCCGCGCGCCATGCCCCGTGTTTTGTCGGACGC
>JAKACQ010000029.1:0-34632 GCA_021821285.1 Pseudomonadota bacterium
TGGCGACCCCCTGGAAGTGGAGGCCATTGGTCGCGCACTGGGCGCCCGGCGGCGCGCCGACAACCCGCTGCCGCTGGGCTCGGTAAAGAGCAATCTGGGGCATATGGAGACGGCATCGGGGGTGCCCGGATTGTTGAAGGCCATTCACTGCCTGCAGCAGCGGACCGTACCGGCGACGATCGGCGTGACGCGACTGAATCCGCGCCTGCCGTTGGCGGATTTCGGCCTGGAGGTGGTGACTGCGGCGCGCCCTTTGCGTGCCGCAGGGCCGCTGAGAATCGGGGTGAATTCCTTCGGTTTCGGTGGTGCCAATGCCCATGTGATATTGGAGCGGGCGGCGGAGCCCCGGCGGCGGGTGCGTTTACCCGGAAAGATGCGCCGTGCGCGGCGTTGGCCGCTGTTGCTGTCGGCGGCGACGCCGACCGCTTTGCGACAGGTGGCGGCGGATTTCGCCGGGGTGCTGACGGGGGTGGCGGAGCAGGATTACGCCCGCCGCTATCAGGCGAACTTCCGGAGCGAGCGCTTGGGTCAGCGCGCCCTGTTCTGGGGTGGTGACGGATACGACCTGGCAGCGGATGTGCGCGCTTTTGCCGCCGGTGAGGATGCGTCCCCGGCCGCGCTGGGGCGCGGACTGGAAGCGCCGCGCGGCCCGGTATTTCTCTATTCCGGAAATGGCTGCCAATGGGCAGGCATGGGCCGGGTCCTGCTGAATGAGCCGGTGTTCACGCAAACGCTGGCGGCGATAGACGCGATCTTTCTGCCGCTGGCGGGTTATGCTTTGCGGGATGAGTTGGCGGGCTTGCTCGGTGAGGAACGCTATGCGCTGACGGAATTCGCCCAGCCGGCGCTTTTTGCGCTCCAGGTGGGGGCCACGGAGTGCTTGCGCGCGCTGGGCATCGAACCGGTGGCGGTGGCCGGGCACAGCGTTGGTGAAGTGGCGGCGGCATGGGCCTGTGGCGGTTTGAATCTCGCGGATGCCGTCCGGGTGATCTACGAGCGTAGTCGTTTGCAGAGCCAGTCGCGGGGACTGGGACAGATGACGGCAGTGGCGGCTGACGCGGATACGGTCATGGGGTGGTTGCGAGACTGGGCTCTGGCGGACAGGATATCCATTGCCGCATGGAACAGCCCGCGCGGATCGACAGTGGTGGGCGCCCAGGATGCATTGACGGCGCTGGAGCGGCGATTGCGCAATCTGGGCGCGGGGCATAAGCGCCTGGATGTGGATTATCCCTTTCATGGTCCGCAGATGGATGGTTTCCGCGCGGCGCTGCTGGATAGTCTGGCGGAACTGCACCCGATGGCGACGCGTATCCCGCTGCTGTCGACGGTGACCGGCGCGGTGCTTGCCGAAGAGACGCTGGATGCGACGTACTGGTGGCGAAATATCCGCGAGCCGGTGCGTTTTCAGCAGGCGGTCGATGGGTTGCTGCAGTCATGGAATATCTTTATCGAACTGGGCGGGCATCCGGTGCTGCGCGGTTATGTGCAGGACGCGCTGAATGCGGCAGAGCGGGATGGGCGGATCATCACCACGCTACGCCGTGGCGAGGAAAATGCCCAGGTATTGGCGCAGGCGGCGGCCGCGCTCTGGGTGGCCGGGGTGCCGACGGATTGGCAGCGCTATTACCCGGTGGTGGCCCCGGTGATCGATTTGCCCCGTTATCCGTGGGAGCGGGAACATCACTGGCATACGGTCACCAGCGAGTCGACGCGGACGCTCACTGCTTATCCGGTGCATCCGTTGCTGGGACATCCGGTTGCTGGCCATGCCGGAGAATGGGAGCAGCAGATCGATACGGCGCGATGGCCTTTTCTGGCGGATCATCGGGTGGGAGACGGAATAGTCTTTCCCGGAGCGGGTTACGTGGAGTTGCTGCTGGCGGCGGCGCGCGAGCGCTTTGCGACTTCCGCGCATCTCGTCATCGAGGATCTGGAAATCGTGGCGCCGCTGCTCATCGATGGCGATGACAGCAAGGTGCTGCGCGTCAGCGTGGACGAGGAGGGGGGGGCGACGATTCAAGCGCGTCCGTTGTTGCAGGAGGGCTGGACGCTCCACGGCAAAGGGCGGATTCGCCAGGGCAGTGCCGGCGCAGGAATGGATACGCTCCAGGAACTCCCGGTGCCACCCTCCCGGCTCCCGGATTTTGACGCGGCGCAGCACTATCGCCTGGCGGATATCGCTGGTCTCCACTACGGTCCGGGGTTTCAGTCGGTACAGGCGGGATGGCTGCAAGAGGACGGCGTGCTGGCGCGATTGGCGCTGCCGGCGCCGGCGGATGCCGCGGATTATTTGTTGCATCCCGCATTGCTCGATGGGGCATTGCAGCTTTTTGTGAATCTGCTGGCTGCCGAGGCTGGCTGGGGTTTTGTGCCGGTGCGTATCGAGCGGCTGAGTCTGCGGGCGGCGGCGGAGGGAATACTCTGGGCGTCCGTACGACTGCTGCGCCGCTCGCCACAGTCCCTGTTGGCGGATGCGACCCTGACCGATGGACAAGGCAGGGTGGTGGTACGATGTGAGGGGGTGCGCCTGCGCCGGGTGCGCCTGCGGCGCAGCGACGCCGAGCGTCTGCGCTATTTGCACAGCAGGCTGACGCCGGTACCGTTGGTGGGGGGTGCCGACGCGCGGATTCCGCTCGATCTGGCGGCTCTACACACGCTATTGACCGATGCGCTGGCGGATAGCGCCGCGGCCAGGCGTTATGTCGAGGAGTTTTCGCCACTGGTGGAGGGGCTGCTGCAAGCCTATGGGGCGAAATCCGCGACAGAGGGGGACGAGGAGGTTGCGGCGGCGGATATCTGGCAGACCCTGCTGCAGGATTATCCGGAGTTTTTCCCAATCACCCTGCAGGTCGGGCGCTGGGGCTTGCATCAGTCCGGTGGCGGAGAGTCGGGCGCATGGCCCCGGATCGCGACGGCCGCTTATCCGGCCATTCTCCAGACCCTGACCCCGCCGATGCTGGCCGGATTGCGTGCGATGGTCGCCGCGTTGCGGGTGGCGTTATCCGCCGGCCAGCGCCTGGGACTACTGGAGATCAGCCATTCGGTGGCGGAGTGGTTGCCGACGCTCGCGGCGGACGTGGGGGGAGATGTCCGCTGCGCACTCTATCAGGCAGGGTTGAATGACGCCGAGGCATCGTCGACGGCGCCGTGGACGACCCTCCATCTGCGGGACGAAAACCGGCCTGTGGTGCATCTGGCATGGTTGCGTCTGGATGTGGCCGATAAGGATGTGCAGTTGCAAATGCTGGAATGCGCCGTGGACTGCGTGGCCGCGGAGGGCGTCTTGCTGGTACAAGGGGTGCATCCGGAACCCTGGTGGCGGACGGTGGATGCGTCCGGTCCGTCTCTGATGGGTATGGCGGAGTGCCGACAGTGGCTGGAGGATCGTGGTTTCACCGGATGCATGGTCTTGGGTGCGGAAGGGGACGGTCCGGGTGCATACGCCTTGTTGCTGCGTAAAACGGCATCGGTGGAGGCGGTGCCGGAAAGCCGTTCCACGGCCGGATGCTGGTTGCTGGTGGGCACGCCGGGAACGGAGCACGTGCCGGGGGTGGCGATGCTGCGGACGGCGCTGACGGCGGCTGGCGCTGAGTGCCATTTCATTGCCGCCGACTCTGAAGCCGCACTGACGGCTGCTCTGACCGAAAAAGCGGGGGACAAGCATTGGGCGGGGGTGATCTATCTGGAACGGCCTGCGCTGATGACTCCTTTCTCGCCGGCGATGCTGTCGCGATCCTGTCAGATCCTCCGCGCTTTGGGCTTATGGGGCGTGAGTCAGGCGGATGTGGCGCCCGTCTTTGTGCTGACGGCGGGTGGTGTCCGCGCGACCTGTCCGCTGGCCGATGAACAGTCGGCCGATTTGTCGGCGCTGAATGCGGCGGGGCTCTGCGGCTTTGCCCGCAGCCTGCAGAACGAGTGGCCGGAATGGGCACTGCGCCTGATCGACTGGGGGACGGCGACGCCCACGGCGGCGGTGGTGGCGGCCGTCGTCGGTGCGCTGCTCGATCCCGATGCGGAGACTGAGCTGGTCTTTGATACCGAGGGCCGGCGTTATGCCCCACGGGTACAAGAACTGACCTCGCCAGCGGTGGCAGGCGCGACGCAGGCCTCTTCCCGCCGGCAATTGGGTTTTTCGCTGCCTGGCCAGCTACGCAATCTGCAATGGGCTGATCATCCACGCCCGGTCCTTGCTGACGATGCCGTAGAGGTGGCCGTGGCCGCGGCGGGGCTCAATTTCCGCGATGTGATGTACGCCTTGGGCATGCTTTCCGATGAAGCCCTCGAAAACGGTTTCTCCGGCCCCGGTCTGGGGCTCGAGTTCGCCGGGCGGGTCGTCGCAGTGGGGCGGCGGGTGACCCGCTGGGCACCGGGGGATGCGGTACTCGGCTTTGCCCCCGCCAGTTTCAGTACCCATGTGCAGACATCGGAAATGGCCATCGCCGCATTGCCACCGGGCATGGACATGGCGGCGGCGGCGACGATTCCGACGGTGTTCTTCACCGCCTGGTACGCATTATGCGAACTGGCGCGGCTGGAGGCTGGTGAACGCGTATTGATCCATGGCGGCGCCGGCGGTGTGGGTATCGCGGCGATTCAGATCGCGCAGCAAATCGGCGCCGAAATCTTTGCGACGGCGGGTTCGCCGGAAAAGCGGGACTTTCTGCGCCTGTTGGGAGTGGATCGGGTCTACGATTCCCGCTCCCTCGACTTTGCCGAGGCGATTCTGCGCGATACGGACGGCACCGGTATCGATGTGCTCCTCAACAGCCTCTCCGGCGAGGCGATACGCCGAAATCTACAGGTGTTGCGGCCTTTTGGACGTTTCCTCGAACTGGGGAAACGGGATTTTTACGAAAATACCGCCGTGGGTCTGCGCCCCTTCCGCAATAATCTGAGTTATTTCGGGATCGATGCCGATCAATTGCTGCTGGGGCGAGCGGCGCTGACGCAGCGGCTGCTCACGGCGATCATGGAACACTTTGCGCAAGATGGTTTCTTTACGCTGCCGATGGTCCGTTTCCCGGCGGCACGGGTGGTGGAAGCGTTCCGGCATATGCAGCAGGCGCGGCAGATTGGCAAGATCGTGATCGATATGGAAGCGCCCTTCACCCCTGCCGCGCCGCCCTCGCGCCATAGGGGGCCGAGTCTTCGTCTGTCTGCCGACGGTGTTTATCTGGTCACCGGCGGGCTCTCCGGTTTCGGGCTGGAGACGGCGCAGTGGCTGGTGGCACGGGGCGCGAGACGGCTGGTACTGGTCAGCCGCTCCGCACGTCCCGATGCGGCCGGCCAGGAAGCGATGACGGCGATGACGGCGGCGGGCGTCGATCTGCACTGTCTGCCCTGCGATGTCGGCGACGGGGTGCAGGTACAGGCGCTGTTTACGCGGATCGCGACGGAGATCGGACCCTTACGGGGCATCATTCATGCGGCCGCCGTCATTGACGATGCTCTCGCTCAAAACCTGACGGCGACGCAGATAGACGCCGTGCTGTACCCAAAAATCGCCGGTGCATGGCATCTTCATCAGAATAGTCAGGGTGCTCCGCTGGATTTCTTCGTGCTGTACTCGTCGGTGAGCACCCTGCTCGGCAACCCCGGGCAGGCCCATTACGTGGCGGCGAATACCTGGATGGAGGCGCTGGCCACGCTACGCCGGGCCCAGGGCCTGCCGGCCACCGCGGTGTTGTGGGGAGCGATCGGGGATGCCGGTTATCTGGCCCGTAATCCGCAGACGCGTGACCTATTGCAACAGCGACTGGGCGGCGCGGCGCTGCGGGCGGCAACGGCCCTCGATATCCTGGAGGCGATGCTGCTGACGCATACCAGCGCCCTGGTGGTGGCCGATCTGGACTGGGGCGCGGTACGCCGCTTTTTACCGGCAGCCCAGGCGCCGCGCTTTACGAAACTGTCGCGGGGGGTAGAGGACGACACCGGCGCGGCCGACGCGGATCTCTGTGCCACACTGCGGACGCTGCCGCTGGGCGAGGCGCAGGCGTTGCTGACGGATCTGGTGCGCCGCGAAGTCGGACAGATCTTGCGGCTGGCCGTCGAAAAAATTCCGCCGGACCAAAATCTCGGTCAACTCGGGCTCGATTCGCTGATGGGGGTCGAACTGGCACTGGCGCTGGAGGAACGCTTGGGGATCAAGTTACCCGCCTTTCTGCTCAGCGAAGGACCGACGCCCGGCAAACTGGCCCAGCGGCTGCTGCAGAGCTTGCGGAAAGGGGATACGGCGGATGCCGCGCTGGCGGAGCAAACCCCCGATGCCGAATTCCGGCGACTGGCCGCGGCGCATGGCGTCGCCCAGCAGGAGGTGGATGCTGCGCTGATCACCGGCACGGGAGGCCACTGAAATGAATAAACCCCATCGCAGCCTTGCCGCGCAAGTCAAGGAACGGCTCATTCAAAAGGGGTTGGAGAAGCGTCTAAAGCAGATGGGTGCGACGCCGACGCCGCGGCCGCGTCAGGAAGATACCACTATTCCCGACGCCTTCATCCGTTTTGATCAGCAGCCCGGTTTCCGTCAGGTACGCCTGATTCAGGAGGGTGCCCAGCGTTTTGGTGTGGAGAATCCGTTCTTTCATGTCCACGCGGGTACGGCGTCCGCCCACAGCGAGATTGCCGGACATCCGGTGATCAACTATGGCAGCTACAACTACCTTGGGCTTTCCGGGCACCCGCAGGTCAATGCCGCCGCCAAGGCCGCCATTGACCGTTATGGCACATCGGTTTCCGCCAGCCGCATCGTCGCGGGAGAACGGCCCCTGCACCGCAACCTCGAGCAGAGCATTGCGGAACTCTACGGTGTCGATGACGCCCTGGTGATGGTCAGCGGCCATGGGACCAACATCAGTCTCATCGGACATCTTTTGGGTCCGAAGGATATGGTGCTGCATGACGAATACGCCCATAACAGTATCCTGATGGGCATACAGGTCTCGCGCGCGCAGCGCTTCTCCTTTCGTCACAACGATATGGGAGACCTCGAACGATTGCTGCAGAATCACCGTCATCGCGCCGAACGCTTGCTCATTGCGGTGGAAGGGATCTATAGCATGGACGGCGATTACCCCGACTTACCCTCCTTGGTCGACCTGAAAAAACGATACGGCGCGTGGCTCCTGATCGATGAGGCGCATGCGCTGGGCGTTGTTGGTCACCGCGGTCTGGGAATCGCCGAACACTTTGGCATCGACCCCCGGGAGGTAGACATCTGGATGGGCACTTTGAGCAAGTCGCTCGCCGCCTGTGGTGGCTATGTGGCCGGGGAAAAAGCCCTGATCGAAAACCTCCGCTATCTTACTCCGGGATTTCTCTACAGTGTGGGGATGTCACCGCCAGTGGCGGCCGCAGCCCAGGCGGCATTGAAGCTCTTGAAAGCGGAACCGGAACGGGTAGCCACCTTGCAGGCACGGGGAGCGTACTTCTTCGATCACATCCGGGCCCTTGGATTGGATACCGGCAGTGGCGCAGGAATCGCCATTACGCCCGCCATTTTTGGAAGCTCCCTGCATGCGGTGCGCCTATCCAGCGCACTTTTGCGGCAGGGTATCCACGTGCAACCCATCATTTACCCGGCGGTGCCCGAAAAACAAGCCCGCTTGCGCTTTTTCCTGAGCTCCACCCATAGCCAGGCCGATATCGACATCACCTTGGATGCACTCCGCGCGTGCCTCTAGACCCACGTCACACAAGAAGAATCTGCGGAGAAGACATGCGCATCGAACTCTATGATTCCATCACGAAAGTTCCCCGGGAAAGCTGGAATCGGCTCGCCAGACCCCATTCGGAGACTTTGTCCTGGGAGTTTTGGCAGGTGGTCGAAAGGTCGGGGCTCAATGATTTTGCGTACCGCCATGCCATGTTGCTGGACGAACAGGGAGAGCCGCAGGCCATCACCAGCTTTTACTCCGTTACCACCGACATCGCCATTTTTGCCCCGCCCGGATTGCGCGTCTTTTTGAATCGTCTCCGGCGGTGGTTTCCGAACTTTCTCAAGCTGCGGATGTTGGAGTGGGGCTCGCCCGTGACCATCAACAGTCCTCCTTTTGCGCGCAGCGAAGCGTTCAGCGATAGGCAGGTGATCGAAGCGATGGATGAGGTGCTCCGCCGCACCGCACGCGCCGAAGGCCATTTTCTCATCGTCGTACGGGACTTCGAGCCCAATGCCCAAAATCTGCGCTCCATTTTTCGCCGGCGGGGATATCATTGGACGTCCAGTTTACCCAACACCTATATGGAGATCCGTTGGCCCACGCCAGAACGGTACTGGGGCGCGATGCGCAGCTATTATCGAAGCAAACTCAAAAAATACCTTAAACGCAACCAGCAGGCAGGCGTGCACCATCGCCTCGTCGAGGACTTCGGGAGCATGGCCGAAGTTCTGCATCATCAGTGGATGGTGGTGCACCAGCATGCGAAGGAGTTTCAGCGGGAGACCCTGACGCCGGCTTTTTATGGTGAACTCGCCCGCACTCTGGAGGGGCGGGCCAGGGTAATACTCTTTTATCGGGGCGAAGCCTTGGTGGGCCATGCCCTGCTGCTCGTCGATGGCGACATGTTGCGCTGGCTGTATGTGGGTCGCGCGGAGGCGGAAAACGACGGTCTCTATATCTACATCGCGCACCAGGTTGTGGTTACGGCCATCGCCTTGGGGGTAAAGCGCCTGGAAATGGGTCTGACCACCTATCCCATCAAGCAAGATCTCGGTGCGGAGGTCACCCCCATTTTCATGGCCCTGCGCGCTGCCAGTGGATGGATCAATCCCTTCGTCGGCTTGGGGTATGCCTTGCTCAACCACGTGCCGCAGCCCAATCAACGGCCCGTGTTCAAGACCACGAACGTGGCGGCGTAGGCGCATTGCTGTCATCCAATAAACGCCGTGCCGCCTCGCGCACCGCATGGCTCAAGCCCGGCTCTTGGAAAAATACGCCGCGGATATGCACCATGGCGGCCAACAGCTTGATAAAATCCCGGGTGAGCAATGGATCGGGAGGACTGGGCTGATTCCAGAAGCTGCGCAGGTCTTGCGTAGAACATAAGCCAGGCACGTCGTAGATGGCTTGCCCCAAGGGCTTCACCGGACGCCCCCGTTGCAGGGCGCGTATCCCCGTGGTGCTATTGACGGTGACGACGCCGGCGCTGGCCTGAATCAGGGCATCCAGGTCGCCCCCGCGCAAAAAACACACGCGATCCTTGATGCCCAGGTCTTTGGCGCGCCCTTGGGTGAAACGCTCCCAATTGCTCAGGGCCGGGTCCCAGGGATGTTCCTTGAGCACGAGCCGCGTCTCGGGTGGCGCATCCCGCGCGAAGGAATCGAGCACCTCGCCAATGGCATCTCCCATCGTCGCATAAGGAGAATAGGCCACAATCTGGAAATCGAAGTCGAGCTGCAGCGGAAAGACGAAATATCTTACGCCCGAAGCCAGAATCCCTCGAACGATGTGCTCCATACGGGAGCGGAGGCGGGCATTGCCATAAAGGCGCCAAGCGCTGGCCAAGGTATAGATGGGGGTCGGTGGTCGCAGGTCACTGCGCCGATAGCCGGGGTATAGCCACCCAAACAGCAGGTTGACCATGTTGTAGAGCAGATCGGCGCGCGCCATCCGAAAGGCACTATCGGCAAAGCGCACGGAGCAGTCGGGTTCGGCCACGCGCGCGGCCAGTTGCCGGATCGCTCCGGGTTCTCGGGGAAAGTGCGAATTGCCGCTCATTCCGTCCCGCTCCAGCGTGATCCAGTCCGGACGTAAATAGCCAAAATCCGTGACGATCACCGCTATGCCGCGCGATTTGGCCTGGTGAACGGCCTCCCGATGATAGTGCCGCTGCTCTCCCAGCAGCACTATATGGGTGACCGCTTCCCGCGCGAAAAACGCGTCGATGAAAGCCGGCCAGCGGGAGTAGCTGCCGCGATAGTCGATGGCCCCAGCACTCCGCCAGAATAGGCGATCCCCAGGACAGAGGTTGATCCGGGTGATGCGGCACCCCTGCTGGCGGAGAATGTCGGCGACCCGCGCAAAGAATGGGGACGGCATGCCCTGCAAAAAGACAAAGTGGCGATGGCGGCCGTCGGCGTTGACGGTGGGTTCGATGGCTTGCGAAAGGGAGGGTGGCTTCACCAACCCGCTCCAGATTCCCCCTGATACCAGGCAATGGATTCCCGCATTGCCTGGGCGTAGGACACACGTCCCACCGGACCGCCGGCGGTCGCGATACGGTCAGCCCGGTGTCCGCAGGTGCGACCAAAAATCCGCACCAATAGACGATGCAACAAGGGCTCTCGCGGGCTCCCCAACCAGCGGTAGGGTGTCTCGATGGCCGCAGCCACGGCATTCGCCAGCCCGTAGGGCAGGTCCAAAACCACGCCCTTGCCTTGGATACCCGCCCGGAAATCATCCAAAAAACGACGCCAGGAAATAGATTCCGGATCGGCCACATTGTAGCACTGACCGAGCGCCGCCTTGGACTGGGCAGCCCACAACATGCAGTCCACCAAATTGTCCACGGCCAGGAATCCACAGTCCTCCACACCCCCATGAATGGTCAACATCAACCCTCGGCGCAACTCATCGCCGATACGCTGGATGAAGGGACTACGTGGCCCCATCACGTTGGTGGGCCGCAAGACGCTGTAAGGCAGGTGCATGCGGGCAGCCTGCTCACGAAGGAGTAACTCGCCTTGGAGTTTGCTTTGACCATACGCAAAGTCGCCACCGTTGGCCGGGCAATCCTCATCGCAGGGCGTCTTGGGGAAACCGTAGACATCCACTGAAGAGAGATGCACAAACCGCTGAGGGGGTTGCCCGGCTTGTTCTATGGCCCTCAGCAAATGGCCCAAGCCGGCCACGTTCACGGCATGATAATTTTGGGGAAGATCCCAGGTCTTGACATTGGCTGCGCAGTGAAAGACCCAGCGCGCGCCCTGTACCGCTGGGAGTAATGAATCGGCGTCCTCCAAATCCCCCTGGAGGATGTCAGCACCGTTCCTGAGCAGAGGAGGTAAGCGGGATGGGTCGCGCACCAAGAGACGCAGCGGTTGCCCCATGGCAAGGAGCCGTTCGGCCAAATGGCCGCCGATGAAACCAGTCGCACCCGTGACCAGAGATGGGTTATCTAAACTCGGCATACAGGTCTTTCCCCAAAAATGGCCATTATGCGGTCCATTACAGTCGGGTCGAATCACCGATGAGGAGCGCCTTGACGCAAACGCGGGCGGAGAAGCCTTTGTTGAGGGGTCTACCTAGATCACAAGGGGTAAGGCCCGTGTGCCCAACCCCTCGTTTTCATTTGGCGTCCCCACGGGGGTTCGAACCCCGGTCGCCGCCGTGAAAGGGCGGTGTCCTAGGCCACTAGACGATGGGGACTTGGACAATGCGACGGATGCTACACAGAACTGCCGCGCAGGGCAAGTGCTATCGCGCGCGCCTCGCGAGACGGTCTGGTTGCCGATGCGTAGCCCGGCAGGGGGTCTTCGGTTAGACTAGACGTACCCACAACCTACGGAAGAAGGATTTATGGACGAACAGGAATCAGTTTTCATGATCGAGCGGATTTACGTCAAGGACATCTCCTTTGAGTCGCCCAACGCGCCGCTCAGCTTTGTGCAGACCGAGGCACCCACGGTGGACGTGGGTTTGAACACCACCAGCACGGTGATAGAAGGCATGGACGGTCTTACCGAGGTAACGCTGACGGTGACGGTCAAGGCCAAGGCGGGCGAGAGCACGTATTTCGCTGTGGAAGTTCAGCAGTCCGGTCTGTTCCGGATTCAGCATATTCCGGAAGAGCACATGCCGGTGCTGCTGGCGGTGCATTGCCCGACCATTTTGTTCCCTTACGCGCGGGAAGTGGTGGCGGATTTGGTGGGACGTGGTGGTTTCCAACCCCTGCATTTGCATCCCGTCAACTTCGAGGCGCTGTATCAGCAGGCGCAGGTTCAGCCGCAGAACTACACGACGCAATAGTTCATGCGCTGGGCGGTGCTGGGGGGGGGGCATTGGGGAACCGGCTTGGCCGTGTATTTGCGGCGCCAAGGTTATGCGGTACAACTTTGGGGGCGATGCGCGGAGCGCCTGCCCTGTCAGTCCGCCCGCACGGATCTTTTCCCCATATTCCCGCAGTGTGCACGGCCGGAAGGGCTGTGCTGCACCACCGATCTTGCCGGCGCCGTGCATGGTTGCGCAGGCATCGTGCTGGCGGTACCGAGTCATGCCCTGCGTGACTTGTTGACCCGGCTGCGTCCCTGTTTGCCGTCTTCCGCGCTGTTGGTGCTCGCCAGCAAAGGCCTGGAGACGCGGAGCGCGCTGCGACTCGATCAGGTGGTGCGGGAGACCTTGCCGGGAGCGCCTCTGGTGGTGCTCTCCGGCCCCAGCTTTGCGCATGACCTGGTGCTCGGTAAACCGCTGGCCATGACGGCCGCCGCTGCCGATATGACCCACGCACGGCGGGTGGCCGAGGTCTTTGGCAGCGCCCAGATGCGAGTTTACACCAGCGATGATGTGGCGGGAGTTTGCCTGGGCGGTGCGATTAAGAATGTATTGGCCATTGCCGCCGGCATCTCCGATGGTTTGGAGAATGGTGACAGCGCCCGTGCCGCGCTCATCACCCGGGGTATGGCGGAACTGCACCGTTTGGGGACGGCGCTGGGAGGCAGGACGGAGACCTTTATGGGATTGACCGGTGCCGGTGATCTGATCCTCACCGCCAGCAGTAATCTCTCGCGGAACCGGCGGGTGGGAGTGGGTTTGGGCCGCGGCTTGGATCTGGAAGCGGTGCTGGGGGAGATCGGCGAGGAGGCCGAGGGGGTGCGCACGGCGCAGACCCTGTTTCAGCTTGCACAGCGCTTGGGTGTGGATATGCCGATCACCGAGCAGGTTTATCGGGTGCTTTTTGCAGGCGCCGCGCCGCGCGCGGCGAGCGATGTGCTGATGCGTCGCGCCTTGCGTTCCGAATTGCATGTTCCGGTGCGTAAGTACGGATTGGATGACGAGAACGCGGTATGACCCCGAGCTATGCGGCATGTGAGGGCGCAGTGCTTGCAGAACGGGCTTCGGGCCGTTACATTGCGCCCATATCGTGGTGTCTTGTACACCGCGACAAACAAAAATAAGGAGTTTGGATGTCACCAGACAGGACCGCATGTTGTTGACGGCGGCGCTGGAGCAGGCTTTGGCCTACCAGACGCAGAGTCTGCAGGCTGTTTCGCGGACTTTTGCCCTGACGATTCCCCAGTTGCCAGATGCTCTGCGTGACGCCGTGGGGAATGGCTATCTGCTGTGCCGCATTGCCGATACCATCGAGGATGACCCCGATTTGTCCTGGGAAGCAAAGATGCACTGGCAGGCAGAGTTTCTCAAGGTGGTGGAGGGTACCGGCGATGCGGGTTCTTTCGCCGCCGCTCTGGGCGCCTGTCTGTCCGCGCGGATGCCCGCGGCCGAACACGATCTGATCCGTCATACCTCACAAGTCATCACCATCACCCGGAGTTTGTCCGGAACGCAGCAGGCGGCGTTGTCCCGTTGTGTGCGGATCATGGGTGAGGGCATGGCGGAGTTCCAGGTGCATGCTTCTTTGCAGGGGCTCGCCGACATGACGGCATTGGATCGCTACTGCTATGTGGTCGCGGGGGTGGTGGGTGAAATGCTCACCAGCCTTTTTGTCGAATCCGAACCGCAACTGGCCGCGCATGAGGAAACGATGCAGCGCCTCGCCGTCTCTTTTGGGCAGGGGCTGCAGATGACCAACATCCTCAAGGATATCTGGGATGATTGGCAGCGTGGTGTCAGCTGGATGCCGCGCGCGCTGTTCCAACGCCACGGCTGCGATGTCGCGCAGTTACGGCCCGGCAACCCTGATCCGGCATTCCAGGCGGGTCTCAATGAGTTGCTGGGCATCGCCAGGGAGCATTTGCAGGATGCTCTGAGTTACACCCTGTTGATACCGGCCGAGCAGACGGGAATGCGCGATTTCTGTCTCTGGGCTATCGCCATGGCGGTACTGACCCTGCGGCGGATTGCCGAGAACCCCGCCTTTGCCGCGGGGAGCGAAGTGAAGATCAGCCGGCGCAGCGTGCATCGGGTCGTGTTTCTATCGCGGTTGCTGCACCGTTCGGATGCGCTGTTGCAGCTCAGTTTCCGGGTGGGTGTCAAGCCCTTGCCCAAGCGCCTTTCCATCGCACGGTCATGAATCGCATTTTACAGCCCATGCGTACCGGCTCCGGCGTTTTTCGTTCCTCGCTGGAGCGGGTCGTGGCGGCCGCGCGCGCGGCCCTGGAGGGCATGCAGGCTGCGGATGGGCACTGGTGCTTTGAGTTTGAAGCGGATTGCACCATTCCCGCCGAGTATATCCTGATGCAGCATTATATGGACGAACGCGACCCTCGCCTGGAAGCCAAGATGGCGGTGTATCTGCGCAGCAAACAGGCGGATCACGGGGGATGGCCGCTCTACTATGGCGGTCGATTCGACTTGAGTGCCTCGGTGAAGGCCTATTACGCCTTGAAACTGGCGGGAGACGACCGGGATCTCCCGCACATGCGGCGTGCCCGTGAGAGCATTCTCGCGCATGGCGGGGCAGAGCGCGCGAATGTCTTCACCCGCATCACCCTCGCCCTCTTCCAGCAGGTGCCATGGCGTGCCGTACCCTTCATTCCCGTGGAAATCATGCTCTTGCCGCGTTGGTTTCCCTTTCACATCTACAAGGTGGCGTCGTGGTCGCGCACGGTCATGGTGCCCCTCTTCATCCTGTGCAGCCTCAAGGCGCGTGCCAAAAATCCGTTGCAGGTGCATATCCGCGAGTTGTTCCGGCGTCCTCCGGAGCAGATTTCGGACTATTTGAGCCATGCCCGACAGGGGGCCGTGGCGCGCCTCTTTTTATTGCTGGATCGATTCTGGCGGCATATGGAAACGTGGATACCCTCAAAAATCCGTCACCGCGCCTTGAAAAAAGCGGAAGCCTGGTTCACGGCACGGCTCAACGGAGAGGATGGCCTCAACGGAATTTTCCCAGCCATGGTGAATGCCCACGAGGCCCTGGAATTGCTGGGTTACCCGGCTGACCATCCCTACCGGCGACAAACCGGCGCGGCGTTGCGCAAGTTGGTCGTGGAACGCGCCGCGGACGCCTACTGCCAGCCCTGTGTGTCGCCCGTCTGGGATACCTGTCTCGCGCTCCATGCTTTGCTGGAGCAGGAGGAAGAGCTCACTCCGGCCATAGAGAAGGGCATACAATGGTTGAAGGAACGGCAAATCGGCCAAGAGCCCGGCGACTGGCGGGAGCAGCGGCCACAACTCGCGGGCGGTGGCTGGGCCTTCCAGTACGCCAATCCCTATTACCCGGATCTGGATGACACGGCGGCGGTGGGCTGGGCGTTGGCCAAAGCCCGCCGCGAGGAAGATCGGGACAGTATCGAAAAAGCGGCGAACTGGCTGGCCGGCATGCAATCCAGCAATGGCGGCTTCGCGGCCTATGATGTGGACAATACCCGCTACTACCTCAACGAAATTCCCTTTGCCGACCACAAGGCGCTGCTCGATCCGCCAACGGCGGATGTTACCGGGCGCGTGGTGGCTTTTTTGGGGCATCTGGGGCGGCCACGGGATCGCGATGTGTTGCGGCGCGCGGTGGCTTACCTGTTGCGTGAGCAGGAGCCGTCGGGGGCTTGGTTCGGACGCTGGGGGACCAATTACATCTATGGGACCTGGTCCGTTCTCATGGCGTTCGCCGAACTGAAAGACGCTTCCCTGCAACCGGCCATGGACCGCGCCGCCGCATGGCTGCGCGCGGTGCAGCAAAAGGACGGCGGCTGGGGAGAGAACAACGATTCTTACGCAGACCCCGGGCAGGCGGGTTGCGGCCAGGCGTCCACGGCGGCGCAGACGGCCTGGGCCTGCCTCGGCCTGATGGCGGCGGGGGACCGGGACAGCACCGCCCTGCATCGCGGCATCACCTGGCTGCAAGCGCATCAGGAAAAGAACGGACTCTGGCAGGACCCTTTCTTCAACGCACCGGGATTCCCCAAAGTCTTCTATCTGATTTACCATGGCTACAGTCTGTATTTTCCCCTCTGGGCCTTGGCGCGCCACCGGAATCTGGGATGTGTCCACCGCGATTAGGAGTGGTGGTGGCCTTGGACGCGGAGGCGCGCGCGCTTTACCCCGGGCCGGTGTCCCATGATACGGTCCTTGCCATCGACACGCGGATGCTGCTGAGGATCTCCGGCATGGGGTGGGTACGGGCGGCGGCCGCCGCGCGCCAGCTCATCGCAGCGGGTGCTGACGGCCTGGTGTCCTGGGGTACCGCGGGGGCGCTGGAGCGGTCGTTGCGGCCGGGTGATTTGCTGTTGCCTGAAGAAGTGCTCTGGAAGCGCCAGAAATGGGCCGTGCATGCGCATTGGCGGGAGGCGCTGGCGCAATCGCTGCCGATGCCGGTTCATGGCGGCGGAATACTGTCGGTGGTGACTCCCTGCGCCACGGCGCTGGCGAAATCGACCATCCGGTTGGAGCACGCATCGGCGCAAGGGGTCGATATGGAAAGTGGTGCGATTGCGGCGGTCGCTCATGCGGCAGGAAAACCTTTCGTGGTCCTCCGCAGTATCGTCGACCCCGCCGCGCAATCGCTGCCGATGAGCGCCACGGGGGGAGTCGATGCCTATGGCCGTCCGCAGGTCATGGCGCTCCTGCGCGGCCTGCTGCGTCATCCCGTCGAGCTGCGCGATCTGCTGCGGCTGGGCGGGCAGATGCGGGCCGCGCTGAAGACCCTGCAGGCTGCCGCACCGGCATTGGGCGCGGGAATGCCGGTATGAAGGCCCTGCTCACCGGGGCATCGGGTTTTGTCGGCGGCGCCGTACTGCGTCGCCTGTTGCAGGAGGGGGTGGCCGTGCGGGTGCTTGCCCGCGAGGGTGTCGATCCGAGCCGTTGGGAAGGCCTGGATGTGGAACGGGTCACCGGCGACCTCACGGATGGCCCGGCCTTGGATCGCGCGGTGGCGGGTTGCCAGCTGCTCTTTCATGTCGCCGCGGATTATCGTCTCTGGGTGCCCGATCCTCGCGCCATGTACGCCGCCAATGTGGGGGGCAGTGAGC
Organism: Pseudomonadota bacterium; assembly: GCA_021821285.1. Taxonomy (GTDB): domain Bacteria; phylum Pseudomonadota; class Gammaproteobacteria; order Acidithiobacillales; family Acidithiobacillaceae; genus Acidithiobacillus. The sequence continues at coordinate 17,084 of JAKACQ010000029.1, forward strand.
GCCTGGTACGAGCGGCGCTGGATGCCGGGGTCGAGCGGATCGTCTATACGAGCAGTGTCGCCGTGCTCGGCCATTACGCGGACGGGCGGGAGGCGGATGAGGCGGCGCCGTCCCGGCTGGAAGACATGATTGGTCACTATAAACGCTCCAAGTTCATTGCCGAAGAGGTCCTCCGCACCCTGTGCCGGGAGGAGGGGGCTCCCATCGTCATCGTGAACCCTTCGACGCCCATCGGTCCGGAAGATCGCAAGCCGACCCCCACTGGACGGATGGTGCGTGACGCGGCGGCGGGGCGTATGCCCGCCTATGTCGATACCGGCCTCAATGTGGTGCATGTGGATGACGTGGCGATGGGGCACTGGCTGGCGTTTACGGATGGCCAGGTGGGGGAGCGCTATATCCTGGGGGGCGATAATCTGTCGCTGGCGGCGATTCTGACCCGCATTGCCGGCCTTACTGGGCATCGCTCTCCATGGCTGCGTATCCCGCGTCGCCTGCTGTACCCTCTGGCCTGGGCTGCGGAGGGGGTGACGCGATTACGTGGCAGGGGGACCCCTCTGGTCACCATGGATGAACTGCGGATGGCGGCCCACAAGATGTATTTTTCTTCCGCCAAGGCGGAGCAGTCGCTGCATTATACCCATCGCCCCGCGGAGGATGCGCTGCGGGATGCGGTGCAGTGGTTTGCCGCGCACCATTATTTCTGAGGATCGATTTGGTTTTGTCCTGGCAACCCGTGTCTTGGTGGGTAGGCGGTATGGCCGCGCTGTTGTCTCTCGCGGCACTGGTCTATGCGGTTCTGGCCTCCTGGGCCGTTGCCCGCTGGCATCCCATACTGCGTGACGCTGAACCTTCGCTTCTGGCGGAGTCCGCACCGTCCGGACCCGCAATCAGTCTGCTCAAGCCGCTGCATGGCGACGCGGGGGAACTGTACGGTGCATTGCGCAGCTTCTGCGTGCAGGAATACCCCCAATATGAGCTCGTTTGCGGTGTGCAGAGCCCGACGGATGCGGCGATCGCGGTGGTGGAGCGCTTACAGGCGGAATTCCCGGCCCTGCCCCTGCGCCTGGTCCGCACCACGACCCGCATCGGCCGCAACCCCAAGGTCAATAATCTGGCCGGGATACTCGCGGTGTGCCGTTATGCGGCCTTGGTGATCAGTGACGCCGATATCGTCGTCGGCCCCCACTATCTGCGCCATATCGCCCCGCTTCTACAGGATACGGCAGTGGGCGTCGTCACCTGTCTTTATCGTGCGCGGCCCGCGGATACGCTCTGGTCGCAGGTTCTCGCCAGCCAGGTGAACGGTCTTTTCCTGCCTTCGGTGCTGGTGGCCGCCCGTCTCGGCCCGAATATCTTTTGCGGTGGTGCCACCATGGCGATTCTCCGCACGACACTCGACGCGTTTGGCGGTCTACCCCGGCTGGCGGATCATCTGGCCGATGATTATTGGCTCGGTGCCTTCAGCCGCGCGCTGGGCAAACGGACGGTGCTTGCGGATTACGTGGCGGATACCGTGGTGCAAGAGGCGGGGTTCCGGTCTTTTTATCAGCACGCCCTGCGTTGGTCGCGCACTACCCGTTCCGTGCAACCGGCGGGCCATACTTTTTCGTTTCTGAGTTATCCGCTGCCTCTGGTTTGCCTGCTCGCCGCCGGGATGGGTGCATGGGGTTTGTTGCCCCTGGGTGTGGTTCTCCTCTGGCGCGTCGTGTACCATAGGCAAATCGTGCGCAAACTCGGCGCAAGCGGTTCTTTCGGAGTGGCCCTGCTGGGAGACTTTCTGGGCCTGTGGATTTGGTTTCATGCCCTTTTCGCGCGGCGGGTCGCCTGGCGGGGGGCGCATTTTTCCATCGACGCCGACGGGCGTATGGGTGGCCATGACGGAGCAGAATAATGACGATGAAGACCCTTTTCTTGCAAGCCCCCTCTTTTGAGGGGTTCGACGGTGGTGCCGGTTCGCGCTATCAGGCCAAGCGGGAAATTCGCTCTTTCTGGTTCCCTACCTGGCTGGCCCAGCCCGCTGCGATGATCCCCGGCAGCCGCCTGCTGGACGCCCCTCCAGGGGACGTCAGCGTGGAGGAGACCCTGCAGGTGGCGGCCGCCTATGCGCTGTGTGTCATCCACACCAGCACGCCTTCTTTTCCCTCGGACGTGCGCATGGCGGAGTTGCTGAAGGCGCATTACCCGCAGATGCTGATCGGGATGGTCGGTGCCAAGGTGGCCGTGGAGCCGGAGGAATCCCTGCAAGCCTCCACCGCCATCGATTTCGTCGCGCGTGAAGAGTTCGACTACACCCTCGCGGAAGTCGCCGAGGGGCGGCCTTTCGGTGAGATAGACGGCATTACCTATCGCTCCGGCAGCGGCCAGATCGTGCACAATCCGGATCGCGCCATGATCGAAGACATGGATGCCTTGCCCTTTGTCTCCGAAGTGTACAAGCGGGATCTGCGCATCGAGGATTACTTCATCGGTTACCTGAAGCACCCCTACGTTTCTCTTTACACCGGGCGTGGTTGCCGTTCCCAGTGCACCTTCTGCCTGTGGCCGCAGACGGTGGGCGGGCACCGTTATCGCACCCGCTCAGTGGCCAGTGTCATTGACGAGGTGCGCTATATTCAGCAGAATTTTCCGCAGGTGCAGGAGATTTTCTTTGACGATGACACCTTTACGGACGACCGTCCGCGCGCCGAGGAGATTGCCCGTGGTCTCGGCAAGCTGGGCGTGACCTGGTCCTGCAACGCCAAGGCCAATGTGCCCTATGAAACCCTCAAAGTTCTTCATGAGAATGGCCTGCGCCTGTTGCTCGTGGGTTATGAATCTGGTGACCAGCAGATTCTCAACAACATCAAGAAGGGTCTCAAGATCGAGGCGGCGCGTAAATTTACCGCCGACTGTCACAAACTCGGGATCGTGATTCACGGCACCTTCATTCTCGGTTTGCCAGGCGAAACAAAAGAAACCATTCAAAAAACGATCCATTTTGCCAAAGAAATCAATCCGCACACCATTCAGGTGTCGCTGGCGGCACCTTATCCGGGCACTTTCCTGTATAACCAGGCCAAGCAAGAGGGTTGGCTGACGGACGAGGACGAGGCGCACCTGGTCAATGACCGCGGTGTGCAGATCAGCCCCATGAGTTATCCTCACCTCAATCACACGGAAATCTTCGATTCGGTGGAGTTGATGTATAAGCGTTTCTATTTCCGTGCGGGCAAGATCGCCGAGATTACCGGTGAAATGCTGAAAAGCACTCAGATGATGAAGCGCCGCCTGCGTGAAGGGGTGGAATTCGTTCGCTTCTTGCGGCAACGCCACGGTTGAGGTGGGGCAGGGGAGCGGCCGGCGGATAATCTTCACCGCTGACGACTTTGGCTTGGATGCAGCGGTCAATCAGGCGGTGGAGTCCGCGCATCGCGAGGGTGTGCTGACCGCGGCCAGTCTGATGGTGACAGCCCCGGCGGCGGCGGACGCCGTGGCCCGCGCGAAAACGCTTCCCGATCTGGGGGTGGGCCTGCACCTTACGCTGGTGGATGGGACACCATGCCTTCCGGCGGAACAGATCCCCGATCTGGTGGATGCGCAGGGGCGTTTTGCCGCTGATCTCTGGTTGCGTGGTGTCCGTTACTTCTTTTTGCCAGGGGTCAGAAGACAGTTGGCGGCTGAAATCCGTGCCCAGTTTGCCGCCTTTGCGCGTACCGGATTGGTGTTGGATCATGCCAATGCCCACAAGCATCTGCACCTGCATCCCACGATTCTCCAGTTGATGATGGACGTCGGGAAGGATTTCGGCTTGCGCGCGGTGCGCTTGCCTCGGGAACCCCTGAAAGCGGCGCGTTGTGCCGGTGCCCAGGGGTTGGCGCCGGCATTCTGGTCGCTTTTTCTGCGTCCTTGGCTGGCGCGTATGCGTCGTCAATTGGATAGCCACCGATTGACGCACAATGATCTGCTTTATGGACTGGATGCCACGGGTCATATGGATGAAACGCGCCTGCTCAAGGTGTTGCACTGCCTGCCCGCGGCAGGGGTTACAGAGATCTATTTCCATCCGGCCACGGTGCAGACCCCGGTGTTGCATGCCCTGATGCCGGGATATGAGCCACACGCTGAGTGGGTGGCACTGATGAGCCCCAAGGTAAAAGATTATTTGCGCGATCATGGCATCGCGAAGGGTACTTTTGGTGATTTTGCCGTCCGTTGACCGTTTTTTACAGCACACTGGGGTGCGCATCTCACAGGCTTTGGCAGCCTTGGTGGACCTGGCGGTGCGGCGTGCCGCATGGATGTTCACGACCATTCTACTGGTGACGCTTCTGGCGTTGATCTATGCCGTTGGACATTTTTCCGTCGATACCGATACCAGCCATGCCTTGTCGCGCGACTTGCCCTTTCAGCAGCGTGAAATGGCCTATCAGAAGGCTTTTCCTCAAGACAAAAACACCATCGTGGTCGTTTTGCAGGGAGATAACCGAAACCTCACGAACCTCGCGGTCGATCGTCTGAGCGCTTGGGCGCGCGCCCGGCCGCGGTTCTTCCGTGATGTGTATGTGCCGGGCGGTGGGACATTTTTTCAACGCAACGGGATTCTCTATCTGTCCAGGAAAGAGGTACGAAACTTCGCCAATCGGGTGACTGACGCGCAGCCGTTCATTGCCAGGCTTTCCACCGATCCCAGTCTGAACGGACTCAGTGACCTCTTGTCCATGGCTATCGGACAGCGCTTGACGAACGGTATGCACCTGTCCGGATTGACAGAGATTTTTTCGGCCGTGGATCAAGCGGTGATGGCGCAGATGCAAAACAAGCCGTATGAGATCCCGTGGAACGATCTCATGGGCGGCGATCTCGCTAAAATGGGGCCGGCGCAGCGTTTCGTCATTATTCAGCCGACTCTTGATTATCAGTCTCTGGAGCCCGCCGCCGCGGCTTTGCGCACCTTGCGTTCCGGTCTGACGGCTCTGCATCTGGATGCGGCACATGGTCTGCGTGTGGGCGTCACCGGTGGCGCGGTGCTGGATGCCGAGCAGATGAAAACGGTGAGTCAAGGCGCGACTACTTCCCTCGGGCTGACCCTCGGTTTGGAGATCGTTCTACTGGTCATCGCCCTACGCTCATTGCGCCTGGTCTTCGGTGTGCTGGCCGGGTTGATCGTCGGGATGATTCTGAGCACGGCCTGGGCGCTCTTTTTTATTGGTCCCTTCAATCTCATTTCTGTGGCTTTCGCCATTCTGTTCATTGGCCTGGGTGTGGATTTCGGCATTCAGTACTGCCTGCGCTACCGGGAGGAGTTGTTCAATGGCGCCGCGCATCGGCAGGCCATGCACCGGGTGACGCGAGGCATGGGCGGTGCCCTCGGTCTCGCCGCGCTGGCTGCCGCGCTCAGTTTTTATGCTTTCGTGCCCACCAGTTATGCGGGCATTGTCGACCTCGGATTGATTTCCGGTACCAGCATGCTGATCGCCCTCCTGTTGACCCTGACCTTTCTGCCCGCTTTTCTCACCCTTTGGCCCATGGCGCTCACGGCGGCAAAACCCACGTCCTATCCCCATCTGCGGTATATTCCCACTTTGGTGCGTCATCCGATCCACCGTTATGCCTATTTCGTGCTCGGGGGGGTCCTGTTGCTGGCGTTGGCCGCCATTCCGGTGGCATTGCGCACGTCCTTTGATTTTAACCCGCTGCACATGATTGACCATCACTCCGAAGGTGTGCAGGTCTTCGAGAAGCTCCTTGCTGATCCGCAGACGGCCCCCTATCGTATGGAAGTGCTCACCCCGGATGTCGCCTCGGCACAGGCCTTGGCGGCCCGTGTCGAAGCGCTGCCCACGGTGGCGCGTGCCTTGACTGTTTCGAGCTACATCCCGGCACATCAGTCAGAGAAGCTGGCCGTTCTGCAGAATCTCCAGATTCTGGTCCCGCCTTTTTCGCTGTTGATGCCGGTCGGTTTGCAGCCGCCGGCACCGGATACCACGGCCCATTTGGCGGAGCTGGTCAAGAAATTGCTGGCGCTGGCGCAGAAGGAGGGTCAGCATACCCGCGACGGGGAGGCGGCCGCCACATTGGCCCGGCATCTGGGGCAGTTTCTGGCGAAAAGTGGCGCTGACCCTGCAGCGATCGCGGACCTCCAGCAACGGGTGATGGGAACGCTGCCCGGCGAGTTGCGGCGTCTCGGAATGGCGTTGTCGGCAGCGCCGGTGACCCTGCAGAACCTGCCGCAATCCCTCAGGGCGCGTTACCTGACCGCATCAGGGGCGGCGCGCGTGGAGATATTTCCCAGGGCCAACCTGAGCAGCAATCAGGCCATGACGACTTTTGTGCGCAGTGTCCTGAAGGTGGCGCCCAATGCCGTGGGGACGCCGGTGATGCTGGTCGAAGGGGGTGAGGCAGTGCTCGGCGCCTTCCAGGAAGCCACCTTCATCGCGCTCGCGGCCATCAGCTTGCTGCTGTTGCTGGCCTTGCGCCGTTATCGGGATGTCGCGATCATCATGATCCCGCTGCTGCTGGCGGCGTTGTTTACCGTGGCTGCCATGCGTCTGCTTGGATTGAGCTTTAATTTGGGAAATATCATTGCCTTGCCGTTGCTCATCGGCCTTGGTGTGGCTTTCGCCATCTACCTGGTCATGCGTTGGCGGAATGGGGTGGACGTGGCCCATTTGCTCGCCACCTCCACACCGATGGCGGTCTTTTTCAGCGGGTTGACCACCCTCAGTGCCTTCGGAAGCATGGCCATTTCCCGCGATCCCGGCATGGCCAGCCTGGGCGAAGCGTTGAGCCTCGCGTTGGCCATTGTGCTGCTGTGCATCTTGATTGTACTTCCGGCGCTGCTTTTACTGTTCACCGCGTCACCTCGCGAAGACGGGATCGCTCAAGATGAAGGCAGCTAAGTAAGGTGCAACTGCTGAAAATCAAGGTCATGGTGTGGGTTGCTGGTCTGCTCGGCCTGAGTGTGGCCGTCTTCCTGATGGGGCAGGCCGGTATTTCCGATATTTTGAAGATACTGACGATGGCCGGCTGGAGCCTGTTCTGGCTTTTGCCTTTTCACCTCCTTCCCCAGTCTCTGGATGTGCTGAGCTGGAAGTGGTTGCTGCGCGGTGAAGAACGTGCCCACTTCTGGTTTCTGCTCTGGGTGGCGCTGGTGCGGGAAGCCGTCAATGGCCTCCTGCCCGTGGCGCGGGTGGGCGGCGAAGCATTGGGCGCGCGTCTCTTGGCCCGTTATGGCGTGCCTGGTTATGTCGCGGGTGCCAGCGTCATGGTCGAGGTGACCCTGACATTGTTGAGCCAGTTCATATTCACCCTGATCGGATTGCTGATCCTGATAGGTACCGTGGATGATCACTCCCTGCAACGCGGCGTGGTGATCTCCCTGATATCGGTCTTGCCGCCAGTCCTGATATTTCTTTGGATACAACGGCGCTGGGGGCTGTTCACGGTCTTGCAATGGCTGATGAAGAAGATTCTGGGCGGCAGGGATTTGCTCGTGCTGATCGGCGATCCGCGGCGCCTGGATGCCGAAATTCGCCGACTCTATGCGCGTCGCTGGGGTTTGTTGGTGGCTAATTTCTGGCAACTTGCCGGTCTGCTGATGGGTACCGCGGAGGTCTGGTTCACTTTCCGATTGCTCGGTCATACTATTCCGTTCTGGGCGGCTCTGCTCATGGAGAGTCTGGGACAGGCTTTGCGGAGCGTGGCTTTTCTGGTGCCTGGGGGATTGGGGATTCAAGAGGGCGGTTTTATCCTTTTTGGTGGCGCTATCGGCGTGAGTCCGGATCTGGCGCTGGCCTTTTCCCTGGCGCGGCGTTTTCGGGAAATGTCATTGGGTATACCGGTGCTTTTGTCATGGCAGGCATTAGAGGGTCATCATATGCGCCGCCACTGGCGGCGCCTGCGTTCCGATGAAGGGAGTGTTTCATGACGGCAGTGTCCTTGGCATTGGGTTCGGACGCGCATCGCGATCTGTTCTGCACATTTTTTCACGAGACCCACATCGACTTCGATCCTCACCATATAGATTGGCCGGAGTTGGATGCGGAAACGGAGCGGCGCGTGAAATCCCTGCCATTTTGGGGTGAGGCCGTCGCCACGGAAAGCGTGACGGCGCGCATGGTGCAAAGCATGGGTGAGCGAGAGCCGGATCCGGTTGTGCGTGCGGCGGTGGCCCTCGATGGACAAGAGGAGCAGCGCCATTCCGATCTGTTGCGCGCGCTCGTGCAGCATTACGGGATTAATATCCCTCCTTTGCCAGCACCTCCTCCGGTGCGCGACCCGTATTGGGAATTCCTGTACACGGGATATGGTGAATGCCTGGATTCCTACTTCGCCTTTGGGCTTTTCGCGGCGGCCAAGAACTCCGGTTTTTTCCCCCCCGAATTGGTGAAGATATTCGATCCGGTCATGCAGGAAGAAGCGCGGCATATCATTTTCTTTGTGAATTGGTTGCGCTGGCATCGCCAGCGCCTTCCTTGGTGGAAAAAGGGGATACTGGAATATCAGCGGGTTCAAGTGATTGTCCTGCAGGCCTGGGCGCGCATTCAGACAGCCCGTGGTCTGAATGCGCGCCGGGATGAAAACTTTACCCTGACCGGACATGAGCAGCTCGGTAACGGCATCAGTCTGAAGCAGCTTCTGGCGCTCTGCCGTCAGGAAAACGACCGGCGTTTTGCGCCTTATGACGCGCGCTTGTTGCGTCCGAAACTGGCCCCGCGGATTGCCAACCTCTTGTTTTTCTTTTTGTCACGTAGTAAGGCGGTTTGAGTATTTATAGCCTTGTTCTGCATACGATCTGGTATGTTATACTGACCCGAAGTTGTCGTTCATGGTTTATACGCTGCATTGCGGCCGATAAGGGGTATTTAATATGGGTGTTCCTTTAATTCAGAGCTATCGGGTCGGGCGTTACATCCTCACGCAAAAGCTGCGGGGGCGTAAACGTTACCCTCTGGTCCTGATGCTGGAGCCATTGTTCCGCTGCAATCTGGCCTGCGCGGGCTGCGGTAAAATTGATTATCCCGATGAAACTCTCGATCAGCGGCTGTCTGTCGAAGAGTGCATTGGCGCGGCCGAGGAATGTGGGGCGCCGATCGTCTCCATCGCTGGAGGTGAACCGCTCATCCACAAAGATATGCCCGCCGTGGTACGCGGTCTCGTGGAACGCAGGCGCTTTGTTTATCTTTGTACGAACGCGCTCCTTCTCAAGAAACGGATGGATGACTATGCGCCTTCGCCTTACCTGACTTTCTCGGTGCATCTGGATGGCAATGCGGATCGCCATGACCACTCCGTTTGTCAGCCGGGCACTTATCAGCGTGCCGCGGCGGCGATCCGTGAAGCGGTGGAAAAGGGATTTCGGGTCACGGTCAACTGTACCCTGTTTCAGGGAGAAGGCGCTGAAGAGGTGGCGGCGTTCCTGGATGATTGCAAGACGCTCGGCGTGGAAGGTGTGACCATCTCGCCCGGATTCAATTATGAACGCGCGCCGCAACAGGAGGTTTTTATCCAGCGGCGGGCTTCGCGTCAGCTTTTCCGCGATATCTTCCGTATCGGCAAGGAGCGGAAAGCGGGTTGGAAGTTCAATCAATCCAGTCTTTTCCTGGATTTTTTGGCGGGTAACCAGAACTACCAGTGTACCCCTTGGGGTAACCCCACGCGCAATATCTTTGGCTGGCAGAAGCCTTGTTATCTATTGGTCAGCGAGGGCTATGCGCGGACTTTTGATGAGTTGATGGAAACCACTCCCTGGGACAAATACGGCGTCGGGGTGAATGGTAAATGTGATCAATGCCAGGTACATTCCGGCTTTGAGCCCACCGCGGTCAATGACACCTTTGCCCATCCCCTGAAAGCGCTCAAGGTGGCTTTGATGGGGCCACGCACGCGCGGCCCCATGGCGCCGGACATGCCCGTTTCGCCACCGGCGCCGGGTCCTGGGCACCCGGTTTTTCCACTGCGTGTGGAGCGCTGAAACCGCTTTCCGGAATCTTCGGTGTCATGATGGGTGAGGAGATGTTCATGTTACGAAAACGCTTGGTTGTGCTGCTCGCGGGTGTGGTCGTCGTGGCTCCGGTGTTTTCCGGGGCTGCGGCAGCGGTCGTGGCGCCCGCCGCGTCAACCGCGAGAGCGATGGCCGCCGACAGTCCGGCGGCAACGATTGATGCCCTCGATGCCGCCTTGCTGAAGGCCATGCAAGGCGGGAGCCGGATAGGTTACAGCGGGCGTTACCGAATCATTGCCCCCGTGGTACAGAGGGTGTTTGATTATTCCCGGATTGCCAGTCTGACGCTGGGATCCTACTGGGGCAAACTCAGTCCGGGACAACAGAAGGAGTTTGTGGGAGTCCTGGCGGATTATACCGCGGCCACCTACGCGGCCCGTTTCGACAGCGATAGCGGCGCACGCTTCGCCATCGTGAGCACCCAAACCCTGCACCCTGGTACCGAGGGCGTATTCAGCACCTTCACGGAGCGCAATGGTAAGGTGCATCGGTTTGTTTATCTGCTGCAAAAACAGGACGGACGGTGGGGTATCGTCAACGTCGTCGCCGATGGGGTGAGCGATTTGTCTCTGAAACGCGCGGAATATACAGAAACCATGAAAAATAAAGGCTTCTCGGCGCTTGTCGCGCACTTGCGGAAGCAGATTGCCGGTTACGCCAAAGGAGCACACTGATGCGGTTGGCGTCTATTTTTTGGGTGACTCTGGCGGGGGGCGCGCTGGCCTTGTCCGGCTGTGCGACCGTGAATGGGCCGCATCATGCCGCGGGGAGGGCTTCCACCGATTCTCTGGAAGCCGTCAATAAGCCTATATTCCACTTCAACATGGGGCTGTATGACTATGTCCTGGAACCGGTGGCGACGGGGTACAAGGCGGTGACCCCAGATTTCGTTCGTGCGGGTGTGCGCAATGTATTCTCCAATGTGGATATGCCCTACATCTTCGTGAACGACTTTTTGCAGGGCCGTGGTCAGCAGGGCATGGAAGATCTCAGCCGTTTCCTGGTCAATTCCGTGTTCGGTTTGGGTGGTTTGTTCGATGTGGCGGACAAGCTGGACTTGCCTAAACATGATAACAGTCTGGGGGTGACGCTGGGGGTTTGGGGCGTACCGCAGGGACCTTATTTGGTACTGCCATTTTACGGACCCAGCTCGCTGCGCAGTCTGCCTGGTCTGGCGATGGCGGTCTTTACCGGACCCGCCTATTATCTGACCAGTGTGCCGGCGCAGTACGCCTTGAGTGGTATGGGTATCATCAATACCGGCTATGTCGATGGGCCGAAAATCCGCATGGTGCAGGATGCGGTGAATCCTTACGTGTTCATGCGCAATGCTTGGGAACAGCATGAGCAATATCTCATCACTGGCGGTGTGGTAAACAAGAATCAACTTCTGGAGGGCCTGGAGTTGCCACCCCCCACAAACGGCGCCCCGGCGCAAAAAGCCCCCACAACCGCTGATCACCACAAAGGAAACCCATAATCATGGCCTTTGATCAGGATACCGTGCGCCGCACGGCGCATCTGGCGCGCATGGCCTTGCCGCAGACGGAGATTCCAGCAGTGGCCGAGCAACTGGAACGTATTATGGAATTGATAGGGACATTGCGCGCTATTGGGACAGAGGATATTTCTCCCATGGCGCATCCCCTGGATCTGGATCAGCCCTTGCGCTCCGATACCGTGGACCATCGTGACCGGCGTGCGGTCCTCATGGCCAGTGCCCCGGCGGTTGAGCATGGGCTTTTTCTCGTCCCCAAAGTCATCGAGTAGGAGCAGCTTTTGGAACTCCACGAACTCTCTCTGCGAGCGCTCCACCAAGGTCTGCAAGAGCGCCGTTTTTCTTCGGTGGAATTGACCGGGGCGCTGCTCGCTCGAATCGCGCGGATGAATCCCACGCTCAATGCCTTTTTGACGGTTACCGACACCGAGGCGCTGGCGGCGGCGGCGGCGGCTGATGCCCGCCGGGCCGCCGGAGAGGATGGCCTCTTGCTGGGTATCCCAGTGGCGCACAAGGATATTTTCTGCACTGCCGGGGTGCGTACCACATGTGGCTCCAAGATGCTGGAGCGCTTTGTGTCGCCCTATAGCGCTACCGTTGTCGAGCGGCTGGCCGCGGAGGGAATGGTCATGCTGGGCAAGCTCAATATGGACGAATTTGCCATGGGTTCATCCAATGAAACCAGTTATTTCGGCGCGGTGCGGAATCCCTGGCATACCGGCATGGTACCGGGAGGGTCTTCGGGTGGTTCCGCCGCCGCCGTGGCCGCGGGATTGGTGCCGGTCGCTACAGGCACCGATACGGGCGGTTCCATTCGTCAGCCCGCGGCCCTCTGTGGTGTCACCGGCATCAAGCCGACCTATGGCCGGGTGTCCCGTTACGGCATGATCGCTTTCGCTTCCAGCCTCGACCAGGGCGGGCCCCTGGCGCGTAGCGCGGAGGACTGCGCGTTGTTGCTTAACGTCATGGCTGCCCATGATCCGCGGGACTCCACCAGTCATCCGGCGGCGGCCAGTGATTTTCTGCGTGGTCTGGATCGTCCCTTGCAGGGCTTGCGGGTGGGCGTTCCCGAAGAGTTCTTCGGGGCGGGCCTCGATCCGGAAGTGGCCGCGGCGGTGCAGACGGGCATCGAGGAACTGGCGCGACAGGGTGCCTCGGTGCAGTCTGTTCGTTTGCCCAACAACCCCTACGCAGTGAGCACTTATTACGTATTGGCGCCGGCCGAGGCTTCCAGCAACCTCGCCCGTTTTGATGGTGTGCGTTATACCCACCGTACCGAGGCTCCGAAGGATTTGACCGATCTGTATCAGCGCAGCCGCTATGAGGGTTTTGGCGCAGAGGTGCGGCGACGTATTCTGGTGGGTACTTATGTGCTTTCCGCAGGCTATTACGACGCCTATTATCGCAAGGCGCAACAAGTGCGCAGCCTGATCCGCGAGGATTTTCGGCGCGCCTTTGCCGAAGTCGATGTGATTATCGGGCCGACGACCCCCACTCCGGCTTTTCCTCTGGGAGCCAAAAATACCGATCCGGTAGCCATGTACTTGGCTGACATTTATACCATCGCGGTCAACCTCGCGGGTATCCCGGCGATGAGTCTTCCCTGCGGCTTTACCCGCGGGGGATTGCCCATAGGCATGCAATTGATGGGGGACTATTTTGCCGACGATCTGCTGCTCAACGTAGCCCATCGTTATCAGAGTGAAACCCCGTGGCATACCGCACGTCCATCCTTCATCGCCGGGGAGGCCTGAATATGGACTGGGAAGTTGTCATCGGTCTGGAAGTCCACGCCCAACTCAATACAGCCACCAAGATATTTTGCGGCTGTCCGACCACCTTCGGGGCCGAGCCCAACAGCCACACGTGCCCGGTCTGTCTGGCGATGCCCGGTGCCCTGCCGGTGCTCAATGAAGCCGCTGTGGACAAGGCGATTGCGCTGGGACTGGCTATCGGCGCGGAGTTGAATCGGCAGAGTGTTTTCGCCCGCAAAAACTACTTTTATCCCGACCTGCCCAAAGGGTACCAGATCAGTCAGTATGAGTTGCCCGTGGTGGGCAAGGGCACCCTGACGATCTCCCTGACGGATGGCACGGAGAAGGTGGTCGGTGTGACCCGTGCCCATCTCGAAGAGGATGCCGGGAAATCGCTGCATGAAGCCTTCGTGGACCAGAGTGGTATTGACCTGAATCGTGCGGGTACGCCTTTGCTGGAAATTGTCTCGGAGCCGGACATGCGCTCTCCGGCCGAGGCGGTGGCTTATCTCAAGAAATTACACGCGCTGGTGCGTTATCTGGACATCTGCGACGGTAACATGCAGGAAGGCTCCTTCCGCTGTGATGCCAATGTTTCCCTGCGGCGGCCAGGCGCGTCCCTCGGCACCCGGGCGGAAATCAAAAATCTCAATTCGTTCCGTTTCCTCGAAAAGGCGCTGGAGTACGAGATCGCGCGGCAGCGAGATATTCTCGAGAGTGGCGGATGCATCGTTCAGGAAACGCGTCTTTATGACGCTGGCCGGGGCGAGACGCGCTCCATGCGCAGCAAGGAAGAGGCGAACGATTACCGCTACTTTCCCGATCCCGATCTGTTACCTCTGGTATTGGATACGGCGCGCATCGCGCGCGTGCGGGGAACACTCCCGGAACTTCCGGATATCAAACGGGCACGCTTCATGCACCAGTATGCGCTGCCTGCCTATGATGCGGGAGTGCTGACGATCAGCCGTGTGCTGGCCGATTACTACGAGCAAGTGGCGGTGGGTGTTGACAGTAAACTGGCGGCAAACTGGGTCATGGGTGAATTACTCGGGGCGCTCAACAAGGCGGGTATTGAAATCGAGGCATGTCCGGTCTCGGCGGAAAAACTGCGCTTGCTCGTTCAGCGTATCGAAGACCAGACTATCTCGGGAAAAATCGCCAAGGAGATTTTTGAGGACCTTTTCCATAGCGGCGGCGAGGTGGATGTCATCATCGAGAAGCGAGGCTTGCGGCAGATCACCGATACGGGATCTATTGCGGCGCTGGTGGATGGGATCGTTGCGGCCCACCCGCAGCAGGTCGCTGATTTTCGCGCAGGTAAAGATAAGCTGCTCGGTTTTTTTGTTGGTCAAGTGATGAAGGCGAGCAAGGGCAAGGCCAACCCCGATCAAGTCAACACCATTCTGCTGGAGCGTTTGCGGAAGGAGTAGGGAAGCCTTCGCGCATGAGAAAAGAGCGTCCCGGAACCCTTCGAGCCGCCCCTTTTGGCAGGATGTGGATTAGGGCGTCGGGGTGGTCGCGGGCACTTCCTTGACCAATTTCAGGAAAGCGCCGAATGGCCTCATATTTTCCATGGCTTCCATCTTTGGTCCTTTGAAGTTTAAGCGTCCGAACATCATTGCGGTCAGCGGGGAACCCATGTGATGCCAGTTGTGGGTGCTCGCCCACATTTTATAATCGTAGTCGTAATCAAGCCGGGTGACCTTGATGGGGCCGCCATAGAGGCACTCTGCTTTGCCCCCCTGAAGGGCGATCTCCAGTTGCACAGGCGCGACGGTTTTCATGCTGGAGTCGGAAATTTCCATGACCTTGTACCCCTTGCCGCCATTGTTTTTGACCCAAGAGCCCGCGAGTTTCTCGGTCAGGGTCGGGTTGTTGTTCCAGGCCGTGCAGAGTTCCTGCGCCCAGGCGGGTGACATGAAACTCGGAGCCTTCGCCGCCACGGCCGTGGTCGATCCGATTAAACCAAGCCCCAAGATGGTTGCTGTTGTCATTTTTTTGAACATCGACTGTTCCTCCATATCGCGATCGTGCGCTCCATAGTGAACGCTCCAGGAGTATAGCCCCAGGGGTTTTTCACTGACACCAAGGTATTTTTGATCGCACAATAAACAAGCAGAGAATCGTTATACACGGTTTCAGTGCAGGGGGGACCATTCCCATGGGGTGACGCTTCCGTTAGACTACGCGCCACGGAGGTGTGGCAGAGCGGTTGATTGCACCGGTCTTGTCCCAATCGAGCCCCCGCCGGGAAACGGGCGGGGTGGCAGGAATCAAATTCGGCGAAGCCCCTGGGATATCCGAGGTAACGCCGAGCCAAGCCGGAATTGTTCCGGAAGGTGTAGAGATCAGACGGTTCCCACCTACGGCCTCAGGGCTATGGTGAAGGCATGATCCAGACTCCAAAAGGACGTTGTCAGTCCTGTGGCGAAAGCCATGGCGGGTAAGGAAAACCGGCAGGGGTTAACGCCCCTCGTGAGTTCGAATCTCACCGCCTCCGCCAATTTTCTGTTGTATCAGAATGAATCATAAATGTTTTTATTATAAAATCACTGGTATGCCATCTGGTATGCCATCTGGTATGCCATCTGGTATGCCACTTATTCCCTGATCGTTAGCAACTTGGGGCTGGAGGCTTTTTATGTGGATGGGTCCGATGAGTAAGCGCAGCCAAGTTCGGTAGCCAGAGCCATGAGACGTTTGTCGCGGGACCATAAATTGACCTGTACGAGCACGGCAGAGGCTAGGACACTCGCGTCAATATAGCCTATACCGCGTCCCATCAGGCCATGACGTTCAATGAAAAACAGGGTTTCATCTGGGGAGGTCATGGTGCATCGAGGTAAACAGGAGAGCAGGTACAAGGTCTGTTGCCGGTTTTTGAGGTTCCCGCAAGCGATTTCTCCGATGATGAAATCGTGTGTTTGCACCATGCTATGATCGAGCAGAGTAGAGAGGTGTGCATCTCCAGAGCGGAAATGGTCGATCCAGACGGAGGTATCGACCAGAATCAAGCAGCAGGCTCCCGTCTGCGGGGAATATTCCGTAATTGCGGTTCTGTTCCACCCAAGCGAGCGAGGCGACGAGCACTTTCCCGTTCAATCAAAGCACGCAGGGCCTCTTTTAAGAGAGCGCCACGGTCTTCTACACCACAGAGCGTTTTGGCTTGGGCCAGGAGCTCATCATCCAGGTTGATCGTCGTTCGCATAAGAGGGGCCTCATCATGGCATCACATGGTGTTATTTTAGATGGTTGGCGCTGGTTTGTCATGATCTCGGTGCGCATGCTTCAGGACGGCTTTACATCTGACGCACCATAAACCTCACTCTACCCCAGCCTTACGCCACGGCGCCTACCACCTGACCCTGGATGGAGAGAGTTACTGCACGCCCCGACCGCTCCCGGAATCCCCTAAAATCACCGTTGCGATCCATCATCGATCAGCCGGGTCCGGTGGACATCGAAAGCGAGGAAATGGGCAATGACCGGACCATTCTCAGCGCCATTGCCGCAAAAGGTCACGCGGCCCGGGTGATTCTGCCCGCCAGCATCAGTGCCGAAGATCAACGCAACGTCGCTGATCTGGAGCAGCACGGCGTGCGGGTGCGGCTATTGCCCAAGTCACCCATCTACATGCACGCCAAGGTGGAAATCTCCGGTGCCGAGGCTTTCATCGGGTCGGAAAATTACAGCACATCCTCTCTGAATGAAAACCGGGAAATGGGGCTGATCCTGCATGGCGGTGAGGTCGCAAGTTACGGACGCAATTTGATCAGGACTGGCGTCTGGCCGGTGAGGATGTCGCCACCCACCCGGAACACGGGCGCCGGTTCGCGGATAAGGTCAAAAACTGGTTCCAGTTGGTCGGGCAGGAATAGGCCGCCCTCCAGACGCAGGGTAGCGAAGGCAAGGTGGTGGCGGCGCGGCTTGTGTTTCACAGCGACACCACTTGCAGACCGAAGGCCTCGGCGGCGCGACATTGGCGGGCATCGGCCGAGATGAACACTTCGGCGGCGCAGGCGAAGGCTGCGCCCAGGTGGATGGCGTCCATGCCGCGCAGCGTGTGGTTTTCCAAAGCGTTGACGGCGTGCTGGATGACCTGGGGCGTGGTATCGCAGATCAGCGCATCGGCGATGTCGAGCATCAGGGCGCGCTTGATGATCTGGTATTGCGCGTCCGTCAGTAACCGTCTAAGCACCCCACCTTCCCCAATTTTCTGACCTGGCCGATCCTGATCCGCGTTCAGCGAGGAGGGATGGCTATGACGAAGGACGAGAAGGCCGCTTATTGGCGGCAACAGATAGACGGA
>JAKACQ010000030.1:0-34594 GCA_021821285.1 Pseudomonadota bacterium
TGCGATCATGCAAGCCATTGCCGAAGAGAACCATCTCTCCGAGACCGCCTTTTATGTCCCGGCGAAAAACCCCGGTACCTTCCATTTACGCTGGTTCACACCGGTGGTTGAAGTGGATTTGTGCGGCCATGCCACCCTGGCAACAGCGCATGTGCTCTTTCAGGAGCGCGGATTTCCGGGAGACGAGATTGCCTTTGAGACCCGTAGTGGCATATTGCGGGTCAAAAAAATGTCCTTCAGGCAGATCTCCATGGATTTCCCGCTGCGGCCCTTGCATCCAGTGGAAACGCCCCCGTTGATGGAAAATGCGTTAGGACAAAAGCCCCTCGCGGTGCTGGCGGGCGACGACTATGTCGTGCTTTTTCGAGACGAGTCGCAGATTCGCGCCATCCATCCCGATATGACCGCGTTGCAGAGGCTGGATCTGCGCGGGGTAGCCATTACCGCTCCGGGGAAAAACTGCGATTTTGTCGCGCGATTCTTTGGACCGAAAGTCGGAGTTCCCGAAGACCCTGTTACTGGCTCGGCCTACACTGCACTTGCCCCGTATTGGGCAGAAAGACTGGGGAAAACTATGCTCAGCGCGCGGCAGTTTTCTCAACGTGGCGGTGAAATTCATTGTGGTGTTGAACGTGATCGCGTAACCCTCACAGGTGCTGCGGCTACTTTCATGGTGGGAGAAATTCGATTCCCAGAGGTTTATGAGGTGCTATGAACGGATGCCCACTGGAGCGAAAGACCGCGTGAAGCGGCAGAATCAGACTGAATGATCAGCCGCAACTTTTAGCCTGATCATGACACGCCAGACCGCTTGGCCTGGATCAGGAGAATCCGTATATTACCGATAGGCAGACAGAATCCCGCCAGACGATTTGATGTAAAAATTGGGATTTTATGAATCCCGATCTTCCGAAGTTCCAACGGGAACCGAGCTGAAATGTAAATGTCAGTCAACCAGCTATGGGTATATGTGCAGCGATTCGACAAAATGATACAAATTGTCTGATTCTAACTTACCCGAGTACACGGAGATTTTTTCTTGCGCCTACCAACAGATATTCCGGATTGTGTTCTGCGTTCATGGCAAGACACAGACAAAAACGCACTTATTTTACACGCTAACAATCGCCAAATCTGGCGCAACCTGGCAGGAACATTCCCGCATCCCTATACAGAAGATGACGCATTGAAATGGATTGGAACAGCCAACAGACCCGGACGAGATATAAATCTAGCTGTAGAATTTGGTGGGAAAGCCATTGGTGGAATTGGCATCAGGGCAGGAAATGATGTGACCATTTACACCACCACTCTCGGTTACTGGATCGGAGAGACCTATTGGGGTAATGGCATTGCCACAGCCGCCGTGAAGGCAATGATTGCATATGTATTACTTAGCAATGAATTTACCAGGTTGGAAGCCCGCGTCTTCGCCTGGAATCCAGCATCCATGCGCGTGCTCGAGAAGGTTGGCTTCGTGCGCGAGGGTGTTCTGAAGTCCAGCATATTCAAAGACAGTCAGATTGTAGACAGTGTCCTATATGCGTTGGTGCGTGACCCAAAAAGTTTAGCTATGGCTGAAGATAGTTCACCGTCCTGACTGTAACGACCAGCATTTACAAGCTATCCAACCCGCTGTACAAAAACCAAATAATTTCCTGATGTCGCCGCATTGCAGGTGGTGGATACCCCGGCTTGGCAAAAAACATCAGGGCGCGAACGGCGTATCGTCCTCAGACCTGGTACTTGCGCCGCCTCCAGGTTGTTTCGTTGCAAGCTATAATTGAACTCATCGAACCCGTTACGAATTTCAAGATGGGAACAAACCCGACATGCGCCGAACTTGGTGGTGGGCTGTACTGCTGCTGGTAGATGGCTGCCTTCCTGCCGGTTCGGCACTGGCGGGGTCATCTCTTGCACATTCCGCCCAGGAGGCAACTATGCGGATCTATTCGAGTGCCTTTACCAGCGATGGGATCATTCCGCGCCAGTACACCTGCGAAGGGAAGGACCTTTCGCCACCCTTGCGCTGGGAGGGTCTCCCTGCCGAGACCCAAAGCCTGGCCCTCATTGTGGAAGACCCAGACGCTCCGGACCCCGCCGCTCCCCAACGCATCTGGGTACATTGGGTACTGTATGACATTCCGCCCCATATTCTGGAACTCTCTGCAGGGGTACAAAGGCTTCCGCCCGGCGTCCGGGAGGGCATCAACGACTGGCAGCGCAGAGGATACGGTGGCCCTTGCCCGCCCATCGGCAGACATCGATACTTTTTCCGGCTCTATGCCCTGGATACAACCTTACCCGCGCTGCAACGTCCCGACAAGGATAGCCTCCAGGCGGCCATGCACGGACATGTGCTGGCCGAAGCCACGCTCATGGGGCGCTACGCCAAGGGCGACCGTTAAATTGCAATGCCTTCGGACGATCCCTCTTGAATACATGGATAGCTGCTGTTCACCGATTCCCGAATGTTTGCCGATGTTGCCGCTCAGCCGTCATTACCGAACTCGCAAAGGCGCACCTCGCCGCCCGTAACTTACCGGATTTTGAGGGTGTCTGAAGAGTTCGGGAGCAGTTTACGTACACTTTATCGAGATATCGCCACATTACAGAAGCAGAAACCAAACGGACTGTCTGGCCATTTGCGCTGGGGTACTTCAATCTGCGCGGGGTGCCATTGAGAAGAAAAGCGGCGGTGACGTGGCCACAGGCCAGACTGGCGGCGGACGATGTCATTCCCGTGCATGGAGGATGTACCATTTTCGCAATGCCACCAGGCTCCAAACCGACTCCACCACGCCAAACGGCCAAGTGCCCGCAAGAAACCCATACGCCGCCGAGCCCAGGCATGCTACCGCAAACGCCAGGGTGAACCAGGATGATCGGGCCTCCAGGGCATAAAACAACATCATCAGGGTCACAACCGATGCGCCATACAAAGTCAGCATAAAGCGCTCCCCACACTTGCGTGGCGCCTCGCGCCGTCAGACAAAAGCGAGACCATTACCGAACGGCACCCAGGAGGGTATCGAGCTGGGTTTTCTGCTCGGCAAAAGTTCCGTAGCAAAAATCCTCGCCGACCACGGTGATAGGAGCGATGCGTACCCCGTAGCGTGCCTTGGCTTCGTCAGCGATGCCGGGCGCCGTCACATCCCGCTCGACGAAAGAGACCCCCCGGTCGTTCAAATAACGTCTGACCGCGGCGCAGTCCGGGCAACCCGGACTGGTATAAAGCACAACCGCCCTTTCACCCACGGCGGGAGACCCGCGGCGATTTGCCCGTTATCATGATCGGTGTCATTTTTTCATCTCCGCCCGATAACCCGCCGCCTCCACAACGTCTATAAGGGCCTGGCTATCGGGGGTTCCGCGCACCACGGCTTCACCACGATCCAGATCAACCGCCACTTCTTGAACGCCGTGCACCCCCTTGAGCGCCTTAGTGACTGCCATCACACAGTGATTGCAGGTCATTCCCGTTACTTTCATCTCGATCGTTTCCATGAGATCTCCGTTGAGTTGCCGTTGTTTTAGCCCGCCAAATGATCCCGCACTCGGACCAACTTACCGCGTACGGTCTCGCCGATGGCCGTCACCTCGGGATTACCCACTATCTCGAGCACCGCCGCGGGGTCCATGAACCCTACGGTGATCTGACCATCCGCCTCTTCCCGGACCACCACATTACAGGGAAGCAACAGTCCGATGTCAGGATCGGCTTCCAAGGCCTGGTGCGCAAACTGGGGGTTGCAGGCCCCCAAAATCTTATAGGGGCGAGAATCGATCCCAAGCTTGGCTTTCAAAGTGGCCGACACATCAATCTCGGTCAATACACCAAATCCTTCTGATTTCAGTGCGTCAACGACTTTGGAGACAGCTACCGGAAAAGGCCCTGTGGTCTTCGTGGAAAAAGCATACGCGGTCATGAGAGTGCTCCTTTTGCAGTGGTGACAGAAAGATCGGTGGCGGTGGAAGATGCGGTTCCCAGGGGCCACGGCCTCATCCCCCGAAGCCGCAGGCTGTTGGTCAGGACAAAAACCGAAGACAAGCCCATGGCGATCCCCGCCAACATGGGATTCAACTGGAGTCCTACCGGCACGGCGACACCCGCGGCCACCGGGATCAGTAAGATATTGTAGAAAAACGCCCAGAAGAGATTACCACGAATGGTGCGCATGGTTTTACGCGCGGCATGAATGGCCGTGATGACGCCACCCAAATCACCATGGGTGACTGTCACCGCCGCGGATTCGATGGCGATATCGGTTCCCGAGGCCAGGGCGATGCCGACATCGGCCTGGGCCAGGGCGGGCGCGTCGTTGATGCCATCGCCCACGAAGGCGACTCGGTGCCCTTCTCTTTGTAGCCGCCGTACCACCTCCGATTTACCCTGAGGAAGGATTTCGGCATGTACCGTGTGGATGCCAACCTGGCGCGCCACCGCGTCCGCAGTCCGATGCGCGTCACCGGTCACCATAGCGACTTCCAGTCCGGCGTCCTGAATAGCGGCGACCAAGGCCCTGGCATCGCTCTTGATCGCATCCGCGATAGCGAGGACGCCAAGGGTCAGGTGGTCGGCGGTCACATAGATGACCGTTTTGCCCTCGGCCTCCAGCGCCGCGGCCTCATCCGCCCATGCGTCCGGAAACCATCCCTCCTGTTCGAGGAAGCGGGGAGTGCCGATACGGATCAGCCGTCCCTCGACCACGGCCTCGACCCCATATCCCGGAACGGCTCTGAAAGCGGTGATGGGTGGCAGAACCAAGTGCTGGAGGCGGGCGGCCTCAAGTACGGCCCGGGCCAGAGGATGTTCCGAGGCCGATTCCACCGCCGCGGCCCAGCGCAACAGCAGCGTCGAATCCGCGGCAAGGCAATCCGTGAGCGATGGCCGCCCCTCGGTCAATGTACCGGTTTTATCGAGAAGCACCATGTCGATCTTCGAAAGGGTTTCCAATGCCTCCCCTTTCCGAAACAACACGCCCAATTCAGCCGCTCGGCCCGTACCGACCATGATGGCCGCCGGGGTCGCCAACCCCATGGCGCAAGGACAGGCGACCACGAGAACGGCCACCGCCGACAGCAAGGCCATGGTGATGGCCGGTGCCGGCCCCACGACCAGCCAGACCACGAAGGTCAGCAATGCGATTCCTAAAACGACGGGCGTAAACACCCTTACCGCCTGATCCGCCAACCTCTGGATGGGGAGCTTATCCGTCTGCGCCTGTTCCACCAGACGGATGATCTGCGCCAGTACGGTTCGCGTGCCCACCTCGGTCGCCTCGACCACCAGGCGGCCCTCCAGATTGATCGTCCCGCTCACGACCTTGTCCCCCGCATGCTTGGTTGCCGGCAAGGATTCCCCGGTCAGCATGGCTTCATCCACGTGGGAATCACCCGCTTGTATCCTCCCGTCCACCGGCAGCCGCTCCCCCGGTCGCACGATGATCCGGTCGCCAGCCACAACGCTACTAATGGCGACTGTTTCCTCGACGCCATGACGCAATACATGGGCTTCCTTGGCCTGCAACCCGAGCAGCTTCCTGATGGCCGCCGAAGTCTTGCCCTTGGCCAGTTCCTCCAGATATTTGCCCAGCAAGACGGCCGCAATGACCACCGCCGCCGAATCGAAATAGACGGCGCGGGCGGCTACGGGAAACAGCTCAGGCACCAGTAGCACCAGCATGCTGTACAACCAGGCCGCTCCTGTGCCGGTGGCAACCAGAGAGTTCATGTCGGGAGACAGGTGTCGATAGGCGATGAGACCAGGACGAAAAAACCGCCTTCCCGGTCCGAAGAGCACGATCGTGGTCATGACGGCTTCCGTCCATTCCCAAAAATGCGGGAATGGGCGGATGGTGTCCAGCCAGACATGCAGGGGCGCCACCCAATGACCGCCCATGGAAAGCAGCAGAACGGGTATGGCCAAAACCGTGGCGAGGAGGACTTCGCGGCGCATGGTGGTCTGAACCTGCCGCTTGCGCAGTGCCGCGGCTTCCGAAGATCCGGACAAGAGGCGGGCGGCGTACCCGGCCTCGGCCACGGCGGCCGTGAACGCGTCGATCTGCACCGTCGCGGGAAAGTAGCGGACAGACGCACGCTCCGTGGCCAGATTGACCGTCGCGGCAAGCACACCGGGTAGTGCTTGCAACGCTTTCTCGACCCGCCGCACGCAGGAAGCGCAGGTCATCCCCTCGATAGCCAGTTCGGTCTCGGCGATGACCGGCGCATACCCGGTCTGGGCGATGACATCGACCAGCGTCTGGGGACCCGTTTCCTGCGGGACATAATCCACCGACGCCTGCTCCGTCGTGAGATTCACCCTGGCCCGCACACCCGGCAGATCATTCAAGGCCCGCTCCACGCGGGCGCTGCACGAGGCGCACGTCATGCCCTCTATGGCGATTTCGAGGTGTGACCGTTTGTTCTCATCCATACATCCACCTTCCCCCGCTAGCCGGTGTACAGGCACCGGCACGGTTCCATGATAAACCTTGAAGCCGCCTGCAATGTCAAGCGCTTTCGGAGTCATAGAAAATCAGTGCCTACCGGATTTGCAAAGATCTTTTGAATCAGACGTTCACAAGAAGTTTGATTTGCGCGGGCGCCCCAGATCTCCCGGCATTGAGCTGCTTGGAGCAGTGTGGTGGGTACCCCGATATTCTGCGGGAACCGATACGTCGGCAATACCATCCAAGAAAAGCGCATCCGCAATCCCTGGCATTCAGGACAAACGAAAAAACCGGTTCATCCCTTGGGTGGATGGTGGGTCGTAGTGGTTTCGAACCACTGACCTCCGCCGTGTGAAGGCGGCGCTCTACCGCTGAGCTAACAACCCCACGGGCCATTCTACATCAAACAAAAAATTACACAAATATCAACTAACCGCATGATAATATTGCGCTAAATACGCCATACGCAGACGGCGGTTACCCGGATTCGCCGCCCAAACCGACGGCCCCCTCATCCAGGGAGGGCACAAAGTAGCAATCAAAGACAGTCGGGTCAATCCCCTCTCGTCCCTTTTCAGTCTTCTCACATTCGCCTTTTCACGCTACACTGGCGATATTCGTACTTCATCCAGATTCCCTGCCAGCGACGGTTGTTCTCATCCATGATGTACCTGAAACACCTGCCGACGGTGCAAGAGCCTCGGCTCTACATGGCGCTGGAGCGCACTTACCTAGGCTATTTCAAGCTCCTCTTCATCGCCATCGGTACCGGTCTGCTTTCCGCGCGTCTGGCCGTTCTGTTTGCGGCGCTGCATTACACCACGCTGGCGCATTTCTTTACCGAGCTTTTCAACTGGCTGACCTGGCCCGCCATCGCCCTGATTTTTGTGGTAGGATTTCGCTTTATGTCAGACTTGGAACACATTGAGAAAGGACCACCCGTGGCTGCAAAAGAAATCATCGACCCACGCATCTACATGGCCGCCGAGCGCACTTTCCTGGCTTGGGTACGCACGGGAATCGGCCTGATTGCCTTTGGTTTTGTCATCGAGAAGTTCGATTTTTTTCTGGAGCAGCTCTCCATCATGCTGCACACCAAGCTGGCCGTGGGAACGGGCTTCTCCGGGATGGGCATCATTTTTATTCTCCTCGGCATCACCAACCTGGTGATCGGTGGCATCAATTTCATTCGCACGGTCAAGAAAGTGGACGAGGGCAGCTACCACATTCACAAAATTCTGTATGGCCTTTATGGCGTCATCCTTTTGAGTATCACGGTCGTCCTGGCCATCATGATCATCCACGTATCCCCTTGAGCACCGCGACCTGCCGGCATCCGACAGGCGCACCCGTCCCGCTTGGCGCGTTGGGGTGGAACAGAATCTGCATCGGCCGGTCAGTGACCGGGGCCGCTGCGCCGACGCTGAATGCGGCGGCTGCGGAGTTGCCAAAGGGTCAGTAGCAACCCGATCAAGACATAGGAAATCACGGCGATAAAAAGCACCAGCGGCGGGTGGACCGCCACCAGCGCCAGCGCGAGCACCACCAGAATGGCTAGCGCAAAAGGAACCCGCCCATGCAGATCAAAGTCCTTGAAACTACGAAAACGGACATTACTGACCATCAGTAAGCCCAGCGCATACACCAGTCCCAGCGCCAGATATTCGCTGATCTGCGTCAGCCAGGGGTAGCCCTCCCCCACCGCCACCCACACCAAACTGGCCAGCACCGCCGCAGCGGTGGGTATGGGCAGCCCCTGGAAATAGCGCTTGGACGCATTGTGCACCTGGGTATTGAAGCGGGCCAGGCGCAACGCGCCACAAGCGGTGTAGACGAAAGCGCCCAGCCAGCCGAAATTGCCGAAATCCCGCAGACCCCAGAGGAATATCAGAATGGCTGGCGCCATACCAAAGGCAATGACGTCCGCCAATGAATCGTACTCCGCGCCGAAAGCGCTTTCCGTATGGGTCATCCGCGCGACGCGCCCATCCAGGCCATCGAGAATCATCGCAATAAAAATGACCACAGCGGCCACCCGGTAATGGCCGTTGATGGAGGCGATGATGGAATAAAAGCCGGCAAAAAGACTGGCCGTGGTGAAAAGATTGGGCAAGACGTAGACGCCGCGGCGCGGATATCTGGGATTCATGCCGGTTGGACGCCCAGGGTCGCAATGCACTGAGCGCCCGAGCGCACCCGCTCGCCGATCACCACCGTGGGTTGGGCACTGGGCGGCAGATAAGTATCCACCCGCGAGCCAAAGCGGATAAAACCGAAACGTTGTCCCGCGCTTACCGTACTCTCCGCAGCCTCCGCGCCGACGTAACAGACAATACGCCGCGCCACCAGGCCCGCCACCTGCACCACCGTCACATCACTGCCATCACGGGTCTTGACCCAGAGCGCATTGCGCTCATTCTCCAGCGAGGCTTTGTCCAGGGCGGCATTCAGGAATTTGCCCGGGAAATACCAGACTTTTTGCACCTGTCCACTGACCGGCATGCGATTCACGTGCACATCAAAAACATTCATGAAAATACTGATCTTGAGCGCCGGACGAGAGAGATAGGGATCCTGGACCGACTCGATGGCCACCACCCGCCCATCGGCCGGGCACAGGACGGAATGCTCCGATAAAACGGGTAAAGGCCGCCTCGGATCCCGAAAAAACTGGAGGCTGAACAGGAAAAGTCCATAAAAGGGTGAAGCCCACCACCCATTCGTCAACACCTGGAGCACTACGGCCATGAACAAAAAGAGCGCCAGAAAGGGCCAGCCCTCGCGCGCCAACAAAGGATAGGGGTAGTTTGTTTTCATGGGCGGAGCGTATCAGGAGCGGAGCGGCGATAAAAGGGTGGAATCACCACAACAAGGCCCATCCGCCCACAGCCTCTCCACCCCCAGAGGTGTCCCGATCCGCGTCGCGCCTCAGTTGCGCGAACGGTCGACAATCCGGTTTTGACCGATCCAGGTCATCATGGAGCGCAGTGTATTGCCCACCACCTCGATGGGATGTTCGGCACCCATCCGGCGCATAGCTTGCATGGTGGGCTTTCCCGCCTGGTTTTCCAGGATAAACTCCTTGGCGAAGGCGCCATTTTGAATTTCCGTCAGGATTTTTTTCATCTCCGCCTTGGTATCGGCATTGACCACGCGGGGGCCGCGGGTCAGGTCGCCATATTCGGCGGTGTTGGAGATGGAGTAGCGCATATTGGCGATACCGCCTTCATACATCAGATCAACGATCAGCTTGAGCTCGTGCAAACACTCGAAATAGGCCATCTCCGGCGCATAACCCGCTTCCACCAGCGTCTCGAAACCCGCCTGCACCAGTGCCGTGGCTCCACCGCAGAGCACCGCCTGCTCACCGAACAAATCGGTTTCGGTTTCTTCCCGGAAGCTGGTCTCGATGACACCGGCGCGGGTGCCGCCATTGGCCTTGGCATAAGACAGCGCGATATGGGTGGCATGGCCGCTGGCATCCTGATGCACCGCGATCAGACTCGGCACACCACCGCCCTGGGTGTAGGTGGAACGCACCAGATGCCCCGGACCCTTGGGCGCCACCAGGAAGCAGTCCAGATCCGCGCGCGGATGAATCTGGCCAAAGTGGACATTGAAGCCGTGGGCAAACACCAGCGCCGCACCCTGTCTGATGTTCGGGGCGATCTCTTCGCGATACAGCGCGCCCTGGCCTTCATCCGGGGTCAGCATCATGACCACGTCCGCCTCGGCCACCGCGGCGGCCACTTCCTGGACCGCCAGTCCGGCCTTGCCGGCCTTCTCCCAGGAGGCGGAACCCTTGCGCAGACCAACGACGACGCTGACGCCGGAATCCTTCAGATTCAAGGCGTGGGCATGGCCCTGAGAACCGTAGCCGATGATGGCCACCTTCTTCTTCTGAATCAGGGCGAGATCCGCGTCGTTATCGTAATAAACCTTCATGTGAAACCTCTTGATATCTGGCTAAGTGATTGTAAAATTTTTACTGATGGATTATATGGACTTGGCACCACGACTGATGGCGCTCGCACCGCTGCGCACGACCTCGATAACCATGCCAGGATCCAGGGCATGAATAAAGGCATCCAGTTTTTCACCGGTACCGGTGAGCTCCATCGTGTAGGAACGGTCCGTCACGTCGATGATGCGCCCGCGGAAGATATCCGAGAGCCTTTTCACCTCCTCGCGATCCGGGCCCACGGCATGGACCTTGATGAGCATCAGTTCACGCTCGATATGTGGGCCTTCGGTCAGGTCATGGACACGGATGACCTCCACCAGCTTGTTGAGCTGCTTGAGGACCTGCTCCATGATTTCCTCGGAGCCACGGGTGACCACGGTCATGCGCGAAATACCCGGATCATGCGTGGGTGCGACCGTCATCGCTTCGATGTTGTAACCGCGCGCCGAGAACAGCCCGGCCACACGCGACAAGGCCCCCGCTTCGTTTTCCAGTAGGATAGAAATAATACGACGCATGCGTTACACCAGTATCATGTCGGAAAGGGCCGCACCCGCGGGCACCATGGGATAGACATTCTCGGCCGGATCCACCTGGAAGTCCATGAACACCATGCGGTCCTTGAGGCGCAATGCCTCACGGATCACCGGCTCCACATCGGCGGGCGTATCCGCGCGCAAGCCCACATGACCATAGGCTTCGGCCAATTTGACGAAGTCCGGCAAGGCGTCCACATAACTCATCGCGTAACGGTTTTCATAGAAAAACTCCTGCCACTGGCGCACCATCCCCAGATAATGATTATTGAGACACGCCACCTTGACGGGCAGATGATACTGCAGGCAGGTGGACAACTCCTGAATATTCATCTGGATACTGCCATCGCCCGTCACACAGACCACCGTCGAATCGGGCTCGGCCACTTGCGCGCCCATGGCCGCCGGGAGTCCAAAACCCATGGTGCCCAATCCGCCGCTATTGATCCAGCGCCGCGGCCGGTCAAAGCCGTAAAACTGCGCGGCCCACATCTGGTGTTGACCGACATCCGAAGTGACGATGGCTTCCCCACCCGTCAATTCGAAAAGCTTCTGCATCACGAACTGCGGCTTGATGATGCGTTCATCCTGGACGTAACACAGACAATCACGCTGCCGCCACTCCTCAATTTGCGCCCACCACGCCCGCATGGCCTGCGGATCGTTGCCCTGATCACTCTCCGCCAGCAGCTGATTCATCTCCCGGAGCACCTGCTGCAAGTCACCCACGATGGGCACATCCACCCGCACATTCTTGGAAATGGAGGACGGGTCCACATCGACGTGGACGATCCGCGCATGGGGCGCGAATTTGGCCAGGTTACCCGTGACGCGATCGTCGAAACGGGCGCCCAAGGCCACCAACACGTCGCAATGCTGCACCGCCATATTGGCCTCGTAGGTGCCATGCATACCCAACATGCCCAGAAACTGACGATCCGAGGCCGGATAGGCGCCCAGCCCCATCAGCGTGTTGGTGATCGGGGCGCGCAACGCGCGGACCAGCGTGCGCAATGCTTCGGAAGCATTGCCGAGCACGATACCGCCTCCCGTGTAGAACATGGGCCGCTGTGCGCTGGTGATCAACTGCATGGCTTTGCGCACCTGTCCGGGATGACCTTTCACCGTCGGTTTGTAGGAACGTAAAACCACCTTTTCGGGATAGTGATAAGGGGTTTTATGGCTGGTGACATCCTTAGGGATGTCCACCAACACGGGTCCCGGACGCCCGGACGCGGCCAGATAAAAGGCGGTCTTCAGCGTATTCGCCAAATCGCGCACGTCCTTTACCAGAAAATTATGCTTGGTGCAGGGGCGAGTGATACCGACCGTATCCACCTCCTGAAAAGCATCGTTGCCAATGAGGGCGACCGGCACCTGCCCAGTGATAACCACCATGGGTATGGAGTCCATATAGGCCGTAGCGATACCCGTCACCGCGTTGGTAGCACCCGGTCCACTGGTGACCAACGCCACGCCCACCTTGCCCGTCACGCGGGAATACGCGTCCGCCGCATGCACCGCCGCTTGTTCGTGGCGCACCAGAATATGTTTGACGGCGTCTTGCTGCTCCAATTTGTCATAAATATAAAGTACCGCGCCCCCCGGATAACCAAAAATAAATTCCACACCTTCATCACGCAACGCACGGACTACAATCTCCGCCCCCGTCAATTCCTCGGTTTCCAGTTCGGGGTTCGGGCGATCTTGTGTAGTCGTCGGGGACGTCATTGTCGTACTCCTCAGGGAATTAAAGTTCAGCGCAAAAAGCTAGACATTTTTTGTGACAAGGTCAAATAAAAATGCCTTTGCATCCACCGTCCGCCCTCTATGGTATCCGAATCCATCACCACCGTCTGATTCAATGGTGGCGCAGGCGCGCCAAATAAGCGTGTGCCTTGCTGATCAAGGCCTCGGGCAGCCCGCGCCGGGCCGCGATAAGCAGACCCAGGGAACGCCCCGGCACGCCGATCTGCAACTCATAGGTGGGTTCCAAGCGATCCTGGTCAAAGCGCATGGAAGCATTACGCAGACAGGCGTGGGTATCGGCGAACGCCTTGAGCGGGGCGAGATGCGTGGTGACCATTCCGCGCACGCCGCGCTCCGCGAGCTGGTCGAGCACCGCCATCGCCAGCGCCGCGCCCTCTTCGGGGTCCGTGCCCGTACCCAGTTCGTCCAACAGGATGAGCGTATGGTCATCCGCGGCGGCGAGCAGCCTCTTCAATACCTCCACATGACCGGAGTAGGTGGACAACGCGAAGGCGACACTTTGCGGATCGCCCATGTCCACAAAAACGCGCGTAAAGTTGCCGATCACGGCGCGTCCGCCGACAGGAAGGTGCAAACCGCAGTGCGCCATGACGGTGAGCAGTCCGACCGTCTTGAGGGAAACGCTCTTGCCCCCGCTATTCGGCCCGGTGATCACCAGGATCGGGCAATCCGCATCGAGATGCACGGACAACGGCCTGGGCTGTGGGCCGTGTCGCTCGGCATAGGCGAGGATCAGTTGCGGGTGATAGGCCTCTTCCAGCACCAGCACCGGCGCATCCACCATCTCCGCCGCCTTGCCGTGCAGATGGATGGACAGTTGCGCGCCGGCCAGGGCCAGATCCACCCAGGTCAACGATTCGACCAGATACCGCAAGCCATTCAGACGCTCACGTCCAGCGTCACTCAGGGCGCGCAGGATGGCCTGATTTTCCTGCGCGATAGCGCCGGCGAGCCGCTCCAGACGATTGTTGCCCGCCACCAGTTCCATGGGTTCGACCAGATAGCCATGCCCGCCTGGACCAGCGCCACGCCGCACCCCGCGGATCTGCTCCGCGGTGTCATCCGGCAGATGCAAACAGGCACGCTGACCAGACCAGTGGATCCTTGCGCCCGGACGCCGCAAATGTCCCTGCAGGGTCTCCTGAATTTGTTCACGCGCGTCCTTCAGCTCACCGTGCAACTCGCGCAAAGCAGCGTTGCCGTCTTCGCGCACGCTTCCGTTCGGCAGGAGGGCCGCCTCGATCAGGGGCAGGAGGTCCGCCGCCGCGTCCAGCCGATCCGGTCCGGTGGGCAAGAGTTCTGGACGCTTTTCCACATAAGGGCGCAATTGTTCGCCCACCCGCAGCACCCGCGCCAGGTTGCGAAAAGCCGTGCCCGCCAGCGCCGCACCAGGAGCCGCCACCTGGCGGATGGCGGCACGGACATCCGGCAATTCCGGGAGGATGGGCCCTTCGCCCGATTCCAGACCGCCGCGCGCGGCGGTGATGGCCGCCTGCAACTGGCGGGCGACATCGATCGAAGGCGCGGGCGCGAGCTGACGCGCCGCATCCGCTCCGAAAGGGGTTGCACAGAGTCTTTCCAAAAGACGGCGAATGCCCTCGAATTCCAGGGGCTTGAGATCGGCTTCCATGGGTTCTCCCGACGCGGCGTTCGTACGAGGGTCAAAGGCGGGACGAAAATACGACGAATCTCCGATCAACCGTGGAGTATCTCCCGCCACCAGCGTTTACGGCCTTCGGGGACAATGGCGGTCCCCAGGGGTTCCGGCGGCATTCGGGAAAACACCCAGCCCGGCAGCACCACCTTCCCGCTGTGGCCACAGGACGCCCCCAAATTATTGGGATCATAGATTTTGATCAAGCGCGGATGGTCGAAATCGTTCACGTACACAATGCCGAGGTAACGCTCCTGATGATCCCGACGCAGCAGGGCGTCGATCTCGTCCAAAACCTTCCGAAAAGTCGGCGCATCCACCGGTGTCCGCGGACAATCCTGCCCAATGAAATACACGTACCAACCCGCATCGGCCCGGGCCGCCAACTCGTCCCGGAAACGCTCCCAGCGCGACCATTCACGGATGCCGTGCAACAGGCCCTGATACATATCCGCAAACTCAGACATCATTCCTCCCTCACAACGCCCTGAAAACTCACCAGCACCTGACGGTCCCGGGGCCGCACTCGGTGCTCAAACAGAAAAACGCCCTGCCAGACACCCAGCGCCGCCCGCCCCGCCCTTACGGGAATGACCAGACTATTCTGGGTCAACACGCTGCGCAGATGTGCCGCCATATCATCGGGCCCTTCATTGGCGTGACGAAAGCGGGGGTCTCCATCGGCTACGAGACGGGCAAAGTAATCGAGGATATCCTCCCGCACATCGGGGTCCGCATTTTCCTGCACGAGCAGGCTTGCCGATGTATGCGGCACAAACAGGTTCGCCCACCCCTCCCAGGCCCCCACCTCGCGCAACCAGTTCTGCAACTTTTGCGTGAGTTCATAGAGCCCCCGCCCGCCGTTGCTGATTCGCCACTCGCACTCCACATGATTCATTGGGTCACACGCCTTCCTCACCAGAAACAATGCCATTGACGGCACCTCGCCCTTGACGTCGGCGCGCCCGGAAAAATTCCCGCAACAACGTGGCCGATGACGCTGCCAGCAGCCCGCCCTGCACCACCACACGGTGGTTGAAACGCGTATCCTCCAACAATCGGAAGAGGCTTTCCACCGCCCCCGCCTTAGGGTCCGCGGCTCCGTACACGAGACGCCCCACCCGGGCGTGCAATATGGCGCCCACACACATCACACAAGGCTCCAGGGTCACGTAAAGCGTGGTGCCCGGCAGCCGGTAGTTTTTCATCTGCCTCGCCGCCTGTCGCAACACGCATATTTCGGCATGGGCGCTGGGATCATGTTCTTGGATGGGCGCGTTGTGCGCCGCCGCCAGCACCCTCCCTCCGGCGTCCAGCAAGACCGCACCCACCGGCACCTCACCCCGACCGGCCGCTGCCGCCGCCCGATCGAGGGCCATGCGCATCCACTCCATATCGCGCCGATCCCAGGATTCTATCACCAATACCGTAAAACCTCCTCAGAATACCGCCGATTCACCACCCCAGCCCTCACGCCGCGCTATTTTCGCACAGTGTAACCATTTCTTGATCGACGCGCCTTGACAGAATCGGGAATGCTGCTAATTTCCCCCAAAGTTGCGAGAAGCATACGTGCTTTACTGAGGTGGCGTGGGTATTCCGCAAATTGAGATTTTTTTGAAATATTTTGAGATACCCTAAAGGGGAAGAAACGTGCTGCGCTTACCAAGTCCTCCTCTTCTCGGCCTGGATATCAGTCCGGACGCGGTAAAAATCGTAGAGATCTCGCAATCGCGAGGAAAATTCCGCGTTGAACACGCGGATTCCGAAGCCCTCCCGCAAGGGGCGGTGAGCGATCGTGACATTCAGGATGCCGCGGCCGTCAGCCGTGCCCTGCGCACCATTCTCGAACGATCCCACATCCGCACCAAGGCCGTGGCCACCGCCCTGCCGGCCAATACGGCGATCGTCAAGGTGATTTCCCTCCCCAGCGACCTGGACGAGGTAGGCATCGAAGAGCAGATCCGCTTCGAGGGCAGTCAATACATCCCCTACAGTATCGACGCCGTCAATTTCGACTTCGCGCAACTGGGTCCGGACACCGCCCGCAAGGGCTACAGCCACATATTACTGGTCGCCTGCAAGAAGGAGGCCGTTGAGGATCGCGCCGCCGTTCTGGAAGAAGCGGGCCTCAAACCCAAGATCATCGACGTCAAGCCCTTCTCCCTCTGGCTGTTGCATGCACATCTGGCGAACGCCGCCCCGCGGGAACGCCACCCCTCCGAGGGCGCCGTCATCCTGGTGGAAATGGGGAGTATTACGACCAACATTCATGTCTTCCAGCAAGGCCACCCCATTTATTCCCGTGAACATAATTTTGGATTGGCGCGTCTGATCGATGAAATCCAGCGTCGTTATGGACTCGACGGCAATGACGCCCAGCGCATGGAGCGTTTCGGCGGTTTACCACCCGAATACGAGCAGGATGTGCTGGTGCCTTTTGCCCGGAGCACGGCGCAAGAACTGTTCCGTTCACTCGACTTCTTTCAAGCCAGCATGCCCGATGTCTCCACGGATGCCGTGCACCTCTTCGGCGCAGGCGCCAAATTCCCGCAAATTGCCGAACAGTTGCGCCGCCTGGTGAATTTTCCGGTCTACGTTCCGGACCCATTTGCCGGCATGGAGATGGCACCCCAAATTAGCCGCCGCTTCATGGAAACCGACAGGTCATCCCTGGCCGTCGCCTGCGGGCTGGCGTTAAGGAGGATGTCCGTATGATCCGCATCAATCTGCTGCCCTATCGAGAGGCTCGCCGCGCGCAACGCAGCCAGTTGCTGGTGTTGGCCTTCGTGGGCATCCTGTTGCTCGCCGGCTTGCTCTATTACGGCGTCTACAGCATCTTCAGCGCCCGTGTCGCGGACGAACAGGGAAAAGTACAATATCTCCAGCGTGTCACGACTCAACTCGATCAAAAAATCGCCTCCATTGCCGACCTGCGCAAAAAACGCGATGAATTGTTCTCCCGCGAAGGCATCATTACCGATCTGCAGGACAAACGCGACATGGTGGTTCATCTGTTCAACACCCTGGCCCGAGTGACCCCTGACGGCGTCTTCCTGACGCATCTGCGACAGACCGGCAACGCCATTACCGTAGACGGATATGCGCAGGCGAATGACCAGGTGGCGGCGTTCATGCGCAATATCGAAGCCTCCCGGATTTTTGAAAAGCCAGAACTGAATATCATCAGCAAATCCAAACTGAACAATGAAGATGTAGGGCAATTCACGCTGCAGATGAGCATTCGCCCGCCCACCGCGCCCGCTCAAAGTGGAATCCCCGCACCCAGCAAGGGTACACAACCATGACCTTCGATGAATTCCGCAATCTGCAGATCGATGACATCATCCGCTGGCCCGTTAAAACCAAGCTCATAGCTACCGCGATCGTGGTATTGATCCTCGGTATCATCGTGTGGTTCTGGTTTATTTCTCCTGAAAATAGTAAATACGACCGGCTGAAAAACCAGGAGGAAGCCCTGAAGGTACAGGTTCGGCAAAAGCAGTTGCTTGCCGCGGGACTACCCGCTTACCAGGCCCAGATCAAGGAAATGAATCTGCGTTTTCACGACTTCCTGGAGCAACTGCCCAATCGCACCCAGATACCCTCCCTGCTGGATGACGTGACCCTGGCGGGTCGCAGCCGCGGGCTGGACTTTGAACTTTTTCAACCTACCGCGGAAGTCAATAAAAATTTCTACGCGGAAATTCCCGTAAAGCTCAAAGTCATCGGAACGTATAACGATATCGGCCGTTTTGCCGCAGCGGTGGCTGCCATGCCGCGTATCGTCACCATCAGTGACGTAGACATTACCCGCATGCCCAACACGGGCGCCACGGACGCCGCCAAAGCACAAATGGCGCAGCGACTGGTCATGCAATGCACCGCAACCACCTATCGCTACCTGAAAGACAAAAACAAGGACGGAGGCAAATCATGAAACGCTCCCTCCCCGGTCTGATCCTGCTTGGCGGCAGCGTGCTGCTGCTGGCTGGTTGCTCCGACAACGATAACCTCCGTCATGTGCGCGCCTTCGTCGCTGATGGTCCAAAAACCAATGCCGAGGTCGCTCCGCTCCCCAAGGCGCCGCCCTACCGGGCCCAGGCCTACGAGAACCCGGTCAATCGCGACCCGTTCACCAGTTTCTCCGAGATTCTGCTGCGCAAGGAAGCGGCGGCCGCCAGCACAGGACCCCGTCCCGCCAATCATGGACCCGTGCAGCCATTGGAAAAATATGCGCTTTCCAGCCTCAGCGTGACCGGTATCGTCCGTGATGGCCAGGGACGGCTCTGGGCGGTGATCCTTGCGCCCGACCAGAAAATCTACCGGGCCACCATCGGTAGTTATATCGGCACCCACAACGGCCGCATCCTCAGCATAGAGGACGGCATGGCCAAACGCGCGGTCACCGTCGAGCAATACATCCCCAACGCCTTCGGCGGGTTCCGGAAAGAAATGACGGTGTTGCGCATGCAAAACGGCAACTGAACATGGTCTGCATACCCCCAAAGAATACAGAGGACAGCGAAAAGATGAGCATAGCATCCATTACCGCCCGCCACGCCCGCCGTGTTGCAGCGCCACGGCTGCAGTCCCACCCCCTGGTGCTGAAACCAGTAATTCTCGCGGTCATGGCGATGACGCTCTGCCTGAGTTCGGCGGCCACCTGGGCGGAAAGTCTCATCACCGGCGTGACTCCGGTACAGGATCAGCATGGCACGGCCCTCCTCATCCGCAGCAACAGTCGACCGGCTTATGATGTCAATACCCTCGACGGTGGCTATCGGGTGCGGATCGATTTCAACGACGCGCACTTCACGCACTCGGTGGGAACCGTCGCGGGCAGCGGCGCGGTCGAGAACGTGCTTGCGGAAAATGTCGGGCGCAACGCCCGGCTGGATCTGCTGCTGAAGTCGCCGCAGGCCATCATGGTGGAACCGGCACCGGGCGGTTATCGCCTCGCCCTGGTGGCGGAACGGGGAAAGGGTATGACCGCCCCGGGCGCGGCCAGCGTACCCGCCAGCCACGCCTCCGCGACACCGGCCATGCCCGTACCCGTCCACACCACGGGCACCCGGATCAGCGACCTGAATTTCAAGCGTGGCAAGAACGGCGGCGGCATTCTCGATCTTTCCATTTCCGGCCCGCAGCCGCAGATGAACGTCACTCGGGAGAATGGCGCCCTCGTCGTCGAGCTGAAGGACACCGCGATCCCCTCCAGTTTTACCCACCGTTTCGGAGTCACCCAGTTTGGCACCCCGGTGCAATATGTGGACAGCTACCCCCTAGGGCGCGCCACCCGATTGGTTTTTGCCATCCATGGCCCCTACGAATACTCGGCCTATCAGTTGGGACGGCACACCTTGATCGATGTCCATCCCAAAACCTCTGAGACCAGCGCCAATCCCGATGCGGGCGCGCGCCTCAGCATGGATTTCCAGAACATCAGCGTGCGCGATGCGCTACAGGTGATCGCCGACTTCACGCACCAGAACATCGTGGTTTCCAACAACGTGACCGGCAGCCTTTCCATCCGTCTCAAGAACGAGCCGTGGAAGCAAGCGTTTCAAGTGATTCTGGAGTCGCAGGGACTCGCGGTGAAACACATCGGCGACATTCTCTGGGTCGCCCCCGCCAATCAAATCACCAGTCAGGAAGAGGCGCAACTGAAAGCCGCGGCCAGTAAGCGCAAACTCGAACCGCTGGAGACGGAGCTGATCCAGATCAAATATGCCAAAGCCTCGCAGATCGCCTCGCTGCTGCAGGGCTTCGATCAGAACAAACAACCCGGTGGCGTCGAAGGGATCGATCAGGGCATGAATCCCGCACAGAACGCCGCGCTGGCCAGTGCACTGGGCCTCCCCAGTTCCAACCTCATTGGCAATTCGCTGCTCGGTCCACGCGGCTCCGTGGCGGTCGTGACGCGCACCAACAGCCTGCTGGTTCGGGACACCCCGCAGGATATCGCCAACATCAAGCACCTGATCACCAAAATCGATCGCCCCGTTCCGCAGGTTCTGATCGAAGCGCGGATCGTGCAGGTGACCACCAATGCGGCCCAATCCTTGGGCGTCAACTGGGGCGGCACCTATACCGGCGGCGGCGGTGGCGGGGTCATCAATCTGTCGGGCACGGGAGGAACAGGGGTGACCGCCGTCCAGGGTGGCGCTTACCCCATGTCCGGGGGGACGTCGACCACCGGATTCACCACCCCGGCGCTGGTCAACCTGACCCCCTCCACCGCAGGCAGCGCCCTCGCGGGCAGCAATCCCGCCTCACTGGGTTTTGCCCTGGGCACCGCCGCGGGTAATCGCATCCTGAATCTGCAAATACAGGCATTACAGGCCGATAACCGCGCCAAGATCATTTCCAGCCCCAAAGTCCTCACTCAGGACAACGAAAAAGCCATCATCGAGCAAGGTCAGGAGATCCCGTATCAGCAGTCCACCAGCAGCGGCGCAACCGCGGTATCCTTCAAAAAAGCGGTGCTCAGCCTGGACGTCACCCCGCACATCTCGCCCGACGGCAAGATCACCCTGGATGTGAACGCCCGTAACGACCAGCCCAACTACGCCCAGGCCCTGCCTTCCGGCATCCCCATCAATACGCAGCAGGTCAAAACCAAACTCTTGGTCAACAACGGCCAAACCGTCGTCATCGGCGGTATCTATACGGATTCGACCACGCGCACGGAAACCGGCGTCCCCCTGCTGAAGGATATTCCTGTGCTCGGCTGGCTGTTCAAGAGCCACCTCGACAATGTGGCGAAGACGGAGCTGCTGGTTTTCCTGACCCCCAAGGTCATCGGTGGCAACGCCCCGGATGGTCTGGGGGGGACGTCCGGTAACGCCAGCCTCGGACAATGACCGGAAGCATTATTCTCATCGGCCCCATGGGGTCGGGTAAATCCACCATCGGGCGGCTTCTGGCCGCCCGATTGCGTCTGCCTTATGTCGACAGCGACGCGCTGATCGTGGCCCTCACCGGCGTCGACATTCCCACCATTTTCGAGATCGAGGGAGAATCCGGCTTCCGTGAACGGGAGAGCAAAGTCATCGCCGACCTCGCCAGCCGTCGCGAACCAATGGTTCTCGCCACCGGTGGCGGCGCCGTTCTCGATCCGGTGAACCGTGGTCATCTACGCGGCATGGGCCGGGTCATTTATCTGGAGGTCAGCACGAAGGAACAGCTCAAACGGATACGCCATGACCGCAACCGCCCCCTGTTACAGAATACCGACCTCGACGCCCGTCTGAAAACCCTGGCGGAACAACGCAACGCGCTCTACCAGGAAACGGCGCATTGGCGTGTGCTGGGGGACGGCCTGCGTTCCGATCAGGTCTTGCGCCGGATACTCCGCCATCTCCACCCGTAGCGACGGGACCAGTCACCCTCGGGGATCCCGGTGAACGCCCCAAAAGGGGCACACCGGCACGGGGCTCTTGCCTCGACGCGGAAGAACTACAACAATGGTCGGTACATTTGGTCGACTGGTAAATGTCATGCATAGTCTTCGCGTCGAGCTGGGTCAGCGCAGTTACCCCATTCACATTGGTACCGGCATCCTGGCCGATCCGGCCCTTTTCGCACCCATACTGAACAAAGGCCCAGTCGCCATCGTGACCGACGACAACGTCGCTCCGCTGTATCTGGAGACCCTGCAACGGACCCTGAAGGCCCTCCACAAAGCGCCTCTGGTCATTACCCTGCCCGCCGGCGAAGCGAGCAAGTCCCTCGACAACATCCAAGAAATTACCGGGCTGCTGCTCAACGCGGGGTACGGCCGCGATTGCACGCTCTGTGCGCTCGGTGGCGGCGTCGTGGGTGACATCGCCGGCTTCGCGGCGGCGGTCTACCAGCGTGGGGTCTCCTATATTCAGGTGCCGACCACCCTGCTCGCCATGGTGGACTCCTCGGTCGGTGGCAAAACCGGGGTGAATCATCCCCTCGGTAAAAACATGATCGGCGCTTTTTACCAGCCGCGCGCCGTAATCGCCGACACCGACACCCTGGACAGCCTGCCCGACCGGGAGTTCCGCTCCGGTCTGGCCGAGGTCATCAAATA
Source organism: Pseudomonadota bacterium (assembly GCA_021821285.1). Lineage (GTDB taxonomy): Bacteria > Pseudomonadota > Gammaproteobacteria > Acidithiobacillales > Acidithiobacillaceae > Acidithiobacillus. The sequence goes on from JAKACQ010000030.1 coordinate 22,442, forward strand.
TGGCCTGATCAACGACCAGGGCTTCTTTTCCTGGCTCGAAGATCATATGGATGCCGTGCTGGCCCGTGCGGCAGACGCCCTGGTGAAGGTGATCGGGCACTCCTGCAAGGACAAGGCCGAAGTGGTGGCGCGGGATGAATTGGAGGGCGGTTTACGCGCCATTCTCAACCTCGGGCATACCTTCGGACATGCCATCGAGGCGGCGACCGGCTACGGCCGGTATCTGCATGGAGAGGCGGTGGCCATCGGCATGGTCATGGCCGCCGATCTTTCACGCCGTCTCGACCTCATCCGGGAAAGCGAGCAAAATCGCATCTACGCCCTGATCAAAGGCGCCGGTCTACCCACGCTGGCGCCCGCCCTCCCCCCCGCCGATTATCTCCGCTTCATGCGCGTCGACAAAAAAGCCGAAAGCGGCCAGGTACGTTTCATCCTGCTGCGTGGCATCGGTAGCGCGGTCATTACCGGCGACGTTCCCCCCGCCGCCGTCCTCCAAACGCTTCAGGCATTCATGGAGTATGATCATGCGTGAAATGAACAAAGCGACCGCCGAACTGCAAGAGGAAATGACGCAGCGCATCGCCCTGAACCCCGGCGGCACCCGCCGCATCGGCAACTTCGGCTTTATCGAACTGGAAGAAACCTGGGGGGATGAAGCCACCATCGTCAATACCGCCCGCATCAGCACCACCAATCAACGGCTGAGGAACCAGGGCGATTTTTCGGCCAAAGATCGCGCACTGCTCTATCAGTTGCTCCGCGATCAACATGGCACCCCCTTCGAAACCGTGTACTTCCGTTTTCGGTTCATTGCCCCGATTTTTGTGCTACGTCAATGGGTCAAACACCGGATCTCCAGCTGGAACGAGTTCTCCATGCGCTACCGCAAACCCATCTCCGTGGCCTACGTCCCCGACACCGCCGCCTGCACCGTGGACCACTTCGCAGTGCTCGATGAAACGGCCGTGGCCGAGTACGAAACACTCATGACACAACTCTTCGCCTGGTACGAGCAACAATATGACGCGGCCTGCGCCCGCATCGATCAGGCGCGCAGCGCCGGTGTGCTGGCACCCAAGGCGGGCGGGCGTGATCCTTATCGCGGCCGCGCGCGCGAACTGTTGCGCAATGTCATGCCTGTGGCCGCGTATTCCGATGTGTACTGGACGGTCAATTTTCGCAGCCTGATGAATTTCTTCAAACTGCGGCGCAAGAAAGACGCCCAGTATGAAATCCGGGAATATGCCGATGCCGCCTATGCCCTGTTCGCGGCTCGCCTGCCCCTGCTCGCGGAAACCATGCAACGGGTCATGGACGAATCGGTGACCGAGATCCCGGATCCCGCCGATCATGGCTGAGGGCACGGCATTTTCCGGCGGGTGGGCACCTTACGCCGCCCATCCGGCCGAGAGTCGCGGCCGCAGATACGCCGAGGAGGCTCCCACCGGTCGCAGCCCCTTTCAGCGTGACCGGGACCGCGTCATCCATTCCAGCGCGTTTCGCCGTCTCGAATATAAAACACAGGTCTTCGTCAATCACGAGGGGGATCTCTATCGCACCCGGCTCACCCACAGCCTCGAAGTCGGCCAGGTGGGTCGCGCCATCGCCCGCCAGTTGAGCCTCAACGAAGACCTGGTGGAAGCCATTGCCCTCGCTCACGACCTCGGTCACACGCCCTTTGGTCATGCCGGGCAGGATGCACTGCAGGCGTGCATGGCGGATCTCGGAGGATTTGAACACAATATTCAGTCCCTGCGCATCGTCGACCACCTGGAAAAACGCTATGGCGACTTTCCCGGCCTCAACCTGAGTTTCGAGACGCGCGAGGGCATCCTCAAGCACTGTGCCAAAAATAAAGCGGCTGACCTGGGAGATGTGGGAGAGCGCTTTCTGCGCGGCACCCAGCCCAGCCTGGAAGCCCAGGTCGCCAATCTCGCCGACGAGATCGCCTACAATAACCATGATATCGACGACGGCCTGCGCGCCGGCCTGCTGGATCTGGAAGACCTGTGCGCCGAGACCCTGTATGGCGACATTTTCGCCGAGGTGCAAGCACGTTATCCGCAAGCCTCCCGGACCGTGCTGCGTCACGAAACGGGCCGCCGCCTGATCGATCTGCTCATCCGCGACCTCGTCGATGAAACACGGCGCCGTATCACCGCCGAAGGTGTCGCCAGTATCAGCGGGGTGCGCTCGGCCCCCCGCGCGCTCGCCGCCCACAGCCCGGAAATCGCCCATGCCGTGGCGATCCTCAAACGCTTCCTCTTTCAGCGCATGTATCGTCACCCACGGGTACATCGCCAGGCGGAAAAGGCCAAACGTCTCGTGCGTACGCTTTTTCACACCCTGCGCGAAGACACGCGCCTGCTTCCCTTGAAATATCAGGCACGGATCAGTACCTGTCAGCGGGATGCGCGACGCGAGGCGCGCGTCATTGCCGACTATGTGGCAGGCATGACCGATCGTTTCGCCATCGCCGAATACGACCGCCTTTTCGATCCGCATGGCGAAGCCGGAGCCCTCCGCATTACCGACTGAATCCCTGGCAAAAGGCAAGTTCGCGCCCTTGGATGCTATCCATGAGCAGGTTATAATGGTCGGCCCTGCTTTGCAGTCCGGCGACAGGGTGACGTGACAACCAGGTGACGATATGATGCAAGGCTTATACTCCTCCGACTTTGAACGGGACTCCTGCGGCTTCGGCCTGATTGCGCAGATGGACAATCAGGCCAGTCACGGCATAGTCGCAACGGCTATCCTGTCGTTGGCGCGCCTGACCCATCGCGGCGCGGTGGCCGCGGACGGCAAAAGTGGTGATGGCTGCGGCCTGCTGCTGCAAATGCCCAAGGCCTTCTTCCGGACCATGGCCGCGGAACAGGGCCTCACCTTGGCTGCGCATTTCGGCGTCGGCCAGTTTTTCCTCCCCCAGGACACCACGGTGGCGCGCGCAATGCGCGCGGCCCTGGAGGCGGAAGCCAAGGCGCTCGGACTGCACTGCCCGGGCTGGCGCGAAGTACCTATCGACCGCAGGGTCTGTGGGGATGAGGCGCTCAAGCGCCTGCCCGCGGTCTGGCAGGTGTTTGTGGATCTCCCCGGCGACACGGACACGGATGGCCAGGAACGTCTCCTCTACCGCCTGCGGCGGCGTGTAGAGAAACGTTTCGTCGACGAGCGTGACTTCTTTGCGGTGAGCTGCTCGTCCCAGGTGATCGGTTACAAGGGCCTGGTGTTGCCCGAACATCTTCCGGATTTCTATCCCGACCTGCGTGACCCGCGTTTCGCCTCCGCCCTGGTCACCTACCACCAGCGCTTTTCCACCAACACCTGGCCGGAATGGCGGTTGTGCCAGCCCTTCCGCATCCTCGCCCACAACGGCGAACTGAACACCGTGCAGGGCAATCGCATGTGGGCCAGGGCCCGCGAGGCCCAGTTGAAATCCGACCTGCTGCCCATGGCGGAAGTCCTCCCCGCCGTGGGTGGCGGCAGCGATTCCTTCAGTCTCGACAATATGCTGGAGCTGCTGGTGCAGGGTGGCATGGATTTCTTCAAGGCCGTCCGTCTGTTGGTGCCGCCCGCCTGGCACAATGTTCCGCGCATCGAGCCCGCCCTGCGCGCTTTCTATGAATACCATTCCATGCGTATGGAAGCCTGGGACGGGCCCGCTGGTCTGGTGCTCAACACCGGGCGCATCGCGGCCTGCGCCCTGGATCGCAATGGTCTGCGGCCAGCCCGGTACGTCATCACCAAAGACCGCATCATCAATATCGCCTCGGAAGTCGGAGTATTCGACTACGACCACCGCGACATCCTGGTGCAGGGCCGGGTGGGGCCAGGGCAACTGGTGGCGGTGGACATGCGCACAGGGAAACTCCTTGAATCGGCGGCCATCGACGCCGAGATCCAGAACAGTCACCCCTACCGGGAATGGTTGGATCAGTACGCCGAACACCTCGACAGTGACGACAGTGACACCACTCCCGCGCTCACCGTGCACGATCTGCTGACCACTGAAAAGGCCTTCGGGGTGAGCTTCGAGGAAGAAGACCAGGTCATCCGTGTCCTCGCCGAAGGCGCGCAAGAAGCCGTCGGCTCCATGGGAGATGACACCCCCGTGGCGATCTTGTCGCGACAACCCCGGCACATTGCCGACTATTTCCGCCAACAGTTCGCCCAGGTCACCAATCCGCCCATCGATCCCCTGCGTGAAGCGCTGGTGATGTCCCTCAACACGGTCATTGGCAGCGAGAGCAACCTCTTCGCCGAACGTCCGGAATACGCCCGGCGCATCGAAGTCCATTCCCCGGTACTCTCCGATGCCACCTTTGTCGCCCTCACCCACCGCGCCGAGCCTGCCTTCCGCAGCCAAACTTTCGATCTCTGCTACTCGGCGGCGGACAGTAACCTGGGCGGGGCCATCGAGGCCCTCTGCGAAGAGACCATCGAAGCGGTGCGGCATGGCGCCGTCATCCTCGTGCTTTCGGATCACGCGCTGGAGCGGGATCGTCTCTACATTCCCGCCCTGATGGCCGTGGGCGCGGTACATCACGCGCTCATCGATGCCGGTCTGCGCACCCGCTGCAACATCGTGGTCGCCACGGCGCATGCCCGCGACCCGCATCATTTCGCCACCATGATCGGTTATGGCGCCACGGCCATCTATCCCTATCTGAGTTACGGGATCATCCGCAGCCTCGCCGAGCGGCACGCCTTCAGTCAGCCGGTGACTCTCCATAAGGCCTTGGAAAACTACCGGAAGGGCATCGACAAGGGTCTTTACAAAATCCTTTCCAAAATGGGCATTTCCACCCTGGCCTCCTATCGCAGCACGCAACTGTTTGAAGCACTCGGTCTCGCGCCAGAGGTGGTGGAGCGCTGTTTCCGGGGAACGGTCAGCCGGATCAACGGGGCCTCTTTCAGCCATCTGGAAAATGATGTCCGCCAGCAGGTCCATGATGCCTATCTGCCGCGCCAGGCGTTACCTCTCGGCGGTTTGCTCAAATATGTCAGCGGCGGCGAATATCACGCCTATCATCCCGATGTGGTACAAAGCCTGCAGACGGCGGTCAAATCCGGTCGTTACGCGGACTATCGGGTCTTCGCCGGGTTGGTGAACCAGCGCCCCGTCACCACCCTGCGTGATCTGCTGCAACTGCGTACGGCACAGCCCATTCCGATTAGTGAAGTGGAACCCATTGAAGCGATCACCCCGCGTTTCGATACCGCGGCCATGTCGCTCGGCGCGCTGTCACCAGAGGCCCACGAGGCGCTGGCCATCGCCATGAACACCATCGGTGGCCGCTCCAACTCCGGCGAAGGCGGTGAAGATCCGGCACGCTATCACAACAATAAAATAAGCAAAATCAAACAGATCGCCTCTGGACGCTTTGGCGTGACACCAGAATACGCCGTCAATGCCGAAGAGTTGCAGATCAAGATCGCCCAAGGCGCCAAGCCCGGTGAAGGCGGTCAACTGCCGGGACACAAGGTCAGCGGCCTCATCGCCCGGCTGCGTTATGCCAAGGAAGGAGTCGCCCTCATCAGCCCGCCGCCGCACCATGACATCTATTCCATCGAGGATCTGGCACAACTCATTTTTGACCTCAAGCAGGTCAATCCGCAGGCCTATATCTCCGTGAAACTGGTTTCCGAGGCCGGAGTTGGCACCATCGCCGCGGGGGTAGCCAAGGCCTATGCCGACCGCATCACCATTGCCGGCTATGATGGCGGCACAGGCGCCAGTCCCCTGACCTCGGTGAAGTACGCCGGCTCCCCTTGGGAGCTCGGTCTCGCCGAAGCCCAGATGGCCCTGCGCCGCAACCATCTCCGGCACCGGGTACGTCTGCAGGTCGATGGCGGACTCAAAACCGGACTGGACGTGGTCAAAGGCGCTTTACTCGGTGCGGAGAGCTTCGGTTTCGGTACCGCACCGATGATCGCGCTGGGCTGCAAATACCTGCGGATCTGTCATCTCAACAACTGCGCCACCGGTATCGCCACCCAGGATGACACCCTGCGCAAACATTTCACGGGACTGCCGGAAATGGTCATCCACTATTTCCGCTTCGTCGCCGAGGAAGTGCGCGAGATCATGGCGCAACTCGGTGTCCGCCGCTTTGACGATCTCGTCGGCGCCAGCCAGTGGCTGGAGATCAAGGGTGCGCAAAGCGCCAAGCAGGAGCATCTGGATCTCCGTCCCCTCTTGGCCAATGCCGCGCTGCGCGATGTCGATCCCAATATTCACACCCAGGACCGCAACCCTCCCTGCGACCCGGGTGAACTGGCCGAAAGCATGGTGAAGGATGCACAGCCCGCGCTGGAAAAACAGATTCCCACCCGACTGCATTACCCGATCCGCAATGTGAATCGCTCCATCGGCGCCCGCCTCGCCGGAGAAATCGCCCGTCGCTACGGCAACGTCGGGCTACGGGAAGACGCGGTGCACGTCGAACTGCAGGGTACCGCCGGACAATCCTTCGGGGCCTTCTGTGTGCAGGGCATGACTCTGCGCCTGCATGGCGATGCCAATGATTATGTGGGCAAGGCCATGAACGGGGGCACCATCATCATCGCGCCCCCGGCGGGCGTGTCCTATACCAGTCAGGACTCGGCCATCGTCGGCAACACCTGCCTGTACGGAGCGACGGGCGGGCGCCTCTACGCCGCGGGCCGCGCGGGCGAACGTTTCGCCGTGCGCAACTCCGGAGCCGTGGCCGTCATTGAAGGCGCGGGCGACCACGCTTGTGAATACATGACCGGCGGTCAGATCGTGATTCTCGGTTCGGTCGGGGTGAATTTCGGGGCCGGCATGACCGGCGGATTGGCTTTCGTGCGTGACCAGATCCGTCAGTTTCCCGATCAGGTCAATGGCGAACTGGTGAACTACCACCGGATTGAAACCGAATCCATGCGCGGCTATGAAGCCTTGCTGCGCCGTCACATCCAGGCGCATGTGGCCGCCACCGGCAGTCAGTATGCCGCAGGGCTGCTGAAAGACTGGAACCACTTCATCCGTGATGTCTGGCTGGTGGTGCCCAAGGCGGCCAAGCTGGATGTCCTGCTCGAAGAGGCGAGTTGAGCGCGTCTTCACTCCAAGGAAAACCATGAGCCATTTTTCATTTATCGAAGACCCGCGGCAGGACCCCAAGAAGTTGGGCGTGGAGGAACGCCGCGAGGCATTCCAGGAAATCTATCAACGCTTCGATCTGGACAGCGCCAAATTGCAGGCCGACCGCTGTCTACATTGCGGCAATCCCTATTGCGAATGGAAGTGCCCGGTGCACAACTACATTCCCAACTGGCTGCAACTCATCGTCGAGAATCGCCTGGAGGAAGCGGCAAACCTGTCGCATCAGACCAACACCCTGCCCGAAATCTGTGGCCGCATCTGTCCGCAGGATCGCCTCTGCGAGGGGGCCTGCACCCTCAACGACGGTTATGGCGCGGTCACCATCGGCAGTCTCGAACGATTCATCACCGAAGAGGCCCTGGCGCGTGGATGGCAACCGAAAATTCCTCTCCTCAGCGCCAATGGCAAACGGGTGGCGGTGGTGGGCGCCGGTCCGGCAGGACTCGGCTGCGCGGATGTGCTCAACCGCGCGGGCACCGAGGTGGTGGTCTTCGACCGTTACCCGGCGGTGGGTGGTCTGCTCACCTTCGGCATCCCCCCCTTCAAGCTGGAGAAAGAAGTGGTCGCCCGCCGCGCCCACCTGCTACAAGAAATGGGCATCCGCTTCGAACTCAACACCGAGGTGGGCAAGGATATTTCCCTAGCCACACTCCTGGCGGACTTCGACGCCGTGTTTCTGGGTATGGGCACCTACACCGCCAAATCCGGTGACTTCCCGGGGGAGACCCTGCCCGGCGTCATCAAGGCCCTGTCTTTTCTGATCGCCAATATCCGCCACCTCATGCAGATACCCGACCCCGCCCTCCCCTATGTCAACCTGATCCACAAACGCGTGGTCGTGCTGGGCGGCGGCGACACCGCCATGGACTGCGTGCGCACCGCCATCCGGCAAGGCGCCAGCAGCGTGATCTGCGCCTATCGTCGTGACGAAGAAAACATGCCTGGCTCCCGCCGGGAGGTGGCCAATGCCCGCGAGGAAGGCGTCAGATTCCTCTTCAACCGCCAGCCGGTGGAGGTCATCGGCAGCCCCTCCGCGGGAGTGCGAGGGGTCCGTCTGGTGGAGACCCGTCTGGGGGAACCCGATGCCAAAGGTCGTCGTCACCCGGAGATCGTCCCCGACTCGGAACAGGTACTCGATGCCGACGCCGTCATCGTCGCCTTCGGTTTTGATCCTTCCCCCCCCCCTTGGTTCGCCGAGCATGGCATTACCACGGACGCGCTGGGCCGGATCAGTACCAACGATCGGTTCCAGACCAGCAATCCTCGTATATTCGCGGGCGGCGATATGCGCCGCGGCTCCGACCTGGTGGTCACGGCCGTCGATGAGGGACGCCGAGCCGCCGAGGGCATTCTCGACGCCCTGGGTGTGTGAGCGCCATGACCGACCTGCAAAACGATAATTTCCTGCGCGCCTGCCTACGCCAGCCAGTCGACCACGTCCCCATCTGGCTCATGCGCCAGGCCGGACGCTATCTACCGGAGTACCGCGCCACCCGCACCCGGGCCGGGGACTTTCTTACCCTCTGCACCACACCGGAATTGGCCTGTGAAGTCACGCTGCAACCCATAGACCGTTTTCCCTTGGATGCCGCCATCCTTTTTTCCGATATTCTCACCATCCCCTATGCCATGGGGCTCGGGCTGCAGTTTCAGGAGGGCGAGGGCCCCGTCTTCGAGCGACCCTTGCGCAGCGCCGCCAATATCGATGCCCTGGGGCAACCGGATCCCGAAACGGAACTGCGCTTCGTCATGGATGCCGTCCGCCTCATCCGCCGTGAATTGCGCGGACGCGTACCGCTTATCGGCTTTGCGGGCAGTCCGTGGACCCTCGCGTGCTACATGGTCGAAGGGCGAGGCAGCCGCGACTTCATCCATATCAAGGGATTGCTCTACAGTGATCCGGCCCTGCTGCATCGGCTTCTACGGCATCTTGCGCAGTCCGTCACCCGATATCTCAACGCCCAGATCGCCGCCGGTGCGCAGACGGTGATGATTTTCGACACCTGGGGGGGAACCCTGAGTACGCCCGCCTACGCCGAGTTTTCTCTGGCGTACATGACCGAAATTATCGCCGGCCTGAAACGCGAAGCCGAAGACCGTACGGTGCCCATCATCCTTTTCACCAAGGGCGGGGGCAACTGGTTGGAGGCGATGGCCGCCAGCGGGGCCGACGTGCTTGGCCTCGACTGGACGACGGAGTTGGATCACGCACGCCGGCGCCTCGGAGACGGCATCGCCTTGCAGGGCAATATGGACCCCATCGCCCTGTATGGCAGCGCCAGCGGCGTCTCCGCCGAGGCGGAGCGCGTGCTGGCCAGTCATGGGACTGGAACCGGCCATATCTTCAACCTTGGACATGGCCTCACCCCGCACACCCCCATTGAAAATGTCGCCGCATTGGTGGACAGCGTACACCGCTGGCCGCACCGCAAAGCTTAGGGATTCCTTTCGGCCGGGTTCAGCCCCCGTGGCTGCGCCGCCACGCCGCCCACGCATCTCGGAGTGGACGGCGGCGCGGATCGTGCAAATAGGTCACGGAAGCCCCCTGTTCCATCCGTTGCAAGGCTTCGGCAATCGCGGACTGCGCCATGGCCGCCAGTTTCCGGCGCCCCAACTCCGGCGCCAGGGCGGGCAGGAATTCCACGCGCAGTGTCAACGGCGCCGCCGCCGCCAGTCTCCAGAGATGCCCGAATAGACTGTCCTCACCAATGAAGGGACAGAGCGCATCGGGTTGACCAGGATGCAGTACATCTTCATACCGCAAGGCAACCGGGCTGGTGGCCGCCCCGGTTCTCGATACCGACTCGAAAGGCGCCGCAAAAAAATCACCGACCCCTCTGCCATCACTGGTGGTCCCCTCGGGGAAAAAGATGACGCTGGTTCCAGCGCTCAGAATCTCGCTGGCCTGACCCATGGTGCGCTGGCTGGCGCGGACATCGCCGCGGTCGATGAACAGCGTCCCCAGCCACTCCCCCATGATCCCGAAGAAGGGCCAGGCGCGCATTTCCTTTTTGGCCACGAAACGACCGGGAATCAGCGTGGAGAGCGCAAGAATATCGAGATAGGAAACATGATTGGCGGCGACGAGGACCGGTTTTTTGGGGAGGACTCCATCGACACGCAAATGAATCCCCAGGATACGCAGGGCCTGCCGACTCCACCACGCAAAGGCCCGATAACTGCTCGCATCCGGCGCGGGCTTGCGCGCGCAGGTCCAGATAGCCAGCGGATACGCCAGTAACAGATGAAACACCAGCAGAGGCAGCCGCCAGATGCGTCGCAGGGCATTGGGCCGCGAGCGGCGCCAACGCCGCCCCGGATACGTCACCAGTACCGGGGCGGGTTTTTTACGGCGTGTCATTTACGCGCATCCACCGGTTCCAAGTAGCGCTGCTGGTAACGCGGCGTGATCAGATTGGACTCACACCAGACGAAAAAGTCTGCGCAGTGAAACTGCGGGTCCCAGAAAGGTTCGCCGCCAATGCGCACGCCGGCGCGCAGATAGCCCTTGAGCAAGCTGGGCAACGAAGCCGGCTCCGCTTGCGCCTCCACATCAAATTTGGGAACGGCACGCAACGGGAAGACCCGCTGTTCCCGAGCGGTGAGGTAGGGGCTCAAGTTCCGGTAGAGCGCACCGAGCGCGGGACCATCCGTACTGTGCACACTGGCGCAGCCCATGAGGTAATCGATCTGCCACATGGCCATGGCCTCGGCAAGCCCCGACCAAAGTATCCCGATGACCGCCCCCTGACGGTAGTCGGGATGTACGCAGGAGCGTCCCAGTTCCATGACCCGCGCGTCGAGGGTCAAAAGACGGGAAAGATCAAACTCGGTCTCCGCATAGTAACGCCCGACACAGGCCACCTTCTCGGGAAGAAAGAACCGATAGGTACCGACAACCTCCTGCCGGGTTTCGTCCTCGACAATCAGGTGCTCACAAAACGGATCGTACTCATCCTGATCCAATCCGGGTCGGCCACTGAGCTGGGCACCATATTCGGCGCTAAAGACCTCATAGCGCAGACGCTGCGCGGCTTCCACTTCGTCTTGATGACGCGCCAGATAGAGGCGCAACGAACGCTCCTTCTTGGTGGCGACGCGACCGGTACTGCCGTGAGATTGGGTGCTGAGCATGCAGGGCTCTCCGTGCAAAAACGATAGCAAACCTTACCTATTATGACCCATATATGTGACAATAGTGCGGCACTTTTATGAACACTCTGTGACAATACCTCGCCGCCCCCAGACGTCCCCCTAACCACCCCGCGTCAATCCCACCGGCGCCTCCCCGCAAGGCGGCGCCGTCGATACAACCATTTTATAACATGATTCAGACAATACCAGCCCCGATCACCCAAAATGGTGTCTTTCACCAAACGGGAGGCACAGTGCGCACGCACCCTTTCCGGGCGATCTCTTTTACCCGGCCAAGCGCCGTTCCACGGAAAAGACTCCCGCCCCAGGAAAAACCAGGTTGACAACAGGTCCCCTGATCGGAATCATGGCCCATTGCCTCGAAGGAGAATGGGTCATGCAGATGTCCGTATGGAAAATCGTGCTATGCCTGCTGAGCGCCGCGGCACTCGGAGGTTGTGCTACAGGAGGTTATTACGCTCACCGCAACGATCGGCAGTACGGTCCTCCGGGCTATAGCCAACCACCAGCCGGCCAATATCCCGGTCAATACAGCGATGGTTACAATAACCCGCCCCCTCCGCAGGGTCCCTGAAGGCCCGCCCCACAGCCCTTTGCGGGTGAGGCGCTCCCGAACCCCCGGCGCATGAAAGGGCGCGCCGGATTCAGGATCAATCGTTATCCGGGATCTCCGGTCTTTCTATCAAGGGCTCTCGCTCTGGAGGACTGATCTCCGGACGTTCGATTTCGGGTTGAGGCACCACCACAGGGCGAAGCGACGCCATGGGTGGCAGGGTGGGCAGATCGAAGTCCATGGGGTTGACCTGGAAGGTGATCCTTTCCACCGCGATGACTCCCGGGGCTTTGACTTCCCCGGCGATGGCCACCAGACC
>JAKACQ010000081.1:0-7541 GCA_021821285.1 Pseudomonadota bacterium
ATTCCACGCAGCGAATGTCGCGATACCCGACCTTCATAACGTCTTCGATTTCCAGATCCTCCACGCTGCCCGCTTCAGCCGCGAGGCTCAGTACGGTGTCCTGCGCTTTGGAGTGGAGAATCAAACGGGTGGAGTCAGCTTTGGGATCGCAGCCAACGATGAGAATCTTTTGGCCCATTTCCGTAAGGGCTGCCAGGGTATTCTGGGAGGTGGTGGACTTGCCAATGCCTCCCTTACCATAAAAGGCGATTTGCCTTAGTTTGTCACTCATTGCCATGTCTCCTGTTTCAAAAATGACTAACTTGCCAGGTGGAAGCCCCCAAAAACGGGGAAGAGTCGCTTTCCGTCCTCGCTGTTGCAAGGGGCGTGCCAGACCTGTACGTAACCATATAATGAACTGTTTTATATATAAAATCGTACCTTTCTGGCAGAGCCTTGCAGGCTGTTTGAAAACCTACAAAATGCGCTTTCTATGTCAGGAACCCCACAGCATTGACCGAGTTATGCAACTCACCGCGCTGCTATTGGGTCATGGAGGCAACCTGGTTAAGGCCCAACAAACACGGTTTTGTTTGAATGACTTAGTACCTTGTCTGGTCGATGGAAAGATTTTTTCGCTTTCCGGCTGGAAGCTATTCGGGATATAAACGCGGGGCTGGAAATGTATGGCATAAAACCTGCTTTGATTACCCATTCAAGCAGGAAGGCTTGCTCAGTTTTGGGAGGACGATATGCAGATCGGTGTGGATTGTAATCTCGCGGTGGGTAATCGGCGCATTTTTGTGCTGGATACGGATGAAATCGGGCGCATGGCAGTGCAATTCATGCTTCATGATGAATATGAAACCCACGAAATCGCCAGTCTCCAGGCCGCTGTCGCCAAGGCTCAGGATTGGCCGCCTGACCTGATCATTCTCGGCGAGGCGCTGCTGGACGACGGCAGGTTGACCGTGGAGATGGTGAGCGAACAATTTCCCAAGGCACGACTGATGCTCGTGGTGGGGGAAGCGCGTTCCGCCCTGAGCCAGCCCGTAATCAGTAAAGGATTCGTGTTCCTCCATAAGCCCCTGCGGCTCGAAGATATCCGCGCCAAGGTGGCTGCCGTGTTGCAGAATTAGTCGCCGCAAGGACGCTTTTGTCAGCCGCGAACCCACCAGAGGAGCAGCGCCCCGCCCGTTCACCGGTCGCCAATCCCGGTAGCAATCTGACCGGGATTCCGTCCGGGCTGTTGATCAGCGCTGAATTTCATGCGTTCCCGATGCCGCTACATATCGCCGGGGTGCGCGATGGGCACCCTGCGCTTTTCCAGGGATTGTCTCTGGTGCGGGAACAGGGCGAGGCGGGACAGGTCTTCCAGGCGTACATGGAAGAGATTTTTGCTGGCGGACATGACCGGACGAAGGGCCGACGCTTCAGGGCCAGCTATTTACGCCTGCTCAAAGGTTGGGGATATGACAGCAATTCGCCGGAAGGTGCGGTCATGAAGGGCTGGGTGGAGAGCCGGTTCGGGATCGCGCCGAACTTTCACCGGCAAGTGATCGGCCGTGTGGGTGATGCCGCCTGGATTCAGTATATGACCGACAAAATGTCAGGGCGATTTGATAACAATGCGATCTGGTTGCAGCTTGACCTTTTGTTTGAATTCGCACAATGGTCGGCGCGACGTTTTCTGGCATCCGGACAACGGCATCTGCGCTTGTTCCGGGGAACCAATGATTTTGCCGAACATCCTATTCTCTGGAAGGCCGGAGCGCGGCAGGGGGTGATCCGGCTGAACAATCTGGTGTCCTTCAGCGACGACAGAGATGTGGCTGGCGCATTCGGCGATTGCATAATGGAGGTGGAAGTACCTTTGGTAAAACTGCTCTTCTTCAAGGGCCTGCTGCCATGTCGCGCCCTCCAAGCGGAGAGTGAGTATCTGGTGATCGGCGGTGAATACGCGGCACACATGCACTATTACTGAGGACGAGAAATGGGCTATGACTTGCGGGAGAGAGCATTAGGTGCCTACCTGGGATTGGCGGTCGGGGATGCCCTGGGCGCGACGGTGGAGTTCATGAGTCCCACGGAAATTCGGGAGGAATATGGCGTCCACCGCAATATGATCGGTGGCGGTTGGCTGCATTTGCAGCCCGGACAGGTGACCGACGATACCCAGATGTGTCTGGTGTTGGGGCGGAGCATCCTTGCCGATGAACAATGGTCCATTACCCGCTTTGGCGAGGGGATGGTGCAGTGGTTGCGCGGCCATCCCGTGGATGTGGGCAATACCTGCCGCCGGGGAATCCGGCGCTTTATGCTCAACGGCAGTACCGCCGCCGAACCGGCGGAATGGGATGCCGGCAATGGTGCGTGCGTACGCAATCTCCCCGTGGTGCTGGCCACCCTGGACGCCCCCGCGGCCTTCCGGCAGATCAGTGCGGAACAGGCGCATCTGACCCACCATCACCCGCTGTCGGATATCGCCACCCTGACGCTGGGGGAGATGTTGCGCTGCGCGCTGCGCGGTGACGGCGTTTCAGCCGTGCGGCGCCTGGCGGATGCACTGGTTGCACGGTACCCGGAATTCGATTTCAAAGAAATTCCCCAGGCACCTACGCCCTATATTGTGGATACGGTGCGTGCCGTCCTGTATGCGCTGCTTCATACCGATAATTTTAAAGACTGCCTGATGACGGTGGTAAATCAGGGTGGGGATGCGGACACCACGGGCGCCATCGCGGGAATGCTGGCAGGAGGCCTGTACGGGATCTACGGGCTTCCCAATGCCTGGCTGAAGCGTCTGGACTCCGCGGTTCAGAAAGAAATCGCGGCGCAGGTGGATCAGCTTCTGACCTGGGGTGAGCGGGCGGATCATGAGCAGTTGCCAGCCAGCATACCGTTGCGTGTCTTATTCTACGAAAAACCAGGCTGTGCCAATAATGCGCGGCAGAAAGCACTGTTGACGGCCGCAGGCTGTGTGCTGGAGGTACATGACTTATTGAAGACCGCCTGGACGGCGGCAACCCTGCGCCCCTATTTTGCGGATCGACCAGTCGCCGAGTGGTTCAACCCGGCCTCGCCGCGGGTAAAGTCGGGAGAGATCGTTCCGGAGGCGTTTACGGAAGCCGGGGCACTCGCCGCGATGCTGTCCGACCCACTCCTCATTCGGCGCCCGCTCATGGCAGCGGCGGGCGCCAAAACCGCCGGTTTTTCTGAGGATCAATTACGCCTGTGGACGTCCGTATCTCTTGACGTGTATGCTGAAGTCGCTGGCGTTGGTGCCGACCATTGTCGGCGTTCTGTGCCTTGCCCAAGTGTCAGGCAGACCCACAGGCTCACCAAAACCCCAGCCGCCTCATCCCACGCCAACGCCTCCTGAGCGCTGTAGAGAAGAGTGCCTTATCATGAAAGATCACGTAACCCCCAACCATTTTCAGGAGCTGACGACCATCTACGAGGTGAGTAAGGTGCTCAGTTCCTCCATGGATCTTGAACACACCCTGAACGATGTTCTGAAGACGCTGGAAAGTCATCTGCATATCTCACCGTCCATGATTGTGTTGCGCATGAACGAGGAAATAGTGGGGGTAATCGCTGCCACAGGTTTGTCTGTTGCGGAAATAGAACGGGGGCGTTATCGGTTAGGGGAGGGGATGATAGGCAAGATTATGCGTGCCGGCATGCCGATAGTGATTCCTGATGTCTCTCAGGAACCGGCTTTTCTGCACCGCGCCTTTGAACCGGAGATCAGTCAGCGCTTGCATGCCTTTGTAGGGGTGCCGATCAAGGTGGGGTATGAGTGTATCGGCGTGCTCGCCATCTATCGCAGTGAGCGACACAAGGGCGTGAGTTTCCGCTCTGATGTCCGCTTGTTGCAGATGATTGCCAATCTGGTAGGACAGACCGTTAATCTGCATCAGGGTATCTCGGCGGAACGAAACCGTCTTTTGCAGGAAAAGCATCGTCTACAGAAGGAATTACAGAAACGCTACAGCATCAAAAATGTTATCGGCAACAGCCGGGCCATGCAGGCGGTGTTTTCTGACGTGCACCAAGCGGCGCCAGGCAAGGCGACCGTGTTGCTGCGCGGTGAGTCGGGCACCGGCAAGGAGGTCATCGCCCGCGCCATTCACTATCTCAGCCCCCGTCGCGACAAAGCCTTTGTTTCGCTCAATTGCGCGGCGCTTCCCGAAAGTATTCTCGAATCAGAGCTTTTCGGACATGAGCGCGGTGCGTTTACCGGCGCCACCCAGGAGCGCAAGGGGCGTTTTGAACTGGCAGACGGTGGCACCCTGTTTCTCGACGAGATCGGCGATATCTCTCCGGCTTTTCAGGCCAAGCTCTTACGGGTATTACAGGAGCGCGAATTCGAGCGGGTGGGCGGTAGCCAGACCCGGCGCGTCAATGTGCGTATTATCACTGCCACCAATCGCAATCTCGAAGAGGCGGTGAGCAAGGGCGAGTTCCGCGCCGATCTCTACTACCGGATCAATGTCGTCAGTATTTTCCTGCCCCCGCTGCGGGAACGTCGTGAGGATATCCCCGCCTTGATCGAACATTTCCTCGCCCGTTACAACGCCGAGAATCAGCGCAAACTGACCCTCACTCCGGAGGCTTTGCAAACCATGGTGTCCTGCTATTGGCCGGGTAACGTGCGGGAACTGGAAAACTGCGTCGAACGCACCGCCACCATGATGCGCGGTGATATCATCCGCAATCTCGACGTGCCCTGTCAGCGCAATCAGTGTCTCTCCATGGCCCTGCGACCGTTGGAAGGAAGCCATCCCATCGTCACCATGAAGATGTCAGGCAATAGCAGTATACCGCTCCCCGTAATGCCCGAATCTGCGGAGCAAGTGGTGGATGCAGTGGCGGCAAGCGATGTGGAGGGTTCCCCACCTTTGTCGGAACGGGATCGCCTGATCCAGGCCATGGACCGCTGTGGCTGGGTACAAGCCAAAGCCGCTCGTTTGTTGGGGACGACTACCCGCAAACTTGGTTATGCCCTCAATAAACACGGTGTAGAAGTTAAAAAACTCTAAATTCGCGCCTGCCGTACTATTTTCACCCCTCCTCGTTTGTCCGATTTTCGACAATTTTCGCCGCAGTGCTGAAAATGCACGTAATGTTACCGACAAAGCACCGGATGGTTTAATCTAATATATTGAAAAACAAAGGCAGCATATGCTGGCATCACTTTTGCTAAAGGTAATGTAAGCGTCAGCTTCTTAGGAGCAAGCCGATACATCCATGAGGCGCGCGGTTTTCCATCGTTCACTGAAGATCCGTATGGAGGATTACGCCCATGGCATCCCAAATAATTTCTCTTTCCAGTATTGCCACACCCAATAACGGGGTGGATCTGGATGAGATCAGGCAGCAAAAGGCAGAACACCAAGGTTGTGGTACGAGCGGCGGTTCCGGCAAGGCCAGTTGTGGCACCGGAGCAGGGCAGGGAGATCTGGCACCGGAGATATGGGAAAAGGTCAAGAATCACCCCTGTTATAGCGAAGAAGCGCATCATCATTACGCCCGTATGCACGTTGCGGTGGCGCCCGCCTGCAATATCCAGTGCAATTACTGTAACCGCAAATATGACTGCGCCAACGAAAGTCGGCCGGGTGTCGTCAGTGAAAAATTGACGCCGGAGCAAGCGGCCAAAAAGGTGCTGGCCGTGGCCTCCACCATTCCGCAAATGACTGTGTTGGGCGTTGCCGGTCCGGGGGATCCTCTGGCCAACCCCGAGAAAACTTTCAAGACCTTTGAACTGATCTCGAAAACAGCACCGGATATAAAGCTCTGCCTGTCCACCAATGGCCTGGCACTCCCTGACCATGTGGATACCATTGCCGGTTTCAATGTGGATCACGTCACCATCACCATCAATATGGTGGATGCGGATGTAGGCGCCCAGATCTATCCTTGGATTTACTATAAAAACAAGCGTTACAAGGGGCGTGAAGCGGCGCAGATACTCACCGATCGGCAAATGCAGGGACTGGAAATGCTGACCGAGCGCGGCATCCTCTGTAAGGTGAATTCGGTCATGATCCCCGGCATCAATGATCACCATCTGGTGGAAGTCAACCGGGCAGTCAAGAGCCGCGGGGCCTTCCTCCACAACATCATGCCCCTGATTTCTGCGCCTGAACATGGCACGGTTTTTGGTTTGAACGGCCAGCGTGGCCCGACCGCGCAGGAACTCAAATCCCTGCAGGACAGTTGCGAAGGCGAAATGAACATGATGCGCCACTGTCGGCAATGCCGGGCGGACGCGGTGGGTCTGCTGGGCGAAGACCGTTCGGCGGAGTTCACGACCGAAGCCGTAATGGCGATGGATGTGGAATACGACCTCGAATCGCGCAAGGCCTATCAGTCGCTGGTGGAGCAGGAACGTCAGGCGACGGCGGACGCCAAGCGGGCGGAATTGGAAACCCTGGCCGGCGAGCAATCCGATGTCAAAATTCTCATCGCGGTGGCGACGAAAGGCAGCGGGCGGGTCAATGAGCACTTCGGTCATGCCACCGAGTTTCAGATTTATGAGGCGAGTGCGTCCGGGGCGAAGTTTGTCGGCCACCGTCGCGTGGACCTCTATTGCCAGGGCGGTTATGGCGAAGAGGAAGCCCTGGAAAGCACCGTCATCCGTGCGATCAACGATTGTACGGCAGTTTTTGTGGCCAAGATCGGTGGCTGTCCGAAAGCCTCGCTGGAGGCGGCCGGAATCGATGCGGTGGATCGCTACGCTTTTGAATATATCGAGCAGTCAGTCATTGCCTACTATCGGGATTATCTCGATAACATCCGTAGCGGGGCCATTGTCCATGGCCAGCGTGGAGATGCGGAGATTCGGCAGGGGGCGTATGTAGCTGCCTAAGGTTATCGGGGGAGATATCCTCCCCCATTTTTGTGAAAAGGAGAAACATCATGGCTTTTAAAATCGTTAGTTCCCAATGCACCAGTTGTTCGGCCTGTGAACCGGAATGCCCGAATATGGCCATTTCCGAAAAGAATGGCACCTTTGTGATCGATCCGGCCAAGTGTACGGAATGCATAAACTATTTCGATGAACCGCAGTGTGTGGCGGTATGTCCGGTGGATGACACCTGCATTATTGACAACAACTATCCCCGTTACGTCGCTTAGGAGCCGGTCATGGAACTCACCTTTACGCCTAAAGCGGAACGCTTTATCCAGCGGATGATCACCTTTGGTGGTGGAAATGCTGCCAGTGCTTTCCGCCTTGCGGTAAAGCCAGGCGGATGCTCCGGCCTCTCTTACGATTTTCGCATTGTCGACGCGGCGGAGCCCGGCGATGTGGCCATCACCAGTAATGGCATTCCGGTACTGCTGGAACAGAAGAGTGTCCCTTTTCTCAACGGCGTCGTCGTCGATTGCGAGGACAGCCTGATGAATACCGGGCTGGTCTTTACCAATCCCAATGCGGCGGCCAGTTGTGGTTGCGGAACTTCATTTACACCCAAGGAATAAAGCCGGGCCCCGGAAACGTCAAGATTGGAGGGAGGAAAACATGGAAACCTGGATCGTTCATCATACGAATA
>JAKACQ010000082.1:0-7485 GCA_021821285.1 Pseudomonadota bacterium
TCGAGGCGCGGCTCGGCGGGCGGCTGATGAGCCGCCGGGTCATGGGTAAAGCCAGTTTCGCCGACATTCAGGATCAGTCCGGGCGTATTCAACTCTTTGTCAGCCGCGATAACCTGGGCGAAGAGGCCTACGCGCGTTTCAAGGGCCTGGATTTTGGTGACATCATCGGTGTGGATGGCCTTCTGTTCCGCACCAAGACCGGTGCGCTTTCGGTCAAAGTGCATAGCCTCCAACTGCTGAGCAAGGCCCTGCGCCCGCTGCCGGAAAAATGGCACGGACTCGCCGATCCGGAGACTCGTTTCCGTCAGCGCTATGTCGATCTGATTGTTACCGAAGCCACCCGCCGTACCTTCCAGATTCGTGCCGAAACGGTGGCGGCCCTGCGCGATGGTCTGCGCCAGCGCGGCTTTTATGAGGCGGAGACGCCCATGATGCAGCCTATCCCCGGCGGTGCCACGGCGCGGCCCTTCGTCACCCATCACCATGCCCTCGACATGACTCTCTACCTGCGGATCGCCCCGGAGCTGTACCTCAAACGGCTGGTGGTGGGCGGCATTGAACAGGTCTTCGAGATCAATCGCAACTTCCGCAATGAAGGCATCTCCACCCGTCACAACCCCGAGTTCACCATGCTCGAATGGTACGAGGCCTACGCCGACCACGTGCGCGCCATGGACCTCACCGAGACCCTGATCCGCGCCGCGGCGCAGGCGGCCCTGGGCACTACGGCGATAAGCTATCAGGGGCTGGAGATCGATCTCGGCAAACCCTTCCGCCGCTTGACGGTGACGGAGTCGGTGCGTGCCCATAACCCCGACCTGGCGGATGCCGATCTGCGGGACCCCGCGGTGCTGGCCGCCAAGCTCGCGCGGTTGCACCTGCCCTGTCAGCCCGCCTGGGGCTGGGGCAAGCGTCTCATCGAAATCTTCGAGAAGACGGTGGAAGGCCATCTCCAGCAGCCCACCTTCATCACCGAGTATCCCCTGGAAGTCAGTCCGCTGGCGCGCCGCAACGATCTCGACCCCGAGGTCACGGACCGCTTTGAGCTGATGGTCGCCGGCCGCGAGCTGGCCAACGGCTTCTCCGAGTTGAATGATCCCGAGGATCAGGCCGCCCGCTTCCGGGCGCAGGTCGCGGCCAAGGAGGCCGGGGACGAGGAGGCGATGTGCTTCGACGCCGACTATATCCGCGCGCTGGAATACGGTATGCCGCCGACGGCGGGGGTGGGACTGGGTATCGACCGTCTGGTCATGCTGCTCGCCGATCAGCCCAGCATTCGCGAGGTGATCCTCTTCCCTCACCTGCGACCGGAACAGTCATGAGGTTTTATGAGCTTTGGATCGGGCTGCGTTACACCCGCGCCAAGCGTCGCAATCACTTCATCTCCTTTATCACCGGCACGGCGATCATGGGTATGCTCATCGGCGTGGCGGCACTCATCGCGGTCATGGCGGTGATGAATGGCTTCGATCATACCCTGCGCGCGCGGATTCTGGCGGTGACCTCCGATGTGATCATTCAGGGCAACGGGGTGCCGGTGCTGGACTGGCCGACGGCGGTAAAACGCCTTTCAGTGCTGCCCGATGTGACGGGGGTGGCGCCCTACGTGCAGGCGCAGGCCATGCTCACCCACGACGGGCTGGTCAGCGGCGCGGTCATCGAGGGCATCGATCCGTCTTTGGAAGGGCGTGTCAACGAGCTGGGCAAGGACATGAAAGTAGGTCGGCTACAGTCCTTGCAAAACCATCCTTGGAGCATCATTCTTGGACGCGCGCTGGCGCGACAACTGGGCGTGACGGTGGGGGATAAGGTCACCCTGATTTCGCCGCAGGGGGGGGTGACCCCGCTGGGCGTGACCCCCGCCTTGCGCCAGTTCACGGTGGTCGGACTCTTTTCCGTCGGTATTTACGCCTACGACAGTGGCATGGCCTATATCAATCTGGGCGACGCGCAGCGGCTCTACGGGTTGAACCAGGGCGTGACGGGCCTGCGCATGCAGATCAAAGACCCTTTTGCCGCCCCGGCCTTCGCCGCCCATCTGCAACAGCGGCTCGGTGCCGCTTTTTATATCCAGGACTGGACCCAGACCCATGAGAACTTCTTCAAGGCCCTGAGCATGGAGAAACTGGTGATGTTTGTGATCCTGTCGCTCATCATCGCCGTCGCCGCTTTCAACATCGTGGCGACCCTGGTGATGGTGGTCACCGACAAGGAAACGGATATCGCCATTCTTCGCACCATCGGCGCCACGCCGCGCAGTATCATGCTGATTTTTATGGTGCAGGGCGGAATCATCGGGTTCTTTGGCACGCTGCTCGGCGTTCTCTCCGGGGTGTTGCTGGCCTTGAATATTCCCACGCTGGTCCCGGCTATCGAACAACTTATACATGTCCAGTTCATTTCACCGGAGGTTTATTCCATCAGCCAGTTGCCCTCCAAGCTGGAGCCTTGGGATGTGATCCATGTGGCCATTGCCGCGTTGATCATGAGTTGGCTGGCGACCTTGTATCCCTCTTGGCGCGCCTCGCGCGTCGCCCCTGCCGAGGCCCTGCGTTATGAGTGAGCAGAGCAGCGTTCTTTCCGTCGAGCATCTGCGGCAGAGCTTCGCCATTGGCCGCGAGCGTCTGGAGGTGATCCGCGACATCAACCTGCAGGTGCGCCGTGGCGAACGGCTGGCGATTGTCGGTGCTTCCGGGCAGGGCAAGAGCACGCTGATGCACCTCATGGGGGGGCTGGAACGCCCGTCGGGAGGCAAGGTGCGGATTCTCGGGCAGGAGGTCTACACACTCAGCGAATCGGCGCGCAGCCGTTTGCGTAACCAGAGTGTCGGCTTCGTGTATCAGCTACATCGTTTACTGCCCGAATTCACCGCGCTGGAGAATGTCCTGCTCCCCCTGTTGATACGCCGGGTGTCGCGCCGTTCGGTGGAACCCTGGGGCAAAGAAATCCTGACACGGGTCGGGCTGGGCGAACGCCTGGGTCACAAACCCGGCATGCTCTCCGGTGGCGAACGGCAGCGGGTCGCCCTGGCGCGCGCGCTGGTCACTCGCCCGGCGTTGCTTCTGGCCGATGAGCCCACGGGTAATCTGGACAGTGAATCGGCGGAGGGCGTCCATCAACTGATGCTCGATCTCAATCAGGAGTTGGGCACCGCACTGGTTATCGTCACCCATGAGCCGGCGCTGGCGGCACACATGGGGCGCGTGCTCCGGCTGCAAGATGGCATCTTGCAGCCTCTGCAAGCACTACACTAGAACCGGCGGCGGCGCAGGTGACGGCGCCGCAGTCGCCATAATATCCAGAGCCGCCAGCCGTGGAGTATGCCAAAATACAGTATCAGGGCGAGTCCTCCACCGAGAATGAAGCTGCCTAGCCAAGTGAGCAGATAGGCATGCCAGAGGCGATCTCCCATGGCCAGTACGCTGATCCGGCCGTGGACCATCTCGTGGATGTCTCCATAATGAATGGTGATGGCCGGGGCCAGCCCCAACTGGTCGAGCAACCAGAACCCCAGCTCATAAGACGCGAAGAAAAAAGGCACGATGGTGAAAGGTCCCGTCACCACGAAGGGCATGACGACGCCGACGGGGATATAAGCGCGGCGCCAGAGACTGACCAGTAAGATACTGAGCACATGGCCAAAAAAAGGCAGGCTGCCGATGAAGGTGCCGATGGCTGCGCCACGCGCGACGTTGTGGCGATGGGGATGCCAGAGCACCGGACGGGCCAGATAATGGGTGAAACGTCCCAGGGGACGTTTACTGAGAATGTCCTCGCGGTTGGGAAGGCGACAAAATGCAGGTAGGCGCAATGCGATATTTCCTGGGTCATAATAGGGCTAGTGTAGCCAAGCCGTTGCCGTGGGCCAACTCCTGGCCGTCTTTGCCGCTTGTGGTCATCGCCGCCGGACTGGGACTGGGATTTTTCCACAGTTTTCGGCAATTGCCCACCTTATGGATACCGCTTTCTCTGGCGTTTCTCGCGCTGCCGCTGATCTGGAAATGGCGGCCGGCTCTCCTGCTGACTGTGGCGGCGGCGGCTTTCGCCTGGGGCATCTGGCAAGCCGATCTGCGTCTCGCCGTACACTGGCCGGTGGGTCAGCACTTCAGGGTTGAGGGGCGTGTCGCCTCCATACCCCAATGGGGGGGCCGGGAATACCGCTTTCTGTTGACGCCGGAACGCTGGTCGCGGGGTATGCCCGCGGGCGATCGGCCTGCCACCCTCCTCATTCACGGTAACCTTCCGGAAGTTCCCGTGGTGGGTCAGCGCTGGCGCCTGGATCTGCATAGTGAAGCCCTGGCGAGTCTGCCCGGCAGCCCTTTTGCGGACCGCGCCCGGCAGCGTTTTTGGGCCGGGGAGGGCGGGGTGGCGCGCGTGCAGGATGCCCGGCCGTTACCGGTTTCCCGCTGGAATCCGCAAGATCATATCGCGGCGGCTCGCGAGGCGGTGCTCCAGGCCAGCAATATGGCGCTGGACCGCGAGGCCGCGGGCTTCGTACAGGCCCTCAGCATTGGTGTCGGCAACCAGCTTCCGGCGGCGACCTGGCAAGTTTATCGGGACACGGGTACCGCCCACTTGCTGGTGATCTCCGGTTCCCATGTGGTGGTGGTGGCAGGATTGGCCCTGTGGCTCAGTCAATGGTTGTGGCGGCGCATCCCGTGGCTGGTCGCTCGCTGGCCGATGCAGACGGTGGGTGTCTTCTGCAGTCTCCCGGCGGCCTGGGCCTATGCCAGCTTTGCCGGTATGCAAATCCCCGGCGAGCGCGCCGCCTGGATGATCACGGCGGCCGCTCTCGCCCATCTATTGGGGCGCCCCAACAATGCTTGGCAGGGCTTGTCCCTGGCGACCCTGTTCATCGCTCTGAGAAACCCCGGCGCGTTGGTGGATGTCGGTTTTTGGCTGTCTCTGGGCGCGGTGGCGGCGCTGGTGGCCATTGGCTATGGCGAAGGGGGCTGGCGTGCGCTCTTGCGCAGCCAATGGGCGGTTTTCATCGCGTTGATGCCGCTGCTGGCGGGCCTTTTCGGGCAGGTTTCCCTGGTCTCGCCCCTGGCCAATGTGGTGGTGATTCCACTGGTTGAATTTTTGGCGGTGCCCCTCGCCTTGCTGGGCGCATGGTTTGCGCTGCTGGATCTGGAATTCCTCAGCCGCTTGCTCTTTCACCTGGCGGCCCTGGAAATGGAGGCGGTGACGGCGTTGCTACGCCTTTTGCTGCGCATCCCTTTCGCGCAGGTCAGTACCGGCACGGGGCGCCCCTGGGCCTTGCTGGCGGCGGCGTTGGGACTCGGTATCTTTTTTCTGCCCGCGGGCTGGCCGGGACGGCCGCTGGCTTTTCTGGGCATGGTGTCGCTGCTGATCCCCGCCGGAGGGAGCGCTGACCTGGAATTGCGTGCGCTGGATGCGGGTTCGGGCATGCTGCTGTTCTGGCAGAAAGGGACACACACGGGTATTTTTTCGGCGAATCTCTGGACTGCGGCCAGCCGCCGCGTCGGTGGCCTTGCGCTTACAGCGGTTCTGCGCCAGCGGGGCGTGACGCAGGTGGATGCGTGGCTGCGCAGCGATATTTCCGCGCCCCGGCCGCTACCCGCCGTTGTCCGCCAATGGTGGCCCATCGGCACCCGCGATTACCCCGGAGGACCATCCGCTCTCAGCTATTGCCGGGCCGGGGGGCTCGCACCCTCCGAAGTGCATTTCCTCAGCTTGAGGATGCCGATCCAACCTTGTGTCGCGACCTGGGGCGTTGGCCCCGATCTGCTTTTTCTGGGTGATGCCGACGCCGAGACGGTACATCACCTCGCGGCGGAGCAACGCCCTGTACTGTACCGCGTACAAGCCATTTTCGCCCCCGCCAGCCTGGGACTTGCGGAAAGGGCCGCTCTGAAGTCGGCCACGCACGCGCAGTTGTTTTATCTGGGAGAGGGTAAAACCGGGACATGGACCTGGCGTGCCGGACACCTACACCCCGCCGCGCCGCCGCTACCCGCCTATTGGCAACCCGTTTCTTGAACCGCCCCGATTCGTGAACCAGCCGCCGCTGAAATCACCGTGTTCACGGGGGTGTCACTGCCGTTTCCCGACCGATATGTTATATTCCTGCTTCGTCTATATCGAAGCGGCTCTGGAGGTGGTGTGCGGGACTTGCTGGAATTATTTCAACTGGGCGGTTTCGTCTTGCCCATCCTCATCTTGTTGGCGATAGTATCTCTGGCCATTGTGGGTAACCGGTTCTGGGTGTTACGGCGCGCACGTATCGCCCCTGCGGGTCTGGCGGCGCGGGCGGGCGATCTGATCGAAGCGGGTAAGGTGCAGCAGGCGGTCAAGGTGCTGTACGAGAACGATACGCCGTTGGCGCGAATGATGCTGGTTGCCCTGCAGCAAGTCGGACAGCCGCGTGAGGTGATCAAGGAAGTCGTGGAGGAGAGCGGTCGCCACGAGGTGGCCCATCTGGACCGCTACCTCAACTTTCTCGGCAGCATCGCTGGCGTCGCGCCGTTGCTGGGATTACTGGGCACCGTGTTTGGCATCATGCACGCTTTCGCCGCCATCGGGATGGTGGGCGCGGGTGACCCCAAAGCCTTGGCGGGCGGTATTTCCGAAGCGCTGATTACCACCGCCAGCGGCCTCATCGTCGCTATCCCCAGTCTGATGTTCTACCGCTATTTCAAGGGACGGGTCGATGTACTGGTCCTGGCGATCGAAAAAGAGGCCCTGAAATTGGTGAATCTGCTCGTGGGTGGGAGCGCCCAATGAATCTGCGCCCGCGGGTGAGCGAGGAGCCGGAGATCAATGTGATCTCCATGGTGGATATCGTGCTGGTGTTGCTGCTGTTCTTCATGGTCACCAGCAGCTTCGTGCACCAGTCCCATCTCTCCATGCAATTGCCCAAAGCCCAGCAGGCCGCCGCCGGTGAACCTAAGACACCTATCACCATCGACCTCAGCGCTAGCGGTCAGGTGCGTATGGACAAGCATGTCGTGACCATGCGTGATCTGGCCAGACGGCTTAAAGTGCTTGCGGCCAAGGATCCCCAACGGGTGATTGTTCTGCGCGCGGACAAAAATGCGACCCAACAGTACGTCATCGATGTCCTGGATGCGGCGCAGGCGGCGGGCCTCACCCGCATCAGTTTCGCGACCCTGAGCAATCACTGACCTGTGCGATTGGAAGGACGTTGGTTGCGCGCAGTGGCCGCACTGGCGGCTTATATCATCAAAGGCATCGCCCTGAGTGTGCGTTGGCAGGAGGAGGGGGATGCCGGCGTACGCGCCCTGATCGAGGCCGGACAACCTTTCCTGCTGGCCTTCTGGCATGGGCGGGGTGTCATGGTTGCCCAGGCCTACTGGCGGGTGGGCGGACGTAGGATAAAAATTCTCATCAGTGAACATCGAGATGGCGAACTGATCGCCGCCACCATGGCGCACTGGGGTTATGGCGCGGTGCGCGGTTCCACGAAGCGCGGGGCGGTCAAGGGCGCCCGGGGAATGCTGC
>JAKACQ010000002.1:0-107895 GCA_021821285.1 Pseudomonadota bacterium
GTTTGCCGCAAGGGTCAGGGTTCAGAATTGAATTTGTGCCACTGCCCGACAGTTTTCCCAGCGGCGATGCCGTGGCCGATGCCACCACCATGAATGCCTGCATGGAAACCGCCATTCGCAAAGCCCCAGAGCAATACTGGTGGGTGCATCGCCGCTTTAAAGATCAGCCCGCACCACGCGAACGGCCTTACTGAGCCGGCGTCAGATACCCCCACCACCGGGCACGGGCGTGGTCTGCAAGTTTCGCTGTCAACGTCCTGTTTTCAGAACGATGGGGAACCATTGCAAGAGATGAATGGCCTCTACATACTGCATCCAGGTGGCAGATCGTGGCGGCTTCGCCCCAACGGGCCGCACGCTGGGTCATCAGTGCTTTGATAATATTGGTGTCCCTGGTCAAGGCTGCCACCGGCCCCCATGCACGCGACAGGTATTTCTCCCATTGCCGTCTCATGAGCCCGGGTCAACCTCTTTTTGCATATAGCCCAAAAACCAGAGGCGGGCATTTAATCGGCGCGATGACATCCCAGAAGCGCACCGACTGGCCGGGATCAGTCCGGCTAACCCTTTTTCCCTCTGAGGTTAGCCCTGAGTTAGCCAGGAAAAAGGAGGCACCCAGAAAATCTCTCTAAGCACATGTTTTATCTGGTGCTGGCGAGAGGAATCGAACCCCCGACCCACTGATTACAAATCAGTAGCTCTACCGACTGAGCTACGCCAGCGAAACTCGCAGTTTAACGCGAGGCGGGTGGTGTTTTCAAATTCGGTGGGGCCTGATGATGGCGGTGGAGCCCAATCCAGAGCAGCGCGCCCGGCAGACTGGTCAGCACGACCGTAAAGCCGAGCAGAAGCGAGAGCGCCAAGGCCTGGTCGTGGCCCATGTGCAGGTAGGACAAGTAAAAAACCATGAGCCCCTCGCGCAACCCCCAACCCGCAAAAGAAATCGGTAGCGCGAGGAAGAGACTGACCACCGGCCAGACCACCCAAACCGCCACGGCATCGGGGGCCTCACCCAAGGCGTGGGCCAGCAGCCAGAAGGTCAGGATGGAAAAAAATTGCACCACAAAAGAAAGCAGGATCGTACCGACGAGGATCAAACGATGCCGCAGTAACGCCCCCATGCCCAACCGGATATCGTGTAGCTTCTCACCCAGCCTACCGGCAACTCTTCCCAGAAAGTTGAGCCAGGGCGTCAAAATCAAAAACACGATCAGGATATAGGCAAAAACCAGCATCCCAATCGTCCACCCCATCTGCGGCAGCAGACCGGCCCTCGCGCCATCCAGCAGAAAAGCCACAGCCGCGATAGCGACGAGCGCGCCCAGACCCATGAAGCGGTCTCCGAACACCGCCGCCAGCGCCAACGGCATGGAGTGGGTCTGGTGACGGGTGTACCAGGCGCGGACCACGTCCCCCGATACCGAACCGGGCAACACTTGGTTGAAGTAGGCACCCACCCAGTTGAGCCGCAGTAACCAAAGCATGGGCGCGGACCGTTCCATGGCCAGGAGAATGATCCGCCAGCGTATGGCGGACACCGAGAGATTCGCCGCGTAGGACAACACGGCCGCCAGAAACCAGAACGGACGCAGTTCGGCAAAACGCCGGGCCAGCGTTTGCCAGTGGGTGTCATGCAACAGCCAGAGCAGAATGCCGACCGTGAACACGACCTGCAGCAATAATTGCCAATGGGTGCGCCGCTTTTGGGGTGACGAGGAGGACACCACGCCTGCTTTGGGATTTTCTTCGGACATGTTCAGCTTTTTGCAATCATAACTGGCAGCGACTCTATGACAAATCCGGCCACGCTGACAAATGCCCTGGTCACCCCCTCTTCATCCATTCCGCAAGGACCGTATGAAAGATGGCCACCTTGTCCAGGGTCTCCTGATATTCCGCCGCCGGGTCGGAATCCGCCACGACACCCCCGCCCGCGCAAAAGCGTAGTTCCCCCTGCACCGCCGTCATACTGCGGATCGCGATATTCATATCCAAGCCGCCCCGCCGATCCAGATAGCCGATACTTCCACAATACAGCCCACGCGGCCCGGCCTCCAATTCCGCGATAATCTCCATGGACCGGCGTTTCGGCGCCCCGGTAATGGACCCCCCCGGAAAACAAGCATCCAGAGCATGCAAGGCATCCTGCCCAAGGGCCAACCGCGCTTCCACCACGCTGACCAGATGATGCACGTGAGCGTAAGACTCCAGCGCGCAGAGCTGTGGCACCCGCACCGTACCGGTCGCGGCCACCCGTCCGAGATCATTGCGGAGCAGATCGACAATCATCACATTCTCGGCGCGATCCTTGGGACTGCGCAACAGTGTCTGCGCCATTCGCAAATCTTCTTGCGGGTCCTCCAAACGGGGGCGTGTTCCCTTAATGGGCCGGACCTGCAATCGATCGTCCTGCACCCGCAACAGACGTTCTGGAGAAAAACTCAGCACGGCTCCCTGCGGTAGCGATAAATATGCAGAGAAAGGCGCCGGGTTGGCCGCCCGTAAGCTTTGATACAAGAGCCAAGGTGATCCCGAGTATGGAACCGTAAAGGGCTGGGCCAGATTCACCTGATAACAATCACCGGCCCGGATATACGTCTGCACGCTATCAAAAGCCGCGGCATACTCGGCCCTACTCCAGGTGGGCCGTACGGGTCCTCGCACCTGAAAAACTCGCCCAGGGGGATCGGCGGCCACCCCAGCCAAGCGTGGCTGCCACTCCGCAAGCCGCCGCGTGATATGATCTTCCGGGGCACAGAGCCAAGCCTCGCGCGCGTGGTGATCGACCAGAAGCGCGGTATCGTAGATACCGAAGGCCGCTTCCGGGAGGGTCTGCGCGGCAGGGGCCGAAACACCCTGCCCCGCCAACCCGAAGTCGTAGGTCAGATAACCCACCCCCCCCGCCAAAAAGGGCAGTTCGATTGGACAGACGGAAATATCAGGCAGTGCGTCAACCGCCTCCCGCAACATTGCCCACAGTGGCTGTGTGGA
The DNA here is from genome assembly GCA_021821285.1 of Pseudomonadota bacterium. Lineage (GTDB taxonomy): Bacteria > Pseudomonadota > Gammaproteobacteria > Acidithiobacillales > Acidithiobacillaceae > Acidithiobacillus. Next base: position 2,992 of record JAKACQ010000002.1, read on the forward strand.
GGGGCGCGCCGGACCATCCCCATCCGCCACCCAGACTTGCCCCGCCTCCTGCCACAGACATTGTCGCGGCGCCGTCACCACGATGCTATATCGCCCCTGCGCCGAGGATTGCGCGCTGCTGTCCAAAAAAAACGACCATGGCGTATCTGCCAGTGACGCAAACACGGTGGCCACATCCACCGGATAGGGTATGGCGCACCGGGTCAGGGTGGGTGGGGAGGACGTAGGCACTATGAACTCCACAGAAAAAGGGGACCTGACTATATACAGGGTGGCCATTTTGCCCATTTCCCGGCGTCCCCTTCAAGGCCGTCATCCGGATGCCCCTTGACCGCTGACCGATCGGTCGGTATCTTAGGTACGAGCTTGCCGTCACAACAGGGTCGTCCCATGCGCGTAGCTTGTCTCTCCCCACGTCTTCCGCTGCTCATCGCGGCGATGATCCTGGGTACCACGTCCGCTTGGGCTGAAAACCTCATCACCACTTACCAGCAAGCCTTCAACACCGATCCCGCATTGGCGCAGGCGCGTGCCGAACTCTCCGCACAGATGCAAGACAAGCCCCTGGCACGCTCCGCCTTGATGCCCCACGCCGGAATCGGCGCCGGGGTAGGATTCAATACCGCGAGCATCACCGGCTTTGGGGCGGGGTCCATTGATCGCGCTTACCTGTCCGACAATTATAGCGTCAGCATCACCCAGTCGATCTTTGACGGGCAGGCATGGACGGCGCTGAAACAAGCCGGTGCCCGTATTCAGGCCAGTGCGGCCCTGTTGACCTATACCGAACAACAACTCGCCTTGCAAGTCACGCAAGCCTACTTCGGGGTGCTGGAGGCGCAAGCCCAGGAACATGTCGCGCACAAACAAAAGAAACTGCTGGAAAGCATCTATCGGCAAACGGAAGCCACCCTGAAAATTGGTACGGGAGACATTATCGCCGTGCGTGAGGCGCAAGCCCGTGTCGATGCCGCCCAGGCCGACCTGATCAAGGCGCGCAACGGCGTCGCGATCGCCCGGCATCGCCTGCAGCGCCTCACCCACCACCCTATCGGCATGCTCGATAATCTCGGCCATTATGAAGCCATGGGTCCACAGCCCGACAACATGCATAGCTGGGTGCGGAGCGCCACCAAAGATCAACCGTTGATTCTTCAGGCGGAGGCGCAACTGCGGGTGGCACAGGATCAGGTCGAATACAATCGCCGTGCGCGCTGGCCGATAGTGAATCTGCAAGGTATCGCACAGCACTCCCTGGGTAATCCCTTCCCCGGGGTGGACATCAACCAGGCGGGGGTGAGCCTCAACCTCTCGATGCCGATTTATACGGGGGGACACACCTCCGCCGCCGTGCAACAGGCACGGGCTCGAACAGTAGCCAGCATCGACCATGTCGCCGACATCCGCGATGAAGTCACCCTCAATACCCAGACGGCTTTCCTCAACCTCAAGGATAGCGTCGCGCAGTTGCGCGCCGCCAAAGAAACGCTCGTTTCCGCCAAGGTCTCGTTGGAAGGCACCCGCAAGGGCTATGAAGTCGGCACGCGCTCCATCATCGATCTGCTGCAGACCGCCACGGATTACATCCGCGCTGAACAGGACTATAATGTCGCGTTCTACAACCAGGTCATTGCTCGCGTACAACTCAAGGCCGCCGCCGGTCAAATTGACATGGCGGATCTGGAATCCGTCGACACGTTGCTGAAAAAAAACCAGGGCTCCTGAGATAACCGTCATCCCCGCTGGAGACCAGCCATGCCCAAAAAGAAGTACATACTGGTACTGGTCCCGCTACTCGTCACCGTCGGCGTCACCGGCTACTTTTTTTGGGGCCGGACCCGCACCCCGGAAAACCTGCTCACCCTTTATGGCGATATCGATATCCGCCAAGTCCAAACGGCCCTGGATGACAACGGCCGCCTCCTCGACCTCAAGGTGCAGGAGGGCGATCGGGTCCGGAAAGGGCAATTGCTGGCGGAGATCGATCCTGTGCGTTTTCGGGATGCCGTGGACAGGGATATCGCCGATGTGGCTGCGCAAAAACAGGTGCTCGCCCGCCTGCTGGCGGGTTCCCGCCCGGAAGAAATTGCCGAGGCCCGCGCCGAGGTGGCCGCTGCCCAAGCCGCTCTGAGCAATGCCGAGGTCACCTGGCGGCGCCAACAGGCCCTCGCCGCCCGCCGATATGTGCCCGAGCAAAGCCTCGACAATGCCGCTACCGCCCTCAAAACGGCGCGCGCCAACCTCGATCACGCCCAACAGGCACTGACCTTGGCCATCAAGGGGCCGCGCCAGGAGGAGATCGCCGCAGCGCGGCATCAATTACAGGCCGACAAGGCCACATTGGCGCTGGCCCGGCGGGCGCTGGCGGACACGCGCCTCTATGCCCCCGAAGGGGGCGTTATCCAGGACCGCATCCTGGAACCCGGCGATATGGTTTCCCCGCAGACCCCCGTCTTCACCCTTGCTCTGGACAACCCCGTCTGGGTTCGCGCCTACCTGCCCGAGAAGGCGCTGGGCCGGATACGGCCGGGCATGAAAGCAACCATCGACAGCGATTCCTTTCCCGACCGGCGGTTCACCGGCTGGGTCGGTTTCATCTCCCCCACCGCGGAGTTCACCCCAAAGACGGTGCAGACCACGGAACTACGCACGGAGCTGGTCTATCGGGTCCGCATTTACGCCTGCAATCCGGGGCATCGACTGCGCCTCGGAATGCCGGTGACCGTCCAGATCCCTCTCCTCCATAATCCGCCGCGGAACCCTCCTACGCACCCTTGCGGGAACTGATCCATGGCTGCCTCCCCATTACGTTTCATCCAGGTCGGCAAGCATTTCTCCCGCGGCGCAACCCGGGTGCGGGCCCTGGATGCGCTCGATCTGAGCCTCACCGCGGGCAGCATCACCGGACTGCTCGGCCCCGATGGTGCGGGCAAGACCACTCTCATGCGGTTGGCTGCTGGTTTGCTCCTGCCCGATGTCGGCACGATCCAGGTTCTCGGTGCCGACACCCGCGCCCGAGCCGCCAAGATCCAGGCCGAAATTGGTTACATGCCGCAACAATTCGGTCTGTATGAGGACCTCACGGTGCAGGAGAACCTCGACCTCCATGCCGACCTGCAGGGCCTCAGCGCGGAGGCCGCCCGGACCCGGCAGCGGGAACTGCTCAGACTGACCGCCCTCGGTCCCTTCGGGACACGACGTGCCGGCGCGCTCTCCGGCGGTATGAAACAAAAACTCGGCCTCGCCTGCGCGCTCTTGCGGGTGCCGCCCCTGCTTCTCCTTGACGAACCCACCGTGGGCGTGGACCCCATCGCCCGCCGGGAGCTCTGGGGCATCATCCAAGGTCTCAAAGATCAGGGCGTGACCGTGCTGATGAGTACCGCCTATTTTGATGAGGCCGAGCGTTGCGATGAGATCATTCTGCTGCACCAAGGCAAACTGCTGAAAAAAGATACCCTGGCGGCCTTTCGCCTACCACTGCAGGGCCGCTGTTTCCGGGTGACGGAGGACACCGGGAACAAACGGCGACTGCGGGAAAGTCTGCAGCGCCGTCCCGGCGTTCAGGACGCACGCATCGTCGCCGCGGGGGTGCGGGTGCTCTGTCAGGGACCGTCCGTCGAAGCCGCCCCCGGAGAGCGCTGGCAAGCCGAGACGCCGACCTTCGAGGATGCCTTTGTGGATCTCCTGGGCACGCCCGAAATGCCGGACGAGGCCGCACCCGCCGCGACAGTGGCGGATCAGGACGCGGAAATCATCATTGAAGTTCGCGACCTCCGCAAACGCTTCGGTAACTTCGAGGCCGTCAAAGGCAACACCTTCATGGTCCGTAAAGGTCAGATTTTTGGTCTGCTCGGCGCCAACGGTGCGGGCAAAACGACCACTTTTCGCATGCTTTGCGGTCTGCTGCCCGCCTCGTCCGGCACGCTGCGTGTCGCTGGCGTGGACATGCGCCGCGCCACCGCCCAGGCGCGGGCACGCATCGGCTATGTCTCGCAGAAGTTTTCGCTCTACGGCAACCTGAGTTGTGACCAGAATCTGGCCTTTTTTTCCGCGGCCTACGGGCTACGGGGCACATGGCGACGCCAGCGCCTGCAGTGGGCCGTCCAGAAATTTCAACTGTCCGACTACCGGGAGGTGAATGCCGATCATTTGCCCCTGGGCATCAAACAACGGCTCGCGCTGGCCTGCGCCCTCCTCCATGCTCCCCCCATCCTTTTTCTCGATGAACCGACATCCGGCGTCGATCCCCTGGCCCGCCGCGAGTTCTGGCAACGGGTCAACGCCCTTGCCGAATCGGGGGTGACGGTGATGATCACGACCCACTTCCTGGAAGAAGCCGAATATTGCGACCATCTCGTGCTCCTCTCCCAGGGCGAGGTACTGGCGCAAGGCAGCCCTCAGCAAGTACGCGCCCTGGCCCAGGATAAGACGCATCCCGAACCCAGTATGGAGGAGGCCTTCATTCATCTCATCCAGACCCATGAGAACCAGGACCGGAGGGCCTTGTGAACGCGCAGCGTTTGCATGGCCTCATACGCAAGGAATTTCTCCAGATCCTGCGGGACCCTTCAGCCATCGCCATCGCCTTCGTCATGCCGGTCTTCCTGCTTTTTCTCTTCGGCTATGGCGTGTCTCTGGATGCCAAGCGCGTACCGATCGCCGTGGTGGTACACCAACCCACTGCGGAAACCAGCGCCCTCATCGGCGGCCTGCAAGAATCACCGTATTTTCAGCCGAGGGTCTACGCCAGCATCCGTGGCGCGGAACAGGCGGTTATGACTCGCCGCGCCAACGGTGTCGTCTGGCTGCGTTCCGATTTCAGTCGACGACTCCTGCAGGGAAACACCGCTTCCATCGGGGTCCTCGTGGATGGTGTCGATGCCAACAATGCCCGCATCCTCGAAGGCTATCTGCAGGGGGTCTGGCAAAACTGGCTGCGCCAACGGGCGTTGCATGCCGGAACCTCCCTGATCGTCCCCGTGCATGGCGAGTACCGCATTTGGTTCAACCCCGCCCTGCGCAGCCGGGACTATCTGGTGCCCGGACTCATTGCCGTCATCATGACACTCATCGGCGCCTTGCTCACCGCCTTGGTGGTGGCCCGGGAGTGGGAACACGGCACGATGGAAGCCCTCATGGCGACCCCGGTCGGCATGAGCGAGATCCTTCTCGGCAAGCTGATCCCCTACTTTTTCATGGGGATGGGCGGCATGCTGCTTTCCGTTGCCTTGGCGGTCTGGCTTTTTGCGGTGCCGTTGGTGGGGAGTTTTTGGGTGTTGCTGTTCTGCTCGGCCCTCTTTCTGTTGGTCGCATTGGGCATGGGTCTGCTCATTTCCAGCGTGGCCCGTAATCAGTTCGTCGCCGGGCAGATCGCCATCATCGTTACCTTTCTGCCCGCCTTCATGCTCTCGGGCTTCATCTTTGATATCCAGTCCATGCCCGCCGCCGTCCTTGTCATCACCCACGTGGTCGCCGCCCGTTACTTCGTGAGCATTCTGCAGACGGTTTTTCTGGCCGGTGACGTCTGGCCCATCCTGCTCTGGAACAGTCTGGCCCTCGGACTCATGGCGACCCTCTTCCTCGGCCTCACGCTGCACCGTTCCCACAAGAGACTGGACTGATGCCGGGGCGGATATGGGCCTTGGTCATCAAGGAATTTCTGGCCCTGCTGCGAGACAAGAAGAGCCGCTTCGTCCTTATCGTTCCGCCCGTCGTGCAATTGCTGGTTTTCGGTTATGCCGCCACGTTCGATCTCCGCCATATCCCCTATGCGGTCTACAATCAGGACCCCGGATTCGCTTCGCAGGAACTGCTGGGGCGCTTTCGGGGGTCCGCCACCTTCCGGCAAGTGGCGACCATTGAAAATGCGGGCCAGATCGCGCCCCTTATCGACAACGAGAAGGCGCTTCTGGTGCTGCGGATCGGTCCGTCCTTTACCCGTGACTTGCTGCTGCACCGGCCGGCCCCGGTGCAGGTCATCATCGACGGGCGCAACTCCAACAGCGCCACCCTCGCGCTGAACGATGTCAACAGCGTGTTCCTGTCTTTCGACACCCACTGGGCAGCGGAGCACCGTTGGGGCAAAACGCCCGCGCAACTGGTGATCCGCCCCTGGTTCAATCCCAATCTGCTCTCCCGCTGGTTCATCGTGCCGGGCATCGTCGCCCTACTCACGTTGGTGGTGACCTTGCTGGTCACCGGACTGTCGGTGGCGCGTGAACGCGAGCAGGGAACTTTCGATCAACTCCTGGTCACGCCCATGCGGCCGGTGGAGATTCTCTTGGGTAAAGCCCTGCCGGGGCTCATCATCGGCGGGCTGGAGGGGATTTTCATCGTTCTGGCGGCCATTTTCTGGTTTCAGGTGCCCTTTATCGGCAGCATGCCCGCTCTCGTGGCCGGTATGACCCTGTTCCTGCTGGCCGCCATCGGTATCGGACTCATGATTTCTTCTTTAGCCGTCACGCAACAGCAAGGACTGCTGGGGATCTTTCTTTTCCTGGTGCCGGCCATTATCCTCTCGGGCTTTGCGACACCGATCGCCAACATGCCGCCCCTAGTGCAGGATCTGACTTACCTCAACCCCATGCGCTATTTTTTGGTCATCGTGCGCGGGGTTTTTCTGGAGGGCGATGGCTTCCGCGCACTGGGGTCACAATACTGGCCGCTGGCCCTCATCGCCCTGTCTTCCATGAGCGCCGCGGCTTGGCTGTTCCGGCACCGGATGCGGTAACCTTGCATGGAGACCGCTTGCCCTGTCGCGACGCAAGTCTCATCATAGGACGATGCGCCAGGATGATAGCCCCATGATCGAACGAAACTTTGCCATCGCCGTCGAAAACACCCTGAATCAATTGCTCAATCAGATTGAGGCAAGCGTCCCGGAGGTCGAAGGCGACCTCGTGGATAGCGTGTTGACGCTCCTGCTGCCCGATGGCAGCCAGATCATCCTCAACCGCCAGGAAGCGGTCCAGCAGATATGGCTCGCCTGCAGCGACGGACCGGCCCGCTTCGCGCAAAAAAACGGGACATGGCAGGACACCCAAAGCGGAGAATCACTGGAAATGGCCGTCGGCCGCCTCCTCGGCCGGCGCCTCCACCATCCCGTGCAGATAGGCTGAGACCATGGCCTATTGGCTGATGAAAACCGAACCGGATGCCTTTTCGCTGGAGGACTTGCGGCAGCGTGGCCGAGAACCCTGGGAGGGTATCCGGAATTATCAGGCCCGCAACTTCCTGCGCAGTATGCGCATCGGCGACGGGGTGTTCATTTACCACTCCCGTGTCGCGGTCCCCGGCATCGTCGGCACGGCTGAAGTCGTCACCACCACGTATCCGGACCCCACGCAGTTTGATCCGCAAAGCAAATATTATGATGCCGCATCCAGCCTCGCCCAGCCGCGCTGGGATCTGGTGGACATCGCCTATCGCCATACCCTGGCAAAGCCCCTCCCGCTGGAACGGCTGCGCACGCTGCCCGAGTTCGCCGACAGTCCCTTGGTCCGTAAAGGTAATCGCCTGTCTATCGTGCCGATCACGGCAAATCAATGGGATCGCGTTCTGCAACAGGCGCTATAGGTATTCCCGCATGCTGACCACCCTCCCCCCGCCGACCCTGTACCATCGCTGGTCCTCCACCGAAGGCCAGATGTTGCGCATGGCGCTGGGCGCCAAAGGCATACCCTGGAAGGATCACCCCTGCCGCCTGCAGGATCAGGAAACAGCCTTCGATCTGGGTTTTGCCGATCTGCCCGTGCTGATTCACGCAGATGGTTGGGCACAGCCGGGTCGATTGGCGGATCTCGCGGCATTGGACGCACGCTATCCAGACACGCGGCCTTTGCATACCCCGATCCCGGAAACGGAGTGGGAGGCTTTTTTGTCGTGGCGGGAGGGCTTGAGCGCATTGCGCGATCGCCTCGTCGCTCCAGTGCTGCCGGCCTACGCGGAAATATGTGGTGAACCGGAAGACATGGAATATTATCGGCGGGAGTGCGCGCGCCGTTTTCAGCAATCCATCGAATCCCTGGCCAACGACCGCTATGGCGCCTACCAGCAACTGGAAGGCCGGGGCCGTTTGCGCGCACTCGCGAAGATGCTCGCCAAACGGCGTTTTTACACGGGGGATCTGTCGTTGATAGACATCATCCTCACCGCCGACTTTCACCTGTTGAGGCTGTTGGACGGCGTGACCCTTCCCCTCGATCTGCAATACTATTTCCAGCGGGTCGCCGAAGTCTGCGGGTTTTCTCTCAACAGCGGCATGACTCGTCCACTCTAGCACGGAGCCACACATGACCTATCAAGAACTACTGCGGTTTCTCGACCAGCGCCTGGGATATCCGCTACTGCAAGACATGACCCCGGACACCGCACTCCGTGCCGCGCGGCAAGGTGCTCTCAGCGACGCATTGACGGCAGAGATACTTCTCGATATCTACCAGGCTAACCAATGCACCACCGTCAGTGATCCGGTGGACCGCACCCGCTGCTTCGACGGGCTGGCGCGCCTGCGTTTGCGCAGCCAAGCGGAGGATGCCGATCCCGCCCTCTTCCGCAAAGTGCTCAAGCTCTCCCAAGAGCTCGACAACGCCTTTGACCAGGAACTCCTTCATCAACGTGACCAAAACATCTGAAACATCGCCACCTGCATCCACCGTCCCCGCAACTTCGGATACAGGACGCATCAGCTTTCCAAGAGCATCCTGTCCAGATCACTCAGATTCAGGTGGTTGGCCCAGTACTGCGTGCGCGTTTTTTTAGTCCGCTTGGCCACATAGAGCGCCTCATCGGCATGCCGCAGCAAAGCATCGGCACTGCCCTGATCCATGGGAAAGAGGGTAAGCCCCGCACTGCAACCCACCTGGACGCTCACCCCTTCCGCCACGAAGACCGGCGTCTCCACAGCCATACGGATGCTGTTCATCACCTGCTCCAGATCCCGCACGGAATGTAGCCCTTCCAGAAGCAACACAAATTCGTCGCCGCCCAGCCGTACCAGAAAATCCGTGTTGCGGACAGCGGATTGCATCCCTTGCGCCACCGCGACCAGCAAACGATCACCGACCTCATGGCCATAGGTATCATTTACCGGTTTAAAATCATCCAGATCAATGATCACTACCGCCAACCAGGTGTGTGCGCGCTGAACCCGCATCATGGCATGACTGAAATAGACATCGAGACCCCGTCGATTATTGAGTGCCGTCAGTGGGTCGTGGGTGGCCAGCCAACTCTGCCGATACTGTTCATCCGCCAGTTCACGCTTCAGGTCCAACTCGTCCAGGCCATGTCCAAGCAAAGACGCGATGCGCTGGAGCAATTCAAGCACGTCGGCGGAAAAAGATGCTATCGCGGTGCTGCGTACCGCAAGAATTCCCCAGCGATTGCCCCCACGAAGTATGGGGATAAGCGCTAGCGCGGGTGAAACGGTGGCATCACGCATTTTCGGGTCCATATTCAGCACCGGTGAAACCCGTTGATGCGTCTGCCAGGTTTGACGGATCAATTTTTCCTCCTGAGGAGAGAAGCCGGTCATGGAAGGAGAGGCGTCGCCATCCACGGCGCTCGCCAGGGTGCGCAACTGATCGTCCTCTTCGAAACAACCGATCCAGGCAGTGGCAAAAAGCGTACTGCTCACCAGCCGACGACAAGTCTCCTCCATCAGGGGCTGCTCGCCCTGCATGGTCAACACAATATCCCCTTCATCCAGAAGCGCCTGATAGAGCAGGGTACGCCGTCTGATTTCCGCCGCATTCCCCAACTGACGCATGGCGATGTGCAGGGCTTCGCAGACCTGACGCAACAAGACCTGCAAACTGGTCCCGAAGTAATCGGGAGCGGCACTGACCACGAATAGCACGGCGTGGAGTCCGTTTTCCCCAAACACCGGCCAGGCGCCCAGGGCCTCCAGCTGCGCAAAGGCGTGATGGGAGTCGCGACAGCGGCGTAACATCTCGGAATCCCTGACAGAAATGATTTTGGACTGTTCCCGGAGTGCCAACTCACGTACTATCTGCCCAATTTCTGGCTGCATATTCTCGGCATTCGCGCACCACAATTGCGTAGTGGCTCCGGAATCCCGCCAGCGCATGGCAACCCAGCGCATTTCGGAAACCGGCTGTTCTCTGCCGGCCTCCACCAGCCAAGCGCCCAGGGCCCCCATACGCTCGACCAAAAGCGACAGCACCAAATCATAGGCCGCCGACATTTGTGAAACGCCCAGTATTTCCCGCAATAGATCACTAATGGCCAATTGATAGCCGGGGATATGGCTGACATCCACCGCGTTTTTTCGACGCTCCAGGAAGACGGAGAGATCATCCGCAAGCCGGTTCCAGAGTGGATTTCTGACCACGCTCAGCCGCTCGCGCGATGGCGCGAAAGCCGCAATGACACCCATCGTACCCCCGAGACTGCGAAAAGGGATGGCCACACCGAAACGCAAGCGCGAATCATCCCCAATGGACCAATGCGCGTAGGAAGCGTCCCCCCGAAGGGGGCAGAGCAACACCTCGCCCGTCTGGATCGCCCTGGCTACGGAGCCCTCGGCAGCAGGGCCCAGCACCGGAATGGACCAGTCCGACGCGACACTTTTGCGTCCACCGGCAACGGCGATCAACCGCACCGGCTCTTGCGCGGACTCCTGGGTGCCCAACCAGACCAGGGGCGACCCCAGCCGGCGGGACAAGGTGTTCGTCAACTGATTGAAAGTGAGAGCAAGAGGCAGGGTCAACGAGTCCCCTAAAAGGCGATCGATCTCCAGCATGGCCTGCAATAGACGAGTGCGCGCTTCCGCCTCCCACCGGCGCCGTCTCCTGCGACTGAACAGGCGGTATGTCAGTCCGCACCCAAACAACAGCACCAGCGAAAGCAGAATATTCAATGCATCCTACCTGCGGATCTGCGCGATCCCGGTTTCATCCCGCAGGGATGATGGAGGGCGATTGCGGCTCGGTTTCAGGGGTTATCTGAAAAAGATCCGAAAGGGCGAGGAATGCGGTATTCAGTGTCTCCAGTTGTGTCGTTTTCTCCTGCCGCTGTCCTTCCAGCACATGGATGCGCGGCACGATATTGGCCGAAGATTCGACAATGGATTCCAGCGCTTCCAGTTTCTCTTTGGACTGGATCGCGTAAAGTTCCAACTGTCGATTCATTAATTCCAGTGACTCTCTTACCCAGGCCTGTAATTCGCGGCGGGTTTCCGCGACGAACGCCTGTACTTGATTCGCCAGGGATAAGAAGGCCTTGCGCACCACGGCCCCTTGCGTGGTCGCCGCAATTTCCAGTCGTTTACCAAAACGCTCATAACTGTCCGCCATGGCCAACAACTCGGCCCTGCGCGGCAGAATCGCATAGGGAATGGTATCGAGTTTGGGTAACCCGTACTGCTGCTCCAAAGTCCGATAGGCGTCGAGCATCAGCGCGGATAAGCGGTTGGCCCGTTCGAGGGCGGTATCGAACTGCGCGATCGTATCCACAAAAAACTGCGAAAAACGGTCATAGATCCCCACTGTCGTCCATGCCGCCAACAATTCGGCGCGTGCGGACTGGATGATTTGCTCCAGATGTTCCAGGGACAGGGCCTGCAGGAGCCAAGTGTCCGCCGATTCGATAAATTCCTTTTCCTTCAGGGCGAAACCGTTACGGTCACTGGCAAAAGTCCGCAACAGTTTTTGCTGGCGCTCCAAAAGACGCGGCAACTGCTCGCCAGTTTGCGCCTTCAGCCGTTCCATGCCCTCGATTTCTCCCTCCAGATTCTGGATCTGTTCGCCCAACAGCACCCGCTGATCCAGCACCGCCCTGCTGATCAAGCGTCGCGCCTCTTCCAGGGTCGCATCTCGCTTGCCGGGGATGATGATTTCTGCGATGGCCTCTTCCAATACCGCCAGGCCACTCCGCGCGCACAGCGCTTCGTCATTCCGGATACGCCCCAGCAACCCTTTCTGCGCCGAAACCGCAATCACCTGATCCGGCTGAAGGTTGAGCCGCTGCGCGGTGGTTTCCCGCTGCGCGTGAATCGCGGTCATTTCCTGTTCAGCGTCCCGCAAATCGTCCCAGAGCGTATCCACCTTGTTCAAAACCACCAGTTGGTTGCGTAATGGATAACGATTGAGGGACTGTTCCCATATATCCAAATCACTCTGGGTCACCCCGGTGTCGGCGCTGAGCACAAAAATCACCGCATCGGCCTCACGCGCCGCTTCCAGACCCAGATCCGCCTCACTACCGATGGAATTCAGGCCGGGCGTGTCGAGAATCACCAACCCCGCCTCCAACACGGGATGGGCCCATTGCAAGAGCGCGTAGCGCCAACGTGAAATACGTACTTTTCCAGGTCCGCAGGAGGGGCAATTGCTGACGTCCTGCCCCCTGTCATTCATCTTTACCGATGGGCAAAGGCCATAGCGTCGCGCGTCTTCCAGAGACACGCAGAGCGTCTCGGTAAGCTGCGCCATGGCGGTGACGCAGGCTTCATGGTCCTCCGGATTCAACGGCGAACAAGACCAGAGATCCTGTGACTGTTTGAGCTGCTCGATGGAATTGCTCAACGTGCGCGTGCGAATAGGCAAGAGTTGCAGGGAGGGCGCCAGGTGGCTAAAGCGAATTTCCACGGGACACATCGTCGTCTGACCGGGTCCGGAAGGGAGCAAGCGCGTACCCAGGTCAGAAAAGAAAAGCGCGTTGATGAGCTCGGATTTGCCGCGGGCGAATTCCCCAAAGAAAGATATTCGCAACTGATCCTGTGCGATTTCCCGCGCGAGATTCTCCATCCGCAACATGGCTCCACTGGGCAACAGCTCGAACTGCGCCGAGAGCCCTGCCATTTTTTGCACCGCCTCGGCAACCTCTTGGCGCCACTGGTGATATTCCCGGAGCCTTTCAACAAGCATGGGCAATTTCGTCATTACTGATCTCCGTCATCTAGCAGGACAGCTCAACCGCAACGCTCCATCACCCACCCAAGCTTATCTTTGCTGATTATAAGGTAAACGGAGTTCGTCACAATCTGTTCGTTAGTGTTAGACGAAATCCCCCAAAACGCATTACCGGCTGAGGCGATGCAGGAATCCGGCAATTACCGCAAAAAGCAAAATGGGCAGCCAGGTGGCCGCCATCGGCGGAATGCCGCCGGACACACTGATGTACCCGGACATCTCCGTCAAGAAATGAAAGCCCAGCCCCAGGATCAGGCCCGTCAGCACACGAGCCGCCAGACCCCCGCCGCGCGGATTGCGGGTCACAAAGGGTACGGCCAGCAGAATCATGACCAGGCCCACCCACGGATAACTCACCCGCTGCCAGAAAGCCAGCGCGAAGCGATTCATCGTCAGCGCGGTGCCTTGCAGCGCCCGGTAAGTCCGCCACAATGTGAGCAGCGTCATGGTGCGCGTCGGATGCGAAAAACTACGCAAGGTGGCGGGGTGCAGAGACACCGACCAAGGCATCTCTCCCATGGATTTCATCAGAATCTGACGGGGCGTGATTTCGAAACGGTGAACCCCCAACAAGATCCAGTGACCGGCACGAAACTGCGCCTGCCGGGCCGTCAGCATCGCGGAAATCCCCACCAACCCGCTTTGGACCTGCACAATATGCAAATTACGCAGGGTCTGCCCGCCATTACCCACCGCCAAAATCTGAATGATCTGGGAACCGTCACGCAGCCAAAGCCCCTGAGCGCCCATGTCATGGAAGCCGGCTCCGGGCGCTCCGGCGTTGGCCCACATGGCTTCTGCGGCTGGGGCGGTCTCCGGCACCACCAATTCCCCCAGCGCAAACATGAGTCCCGCACCAAGCAGTCCAACCAGCAGGAGAGGCCGCTCCAGACGCCAAACCGACCATCCCGACATGCGCAGGGCGATCAGCTCCGAGTGCCCATTGAGGATGCTCATCCAGACCAAGGCGCCGAGCAGCAAGGCCAGCGGAATCACATCGTAGGCCACTTCCGGCAACTGTAAAGTGGAATAAACTACGAGCTGCGCCATGGACCAGACGCCATGTCCCGGCCCGGAAGACTTGGCGATCAGTTGGGCTATGAAAATCAGCGCCAGCAGCAACACCAATATCAGGTTGCTATACAGCAACATCCCGCGGAACAACAGTCGATCGGCGCGTTTCATGCCAAGTCCCTTCCACGCCAGACAGGCAGCATGGGCAGATCCCGATTGCGCCGGAAGAAAGCATAAGCGGCCACCGCCAGGATCATCAAGAGCACCCAAGCCATCCCGGGGAAAAGGGGCATCTCCCCACGCATCATGTGTTCCTTCACGTAGACTACAAGATTGTTGGTGGCCAGCAAAAACAGTATACCTACCAACAGCCCCGCCGCCCGCCCACCCCCGCGGGGCTCGCTATAAGCCAGTGGAATCGCCAGCAAGGCGAGCAGAGGCAACACCAGAGGCCAGAGCAGGCGCCACTCCAGTTCGGACACGGCAAAGCGCATCTCCGCGCCGCGCAGGTGCTGCCAAATCTGGGGCAGAGATGCGCTGCCCCAATCAATGCCCCCGGGTTCCGCGGTCTTGTTGACAGATTTACCCAGCAGGATTCTGTAACGCGCGAAGGAAAGAATCTTGAACCCTCCCTGCCCAGGCTGCCCAAGATACCGTTGCCCATCCACCAGCACCAGGGTCAAGGTGCCATCCTGGGCGGGCTTGATCTCCCCATAGGCCGCCGTGGCCAGATCCCGCTGCCCATGGTGTGAGATAGACAAAAATATCTCGCGAAAGCGGTGGCTGTCTTTGCCAACGGCCTGCCCCACGTAAATAACCCGTCCGCCTGGCAAATCAGCAAAGCTACCGGGCTGCAACAAGGCTTCTGCGGCGGCGTTGGTCAAACGCATGGACTCCGCCTGCAATTGCCGCTGCGCGCCGGACGCCCAGGACAAAGACAAGGCCAGTTCCAGGCAGAAGATGATCGCGGCCACCGCGGCCACCGGGGGCAGTAGCCCGACCAGTCCGATGCCGGTACTACGGATAGCCACCATCTCGTTGGAGCGATAGAGGTTGCTGAACACGAGATAAACGGCAAAGAAAAAAGCCAGCGGCAACACGGTCACCAGCAGGGTCGGCACCGCCAGACCAAGCAACTGGAGCACGATCGGCAGTGGCAATTGCCCCGAAGCCACCTGCTTCAACAACTGCGCCAGTTGGCCGATGGCGAGAATGGCCAGCACCACCAGACAGGTCAGCAAAAAGTAGGCCGAGACGTCCCGCACGATCTGGTATTGAATGCGCGTCAAGCGGGCAATCTCTGCCAACCATCGGCAAGACTTGATTCCCCATGCCCCTGGGGCTTATTTTCTATCTGTGAAATCATCGTGAGTCCCTCCCCACAAGATTATCAGGAGAATTGCCGTGGAGATAGTCGTGCAGTCCAGCAGCCCCGCCGCCGTCACCAGTGACTGCGTCGTGGTTGGTGTTTATGAAAACGCAATACTCAGCCCCGCGGCCGCGTTAATCGATCAGGAAAGTGGTGGCGTCATTCGGACCTTCCTGAATACGGGAGATTTTACGGGTGAATGCGGTCACACGCAGATGCTTTACCAGGTACCGGGAATTGCCGCCGGACGGGTACTGATTCTGGGCTTGGGCACTCACGGCAAGATCAAGGATAGTCAATTTCAAAAGGCCGTACTGGCCGCGGCCCGGGCCCTGCACCACGCCCAGGTGGGCAACGCCAGCTTCCCTCTGCTGGACATCCCTGTAGTCCACCGTTCCGCACCCGCCCTCACCAAAATGCTGGTACAAACCATAGCAGAAGCCGATTACCATTTCGATCGGCATAAGATACCCGCGGACAAACCGAAACGACCTTTCACCACCCTCCAGATCCCTGTTCCAGAGAACCTCTCGGCTGAATGGGCAGAAGTTCAGGCGGCGGCGACGGCGGCCCAGGCGACCGCCCGGGCGGTCGCCTGGGCCAAGGATCTGGCCAATGAACCGGGAAACGTTTGCACACCGACCTGGCTCGCCGAACAAGCGGAAGCCATGGCCCGGCGTTTGGGCATAAAAAGTACCATTCTCGGTCCAGAGGACATGGAAGAATTGGGCATGCGGCTGCTCCTCGGGGTTGCCCATGGTTCCCGCCAGCCACCGCGGCTGATCATCCTCGAATACCGGGGCGGCGCCGAAGATCAGGCGCCCATTGTGCTGGTCGGCAAGGGGCTCACCTTCGACGCCGGCGGCATCTCTCTGAAACCGGCCGACAAGATGGATGAGATGAAATATGACATGTGCGGCGGCGCCTCGGCCCTGGCGGCCCTTCAGGCCGCGGCTGAGATGAAACTACCCCTGAACGTGATCACGGTAGTACCCGCTTCCGAAAATCTGCCTGGTGGACAGGCCACCAAACCTGGTGACATTCATCGGAGCATGAAAGGGTTGAGCGTTGAAATCATCAACACGGACGCCGAGGGACGACTGATCCTCGCCGATGCCCTGACCTATGTGGAGCGTTTCGAGCCCGACGTGGTGATCGATATGGCCACCCTCACCGGCGCCTGCATCATCGCTTTGGGACACCAGACCGCGGCAGTGATGGGCAATCATGAAGGACTCGTCCACGATCTCCTTGCGGCCGGTCGGGAAAGTATGGATCGAGCCTGGGAGTTACCTTTGTTCGACACCTATCAGGAACAATTGAAGAGCCCCTTCGCCGATCTGTCCAACGTTGGCGGGCGGCCTGCGGGGACCATCACTGCCGCCTGCTTTCTCTCCCGCTTCACGGAAAGTTACCGCTGGGCGCACTTGGATATCGCCGGAGTGGCCTGGCAGAGTGGTGAGCACAAAGGTGCCACGGGCCGCCCCGTGCCGCTACTGGTGGAGTATTTGTTGCAGCGGGCGCGACAACAGGGCGTTTGAGAGGAGCACGATTTGCCCATCGCGTCTTTCTACGAACTCCCGCCCACCCTGCTCACTCCTTACGAACGACGGCGCGGCATGTGCCGTGTCATCGCCAAAGCCTGGCAGATGATGGGAGAAGTGGATATCCTGTGCCCCGACGCGGAAACCGCTCAGGCGATGGATGATCTGCTCTGGACCTTTCAGGCGGGGGCCTTCGTGCCGCACGCGCGCGCCGCTGGAGAGCGCGTGCGCATTCACGAACAAGACACCTGGCCCAAACAGAGCATTGCGTTGATATTCTGCGAACTGAACGACTTACCCGCGGAACTGCCTATCTGCACGCGGCTCGTCGACTTCATCCCCGCAACGGAAAAAGCGCGGGAAAGCGCCAGGGCTCGGTATCGAGAGTTGAAAAACGCCGGATTCACCATGCAGGTGCATCCCCTAGAAGTCTGACCGGAGGTTTGCCCATGGCACGCACACAAGCCCGTAAAGAACCCATCCTTGAAGAGTCGAAAAATACCGACAGCAGTGTTCCCCTAGTGCTCACACGGCTGTTGCGCGAAGGCTTGCCGCCGCCTCTCTGGCGCCATTCCGGAGAGGAAATTCCGCCGGTGGAATTCCGATATCCGCCAGACTCTCCCGCGCCGGGGCCCCTGGCGGACGCACCAATGGCGCCTTTCGCACCAGTGGCGACCACCGCGGAAAGCGCGGCAACAACCGCCGCGCAGCCGGAGGAGTCCCCGACAAGCGAACCGTTCGACACCGCCGCTCATGCTCCGTATGCTGGAACCGCGCCGCATTGGCAGGGTTCATCCGCACCGGATGAGCCCGTGCCCCATGTTCAAGAGCAATCCATCGAAGAACACGAACTGGCGATCACCCTGGCCCGCATCCGGGGAACCGAAACAATTCCGCCCGCGGAGACACCGGCCCCCCATGCCGCGGCGCCTTTAGATACGGAGACCACGCCGGAAACCCCCTCAGCGGTGACCGAAACCGAGCCCCCCCCCGCCATCGCCGAGGAGATCGAGGCCACACCACCCCTTCCCTTCGACCTGGACTTTCTCAAGAACTTCGAGACGCTGCTCTTCCACGAGATAGAAAGGCGAATAACCCATGAAATGGAAGAACGGGTGACACAACATCTACAGACCCTCTGGAAAGAACAGGTGAGTTTGGCCGTGATGCGGACACTCGCCCTGGAGGGGATCAGGCTGCGCGAAAGTCTGGTCAAAGAACTCCAGCGATCACTCCCGGAAATACTCCAGCGCGTATTGCACGAAGGCCTGGACCAGCTCACCCCCACCGAAAACGAGTCCCGACCTTGATGACCGACGCCCTGGACCGCCCCTTCGCTCCCGCCGAAATCGAAGCCCAGTGCTACGCCCGCTGGGAGGCCCATGGCCTGTTCCAGCCGGAGGGCGGCGGCACGCCCTACTGCATCATGCTGCCGCCACCCAATGTCACCGGCACCCTGCACATGGGCCATGCCTTTCAGGATACCCTGATGGACATCCTCACCCGCGTCCACCGGATGCGGGGTGAGCGTACCCTCTGGCAGCCGGGCACCGACCATGCGGGCATCGCCACCCAGATGCTGGTGGAGCGGCAACTGGCGCAGGCGGGCGAAGACCGCCTGCGGATGGGCCGGAGCGCCTTTTTAGCGCGCGTCTGGCAGTGGCGGCATGAGTCAGGGGGTCATATCACCCGGCAGATGCGACGGTTGGGGGCCTCCTGTGACTGGTCGCGCGAGCGTTTCACGCTGGACAGCGGGCTTTCCCATGCCGTCACCGAGGTCTTTGTCCGCCTGCATGAGGAAGGCCTGATTTATCGCGGCAAGCGGCTGGTGAACTGGGACCCGGTCCTGCGCACCGCGGTTTCTGATCTGGAGGTCATCAGCGAAACAGAGCAAGGCTCTCTCTGGCATATCCGTTATCCTCTCAGCGATGGCAGTGGCGCCCTCGTGGTCGCCACCACCCGCCCGGAAACCCTGCTGGGCGACGTGGCGGTGGCGGTACATCCTGAAGATCCGCGCTACGCGGCCCTCATCGGCAAGACCCTGCGCCTGCCGATCATGGGCCGTGAAATCCCCATCATTGGCGATGACTATGTCGACCCGGCATTCGGTTCGGGCTGTGTCAAAATCACCCCGGCCCACGATTTCAACGATTATCAGGTGGGACAGCGGCACGGTCTGGCCCTGCTCAACATCTTCACCCCCGATGCCCGCATCCGGGACCATATCGAAGTCTTCGGCGACAACGTCATTGCCGGGGATATTCCCGAGGACTTACGCGGACTGGATCGTTATGCCGCCCGCCAGCGGATTCTGGTCCTGCTGGAGGCGGAAAATCTGTTGGAACGCACTGACGAGCACCAACTCATGGTGCCCCGTGGCGACCGCTCCCAGGCCGTCATCGAGCCCTACCTGACCGATCAATGGTATGTGCGGGTCGCCCCCCTGGCCGAACCCGCCATCCGCGCGGTGGAAGAAGGCCACATCCGCTTCGTGCCCGAAAACTGGAACAAAACCTACTTCGACTGGATGCAGCGCATCGAGGACTGGTGCATCTCCCGCCAGCTCTGGTGGGGGCATCAGATCCCCGCCTGGTACGGCCCCGACGGCAAAATCTTTGTCGCCCGTCGTGAAGAGGAAGCGCAGTCGGAAGCCGCCCGCCATTACGGCATGCCGGTGGTCCTGGAACGCGACCCGGACGTGCTCGACACCTGGTTCAGTTCCGCGCTGTGGCCTTTCACCACCCTGGGCTGGCCGGAAAAAACGCCGGATCTCGCCCAGTTCTACCCCACCAGCGTGCTGGTCACCGGTTTCGACATCATCTTCTTCTGGGTGGCGCGCATGATCATGCTGGGCCTGCGCTTCATGGGGGACGTACCTTTCCGTGAGGTCTACGTCCACGGCCTGGTGCGCGATGCCGAGGGCCAGAAGATGAGCAAATCCAAGGGCAACGTCCTCGATCCCATCGACCTCATCGACGGAATCAGCCTGGAAGACCTCGTCGCCAAGCGTACACGGGGCCTCATGCAGCCGCAGATGGCGGCCAAGATCGAAAAGGCCACCCGCAAGGAATTCACCGACGGCATTCCCGCCTTTGGCGCCGATGCCCTGCGCTTCACCTTCGCGGCACTGGCCACCCAGGGCCGGGACATCAAGTTTGACCTCAAGCGGGTGGAGGGGAATCGCAATTTTTGCAACAAACTCTGGAACGCCTCGCGTTTTGCCCTGATGCAGATACAAAATCCGGCCGATCTGGAAGGCGAGCGCGCACTGTTGACGCCGGAACGCTGGATTATCGGCCGTCTGCAGCACTGCGAAGCGGCCGTCAACAACGCCATCGACCAGTATCGCTTTGCCGACGCCGCCCATGCGCTGTACCAGTTTTTCTGGAATGACTACTGCGACTGGTACATCGAGCTGGCCAAGCCGGTCCTGCGCGGTGACAGCGCGTCCACCCCGGAGCAACAGCGCGGCACCCGCAATACCCTGCTGCGGGTGCTGGAAGCCGGATTGCGCCTGATGCATCCGGTCATGCCCTTCCTCACCGAAGCGCTCTGGCAACGGGTGGCGCCCATGATCGGCAAAACCGGCGACAGTATCGCCCTCGCCCCTTATCCGGTAGCAGATCTTTCCCGCATCGACGCCCAAGCCGATGCCGATACGGAATGGCTCATCGCCGTCATCCGCGCCATCCGCTCGGTGCGTGGCGAGATGGATATCGCACCGAGCAAAGCATTGCCCCTGTTGCTCCAGGGCGGTGACGCCAGCGACCGGCGACGCGCCGAACAGTACGCATCCTGGATCTTCGCACTCGGCCGTCTCGCCCGCATGGACTGGCTCGCCAGCGGCCAGGAGGCGCCGCCCGCCGCCCTGCAACTGGTTGGCGACCTGCGTATCCTGGTGCCGCTCGCCGGGGTCATTGACATTACCGCCGAACGGGCACGGCTGGCCAGGGAACAGCAGCGGCTGGAACAGGATCGTGCCAAAACCACGGCCAAACTCGTCCAGGAAAGTTTCCGCAGCCGCGCGCCCGCCGCGGTCGTGGCCAGGGAAGAAGAGCGCTTACGTGAGTTGGACGCCGCCCAATTGCAACTGGCGGCACAAATGCAGCGGCTGGAACGGCTCTGAGCACGGCGCGGGATCCTCGACGTGCTTAAGCGCCCGACCTACCCCCTGGAGCCGCTGTTTGGGCGCATTCTGTCGCCCTTCGAGCAGTTCCTGCGCCGGGCCACGGCGGGCGGCATAGTGCTCGTCGCCGCGACCCTCCTGACCCTGCTGCTGAGCAACTCTCCCTGGCACAGTTCCTACCATGCCTTCTGGGAGCGGCATCTGGGCGTGCATTGGGGCACCTGGGTGCTGGACCAAAGTCTCCGTCACTGGATCAACGACGGTCTCATGGCCATTTTTTTCTTTGTCGTGGGTCTGGAATTGAAGCGCGAGTTTCTGGTCGGAGAGCTGTCCTCCCCGCGTGACGCGGTCCTGCCCATCATTGCCGCCTGCGGAGGAATGATCGTTCCGGCGCTGATCTATCACCAGTTCAATCCCGTTGGTCCCGCCCTGGACGGCTGGGGCATTCCCATGGCCACCGATATAGCCTTCGCCATGGGTATCCTGGTGTTGCTGGCGTGGCGCATTCCTCGCAATCTCATCATCTTTCTGACCGCACTGGCCATCGCCGACGATCTCGGGGCCGTCCTCGTCATTGCCATTTTCTACACGCCGTCACTCCACGTCACCGCCTTGATGATCGCGACGGCATTCCTGTTGATGTTGATATTGTTCAATCAGGGCGGCATCCGCCATTCCCTGCCCTACCTATTGTTGGGACTACCTTTTTGGTATTTCGTCATGCGTTCCGGCGTGCACGCGGCGGTGGCCGGGATTTTACTGGCTTTTACCATACCCGCGCGGGGCCGTATCCGACCGGACGAACTGGCCGACAGTCTCCGCGCCCGAAGCCGGAATCTGCACGACACCATCGCTCACGGCCAGCGCCTCAACCCCCTGGTCAATGACCAGTTGGCCGGCATCATCCAGAGCCTGCAACACAGCAGTGCCGCCGCACTGGCCCCGCAGCAGCGTCTGGAACATGGGATCCAGCCCTGGGTGACCTTCGGCGTCCTCCCCATCTTCGCCCTCGCCAATGCCGGCATCCACTTCGCCCATGTGTCCACAACCATGCTGATCAGTGCGGTGACCGTGGGCACCGGCCTCGGACTCGTGCTGGGCAAGTTCGTCGGCATCAGTCTCGGCAGCTGGATCGCTGTGCGTCTCAAAGTCGCCCGGCTACCCCGTGGCGTCCGCTGGCGACACTTGCTGGGCGCGGCTTGGCTGGGCGGTATCGGCTTCACGATGTCTTTGTTTGTCAGTCAATTAGCGTTTACAGACCCCATCCTGCGGGAAGAGGCCAAGTTGGGCATCCTCCTGGCTTCCCTGATCGCCGCGATCATTGGCCTGATCTGGTTATTCTGGGTGGGACGCAAGGAGATACCCGAATGATTCCTGCTGATCTCTCTCTTTCCATACAACAGGCCCTGGCCGAAGACATCGGCAGCGGCGATTGGACGGCGGCGTTGATTCCCGCGCACCAGCAACTTCATGCCCACCTCATCAGCCGCGAGGATGGTATTCTCTGTGGGCAAGCCTACGCCGACGCCGCCTTTGCCGCCCTTTCCCCGGCAATCCGCCTCCACTGGCAGATCGCGGAAGGCGCACGCATCGTCCCTGAGCAAGTGCTTTGCATCCTGGAAGGCCCGGCCCGCGCCATGCTTTCAGCGGAGCGGACGGCACTGAATTTTCTGCAAACCCTTTCGGGTACCGCCACCGCGGTGCGGACTTTTGTGGATGCCCTGGCGGGCCAGCGCACCCGCCTGCTGGATACCCGCAAAACCCTCCCCGGTCTCCGTCAGGCCCAGAAATACGCGGTGCGCATCGGCGGCGGCCACAATCACCGCATGGGTCTCTACGATGGAATCCTGATCAAGGAAAACCACATCGCGGCCTGCGGCGGCATCACGGCCGCCCTGCGGACGGCAAGACAGATCGCCCCGGCCCTCACCCGCGTGGAAATCGAGGTGGAAACGCTGGAACAGTTGACGGAGGCCCTCAGCGCGGGCACCGATATGGTCCTGCTCGACAATTTCTCACCGGAAGCGTTGCGCCGTGCCGTACTGCAGGTGGCTGGACGCATTCCACTGGAAGCCTCCGGCAATATAGGCCTGCACAATATCGCCGAGGTGGCGGCTACCGGCGTCGATTTCATTTCCGTCGGCAGCCTCACTCGCAACCTCCGCAGCCTGGATCTGTCACTCCGCCCTCTCTGAGCGGACGGCCACTCAGCTACGGGCCGCCGCGTCCAGCCCGCGCAAGGTTTCATCCACACCCGCCGCTGCGGTCAGATTCGCCACATTGTCCTTGGCGAAGAACCCCTGGAACCCGTCGAAGCGCTGCACATATTCCACAATCAATGAAGAATGCTCCGAGGCGCTGGAGAAAATTTGCTTGAGCCCCTCCCGTTCCGAGCCAACGACCTCCAGCAGAAACTTCTGCCCACAATTCTGCAATGCGCCGACCACGTAATCGATATTCACCTGACCGCCGGTATGCCCGTCATTCACCGCCACCGCCAGGTGATGCAGACGCGGACCGAAATTTCGCACGAAGGCCTCCGTGGGCGAAGGTTTACCGATGAGATGGTTGCAGAAGTAGGGATGGTTAGCCGCGGTAAAGACCTTAGCCGGGCTATTCAGCACATTGGTATAATGCACGCTTTTGGTCACATTGGTCGATGAGTTCTGATCCGGAATATCGTAGGAACCCCAGTAGTAATAACTGGAAAGGGTCAGGTATTCGAGGATCGCCGCCTCGCGGTTCTGGCTGTAGACACGGGTTGCCAGGTGATCGATAGGCAGGAGCAGCGCATCCAGGCCCAGCCGTTCGCGCCATGCCTTGGCTTGTTCAAAGGCCTCTTGCATGTCATCGCGGATAGACGACAGACCCAGGGAGTAAACCCGTATGCTGGCGTCCGGTCGTTCCCAGTACCCGACGATATTGTGCGTGTAAGGGGAAGGTTTGACGACCGCCATATTGCCGGGCAATTCCAGCTGACGGATCTGCTCCTGATTAAAGAAGCGCACTTCCCGGGTCTTTTGTGTTTCGACCACGTCATGCAGGTTTTCAACCTGAAAAATCTCCCCCATATAGCGCGAATTGGGCCGCTTCGCCCCGATGGGGTACACCTCGTTCAAGCTGCGGAAGATGCCCCGCACATTGGCATCCTTCACCTCGCGAACGAGCACATCCGGCGCATCCATGTCGATGCGCAGTATGTGCGTCGAATGCTGCTCCGTTTCCAGCGTCACGAGGTAGTTGTAAGGCGTCATCAGACAGAGTTCACCGACATAGGCCGCCGAGTGCCCCGGCTCCACCGTAATCATCAGGGCATCCACCCTGCCGATATTCTCGGTCAAACCCTGGCGATCCCGATCTTCCAGCAGCCGTCTCAACCATTCCTCAAAAAATGGGGAATTCTGTTTATCTCCTTCCCGCGGAAAATCCGCCGACGCCCTCATCCGCTTGATGCCCCCGTCTCCGATCCCCGGACAGTGTAGCGCCATTTCTCCAGGCATCCAATGCGGGCAGCAGACCCATGCAGCCGGGATGGAGATCCAGAACGGCACGAAACGATTGACGAGATACCGCTCGGTCGGTATCTTTACAACCCTATGACGATTCAAGTAATCCGGAAAACGAGAAATCCCGAGCAAACACGCAACGATCTGTTGGAAGCGGCCTATCATGAAATCCTGGAATCCGGTTTTCAGGCGGCCAGCCTCGAACGCATCCTCGCCAACACCTCGGTCAGCAAGGGCGCGCTTTACCATCACTTCGGCACCAAACGGGAATTGGGCCTGGCGGTGGTGGAGGAAGTGATCGCTCCCCAACTGGCCGCGCGCTGGTTTGCGCCCTTTGCCGAGCACGATAACCCTATCACCAGCCTGCATCGCATCCTTGAAGAAAAAATCACCGCCGCCGATGAGTCCGTCATTCGTTACGGGTGTCCGTTGAACAACCTCATTCAAGAAATGAGCCCGCTCGACGAAGAATTTCGCCGTGGCCTACAGCAGATACTGGAGCGCTGGACCACCGTGATGGCCGCGGCTCTCGCGGAAGGGCAAAACGCGGGCAAGGTACGCGCCGATGTGCAACCGCGCGACGTCGCATTGTTCATTGTCGCCGCCATCGAGGGCTGCGTTGGTCTGGGCAAAAATGCCCAGTCGGTGGAGGCCTATCAACGCGGCCTGCGGCAATTGCAGGTTTATGTCAAATCACTGGCCGCTTGATCGCCCCTGGGATGGGGATACCTCGCTTTGAAAGCTTGGGCGTCGCCCTGTTTTCCGCAGACTGATCACAGCAAGGAGATGGTATGTCACAGATTACCTCCGAGTGGATTATGCTCGACAACGGCCCAAGGGCTTGGTACGCCCGGCCGACAAGCGCGGGTCCGCACCCGGCCGTAGTGGTCTTTATCGAGACCTTTGGTGTCAACAAACATTTCCAGGACGTGGCCGAGCGTCTGGCCCGCGCAGGATATTGCGCCATGGTACCCGACCTATTTCATGGAAAAACCTATGATTATTCAAATTTTACGGAAGCCATAGGACATCTCAAGACCCTGAATGACACGCTCGCCATGCAAGAGGCCGGTCTAGCCATAGATGCGCTGCAACAACGCGCGGAGGTGCGCAAGAACGCCATTGGCGCGCTAGGATTCTGCATGGGTGGACGCTTTGCCTTCATGGCCAATGCGGTCCACGCCGACCGGCTTCAGGCGACGGTGGCATTCTACGGCGGCGGAATCGCACCGGAGAGCGATCCCGCGGGCCGGGCACCACTGCTCCATCTCGCCAAACAGATGGGCGCACCGCTGCTTTTGCTCTACGGCGCGGAAGATCCGTCCATTACGCCAGAGGAACATGGGCGTATCGCCACCGCGCTGAGCGCGGCGCACAAGCGCTATACACTCACCGTCTTTCCCGACGCTCCCCACGGCTTCTTCGCCGATCCGCGGGACAGCTTCCGTCCCGAGGCCGCCCGCGTGGGTTGGCGCCTGACCCTCGACCACTTCGCGGAGCATCTCGGGGTCCCGGGATGACCCATAGACTCTTCACGCCATGGAAATTGCGCGGCATTGAACTGCGCAACCGGATCTGTGTGGCGCCCATGTGCCAGTACTCCACCCCCGACGGAATAGCCGGGAACTGGCATATGGTCCATCTCGGCAGCCGCGCGGTCGGTGGTGCCGGTCTGGTGATGGCCGAAGCGAGCGCGGTCAGTCCGGAAGGTCGCATTTCACCACGTGACCTGGGAATCTGGAACGATGCACAAGGACAAGCGCTGGCACCCATCGTCGCCTTCATGAAGGCGCAGGGGGCGATCACCGCCATTCAACTCGCGCACGCCGGACGCAAGGCCTCCACTCAGCCGCCTTTCCTCGGGGGCCACCCCATTGCCATCGGGGCGGAAGAAGGCTGGGAACCCGCTGGACCCAGCGCGATCCCTTTCAGCCACAGCCATACGCGCCCCCATGCCATGAACGATCGAGACCTGGACAAGGTTCGGCAGGATTTTGTTGCAGCCGCCCGGCGTGCGCTGGAAGCGGGCTTTGAGGTGGTTGAATTACACATGGCCCATGGCTACCTACTGCATAGCTTCCTCTCCCCCATCAGTAACCAGCGGACAGACGACTACGGCGGCAGCCTTGAAAATCGGATGCGCCTGCCGCTGGAGATTACGGACGCCGTGCGTGCCATCTGGCCCGGCCACCTTCCCCTTTGGGTGCGTATTTCAGCCACCGACTGGTTGCCTGACGGCTGGGATCTGGAGCAATCCATCACGCTGGCCAGGGCGCTCAAAAAACGTGGGGTAGACGTGATCGACTGCAGCAGCGGCGGTATGACCCCGGATGCGGTCATTCCCGCCGGCCCTGGCTTTCAAACACCTTTTGCCAGCGCCATTCGCCGGGCCGTGGACATACCCACCGTCGCCGTCGGACTAATCACCGAGGCTATGCAGGCCGAGCATATCCTCGTCACCGAACAAGCCGACGCCGTGGCCCTGGCGCGCGAGTTGCTGCGCAACCCCTACTGGCCGCTTCACGCGGCCCACGCACTCGGAGCGGACGCGGTGGCTTGGCCTCCCCCGTATGATCGCGCCAGACCACGCCCCTGAAGCCCTTGCGGCGGGCGTCTAGGCGCGCCTTTCTGCACCAGAGCCGGAGAAGAAAGCGCGTCCGGTCAGAACTGGTCCACCACCGGCTCTGTCAGTAGCTTCTGCAACTGCGCCCGCGTCGCCCGCCGCAAAGGTTTACCGTCCACGGGTGAGGCAGGGCTGCGCCGATCCTCGTCCAGATCGAAGATGATCAGGCGCAACTCCGCGCCAGCATGGCGCAGGTTTAATGAAGGATAGTCGCGTGCCGGCGCTTCTCCATAGTGGAGCCGCTGCCAACCCTCCTCATACGCGACGCGCTGGTCCATGAGAAAAAAAATCACGCTTTCCGGTGTATCCGCAAACAGGTGGAGTGTAATGGTGGCGTGCCGCGTCGCCGTACCACTCAACACCGGCCCGGTCAGACGTGGCTGAAACACCGCCAACCATTGCATGGCCTGCAGCGCCTGCTCGCGAAGCCTGCGCAGTTCCACACCATGGACATCCCCATGGAAAAGCTGCAGACGGGAGTGCAATTCCTCTTCGATCTCCGCATTACTCGGCCACCCCTGCTGGGCATCCCCTCCCACCCCCAGGCGCCGGGCCGCCTTTTCCTTGGCCACCCGAAAGTCCGCCACACCCTCATCGGCCATGATCCGCGCCGACTCCACCGCTAACAAGCGCCGCAAACGGGATTGTTGCTGTGACTTAGCCATATCCACACCCCGATCATTGTCCATAAACGCCATCTCGCATAAGATAGCGTGAAAGCGAGAGTGGCGGAATTGGTAGACGCACTGGATTTAGGTTCCAGCGGTTCAGGCCGTGGGGGTTCGAGTCCCCCCTTTCGCACCAATAACTTACAGAATAATCCCTTGCTCAACTCGCTTTTTCGCGCCAAATTTGCCCCACTGCTTTCAAGCAAACAGGAGCAAATCCATGGCGTCCACTCTCCCCCGCAAAGATAAAGGCGGCAACATCATCGGCTGGCAAGCCCGTGTAGGCAAAAAGGGCTACCCGCTCCAGGTGAAGACCTTACAAAAAGTGAGGATTGAAGGACTTCACTTCCACGATCTTCGCCATGAAGCCGCCGCCTCTTCGAGAAGGGCTTGAACCCCATGCAGGTGGCCGCCATCACCGGCCACAAGACTTTGCAGATGCTGAAGCGCTATACTCATTTGCGGGCGGAAGACTTGGCGAAGTTGCTGGGATGAAAACATGGATTTGACCCTGACGGAGCATGCGGCCTTCGCGGTACAGCGGCGCGGCATCAAAATGGAATGGATCGAGGCGGCAATCCTTGCGCCCGATAAGACAGAAGCACGTGACGGCAAACAATCGTTTCTCAAGTGCCACGGGGAGCGAGGGAAGATGCTCCGCGTGGTGACACGGGAGGACAACCATCACCATATAATTACCGTCTATTTCGACAGGAGGGCACCATGTTAGTGCGAGTGGATAGAGAGGCGGATGCGGTATACCTGGAACTGACGTCGGCGCCCATCGAGGAAAGTGAAGAAGTGGCCGATGGCGTCGTCCTGGATTACGACAAAGACGGCAACCTCGTCGGCATAGAGATACTGGATGCCTCGAAAAAAGGCGGCGCGGATGCCTTACGGCATATCAATGTCGCTGCCTGAACTGGCACCACGAGGCCGCCCAGTCGGCTCTTCGAGAAGGGCTACGGCCATCACGGGACATAAGACAGTGCGGATGCCCAAGCGGCACAATTAGCTGAAGGTTGATTACGGCGAGGCAGGCTGGTCCAGGATCGGAGGCCTTTATGATGGTCTATGACGTAATGAGGGATGCGGGGATCGTTGCTATTCTGCTGAACGACGCCGAGGATGACGAGACTGGGATCAGCGAGGATTTGCGGCCGGATGCTGAGATGCGGCATTGATAATCTTGGAATAAATGG
Source organism: Pseudomonadota bacterium (assembly GCA_021821285.1). GTDB lineage: Bacteria > Pseudomonadota > Gammaproteobacteria > Acidithiobacillales > Acidithiobacillaceae > Acidithiobacillus. Next base: position 31,979 of record JAKACQ010000002.1, read on the forward strand.
AAGATACCGGCATGTCCGCGTCAACTGAAGCTAGTCCTGTCCTCATCCTCACCATCAACGACTGCCCCGGCATGCGTGTGGTTCGGGTCATCGGGCCGGTCTACGGCACGGGTGTCCGATCCCGCAACATCGTCGGCAATTTTCTCGGTGGTATGCGCGCCATCTTTGGTGGGAAACAGGCCGGATATCTCAAAATGATCGCTCAGACGCGGGATGATGCCCTGGAACAACTGGCCGAGCATGCCCGGTCTCTCGGCGCCAATGCCGTCCTGGGGATGCGATTTGATTCCGGTGAGTTTGATGCCGGGCAGGGGCAGGCCATGAATGAGGTCACGGCTTATGGGACGGCGGTTGTGGTGGAAGTGCTGTGAGTGGTATTTACCATTGGTTAGCAGCGGTTCACTGGGGACGAATTGGCACTTGGGCGTTGGCTATTGGTACATTCTCATTGGCGTTCTTTACCTGGCGGGTTTCAAGAGCAGCGATTAAAACGCTGGACCAAAATAAGCTTCTCGTCGTCGAGACACATAGATTGGTCGAAGGCAATAATACGCTCATTGAAAGTGAAGAGCGGCATCATAAAGAAAATCTACGTCCTTTGTGTGTTTTTGCTCATACAGGAAATCTACATAATATTCTCACGTTAGACATGCGGAATGGCAGAAATAGAGTGATAATTGATAGCGATATAGAAAATAAAGGGAATGGGGTTGCAAAAGCAATAAAAATTATTTTTCGTTTAGCGTCGCCACGGTGTGAAGGCTGCCTGACTCTTGGGCCACTGGCTTCAGGTTCGAAGTATTTTAACGGTGCCGAGAAACATTACTCTGAAACTATTCCATTGGAACTTTCTTGCAAAAACGATAGCAACATTCTACATACTGATTTCCTTTTACAGCAACAATGGGCCATATATATGGAATACGAAGATATCTTCAATGCAAAGTTTTATACCATCTATATCAAAAATGATAGCAACGCTGATATTGAATTTAGTAGTGATCCACTCCCGTCTTTGGAGGATGACGAGATTCTTGAACGTTTGGTTGCAGAAATTCGTTAGACTAGGCTCTACCTCACCAACCCCTCAGCCTGTTCAATAACCATATTCACCGCCCCTTCCTGCATGTCGGGTGGATATCCATGTTTCCGTAAAACCCGTTTCACCATGCGCCGCAAATGGGCACGTGCCTGTTCCCGGATGGACCAGTCGATACGGGTGTTTTGGCGCACGGTGTCGGCTACTTCCTTGGCAATCATTTTCAGGGCATCGTCGCCCATGGCCTGCACGGCGGAATCGTTGGTCGCCAAGGCATCGTAAAACGCCGCCTCCTCTTTGCTGAGGCCCAGTTCGGCATGACGCTGATCCAGCGCCTGCAAGGCTTTCGCCAGTTCGATGAGTTCCTGCATGACCTCGACGGTATCCACCGACCGGTTGTGGTACTTGCGCAGGGCTTCATCCAGCTTTTCCGAAAACGCCTTACTCTGAATCAGGTTGCCTTTGCCTTCCTTGCGCACCTTGTCCTGCAACAGGCGGCGCAGCATTTCCAGCGCCAGATTCTTTTCGGGCAGGGCCTCGATCTGGTGGATGAATTCATCGGACAACAGGGATATTTCGCTTTTGGGCAGCCCCGCCACCGCATACAGGTCCACCACGCCTTCCGGGGCGATGGACTGGTCGATCAACTGGCGAATGGCGTATTCCTGCTCTTCCACCAGGGATTCCGCGTCACTGGTCTTGTCCAGGGTAGCGCGGACACTCAGGAAGAAAATGATCTCGGTCCGGCAGCGTTCCACCACGTCGTCGCCCGCCGCTAGCGTAGCGGCCTTTCTGAGCCCCGATGTGGCATTGCGGAAACGGCGTTTGATACCGTCTTCCGTGAGTTCCTGGGACAGGATGAATTCGGTGGCCTTGCGCAGGGTGGCCACCTTTTCCGACCCGTCGCCGGTCAGATAATCCTGATAGTCACAGCCGTGGAAAATACTGCGGCAGATGTCCAGTTTTTCCAGCAGCACCTTGATGGCGGCCTGCACGGTTTCCGCCGGATTGCCCTTGCCACCGGAACGGGTGTAGGTGGCGATGGCGTTTTTCAGGTCCTGGGCGATGCCGATGTAGTCCACCACCAGTCCGCCGGACTTGTTGGTGAAGACCCGGTTGACGCGGGCGATGGCCTGCATGAGCGTGTGCCCGCGCATGGGCTTGTCCACGTACAGCGTATTCAGGGCCGGGGCGTCGAAACCGGTTAACCACATATCGCGCACGATGACGATCTCTAGCGGGTCTTCGGGGTCTTTGAGACGGTCGGCGATGGCTTCATTGCCGGCCTTGCTGCGAATATGCGGCTTCCATTCGATGGGGTCGCTGGCATTTCCCGTCATGACCACCTTGATGCGGCCCTGGGTGTCGTCATCGCTGCGCCAGTCAGGACACAGGGTGATGATGGCATCATAGAGTTCCACGGCGATGCGGCGGCTCATGGCGACGATCATGGCCTTGCCGGACAGGATGCTCTTGCGCTTTTCCCAATGGTCCAGCATATCGGCGGCAATCTGTTCCACCCGCTTCGGCGCACCCACCAGGGCTTCCAGTTGCGCCCAGCGGGTTTTGAGGCGTTCCTTGTTTTCCTGCTCGTCGTCTTCGGTGATTTCCTCAAAGGTGCTGTCGATGAGGGGGCGCTGATCTTCCGGCAGATTGAGACGGACCAGGCGGCTTTCGTAATAAATCGGGACGGTAGCGCCATCCTCGACGGCCCGCTGAATGTCGTAAATGTCGATGTAATCGCCGAATACCACCCGCGTATCCCGGTCATCCAGTTCCAGCGGCGTGCCCGTGAAGGCCACGAAGGTGGCGTTGGGCAAGGCCGCCCGCAGATTGGCGGCGTAACCATCCAGAATCTCGTACTGGCTGCGCTGGGCCTCGTCCACCATGACGATGATATTCTTTCGGTCGGACAATACCGGGTGCTTGCCCTGGGGTTCGTTGCGGTCTTTCTGGAATTTCTGGATGGTGCTGAAGATCACCCCGCCGGAAGCCCTTTGCAGCAGTTCCCGCAAATCACTGACGCTGTCGGCCTGCTGCGGGTCTTGCCGTAAAAGCTGGCTGCCCGCCGCAAAGGTGTCGAACAACTGGGTGTCCAGGTTCGTGCGGTCGGTGAGCATGACGATCGTGGGGTTTTCCAGCGCCGGGTGCTGGATGAGCATGCCCGCGAAAAAGAGCATGGTGAGGCTCTTGCCGGACCCCTGGGTATGCCAGACCACACCACCCCGGCGGTCGCCGCCGATACCTGCCGCCGCCAGTGTGGTCAGCAGGGCCTTATGGGCGGCGTGGAACTGATGATAGGCGGCGACCTTCTTGCTGAGTTTGCGGCCATCGTCTTCAAAGGCGATGAAGTACCGCAGCAGGTCCAGAAAACGGCGGGGTGCAAAAACACCGTGAATCAGAAAGCGTAAGGGGTCGTCGCCCTGTTGCATAAGTTCTTGACCGTCGATGGTCTTCCACGGCAGGAACCGCTCTCTTGTGGCACCCAGGCAGCCCATGTTCGCCTTCAAGCCGTCGCTGACCACCAGCACCGCGTTGTAGGCCATGAAGTTCGGAATATCGGCCTGATAGGTCTGCAACTGGTTCCATGCCTTCTGCACCGTGGCATTCACGTCCGCCATGTTCTTCAGTTCAAAGAGGCCCAGCGGCATGCCGTTGACGAAAACGACCAGGTCTGTCCGGCGATTCACCCGGTTGTGGATCACCGTGTACTGGTTCACCACCAGAAAATCGTTCTTTTCGGGGTGATCGTAATCCAGCAGGCGGACGATGATGCCACGTTCCTCGCCATCCACCTGATGCGCCACCCGCACGCCTTCCACCAGCATGCGCTGGATGAGGTTGTTTTGCGTGACGAGACCACCGTGGGCGGCATCCCGCACCATGCGCAGGGCTTCGTCGCGGATGTCTTTAGGGGCGGCGGGATTGAGTTTGTGGATGGCGGTGCGCAGGCGTTCCAGTAAAAGGGTTTCGGTGTAGTTTTCGCGTTCTTTTTGGTTGCCGTCCGGGCCGATGTCGGGGCCGAAGGCGTAGATGTAGCCCAGTTCCTGGAACAGGGCGATGGCGTGGTGTTCGATGGTAGATTCGTTGAGGGGACTGGTCATGACAGCCCCTGGTTCGTGGCAGGCGTCCTTTGGAACGGCCATTCTTCATACGGTGGCACGAGTGTGAATGTCTGTTGCGATTCTTTGAGTTTATTCAGTTTTTCCATGGCTTCTACAACAATGTTGGTCTTGCCAATATTTTTTAGTTCACGCGCGCAAATTCGCTTAGACAGCATCTCAACAAGATCGGTGCACGCAGATAATAAATCAATGAGCGTATTTTTGCTTTCTTTTACAATGTCATGTGGTGTAATAGTATTCGTTGGACACCACCACTGAGATTTCATCTTTGCGATCTGTATTTTACCAACCAACGTGCTGATTTCCTGAAATTCATCAAGTCGATTTGACATGAGATCTTCTTCATATCGTAAAAATGCGTCTATCTTAACGTTCAGTGTGATCTGTGTTTCAATAGGATTATTATTTAGGTCGATAGTTCTGACATTTTCTATCAAGCTTTCTAAGTTCCTTAGAGACTCAAGTAGAACTATTCTCTTGGCTTTTTCATGCGATTCATGTGCAATGTACCGCTGGCCGACAAGCAAGAAAATACCGCCGGTTACAGCACCAATAACAGCAGATAAAATAGATCCCCAGTTCATACCATGATTTCCTTACTGCAGTCGTGGGTGTCCGCTACGCGGATTTCACCGGATATGAGTTTGGGTAGTAGTGTGTCACGCATGTCGGACAGCTTTTGTGCTTCAACAACTTTCTTCCACACCGTCTCAAACAGTGCTTGCACTGGTTTACTTATGACGTCAAGGTTCATAATGGAAGGAAGGGTGAGAACGGTATCAGATAAGTGGTGTCTCTGGATATGACCCATCGTAGTGGCTTTCCCGGACGCGATCTCACGAAAAAAGTTTAAATAGTGATGAATGCCAAAATAACAAATCCATCTCGGATAGTTCGCTTTTGGTGTGACCTTGAAAAGATGCTGATTGAGTGCGCCGGTTCCGCCAGACCAAAGAACACATTCAAGAGAACCAGACCATGAGAATAGAATATCACCATCATGGACTATATAGTGTGGTTCTATTTCGCAGCTTGAGTGATCCGCACCAATGAGACTGCCGGTCCTAAGTTGCGCAATTTTTATGACAGGTAGAGCGTCTTCAGGGCCACATGAAGGAAATTTCTGCATGGCTAACCCGTTCAAAAAGTTCGCTATACTGTCAAGCGGCTTGACTTCCCACCCCTCAGGAATCTCCCCCAATTCCGAGTCCACCAGCCTATCCGGGAACAGGTCCAGAATCTCGGGCGTAAGCTTCAGCCGCTTGCAGATACTCTCTCTGGATTCCCCGGCCATCTTGGCGCGTACCGGGTCGAAGTCCACGAACCACGACTGGAAGGTGGCCTGCGCCATGGCTTCCAGGGTCTGCGCCGTCTTGCGGTTGTTCTCGATCTTGTCGTCGAGGGTGCCGAGGACGTGGGCGATGCGGCGCTGTTCAGGGAGGGGTGGTAAAGGAATTTCAATATTCCTAAAATCTCTGATTGGTAGCTGAGGCTGCGCACTTCCACTGCTGAGTTTTGTTACTTGGGATCGAAACAAGGCAGATCGCAAATAGCAATAGAGAAATGTCGATTCTAATTCGCTCTCAAGGGGCCGGAGTATAATCATGCCTGAATTTATTCTGACGTTGTCGTAAGGTGCTGACTTATCATAATAGCCAATGTTCCCAAGTGTACCTCTTGTTGTTACTACTATGTCACCTCGGCGAAGTTTACCTTTGCCTAAAAGCGAATCTTTTTCTTTAGAAATGAATGTGCATTCGTGAAAATATAATCCCGATTTTGTCACGTTGCCGGCGTTCAGGAAGAGGCAATAACCATTAGAAGTGAAGTCATGTTGTTTAGGATAGTTTTTCCCCCTGTCGCCGTCTATTAGTTCTATCGGTGCGTTATAAATTGTTTTGATTTGATAGCTGCGGTGCGTTCCAATTGATTTCATTCGACGGTTACGCCACCCTCACATGCGGCACATCCCTTGCCGATACAGGCCGAATTTCATCTTCTGCCAAAGTCAGTATCCCCAATGAATCACCGGCCAGGGTAGTAAATTCCACCTCAAAGGCTTTGCCGCCCTCATGGATGAACACCACGGACCCTACATCGCCTTTCATCAAAGCTTCATGGGGTCGGTCATTCAGCAGAATGACGGTATCCAGTTCGCAAATCATTTCGCGTTGTCAGCTAAGCGACATAGCGAAGCACTTCCACTTCTGCGTGGCGTTGTACTGCTTCTTCGCCCAACGCCATGACGTGCGTGCTGGTGGCCGTGTCGAGATAATATTCTCCACACTCGCTACAGATTTGTGCGGGAACATCACGAATGACCAGTACCGTATCACCCCGTTCTAAAGTAACGGTGGCGTATCCCGGTTCCGTATTTCCATGTTTACAAATGACACATTTCATGGCTTCCTCGTTTTGTTGTCCAAATGCCATTGATCCGGAGATGGTCTGTAGGCGGTGACGACTATGCAGCGGTGTTCGTCATCATCCAGGGCTACCACCACATGCAGCGTGTTCTCGGGCGATCCACCCAGTAAAAGGCAACTGGGATAAGGGTGGTCATCCGGATAGTCTTCAATCATTTGCCCCTGCTGTATGGCAGATTCTACTTCCGAAACGGAGATTCCCCGAGTAAACATCCGTTGAACCGCGTGTCGGCTGAGAATGATTTGTTTACAGTGCATAGTCGGGTGAGGGTGGACTAGCTGGCTGCAAGGTGGCCCATGCCGCATCCTCTTCGGGGTTCAACCAGTCTTCAGCCAGCGCGGCTTCTGAAAGCAGCGATTCTTCGTTGGCAGGCGGCGTCAGCAGGGTTAGCAAAGCGCGACCTACCGGCAACGGTTTATTCATACCTACTGGGTGCACCTGTCCCTGTGCATCAATTTGCACTTCAATGGGTTGTAGCATGGCTCAATCCTCTGCTTCTTCATCCAGTTGAAGATACACCACAAATTCCCCTTCCACATCCAGAATCTTGCCATGTTTCAAAGCGGCCAGTTCTTTAGCGTTAATTCGGATGATCTCACCGTTAACCCATCGAGTGCCGAATACAGTATCCCCATCCAGCGGGTCCATTACCTCATTGACTATTGACTATGGCCACCCCACGTTCACGATCCACACTCATGGAAGCATCCCTCTGTATATAGTGGCTTACCCAATATCCGCGTTGTCAAAGGAATCCTGTTGGCAAATGGCCTACCAAGGCAACCCGTCAAACCACAACAATATTCCCGGTTCCCGCATGTTCCGGTCCAATGACGATCTGAATGTCCCTGCCCAACCGTGCCAGGCATTCCAGCATTTTGGCTTCACTGATTCCCCGGAATTGCCCACGCAGCATCAGGGACAGTTTGGGCTGTGGGATGCCCAGTAATTCTGCCGCCTGAGTTTGTGTCAGGGCTTTGCTCTGAATCATGTCGGCAATGCGGGATGCCAGTTGGGCTTTCAGCAGCATTTCTTCTGCATCAGGCACACCGATGTCCGCGTAGACATTGCCACTGCTCATCTCGATGTTCATTCAGTCACCTCCTTGGCGTGTCGTTCTGCCCATTTCAACCGCTCGCGTATCTTGTCCATATCCGGTTTGGGTGTGCGGATGCCCTGGGTGGATTTCTTCTGAAAGCAATGCAGGACATATATCCTCTCTTGAAAACGCACTGTGTATACCGCTCTAAACGCATCACCGTGAGAATCTTCGACAATCTCAAGTACATCCGCCGATCCAAAACCCTTCAGCGGCTTTGCTTGCACATGCTTGCCGCCGGTTTGCGCCAAATGTAGCGCATACCCAAAGGTATCCCGCACGTCTTCCGGCATATCCATCAGGTCTTTTTTGGACGAGGCCACCCAGAACAAGGGACGTTGCGATTGAGCCATGGAACAGTTTATATCTTATTGGGTATAAAACACAAACCAAAATTGGTCATAACTCATACCCCAACACCCGAAAATTCTTCAGCATCTCGTCTTCCAGCCGCCGTCCTTCCGCCAACTGCGCGGACAGTTCTTTGGTCAGTCGGTCCATCTTTTCTTCAAACGGCTCGTCATCGTCATCCCTGGCGGCAGCACCCACATAGCGGCCCGGCGTCAGCACATGGCCGTTCTTGCGGATTTCGTCGATGCTCGCCGCCTTGCAGAAACCCGGAATGTCTTCGTATTCCTCTTTACCGTCGCCGCGCCAGTTGTGGTAGGTGTCGGCGATCTTCTGGATGTCTTCATCGGTCAGTTCCCGGTGGGTGCGGTCGGCCATGAAGCCCATGTTGCGGGCATCGATGAACAGCACTTCGCCGGTGCGTTCAAACAGTTCCTTGCCAGCCATGCCGCGTCCGTCATCCCGGTTCTTCGCCAGGAACCACAGGCAGACGGGAATCTGGGTGCTGTAGAACAACTGACCCGGCAAAGCCACCATACAGTCCACCAGATCCGCTTCGATGAGGTTCTTGCGGATTTCGCCCTCACCACTGGTGTTGGATGACATGGACCCGTTCGCCAATACGAAACCCGCAATGCCATAGGGCGCCAAATGATGGACCATGTGCTGCACCCAGGCGAAGTTGGCGTTACCGGTGGGCGGTGCGCCGTACTGCCAGCGCTTGTCGTCGCGCAGCAGATCGCCGCCCCAATCGGAAATGTTGAAGGGCGGATTGGCGAGAATGTAATCCGCGCGCAGGTCGGGGTGCAGGTCTTTATGAAAGGTGTCCGCCGCTTCCGGCCCCAGGTCGGCCTCGATGCCGCGAATGGCCAGATTCATCAGGGCCAGCTTCCAGGTGTTGGGATTGGATTCTTCGCCATAGACGCTGATGTCGCCGACTTTGCCGCCGTGGGCCTCGATGAACTTTTCACTCTGTACGAACATGCCACCGGACCCGCAACAGGGGTCATAGATGCGACCCTTGTAGGGGGCCAGCATGGTGACCAAGGTTCTGACCACCGATGCCGGGGTATAGAATTCGCCACCCCGTTTACCTTCCGCGCTGGCGAACATCCCCAAAAAGTATTCATAGACCCGGCCCAGGGTGTCGCGGGCCTGATGTTCCGCCGTCCCCAGACCAATGGTGCCGATGAGGTCCACCAGTTCACCCAGGCGGCGCTGATCCAGTGTGGGACGGGCATAGCCCTTGGGCAGGATGTTTTTCAGGTGGGGATTTTCCCGCTCGATCTCGGTCATGGCCTCGTCGATGCGCTTGCCGATGTCCGTCTGTTTGGCGGCGGCCTGTACCATATCCCAGCGGCCCGATAAGGGCACCCAAAAGACGCCTTCCGCCGTGTATTCGTCCCGATCTTCTGCATAAGCGCCCGCTTCTTCCCGAACGATTTCTGCATGCCTTTGGGCAAATCGGTCCGAGATGTACTTCAGGAAAATGAGGCCCAATACCACATGCTTGTAGTCGGCGGCGTCCAGATGCCCACGCAGCTTGTCGGCGGTGGCCCAGAGCTTGGATTCGAGGCTCTGGCTGGTGTCTTCGGTTTTCTTCTTGGCTGGTCCGCGCGGCATGGTGTCCCTTTTGATCCTTTGGGGTGTTATATCATGAAAAGGCGGGGTGGTGAGAGGGGGGAGCTTTAGACTATCAAACCACGGTAGACCCGTCGCATAGTGCCAAATGTAATTCCCTGCCAGTACAAAATCGTCGTGCCCAAGGCGCAGCACATGGAAAGCATCACGCACCAAATCATCGCACATGTTTTCGGCGGCTGGCGCCTCCTCTCATCGTCTACGCGGGGACGCCACCCGATGGATCAGAATTTCATGCTCACACCGCCGAAGACTTGCAATGGCGCACCCGCATAAGCGAACAGCGAAGGCTGCTCCTGCGGAGCATAGCCACCGGTGGCAAGATAAATGTCCGACTCATATCGCCGATTGAGCAAGTTATAAATTCCAAAATTGAAATCCGCTTCCTTCAACCCGGGAATTAGATGATTCAGTGCAACCGTTTGATAACTCGCCGATAGATTCACCAGATTGTAGGCATTGATCGTTTGGTTCGTCGGACCACCGGCCACATTGTTATAAAGTGTCTGGCCTCCGGAATACTGATCTGTCAGACGCGGTTCAATGATGCCATCGGGAACGCGAATTTTGTAGGCGATAGAGACTGTAAAGGAATAATGTGGAATGCCAGATAATAGCATTCCATTGAATGACACGCCGGAGTTATTGTAGTCCTCGGTATAATAGGAATGTTGGATATTCGCTGATCCATAGAGATAAAGTTGCCACATCGGACTCCACTTTGCGGAAATGTTCACCCCTTGATATACGGCATTGCCAAGGTTATATCCTGACGCATTGAATTGAGTAACCGATCCCGACACACCATTGAGCAAATTTGTCAGATAATCGTGATAGTAGTTCATGCCCAGATTGAAACTTTTATCATGATAACGCAGACCGGCCTCGTAGTCTTCGGCTTTGGTGATGGGGATGTTTGCCGGATTTATCTTGATGAACTGCAAATAGGCACCATAAGCCAGGTCAGTCTCATTCTGATAGGTCGTGCTGTAATTGGCGTAGAAGGAGAAATGCTTGAGGAAATGGTAGTTTATACCCAAAGAAGGCTCCAGACGAGTAAAGTTGGTCTTTGCGCCAGGCGTAGCCGTGATATACTTGGCCGTAGTATAGGGATTGATGAGATCACTCATGGAGGTATAGAACCCGGCCAGGGCAAGCCCGGGAGTAATATGCAGATCATCATGCAAGAACTTGAGCGTATCCTGGGCATAGAGATCACTGAAAAGGGAGTTCAACTCTACGTTGTTATAGACGTAGGGACTACTCTGGGATGTCCCCAGGCGCGGATTCCATAACACCTCATTGGTATTGTATTGCTGATAGGACAACCATCCACCTAGATCTAGATCGTTATAATGGGAGTGAAGACTCACATTCAGGCGGTCACCAAAGGAATTATTGGTAGGCGCGTAGTATTCTGCCGCTTCTGGATTGTAACTGGTCGCCCCATAGTTGAAATACGCTTGATGTAAGCGGTAGGCGTGGCGATACCATGGCGTATTTTTCAAACGCCAACCGCCGCCCAAATCGAAAAATTGCTGAGAATACAGGATATAGGAATCCACGATATCATTCTTGTACCACAAATCCGCAGATGGAACATAGTAGAAACCACTGGTTTGCTGGCTCAGCAACTGTCCCGGAACACCATAACCATTGACGGTATATCCGGCAACCGGGGTCACCGGGACTGTCTGGCTATGAGTGGCGTCGGATTTTTCATAGTAGAAGCCCAAGGTGAACAGTCCATTGGAAAATGGATGGGCCGTTTTGAGATAGAGCGACCAGGAATGCTGTGGCCAATTACTCGGGCCCTGATAGAAGGAGTCGGCCGTGGTATAACCGCCCGCCAACACCGTCGACCAGCCATGCAAGTCACCGGTATTCAGTGAGAAACTCGCACTTTTGCTGCCGTAACTGCCCAAAGAGAGATTGGCTTTGGCATTGGGGTGTCCCGTGGGCTGTAACGGAACGAAATTGACGGTGCCGCCGAGACTGTCATACCAACGATCCTTGGGGTTACCCGGACCATAGACGAGATTCACGCCATGAATCATGGTCAGGATGGGAATCTGGCTGGAGTTCCACTGACCGTCATTGGTGATCTGATTATTCATAGGAATACCATCAAACAGGACACTGATCTGATTACGATAGGTATTCCCGCTCCACCAACCGATACCCATGCCGTTGATCGTAATATTGTAGCGACCAGATCCGTTTTGTGGATTTTCACTCATGATGTGAACACCGGGCGCCGTCGCGAGCAATTCTGCGGCACCGGCGTTGGGACTGATCATTTTCTTGTTTTCTTTATCCAGTGCAATGACCGACTGAGATTCTCTGAATACCTGCTTATTCGTATATTGAGTATGCAGGACTTTAGTTTTTTTCTTATACGGAGATGATTTCGTGCTCGCTGAGTAGCCATTGACTTCACCAACATTGACCGGACTCTTGCCAGATTGAGTCGGTTCTGCAGCGTGGGCCGTCTCAATACAGTTCGTCCCTAACGTAACGGCCAGGGCAACCATCACCATACGTTTGTTCATCGTAATCTCCCTAAGTTGGACCAAAGTAAAATTAGATGATCACCTAATGAATAATTCGACCAGAATTATCGGAAATATGTATTTATATATCAATATGTTGTGGTATATTTGTATGTCAGTGATGTCACCGGATAACTCCTGCGGTAAAATCGATTAGACGGCCTCACTATCCATAAAACATCCTTTATCCGCCTGCCGCATACGCTCGGTGCGGGACTATTCAGAGTGCACGAAGATAGCAGATGAATATGACAGAAATGCGACAGTTTTATGACAAAATGAGGAATCTCTCGATGGCCTGAAACACCGGATGACGGCCGAACTCCTTGCAGCCATCGCTGTCATGGCCGGTGACGCGGTTTCCGGCCATGACAGCGCGACCATCGTTGGAGTATCATTGCGACGATCGGGGAAAAGACGGCCTATGTCATCCACGGGACGGTCGTCTTTGCGCAAACCGGCATTTAATGATGGAATTGAAAAAGGGCGACGCCATTTACTCTGATCCACGTCTACCCCATGACTGGCACAAGCACGACCATTCCGCAACGACCCTGCTGATGGTGATGACCCAGTGATCTCCTGCCTGCCTCTGGATCTGGCCACCGGGGCGTTGTTGCTCTGGCTGGGTCTGGGACTGTCGGGCTTCCTGCTGGGTGGCTGGCCGACTCTCGCCCGCCGGCTGATCTTTCCTCTGAGCAGCGTGGTCGCCCTGCTGCTGACCATTGCCGGATTCACCGCGCTGACCGCCACCCCGGACAATCTGTTACTGCGCGGCCCCCTCCCTGCCCTACCTTGGTCTTTCCAGACCGATCCTCTCTCGGGATATTTCCTGATTCTGCTAGGACTGCTGGCCTTCGCGGTATCGTTGTTTTCCACCGGTTATTTCCAGTCCTTGCCGGGACCCCGCCTGCGCCGCCTGTTGCTCCAGTACCATGGTTTTCTACTGGGCATGGGGCTGGTTCTGTTGGCGGACAATGTGTTCACCTTTCTAATCGCCTGGGAAATCATGGCGCTGACCTCGTACTTCCTGGTAGTGACGGAGCATGAGGAAGCCGACAGCCGGCGCGCCGGCTTCCTCTATCTGTTCATCGCCCATCTGGGTGCGTTGGCCATTCTGTTGGGCTTCGTGATCCTCGCTGGTACGGCCATGGCCCAGGGCGGTCCGTTCAGCGCCCTGCTGCACGCCTCTCTCAGCCCATTCTGGGCATCGACCGCCTTTCTCCTGACCTTTTTCGGTTTCGGCGCCAAGGCGGGATTACTCCCCTTACACCTCTGGCTGCCGGAGGCCCACCCCGCCGCCCCGGCCCCGGTCTCCGCGCTGATGAGTGGGGCGATGCTACAAATGGCCTTCTATGGCCTGCTGCGGGTGGATTTTCTTTGCCTCGATGCGCTGGCCCCGTGGTGGGGACCCTTGGTACTGGTGGCGGGCTTGGCTACGGCCCTCTTCGGCGTGCTTTTCGCCGCCATCCAGACCGACATGAAACGCCTGCTGGCCTATTCCTCCATCGAGAACATGGGTTTGATCCTGGTGGCCTTCGGCCTCGCCCTCATCTTCCGGACGCACGGGCTGAACGCCCTGGCCGCCCTGGCCCTGGCCGCCGCCCTGTACCACGCGTTGAACCACGCTTTCTTCAAGGGACTGCTCTTCCTCGGCAGCGGCAGCGTGTTGCACGGGACGGGCAGCGTGGCCATGGATCGTCTGGGCGGATTGATCCGGCAGATGCCCCAGACGGCATTTTTCATGCTCCTGGGCACCCTCGCCATCGCCGGACTGCCCCCACTCAACGGTTTCGTCTCCGAATGGCTGCTCCTGCAGGCCTTCCTGCTGTCGCCCGCCCTGCCCCAAAGCACCCTGAGCGCGGTATTGCCCCTGGCGGCCTCCGGCGTCGTGCTGGCGGTCGCCCTGGCGGCCTACGCCATGGTCAAGTTTTACGGCATCACCTTTCTCGGTCAGCCGCGTGGCGCCCGGCATGCCCACGAGGCGGGGCGCTGGGAACGCGCGGCCATGCTCCTGCTGAGCATCGCCTGCGTTTTTCTCGGACTCTTTCCCGATCTACTGTTGCGCCTGCTGCATCCCGTGCTGGAGGAAACGCTGGGCCAGGGACTCACCACTCAACCAGGATGGTGGTGGCTGACACCCATCTCCGCACAACGGGCCAGCTACAGCCCGGTGCTCTTCTTCCTGGGTATGGCGGCCACCCTGGGTCTGAGTTTTTTCATGATCTGGCGTTTCTTTGGCCGGCCCTTGCGGCAAGTGACGATCTGGGCCTGCGGCTTCCCCGTGCGGACACCCGCGATGCAGGATAGTCCCCTGGGCTTTGCGCAACCTCTTTTGCGCATCTTCGCGCCGCTATATCCAGCGGAACGCATGGAAGACGCGGATTCCCGCTGGCGGTTGCGGGTGGACGATCCGGTGTATCGGGGTCTCTATCAACCCCTGAACCGCATCGCCTTTTGGCTCTCGGCTCAGGTGCTGCGACTGCAGCGCGGCCGCATCACCCTATATCTGCTTTACAGTTTTCTGACCCTGCTGATCCTGCTGGCGATCTGGCGATGACCGCCATACTTATGGAAGTGGCGCAGGTGCTGCTGGTGGCGTTTCTGGCGCCACTCTTTGCCGGATTGCTGCGGGCATTGCGGGCGATTCTGCAGAACCGGCGACCGGCCGGCTGTTGGCAGAACTACCGCGATCTCTATCGCCTCTTTCACAAGGAATCCCTGCAGGCGGAGGGCACGTCCTGGCTCTTCCGCTTTGCACCTTACGGGATTTTCTCGGCATTTTGTCTGGCGGCCGGTATCATCCCCATTCTCGCCACCGGCCTGCCTCTGGCACCAGCCGCCGATGTCATCGCCCTGGTGGGTTTGTTTGCCCTGGCGCGGGTTTTCCAGGTGCTGGCGGCCATGGACACGGGGACGCCCTTCGCCACCCTGGGCGCCCATCGGGAAATGCTGATCGCGGGACTTGCGGAACCCGCCCTGCTGGCCACACTCTTTACGGCGTCCCTACTCTCCCAGTCCACCTCGCTGAGCGTGATCGTGGCCCATCTGGAGCAACTGCGCTTTGCCCTGCATCCCAGCATGGTGTTCGCCGCCACCGCCTTTTTCATGGTGCTCCTGGCGGAAAACGCGCGGATTCCCGTGGATAATCCCGCCACCCACCTGGAGCTGACCATGATTCACGAAGCCATGCTCCTGGAGTATTCAGGACGGCATCTGGCGCTCATGGAATGGGGCGCGCAGATCAAGCTCGTGCTCTACGTAGCCATCGGCATTGCCCTGTTCCTGCCCTGGGGGATCGCACCCGCGGGACAACTGACCGCCCTCCCCCTGACCCTGACGGCCCTGCTGCTGAAGTTCGCGGCCGCCGCCCTCGCGCTCGCATCGGTCGAGACCCTGCTCGCCAAACTGCGGCTCTTCCGTGCGCCGGAATTCATGGCCACGGCTTTTCTACTCGGGGTCATCGGACTCCTGAGTTTCTTCATGCTGGGGGCATGATATGACGATTGCCGCGCAAGGACTTACCTGGGGTATTCCCCTGTTGAGACTCCTCGCTGCCTTGCTCTTGCTGCTGGCTTTCGCCATGCTGGCGCAACGGCGGCTCCTCACCCTGATCCATCTGCTCGCCTGGCAGGGTGTGGTCCTGGCCGCGGGCACGGCGCTGGTGGCGCTGTTGACGGGACAAGCGGAGTTGTGGTTTTCCGCAGCCCTGACACTTGCGCTGAAGGCCATCCTGATCCCAATGGTCCTGCACCGTCTGCTGCGGCGTCTCCAGGTACGCGGCGATGTCGAGGCGGTGCTCAATATTCCCCTGACCTTGCTCGCGGGCATCGCGCTGGTCATCTTCGCGTTCTCCCTCGCCGCACCCATCAGCGCCCTGACCGGCACGGTGACCCGCGGCATGGTCGGCATTGCCCTCGCCGCCGTGCTGCTCGCCTTCTTGATGATGATCACCCGGCACAAGGCTATTTCTCAAGTAGTGGGCTTTCTCGCCATAGATAACGGACTCTTCTTCGCCGCAACCAGCGCCACCCTGGGGATGCCGATGGTCGTGGAGCTGGGGGTGGCCTTGGACGCCCTGATCGGTTTCGTCATTCTCGGCATTTTCTTCTTTCAGATGCGAGAGACCTTCGACAGCATGGATCTCCGGCATCTCGAGCGGATCCGGGAGGAATAATGTTGATTCTTCTGGTGCTGATCTGCGCGGCGATTGGTATCCCCCTGCTCGCCCTCTGGGGTGACGGCCGCCGGGGCGCGCTAATGTTCATCGGCATGAACGCCCTGGTCCTGCTGGCGATCCTGGCGCTGGCCCTGCGGGTGCTGTGGAACGGCGCATTTACCACCGACGACGGGCAGTTCATGGTGGATGACCTCAGCATCGTGCTGGTATTGGTGGCTGGGGTGGTGGGGCTCGGTACGGCGTTTTTCTCCCGCGGCTATATGGCGCGGGAGATCGTCCACTGGTCGCTCTCCCGTCGGCGCGCCCGCCTCTATCACGCCATGTTCCAGACCTTCCTCACAACGATGCTGCTGGCCTTGCTGACCAACAACATGGGCATTCTCTGGGTGGCCATGGAAGGCGCGACGCTGTCCACGGTCCTGCTGGTCAGCCTCTTTCGTACGGCGGAAGGCCTGGAGGCCGCCTGGAAATACTTCATCCTTTGCGGGGTCGGTCTGGCGATGGCCCTGTTCGGTACGATCCTGTTGTATTTCGCTGCGCAGAAAGTGCTGGGACACGATGCGAACGCGTTGTTGTGGACCCATCTGAAAACCGTGCGTCACCAATTACAGCCACAGGTCATGGCGATCGCTTTCATCTTCATACTGGTGGGATATGGGACAAAAATCGGCTTGAGCCCGCTCAACAACTGGCTACCGGACGCCCATGCCAGTGGCCCCAGTTCAGTCTCGGCAGCACTTTCCGGATTGCTGCTCAACGTGGCCCTCTACGCCGTTCTGCGCGTCAAGGTACTGGTGGATGGCGCTCTGGATCCGGATTTCTCGGGGCGGTTGCTCATGGGGTTCGGGGTGCTTTCCCTGCTGGTGGCGGCCTTTTCCATACTGCGACAGCGGGACGTCAAGCGACTCTTCGCCTATTCCTCCATCGAACATATGGGACTGGCCACCTTCGCCTTCGGGATCGGCACCCCCCTGGCGAGTTTTGCGGGCTTGCTGCACATGATCAGTCATAGTCTGACCAAATCCGCTGTATTTTTCTCCGTCGGACAAGCGGTACAGAGTATCGGCAGCCGGGAAATCCAGCGCATCCGCGGCTTGCTGGAACTCAGTCCCTTCCTGGGATGGGCCGTCATGCTGGCGGTGCTCTTTATCCTGGGGATGCCACCCAGCGGGATCTTCCTGAGCGAGTTTCTCATCGTCACCAGCACCTTGCAGGTCCAACCCTGGCTCACGCCGTTCCTTCTGCTGGGCCTAGGCGTAACCTTCGCCGGAATTTTTCCGCGCCTGCAGGGGATGGTCTTCGGGCCTGCGCCGGCAGGGGTTGATGCGCCGCCTGTTTCCGGTATCGTCCCGGTCTTCGTCCAGTTGTCCCTCGTCGTCGTGCTCGGGGTGTTCGTCCCTTGGACGTTGATCCAGTGGATGCAGCATGCCGCACGGCTCCTCCACGGATAAGGAACGCCATCATGCCCAGCCCCGCACTGCGCGTACTGACGGATTTTAAGCGATGGGCCACGCCGCTACCGGTGTGGTCCGGCCGCCTTCACGCAGCGGATTGGCCGCTTACCGCCCGGCATATCCGTACACAAGGGGGGCGCCTGTTGGCCTTCTGGGGCGAGGACCGTTGCGCTGAAGAATCCGCTTATCTCGTCCATGCGGCGTTTCTGACCGCGGCGGGTATCGTCCGCACGGAGATGGCCGTGGACCCCGCCACCGCGGTTTATCCGAGTCTAGTCCCCATTTTCCCGAACGCCCTGCGCATGGAACGGACCCTGTATGATCTGCTGGGCATTCGCGCGACGGGGACGAACGATACCCGTCCCTGGTTACGGCATGCGGCCTGGCCAGCGGATCGGTTCCCCTTGCGCACCGATTTTCCCGGAACGGATCTGGAGGTCGCCGCGGACCGTAGCTACGCTTTCCCTCCCACGAATAGTCCGGACCTCCATGAGATTCCGGTCGGCCCCATACACGCCGGCATCATCGAGCCGGGGCATTTCCGTTTTCAGGTTCTGGGAGAGGAAATCCTGCGCCTGGAAGAGCGTTTCGGGTATACCCACAAGGGCGTGGAACGCCTCTTCCGAGGCTTGGATGGGGCCGCGGGCGCGCGTCTGGCCGGGCGCATCAGCGGCGACAGCACCGTGGCTTATGCCTGGAGTTATGCCCAGGCGGTGGAACAGGTCGCCGCTGCGCGGGTGCCGGAACGCGCCCAATGGTTGCGCGCCCTCTGCCTGGAACGGGAACGCCTGGCCAATCATCTCGGTGATCTTGGCGCCATTGGTAATGACGCCGGACTGGCCTTCGCTCTCACTCAGTTTCAGGCCCTCAAAGAAGAGCTCCTGCGGGAAAACCAGCGCTATTTCGGGCATCGCTATCTCATGGACCGGATTTTGCCCGGCGGAGTGGCTTTTGATCTCGCGGCGACGGACATCGCGGCCCTCCATGGTGCGGGTCGGGCACTGGAAACCGCCATCGGGCGCCTGCAGGAGATTCTCGCCGAGCACGGCGGATTACGCGACCGCGTGGTGCAAGTGGGCGTTGTCTCCCCTGAGCGGGCCGCGTATCTGGGACTCATGGGAATCGCCGGCCGGGCCAGCGGCCAGGCCTGGGATCTGCGGGTACAATTTCCCCCCAGCCCCTACGACCGGCTTCAGGTGCGGATGGCCGTCGCCATGGATGGCGACGTCGCGGCACGCATGGCCGTGCGTTTTCAGGAGATCTCCGAGTCGCTACGTCTGCAGGAGGAAATTCTCCGGAAACTGCCTGATGGTCACCCGTACCATCCGCTGGATCTCCGGGAGGCCGCGGGAGAAGGTATCGGGTGGGTGGAAGGCTGGCGGGGCGAGGTATTCTTCTGGCTGCGCATGGCGCAGGGAAACATCCGCCACTGCCGTCCCCAGGACCCGTCGTGGACCCTCTGGCCCGCACTGGAAGAGGCGGTCCTGCGCGATATCGTCGCGGATTTTCCGCTCATCAACAAATCGTTCAATCTGAGTTACAGTGGTCATGATCTTTGAGCACGGTGCCGGGGCGCTTCTCGAAAGGAGACGATGATGTATCGAATACTGCGTGAGGCCCTGCGGCTGGGAAAAGTTGGGGAAAAACCGCCGCGGACCCAGCGGGACCCGGCATCCGCCAGTCCCTCCTGCTTCCGCCACAGCCTCGGCATCCGCCATGTGGACGCGGGCTCCTGTAATGGCTGCGAACTGGAGCTCAATGCCCTGAATGGTCCGCACTATAACCTGGAGCAGGCCGGTTTCCGCTTCACCGCGTCCCCACGCCACGCCGACGTGCTGACGGTGAGCGGGCCGGTGACCCGCCATATGGCCGCGGCTTTACAAGACTGCCACAATGCCATGCCCGCGCCGCGGCGGATCATCGCCATCGGCGACTGTGCCTGCGACGGTGGCGTTTTTCAGGGCAGCTATGCGGTCGTGGGCAAGGTTGCCGCCGTATTGCCGGTGGATCTGCAGATACCGGGCTGCCCGCCGGATCCTGACGCCCTGCTGCGGGGGCTTTTGCGGATATCCGGGGAGCAAGTGAACCCCTGATGGGACACCTCGCCTTTTCACTCGGGAACAAACCGCCCCTACTCCGGCAATAAACGTGCTGCTTCCTGATCCAGCAAAAAATCCCGGAAGGCCTGAGTGGCCGCCGAGAGACGCTTGCCCTGACGATGCACCACATACCAGTGACGTTCGATAGGCATGCCTTGCATATCCAGCACCGCCAGGTGTCCCGCCAGCAACTCTTCCCGCACCGTATGCAGGGAAGCGATACCCAGCCCCATACCCGCGCGCACCGCATGTTTGATGGCTTCGTGGCTGCTGACCTCGATGCTCGCGTGCAGCGCGACGCCGGCCTTCTCAAAAAACCGTTCCCCGGCAATCCGCGTCCCCGAACCCGACTCCCGCATGATGAAGGGATAAGCCGCCACGGCTTCCAGAGTAATCGCCTTGGTCTTGGTCAAGGGATGATCAGGCGCGGCGATGATCACCAATGGATTCTCCAGAAAGGCCGTGGCCTCCAGCGACAAATTCGCTGGAGGCCGCCCCATGATGGCGACATCCACCTCGTTTTCCGCCAGTTGGCGCAGCAAGGTCTCCCGATTGGTGACATCCATGCTGACGGTCACCTGCGGGTGCAATTTGCTGAACGCCGCCAGCAGATAGGGCGCGATATACGCCCCGGTGGTCGCCACGCTGATGTGGATATGCCCTCCAGCCAACCCCTTGAGATCATTGATCACCTGCACCGCTTCATCCAGTTGCTGGATGATGGCGGTACTGTAACGCGCCATTTCCCGCCCCGCTTCAGTGAGATAAATCTGACGCCCCAGTTGCTCAAAAAGGGGGAGTCCGATTTGCTCCTCCATCTGCCGGACCTGCATGGATACGGCGGGTTGACTCAGATGGAGCGCCTGCGCCGCGCGCGTAAAACTCTGATGTTTCGCCACCGCGCTGAACACCTGCAGCTGGCGAAAAGTGAGATGCATGCTCATGAGACCTTCTTAATACGGGTGGCGTCATCCGGAATATCACACCATCATATCAGTACAACCTTATGAGAAGCTATTCCTATGGCGCTACTGCCCTATTCGGCGACCTGGCGAACACGCCCGAATTCATGCACAGCCCAGGAACACTCACGAAACTTCGGTCGGGCGTGTACGAAGCTGGAACGTTCTCAGGTTTCATCCGCATTAGAAACCTCTATATAATTGAGAAATTCCTGGATGGTGCGAGACTGGTATATCGGCTGTGGTCTGGCCATATATAACGTCCACTGGATGCCATCCGGCGAGGGTATCCTCCTCGCCGCAACGCGCCATTCCTTTCTGTATTTCAACGCGGCGGCCGTGACAAATCCTATGCCGAGGCCAGCTTCCACGGCGGCGCCCACGGCTTCGACCCCGGTGATTTCGATAGACTGCTTGGGTGTCAGATGGCTCTTGTAAAACTCATGCTCCACGGTTCTCCGGATTCCCGACATGCGTTCTCTCCAGATGATGGGATAGGACATCAGGTCTTCCATATGGATCACGGCCTTATCCAGCAAGGGATGGCCTGCCGGAAAGATGGTCACGATCTCGTCTTGCATCCAGGGTGTCACCGAATAGTAAGAGGGCAACCCTTCCAGATCCAATCCGCCCTCCAGAAAAAACAGATCCCAGTCGGGGATGGGGATATCTCGCCAGTCTATAACGCCCCCTCTGAGGTGGATATCCACATCGGGATACTCTCTCTGGAACGCCACGAGTCGTTGCGGCAAAAAATAACTGGCCACCGTGTTCGTCGCCACGATACGCAGGACGCCACTTTGCAAACGCTGGCGCCGCAGCACGAGATCATTGAATTCATTGACCACATCACGCATGTGTTGCGCCGTGGAGATCAACGCCGTTCCTGCCGGAGTCAGCTCTATCCCTCTTCCGGTACGGATATAAAGCGGTTCTCCTACCAACTGGGAAAGCCTTTGCAAACGCTCCGTGAGCGTGGGCTGACTGCGGTACAAAACCCGGGCGGCCGCGCTGATTCCGCCGGATTCCGCCACCGCGAGAAGGGTAAGCAGCAGTTCGGTATCCATAAATTATCGTCAACCCCCATGGAATGCTCCATGATTGCCCATCTTACGCCATTTCACTTTTCCAAAAAACTTGACCCGGATCAAAGAATGCCTCTACAGATCGAGATACGCTAAGCTGTGTGTGGGGCATTCCCCTCGCAAACGGCAGTGTGCTTCGTTTTTTTTATCGCCGGCATCAACCAAAAGGAGTAGCAATAGATGACTATCAATATCCATCTGATCAAGTCCAGTGGCGCCGCGGTTCAGGATCTGGGCGTTCAAGTCGCCGAGCATTTCTACAATTACATGTTTACCCACTTCCCCGAGCTCCGCAAAATGTTCCCCGGCGACATGACGGAACAGCGGGTACGCCTGTTCAATTCGGTCATCCTGATCGCCACGAACATCGATACGCTGGAGGTGCTGGTACCCTATTTGAAGGAACTCGGCGTCGGCCATATCAAATACGATACCCGTCCTGAACACTACCCCATCGTCGGCAAAAGCCTGCTCAACACCCTGAAGCATTTCCTCGGTGCGGCGTGGACACAGGAAATGGCGGAATCCTGGATCGAAGCCTACAATCTGGCCGCCTCTGTCTGCATCGAGGCCGCCTATGAGGCCATGGCACCCGCCCGTTATGTCCCGGTCACGCTGGACGATGTCCCTCCAGCCGCCTAAATCTTTCTGACCACTCCCGGCGTACCTCCGGGTCCGCCGGTCCTGTAGGGAGAATCTCGCTGATGGAGTTTGAAATCTGTCTGGAGCCGTCTGGTGTCCGTTTTACAGCAGACGCGCGCCAAGACATTGTCGCGGCAGCAAAAGAACACGGAATTCCCATCAAACACGGCTGTGCCAGTGGTTCTTGCGGAGACTGCAAAGGCACCATCCTGGATGGAGACAGTGAGCAGGGGCCTTTTATGCCGCTCCTGCTTTCACCCACCGAACGTGCCGCCAATATGGCCATCCTCTGCAAGTTATATCCACGCAGTCCTATGCGCCTGCGCGCCGAAATCGTTCAAAAGACCCTCTGGACGGCACAAGTCACTCAACTCGCCCCGCTCGCCTGGAACGTCATGGAACTTCGTGTCCAGCCGGAACACCCCTATCCCTACCGGGCGGGACAATATGCGCGCATCGCGGTACCGGGACAACCTGAGCAATGGCGTTCCTACTCCGTTGCGACGCCCCCCACCGCGCAGGATGAACTGGTTTTTCATATTCGGGAGCTGCCCGGTGGCGCTTTCAGTCAATGGCTTTTCCAAAACGCCCGAATAGGTGACACGTTGCAATTGGGCCCCCCCCAGGGGGAGTTCTTTTTGCGCCAGGAGAGTCCTCGCGACCTCCTCTGTATCGCCGCCGGCACCGGACTCGCGCCTATCGAGGCCATCCTCCAGGAGAGCTTCGATCTGGGCTGGAAACGGCCCATTCACCTTTTTTACGGTGCCAAAAAACGGGAAGATTTCTATCATTCGGAAAAACTGGCAGGATGGTCGCGGCATTACCCGCACCTGCAGGTCACCCCCACCCTGTCCGATATGACCGACACCGGCTGGACGGGCGCGCGCCGGCTATTGCCCACGGTGGCTTCTCATGGGCCGTGGAAAGATTATGAAATCTACCTTTGCGGGAGTCCCGGCATGATCGAGGCCGCTATCGATCTGCTACTCTCCCATGGAACACCGCATGAACAGATCCATTTTGACGCTTTCTCACCCAATGGCTGAAAAACCGCCGCATCGACGTCAGGCGCCGATCGGTTTCGCTATATCGCGGCCATTCCGTGCGACGACCTCCAGGATTTCCAGGTCCATGACGTTGAGCGGAGGAGGCCGCCGTCATCCAGTTCCACCATCAAAGGGAGGCTACTTATGACCCGCATAGATCAGATCATGCAGCAGGACCACGAACGCTTGGACGCGCTTCTCGATATCAGCGCACGGGCCGTGCGGGAAGGCCGCTGGCAGGACGCTGCCCGGTATCTGGAGCAATTCCGTCATGGCATTGCCGATGACCATATGGTCGTGGAAGAAACGACCCTGTTCCCCGCCTTCGAGGCGTGGGAGGGAGGCACCGAACATCCGCTGACGGCGCTCCTGCGCAAGGGACATCGGGATCTGCGCGTATTCTTTCAGG
This sequence comes from Pseudomonadota bacterium, assembly GCA_021821285.1. GTDB lineage: Bacteria > Pseudomonadota > Gammaproteobacteria > Acidithiobacillales > Acidithiobacillaceae > Acidithiobacillus. Next base: position 56,087 of record JAKACQ010000002.1, read on the forward strand.
AGATGGCTGAAGCCATCAGTGCGGAGGATGCGGAAGAGTTTGCCGATCTCCTCAGTACCGTGCAAACCATTCTCAAGCAGCACGACGCCAAGGAAGAAACCGAACTCTATCCGTATTTGGCGGAGGCCTTGCCCGATCATGGGCAGGCGGTCGGCCAGGAGATTCTGGCCTTCGCAGCGGGGGAACGGGCGTGAGCGAGTACCGCGGTTGTGAATTGCCCGAGGATCTGTTCTATGACCTCGACTACGTTTGGGTACGTCCCGAGGAGGATGGCACCCTGACCATCGGCGTCACCGATCCCGCCCAGACCATGTCCGGGCGCCTGCAGAAAGCACGCATCCGAAAACTCGGCACACATCTGGAGGCGGGACGTCATGTCGCCACCCTCGAGAGCGGCAAATGGGCCGGCGGCGTGCCGGTGCCTTGCGCGGGCGAGGTCGTGGCGCGCAACGAAGCGCTCCTGGACAACCCGCATTTGATCAACGTCGACCCCTATGGAGACGCCTGGATCGCACGGATGAAACCCGATGACCCCCGACATGCCCTGGATAACGTCAAGACCGGCCCGGACGCCATCGAAGCGCTGAGCGCCTGGATCGATCGTTACGATGTGCAGTGTATGCGTTGCTCGGACTAGACGCGCCGATATAAAAAAACCGCCACCTTGCGGCAGCGGTTCCTTTTTCCTGCGTACTGGCTGGTTGGTGATTAGAAGCCAGCCTGGAACTGCACCATCATGGTGTTATAAGCGACACCGTTGATGGGGGCCCCACCGTTGGTGGAGTTGGCGTAAGTCTGATTGATCGAGCCACCACGGGTCGCCAGGATATAGTTCAACTGGATTTCAGCCGCATGAGGGTTGTTGGGATTGACGTAGTAGTTCACACCCAGCGTGGTGTTGCTCAAAGTATTGGCGCCAGACACATGATACTGGTCATAGCGTGCCACGGGCTCAATATCCAACCACTCCGGGGTCAGCATCATCTGGTAAAGGTTCGCACCGAGATCCACATGCCAATCACTGGCATTGACGGTTCCAATGCTGGTGGTGTTAACCGCTGGATTCATAGAGGAAAGCTGATAGATGCTAGCGCCATTGGTCTTGGTATATCCGGCAGCGTAGTTGATACCCATCATACCACCATGCATACCGACGTTCCAACTATCAATCTGACTGTTGCCCGCCGGGTAGCCGCCAAAAGCGGTATTGGTGTTGGTCCCCATACTGCCGCTCACCTCCGCGGTCAACAAGGGGCCTACGCTGTATTTCAGCATACCGGATGCTATGTACTTGCCATTGCCGTTGAGCAATCCGCCCTGTCCACCGCCGAAAGTATTCCCATTGCTGAAAGCCGTGCGCGTGTCCAGGGAAGTATTGTCGAAGATGCCCACGGCATAGCCAAGGCCCGTACCCATCATGTTGTCAGCGTGGAGCATGACACCGGCGGAACGCCCAGGCAGCAGGGACTGGCCCATGTTGCGGAAAATGAAGGGAAGCTCATTGCCAGCTATACTGGTATATTCTAGCCCTTCTGGCGTCTTGAACTTACCAACCTGCAACTGAGCGAAGGGCACCGGTGCATAGTTGATATACGCATCGATCAACTGAGCCTGGCCACCCTTCGTAGCGATATTGCTTCCAAGTCCGTTGTTCAGCCCGTCCCCAGTGATTCCGGCGTTATCCCATGCGCCCTGAATAAAGTAGGTCACGCCGGGAACGGCTTCACCCTTGAAGCCCAGACGGATGCGGTTGGCGCCGAAGACCAGGCCGTTGGAGACGCCAGGACCAGTGCCGAATTGCTGGCTACCCGTAATCTGAGCGTAACCGAAAACAACAGGTCCCGTATCGGCATTGTTGGTATTGCTGTCAGTGGCAAAAGCGCTGGCGGGAAGAATGACGGCGGCTGCAATGGCAGCGACCAAAAGATTCTTTTTCATGGGTACTCCTCCTCAACTCAAATCGGAATGAAACTACGAGACGCGACATGAAGGCCGCCTCCCTGTGGTTATTATACAACCAATTTTGAATATCGTGCAACAAGTGATCTTGCTCTATCTCCGACGGCAAGAAACGATGCCACAGGCTGACGCTTGGCGGCAGGCGCCCCATGAAGCCCTCCTTGCAAAGTAAATCCGCCAGCCGCCCATGGCGGTGCGCAAAGCGGGAACGTCAGCGCTCATGTGGATCAGCGCCCTGCCGATGTTTGCCGCCATCCGCAACTGAAGTAGACGAACTAGACTGAAAGGGTAAAGGCATTGGAGAAGCCCATGAACACCTATTATGACTATCTGCTGGTGGGTGCGGGGCCTGCCGCCGCCGCGGCGGCCAGCGCCATCCGCGAGAAAGACACGCAAGGACAGATTCTGATGCTGGGCGCGGAACCCGAAACGCCCTATCAGCGCCCGCCCCTGTCCAAAGGGTTGTGGCTGGGCAAGGATGAAGAATCGGATCTGCCCCTGAAATCCTCCTCGGGCTGGGCTTCTCTGAGCGTGGAAATGGCGCTGGGCGACCCGGTCATCACCCTCGACTCGCGACACCGGGAGGTCAAAACGCTTGCAGGCAAGCGCTATGACTACGGTAAAGCGCTCCTTGCCATGGGCGGGCGGCCCAAGCCTTTGACCGCAGTGCCAGATCTGTTGCGGGACCGGGTGCTTTCGCTGCGCTCTTTGGCAGATTATCGGCGCTTGCGGGCCCGTGCCGCAGAGGGAGGAGAGGTCTTGGTCGTGGGCGGGGGTTTTCTCGGCGCGGAGCTGGCGGCAGCGCTTTCCCAGCAGGATGCCCTGAAAATCCACTATTGCGTATCTGGCGACGGTCCCCTGGCGCAGATGCTGCCACCGATGCTGGTGGAAAAAGTCAGTGCGCGCTACCGTACCGCGGGTGTCGACTTGGAGAAGCAGCGGAAACTCCTGGAAATTCGTGCCCAGGATGGCAGGCTCGCAGCCGTTTTTGCCGACGGTCACCCCGTGGTCTGCGACTGGATGGTTTACGGCATCGGCATGGAACCCAACAATGCGCTTGCCGACACCGCCGGTTTAAAAAAAGGGCAAGGGGCGGTGGCGGTGGATGCGCAAATGCGCAGCAGCGACCCCCATATCTGGGTCGCGGGCGACTTGGCAACCTATCCCGACCCGGTGTGGGGATCGCCGCTGCGGCTGGAGCACTGGGACAATGCGGAGGCCACCGGCCGCACCGCGGGTCTGAGTATGGCTGGAGAAACCGTCGTCTTCCGGCATCAGTCCATGTTCTACAGCGATATCTACGAATTCGGTTTTGAAGCGGTGGGAGAATGCCGTAGCGACATGGTTTGTCACACGGAATGTTCTCCCGACGGTGACCAGGCGATCGTCTATTACTTGCGGGATCATCAACTACGCGGCGTGCTGCTCTGGAATGTCTGGGGGAAGGTGAAGGCCGCCCGTACCCTCATCGCCGCCAAGAGGCGAGTGGAACCGGACGCCTTGCGCGGACTGCTGAAGGATTGGTGACTTGCACTCCGCGCGCCCCATCAGAAGTTGTACGCCACACCCGCCAGACCGCGCAACACATTCACCCGGGTCCTTTCGGTGACGGGACCCGCATGACCGGACGCCATGTAATGATCGTAATTTACGCCCACGAACCCGCTGAGATCCGGTAGAAATCGGTAACTCAGCTTCGCACCCGCCTGAAAAACATCGGCATCCGGGGTGCCGCCCGGTTGTAAGGAAAACGCACCAAACTTGACCCGCTCGTTCGCAGAGAGACCCACCAGGTATCCTGCATGAGCGGTCAACGTCAGATCTTGTGCAGGTGCCATCGCCATGAATAAACCACCACCGAGCGCATTATTATTGTATGTCGCCGTGCCAAAGGCCCCGTTATTGCCGACACCCATCTGAAACCGCGCATATTGGTAACCGATATATGGTCCGATAAGCAAATCTGGCCCAAACTGAAACCCTTTACCCAGGCGGGCATTGAATGCCATTGAGTGGCCACTGGAACTCATGTTCCCATTACTGTTTCCAATAATTGGACTAAAACCGTAATTGAAGCCAAGGTGCATAAAGAAATCATCCTGGCTCATCCCGGAGAGATATACACCGACACCACCGGATGTATTTCCACCCGACGCAGGCTTCATGGTACGAAACGAGTTCGCCAAACCCTGCGTATTAAAGGAATGATAGGAATTCGGAGTACCAACCGCCTCACCGTAAATGCCGATAGCGTTCAAACCCCGATACAACGTGTTCGCGCAAGCAATCGTCGGGAACACAAGCACTGCACAGGCAATCCAGGCGGCATGTTTCATAAGGCACCTCCAGTTGCAAACAATATGCATTATTCTATCATGCTTTCTGGAAACATCAAAAAATTGAAAGTATTTGAATAAATTATATAATATATGAAATATTTTTATTAATTACTAATTTGTAAACATTTGACGTGGCCACCTCTTATAGGAAATACCCCATGATTCTCCTATCTATTAGGGTTATATGACACGATTTCAGGTGTCATCAATCAGCCGGCCGCGTAATCGCCAAGACTTCTCTTCATCATATTTTCGGCATGATTCGTTGCGGTATTCATTGCGGACAAACGGGGGAACGGGGGAACGGGGGTCTCCACCAAGCGATTCCGGAACGACGATGTGGAAGGCAAATCCGTGGAAGGTCTTGTAACGGTTACCGGGCAGGGCGGGCATCGTTTTCTCCTCGTCCCGTGCATTCCGCCTTATACCAGATTCTTGTACTGCCCTCGATGCGGGTGGAGGAGCCGATGCTCTGGGGATAATGGGGCTCGATCAAGGCCACCCAACGCGCCCAGGGAACGACGGCATCCATCTCCGCCAGAAAGCGCTCCCGCTTGGTCTGCTTCCGCCGACGGGAAAGATTCTGTTCTTCCGCAAAGGTCATCTGCCCGGACATGCCATCCCCCTACGCATCGCTGATGCCAGCCAGTATACCAAAACGCTTGATCAGAGGTTCCCTAAGCCCGGGCGATTTATTTCCTTTGGAGCATTCTCGCGCCTCAATCTGTCTTCTCTGGAAACAGTCCGGGCATCCAGCGTGAAGCGAGCGTTGCGGGGAAGGTGAGGTGCAGCGGTGCGCGCGTGCTCTCGGATGTGACCACGCCATGGTCGATAAGGGCGGAAACGACGCGGCGGGCCTGACGCTCGCCGGTCCCGACGATGGTGGCGGCATCGCCGCGCGGCAGCTTGCCGCGATAGAGCAGCGCTTCGAGGATGTTGTTGGTCTTGGGCGGCAGCTTGTTCAGGCGCATTTCCTCATCGGCCCATGTGAGGATGCGCGTGCGAAGCTGGTCGGGCTGCATCAACCCCTCCATGAATTTCACCTGATCGAGGCAGGTGGTCAGGAAGAATTTCGTGAAGGCGGCGAGGTTTTCTTCGCTGAGGTTTCCCCGCCCGTCGAGATCGTTGCGGCGCGTCTCGTCGCAGGCGGCGAGGTGGCCTTTGTATTCGTTGACGTTGCGCGCGAGCCCGCGCGCAATCGACCAGACCGCGCCGGTATCGAGCGCGTCCAGCAGCGTGGCATGCGAGACGAGGCGTGCGACGCGGCCGTTGCCGTCCAAGAACGGGTGAATCCATGCCAGGCGATGGTGCGCTGCTGCCGTTGCGATAATGGTCTCCGTCTTGCCGAGCTTCGCATAGATCTCCTCGTAGCGTTTGAGGAAGCGCGGCACGGCCGGTGCGCTGACCGGGATATGCCGGCCGACCTGCACGTTGCGCTGGCGCAGTTCACCGGGGATGAGCCTGCTCTTCTCTTTGGTTTGTGGGTCTTCGACCCACAGCAGTTCTTCGGGCAGCAGTTCGCAAAAGCGCCGGTGGATTTCGAGGATCGCGTCGGTTGTCGTGGCCGGAACCTTGAGCCCGCCGGTGTCGATCCAGTGCTGAACGGCGATATGGGCCTTGGCCTCAAGCTGGAGGTCGCGCTTCTTGGCGTCCTGGCTGTAATCGTCCTTGAGCGCGCGCTCGATGTCGATCGGGTGCGTGTCGTGGCCCTCGATCAGGTTGCTGTAGTAGCAGTTCATCGCCCGCACGAGGGTGGCAAGCGAGCCGAACAAGCTGTCGGGCAGGGAGCGGCGAAAGCCAGCACTCCGGGCGGCCAGTTCGACCGCCAAATCGGTCAGTGCCGCCCGGTGCTTGGAGTCGGCGCCGATCAGCAGCGGCTCCATGGCCGAGATCGTCTCGCCCCGGTCCTTGGCCGCTTTTGTGTCCGCTTCCATGTCCGGTTTCTTATTGATCATATCTCATTATATAACAATGTATTGGTCCTGAGAAACCACCCTGTCAGGCCGCTTTAAAGTCCGATTCTGTGTCCGGTTAGATGGACCTTTGGAAGGCTAGTTCAAGGGGTCGAGCCCATCTGCAAGGTCTTGCCGGTGGCCCGTTGTACCGTAGAGCGCCTGATGCGATCTCAAGGTTGGCAAGGGGTTCGGCGGGACAAGCGGCAACGTACGACGATTCCTGACCCGCTGACTCCTTGTCCTTTGGATCTGGTCCAACGGGACTAAGTGGGGGTGCCCTGCTGCTGCTTTGCTTGCCAGGTCCGGCCGGTGAAGGGCAATGGCCGGAGAATCGTGAAAGGCAGACGGATCCGTTTAATATCCTCATGTAACACTTCCAGTGCGAAGCCTTCGCCATAACGGTTCCGGTATCGCTGGACGCATGCCCGGTGAGCTGGTGGTGAGCATCCTTGGGAATGTGGGCATTGCGGCAGAGGTCTTTGAAAGTGTGCCGGAAGGAATGGAATACGACATTGTCCGGGAAGCCCAGTTTTTGGTGGATGTACCGGCAGCTGGGGATGGAGTGGGACCTGCCGCAGGCTTTCGTTGTTTTTCCCTCGGCGGGCGTCCTGCCGGGTCAGGGTGGCGGGGGTTTTATCGGGCAGGAAACTGGACAGGGACTGGATCAGGGACTGCATTTCCTGAACCGTCCGTGGGCGCCGTTCGCAGTCCTACTGCCAATATTCCAGCAAACCCTGCCAGCTGAGTGCGGTGGGGTGCTTTTCCAATGGGATGACGGGCAGTTCCGGGCTGGCGATGGATTCACCCGCCTGGCGCCGACGCAGGTCCCTGGATGCAGCCCGGAAGGCGGTGGCAAAAGGTTCAAAACCTGCGTCCAATCGCCAGTAGTTCATGTCCCGCCCGGTGGCCAGATGCAGGAAATGGGCGATGTTGATTTTGAGCTCCTTCAGGAGGGCGAAGTCTCCGACGACCCCTGGCGGGGGGAGATCACCGACAAAATAAGGGTTTTCTCGCGGGATCAGCAAGCGGTCTTCCACGTCATCGCCCTGCATCCCGGGAGCCAGCTGGGAGGCAATCAGCTACCGATATTCCGCTTTATCTTCCTGCATGATGGAGGCATACATCAGCTGTGCGGCTCATTGGATTTCTTCCTGCGAGAACTGGGGACGGGGAACCGGTTTGACGATCTGCAGGAGATGCGCCTGCTGTTCCGCTGGCAGGGTATCGAAGAGCTCTTTCAGAATCGTGCCTTCGGGTTCGTCTGTCCAGGGGATTTTCTGGTGCATGGGGGGGTGTCTGGGCCTGGAGGGCTTCGTCCACCTCAACAGCATAGCGGCGAGCCAGGCGCTCGGCTTCCCGGCGGTTGCCGGTCCCCAGGGAAAACCGCAAATAGCCGTTCCCGCCAACCTTGCGGGAGCCGGACGCGAGGTTCAGATTCTGGCCTTGAAAACATCGGGGAACTTGCGGGAAAAATGGAAGAGCGCACCCCCGCGGAGCAGGTACATAGGGTTTTTGACCTCACTTTTAGCTACACTTCTAGCCACAGTGTCTAGTCACAACCCATTGAAAGCTATCTTCCTTTATGGAAAATCAAATAGTTGATAGAACACAAATAGTTGATAGAACATGGCGGAGAGGGTGGGATTCGAACCCACGGTACCCTTTTGGAGTACACAGCATTTCCAGTGCTGCACCTTCGGCCGCTCGGTCACCTCTCCTGAGGGGGCGTAGTGTAACCCAGACCGCCGCAAAGGAGCAACGATCTTGCACGATCTTGCGCGGTTGGGCGTTCGCGCCCCGTGCGGGCCATCATCCAAGCCATGAGCACATCGCGGGCAAAAGGGTACCAGCCTGGATTATGCGCTACAGGCCGATGGATCAGAGGCATCCCCACCAAAAAGCCCAGCGTGTTGGCGTTGCATAGGCGTCGACCTCTCGTGTCGAACGGTTCGTTGGATCGGACGTTCCGCGCCAACGTAGTGGCGATTAAAAATTCGTGCTGGTGAACGCCGCTCAACTCAAACTGCAGGCTGTATTTCCGCGATCCAGACATGAATCTGATGAGGTTTCAAATCGTGTGCATGCCTCACATTGCACGGTCGAATGGCACGTCTCCTGGCAGTGTCCCCCCATTTTGGGACGCATCAAAAAGTCAGCACCTCACCCCCCCCTTTGGGCAGGCCCGAGAGCGCATTCTGGATACGGATCATCACGCCGGAGCGATCATTGACAAACTGAATGCCAATGGCCGGTGGACGCCCCTCCCGATTGTCCGGCGGCGTTACCCAAACCACCTTGCCCATCACGGGGGCTCGCGGTTGACCATCCGGAAGACTGATCATGAGCAATACCTCGGACCCCATGGGCAGGAGATTGGGCGTTTCCACCAGCACGCCGCCACCCTTGATATGCGGCATATAATAGCGCTGCACCGCAGCGGCGTCTCGCAAGACCACCGATAATGCCTTCGCTGCGCCTCCGGTCTCATTTTGTGCTTCCACGACGCTTCTCCTTGGACCATAAATTCATCCAGTTCAGCAACAAAGTCTCGAGCAACAGGCCCGTGTTACGATTCTGCGTCAGATATCCGGAGAAGTGAATCCACGCATCCACGCTTTCCCAGATACGCTGTGTATCCGCGGATGGTGCCAGCGCCTGGAGCACATGCAAATAGTCGAAGTTGACCACAATATCCAAAAGGCCTGCACGCACGCGCAACAGGTCTGCCAATAAGCCCAACATCATTTCCCGCAACAAGAGCAATTCGGCCTCCTTACCCCAGGCATCAGCCAGACGCAAAGCAGCGATCGATCCCGCTTGTGGAAGAGCCAGCACGGCATCCATCCAATGTTGGCGCCGAGTCAGCCAACCCGACTCCCAAAGCTGCCAGGCCCGCAGTGGCCGATTCCCAAAATTCCGGCTGAGGAAAAGTGCCTCCGCGTGCGGCACCCCGCGCTCTTTCAGCAAAGCTAAACACGCCCCCGGCTGCCGCTGCGGTAAAGGCAACACCTGTAGTCGCGAGCGGACGGTGGCCAGGAGTTGCGAAGGGTTTTGGCTGACACAGAGCAAGTGCGCACATGCTGCGGGCTCTTCCAGGGTCTTGAGAATGGCGTTGGCCGCCGCCGTCGTCATCGATTCCGCCGGCTCCAGGCGCAGCCAGCGGCGGCGGCTCACCTGGGGAGTAAACGCCATAAATTCGTTGGCGTTACGTATTTGCTCGATAGAAATACGCTTTCCGCTCTCCGCAGAGAGGACGAGCACGTCCGGATGATTTCCTTCCCTCAACAAACGGCAAGAACGACAGTCCCCGCAGGACAGACCTTCAGCGGTAGGCGCAAAACACAAGGCCGCCGCCTGCAAATAATCACACCATAGACCCGCCAGTGTGCCGCTCTCTCCCACAGCGAGCATGGCTTGCGGCAATCCAGCCTGCAACAGCATTCGCATGGATTGCCACTCGGATTGAGAGGGGCGCAGGAGGCTCACCGATGACACGTCAACGCGACGGCAAGCCGTGCCCGCAGAGCATCATGCACCAACGCCAGGGGCTGGGTCGCATCGATGCGCGCGATTCTTTGCGGCTCCGCCGCACAGCGCTCCGCGAACACGCCGCGGGCCCTGGTGAAAAATTCCCGATCCTCCCGTTCCATCCGATCGGGATGACGGGCACGAATCCGTGCCGCCCCTAATTCGGGGGGCACATCAAACCAAAACGTCAAATCGGGTTCGCGGGTGATACCGGTCCATCGGGCCAGTTCGGCGATACGCGCGGACGGCACCCCGCGCCCTCCTCCTTGATAGGCATAGGTGGAATCCTCGTAACGGTCACTAATCAGCACTTTTCCGGCGGCAAGCGCCGGAGCTATGCGCGTCAACCAATGATTCCGGCGTCCCGCATAGAGCAGGAGCAATTCCTCGTCCGCTCCCAACTGGAGACGGTCATCCAAAAAAATAGGGCGCAAGGCTTCACCCAACGGACCGCCACCTGGTTCACGGGTAACTTCTACCGCGTAGCCCTGCTGGTGACACCACTCCATCAACACGGGTACCGCCGAGCTTTTCCCCGCCCCCTCTATGCCCTCCAGCGTCAGGAAAAAACCACCGGCCAGCGGCGGCATCCCCGTATTCATGAACGCGCCCCTCCGGAATGCGGCAGATAACGCAGAATCTGCTTGAGATGTTGCTTATAACTTACTGAGTAATGGTATATACCGCCCTGAGCGATAAAATATAGATCGGTGCTGTCCATGGGATGCAACACGGCTAGCAAGCTGCTCAGTCCCGGCATCGCAATGGGGGTCGGCGGCAACCCTGTGTGGATATAGGTGTTGTAGGGGCTCTCCACGCGCATCTCCTGGGGTGTCAAATGCCCCGTGTAACGGTCCCCCAAAGCGTAAATCACCGTGGGGTCCGATTGCAAAGGCATCCCCTGCCGCAAGCGATTGAGAAACACCGCGGCGATATGGGCCTGCTGCGCGGGCGGCGCACCCTCCTTCTGAACGATAGAGGCGAGAATCAGGGCCTGGTAGGGATTATGCAGAGGTAAGCCACGCACACGTCCGGCCCACAGGGCCTGGAGTTCGTGTTGCATACGCACATAGGCCCGTTTGAGGAGACTCACCGCGGTAGTGCCGGGCACGTAGCGGTAGCTATCAGGAAACAGCCATCCCTCGGCGCTTCCCTCCGCACCGATGCCCTGCTGCGCGAGACGACGCGCCGCCGTCTCGCGCCGAGGCAGGTGTTGGTCATTCAGGTAGGGAGCCTTGCCGCGAATCTCCTGATAGATGTCCTGTAAACGCCAGCCTGGCACAATCAACAGATTGAGTGGCGTGGATTGTCCGGTGATGAGTCGGCGAAGCACCTGCGCCTGATCGATGCGGCCTTGAAACTGATAAAGCCCGGCCTGCATCGGGGGACGACCCGCCAACGCCCAGGCCAAACGAAAGAGGATTGGGCTGTCCAGCACTCCCGCGCGCGCCAGGGCCGCGATGCTCTGCGTACCACTGGCGCCCAGGGGAATAGGTACGGTCACCCCTTTCACGGGCATCGTTTCCGGCCAATACATACCGACATAATAAAGGCCCGCCGGGGCAAGAAATGCAAACAAAACCATTAAGATGGATCTGTACCTTCGATTCATCGCTGCGGTCCCAGACCCATCTCCCGATGCCAGGCGAGCAAGGCGGATGCCACCGGACCGGCATGACCCGGAAGCAGGCGCTGTGCATAATGGCGAACCGGCCAAATACCGATCAAGCTGTTGCTGAAAAATATTTCTTCGGCATCCTGCAGAGCCTCGGCGCCGCACCGGACCAGCCGGACAGACATGCCACGCGCGTGGAGCCCATCCAGGATGACCCGACGCTGGATGCCCGCTATCCCTCCATCGGTCAAATCAGGGGTATACACCACGCCGGAATGTGTCCAGAACAGATTGGACATCACACCCTCACGCAAGATGCCAGCCTGATCCAGCATGATGCCCTCGGGATATTCCGGGGGCAACGCATCACGGGCCGCGACCTGGTTCAAACGGTTCAGCGACTTCACCGTAAGGAACGGCACCCCGGTAAGCAGGGGGACCGGACACAGCGCCGTCGCGATGCCCGGTTCCCAGTATTGCCAAGCACGTTCCGGCCATTCCGACAGAAAGAGATAGCGCCGCGCCGGACCGGCCCCGGAGCTCCCGTATCCACCACCGTCCCCTCGGCTCAGGATGAGCTTGAGGAGCATACGGCGAGACTGTATCGCGGCACCGCGGAGAAGATTCTGAAAATCACCCGTCCAGAGGAGCGGGTCGGGCATCGGGAGGCGCAAAATCTTTGCCCCGTGCGCAAGACGGGCGATATGCGCGTCCCAAAACAGGGGGACACCCGCCACCACCGCGATCGTTTCAAAGAGCCCATCCCCGTAATGCAAGGCTCGGTCAAAGGCCAGGATGCGCGCTTCCGTCCCAAGATCCCTTCCATCCACAGTGGCGGCCATCACCCCCACGGAAACGGATCAGGCCTTGAAACGACGAAAAACGAGCGAACTGTTGGTACCGCCAAAGCCGAAGGAATTACTCAGCGCCACTTCGACTTCCGCCTTCCGCGCCTGATGCGGCACGTAATCGAGATCACACCCCTCATCTGCCTGATCGAGATTGATAGTGGGCGGTAAAACGCCCCGATGGAGCGCCAGCGAAGTGAAGACAGCCTCGACACCACCCGCGGCACCCAAAAGGTGGCCCGTCATGGATTTGGTCGAACTCATCGCCAAACGCCGGGCATGTTCACCAAAAACCGTATGTACCGCATCACTCTCGGAGCGATCCCCGAGCGGGGTCGAGGTACCATGGGCATTGATGTAACCCACCATTTCTGGGGCCACTCCGGCGTTGCGCAGGGCGGCCCGCATGCAACGGGCCGCCCCTTCTCCGGCCGGAGTGGGCTGAGTCATGTGGTAAGCGTCGGAACTCATACCATACCCAGGCAACTCGGCGTAAATGCGCGCCCCGCGGCGCAGGGCGAAATCGTGTTCCTCCAGCACGAGGACACCCGCACCTTCACCAAGCACGAACCCGTCCCGGTCCTTATCCCAGGGGCGACTGGCCTTCTCAGGATCGTCATTGCGCGTGGAGAGGGCCCGTGCCGCCGAAAAGCCACCGAGCCCCAAGGGACTGATAGCCGCCTCGGCGCCACCGGCGATCATGACGTCGGCATCGCCGTATTCGATGAAGCGGGCAGCCTCACCGATAGAATGTGTACCGGTGGAACATGCCGTCGCCATCGCAATATTGGGTCCCTTGGCACCGTACATGATCGAAACATGACCCGACACCATATTGACGATACAGCGCGGGATAAAAAAAGGCGAGATTCGCCGCGGGCCGCTTTCAGTGATGATCTGGTGCTCGGATTCAATACCCGGCAATCCCCCGATACCACTTCCGATGGAAACGCCCACCCGTTCGGCAATGTTCGCACTGATGTGCAGACCGGAGTCGGCGATGGCTTCCATGGCCGCCGCGAGACCATAATGAATGAATAAATCCATCTTTCGGGCTTCTTTCATAGAGAGATATTGCCCGATATCAAAACCACGCACTTCACCTGCGATCTGAGAAGCATAAGCAGAGGGATCAATGCGCGTGACCCGTCCGATACCGCTACGCCCCTGGATGATGGATTCCCAGGCCGCCGGGACACCCACCCCGATAGGAGATACAATACCCAGCCCCGTAATAACTACACGCCTCTTCAAACGCTTATTCTCCTCCATCACCTCACCAGAACAGGCTCAGGCGTCCTTGGTCGGCATATGGGCAGAGACATAGTCAATAGCCTGCTGCACGGTGGCGATCTTCTCCGCTTCCTCATCAGGGATTTCACAATCAAATTCTTCTTCCAACGCCATCACCAACTCCACGGTATCCAGCGAGTCCGCACCCAGATCATCCACGAAAGAGGCTTCATTGGTCACTTCGTCCTCATTGACGCCCAACTGCTCCACCACCACCTTCTTTACACGTTCTGCCACATTGTCCATTGGGAGAAGCTCCTCTGTTGGTTAAGAAAAATTATAGTCGGCGAGATTGGACCACAGCGCATACAGTCCTGTAAAGCCATCCGCACCCTCAACCCATCCACAGACCACCATTGACATGCAGAGTTTGACCGGTCACGTAACCCGACTGTGGGCTGGCCAGATAAGCGACCGCTGCCGCCACATCGGCGACGGTGCCCAATCTGCCCGCAGGAATCTGCTGCATCAATGCCGCCCGATGCGCTTCGTTCAGCCCGTCCGTCATATCGGTACGGATAAAACCCGGGGCCACACAATTGACGGTAATTTGGCGTGCCGCCACCTCTCGCGCCATGGCGCGCGTAAATCCGGCCACACCCGCCTTGGCCGCCGCATAATTGCTTTGCCCGGCATTACCCATGACACCCACCACGGAAGTGACATTAATTATGCGACCGTAATGTCTCTTGAGCATATCCCGCACACACAATTTGCTCAAGCGATACACCGCGCGCAAGTTGGTCGCAATGACGGTATCCCAGTCTTCATCCTTCATACGCAACAGTAACTGGTCACGAGTAATCCCTGCGTTATTCACCAGTATGGTCGGCGCACTGTGGTCTGTTTCCATCTGTGTCAGCAAGGCGGACATCGCGGCGTCGTCAGTAACGTCCAAAACGAACCCTCTACCACCGATGCCTTGTGCCGCCAAATCAGCGCTAATCCGTTCCGCACCCTCTGGGGTGGTCGCCGTGGCGACGATCTGCGCCCCCTGTTCGCCCAGCACCCGCGCAATTTCACGGCCAATACCGCGGTTTCCACCGGTGACCAGTGCCACTTGACCGTTTAATACCCCCCCCATCAAATGGCCTCCAGGGTGGCCTTGAGACTCTTGCCATCTTCGACATGGAGCATGGTCAAACTGGGTTCAATGCGTTTACCGAGTCCCGACAGGACGCGCCCAGGGCCCATTTCCACGAAGGTCATGGCGCCTTGCCGCGCAAGGTGGCGAATGGTCTCCGTCCAACGCACCGGCGCGTGCAGTTGCTTGGCGAGCACTGCTCGAATCGATTCGGGATTATGGTGGCTCTGCACATCGGCATTGTGCACGACCACGGCTTTGGGGGCACGGAAGGTGACGGTTTCCAGCACTGCCGCGAAACGCTCCGCCGCGGGCACCATCAGACTGCAGTGACTGGGAACACTGACCGGAAGCATCACCACACGCTTCGCACCCGCCACGCGCGCGGCCTCCATCAGACGTTCGACAGCCGCTTGGTCACCCGCGACCACCACCTGTCCCGGTGCATTAAAATTGGCTGCGGCAAGCACTTCCTTATGGGCCTCCTCGGCACAAAGCTGTTTGACATCGTCATCCCCTAAACCGATGATGGCCGCCATCGCTCCCACGCCTTCGGGAACCGCCTCCTGCATCAAACGGCCCCGCTCGGCGACCAATCGCACGGCATCGGCAAAATCCACAGCCCCCGCCACCACCAAGGCGGTGTATTCACCCAACGAGTGCCCGGCCACAAAATCCGGGAAAATACCGCCCTCCTCTTCCCAAACCCGATAGACGGCATATCCGGCGGTCAGCATCACGGGTTGGGTGAGGCACGTCTGATTGAGCTTCTCGACAGGCCCCTCCTGGGTGAGCGACCAAAGGTCTTCTCCCAGGAGGGCGGAAGCTTCGGCAAAAATCTCTTTTACCAGCGGATAACCGCTTCCAAGATCAGCCAGCATATTCAAAGACTGTGAACCCTGGCCGGGAAAAACAAAGGCAATAGAGCCGTGCAAGCGAACCTCCTCTCAATACCAGGACAATACCTGGCGTTCAGCTCCAGCGCAGGAGCGCGGATCCCCAGGTAAAACCACCACCGAATGCCTCCAGCAGAAGGCGCTGGCCCGGTTGGAAACAACCGCGCCGGGCCGCGTCATCCAGGGCCAGCGGTACCGAAGCTGCTGAAGTATTACCATGATGTTGCACAGTAGTCACCACCCGTTCCATCGATAGACCCAATTTGTCCGCCGTTGCCTGGATGATGCGGATATTGGCCTGGTGCGGCACCAACCAGTCGATATCCGCGGAATCCAGTGCGTTGGCCGCCAGCGTTTCCTGAACCATCTCGCCAAGCGTGCGCACCGCCATGCGGAACACCGCATTGCCCTGCATGGTCATCCGTGTCTCCCCGCCAGGAACCTGAAGCAGATCGGCATACGCCCCATCGGCGTGGATGTGGGTGGAGATCACGCCGGGCTCATCGGACGCGCCGAGAATCACCGCACCCGCGCCATCCCCAA
The DNA here is from genome assembly GCA_021821285.1 of Pseudomonadota bacterium. Classification (GTDB taxonomy): domain Bacteria; phylum Pseudomonadota; class Gammaproteobacteria; order Acidithiobacillales; family Acidithiobacillaceae; genus Acidithiobacillus. Next base: position 72,147 of record JAKACQ010000002.1, read on the forward strand.
AAAGGATGCAGGTGCCACGATCCGTCCAGTCGACAATGCGAGACATGCTTTCCGCGCCGACGACCAGGGCATGTCGCGTCCCGCCGCAGCGAATGAAGCGGTCGGCGGTAGCCAGCGCGTAGATGAATCCGGTGCATACCGCCTGGATATCAAAGGCGGGCGCACCGTGATTGCCCAACCGCGCTTGCAACAAGCAAGCGGTGCTGGGGAATATCTGATCCGGGGTGGTCGTCGCGACCACGATGAGGTCCAGATCCTCGGCACACAGGCCGGCATCTTCCAGAGCCTGGCGCGCCGCGGCTTCGGCTAAATCTACGGTTTTCTCGTCGGCTGCGACGATACGCCGGGTGCGGATGCCGGTACGCGCGAAGATCCAGGCATCGCTGGTCTCCACCATTTGCGCAAGGTCGTGGTTACTGAGGACACGCTCCGGCAAGTAGCCGCCGGTGGCTACGATACGGCTGTAAATGGGTTTCACGCGCTGCTTCGCACCGCCGGATCGAGGCGTTCCTGAATCACTTCGGCTATGTGCAGGGTGAGCCGGTGCTTGGCTTCGGTGATGGCGACTTCCAGCGCGCAGGCGAAAGCAAACCGGTCGGCATTCCCGTGACTCTTGATGACGATACCATTCAGACCCAACAGCGTCGCGCCGTTATATTGGCGGGAGTCCAAGCGGCGACGCAGACGCTGCAGAATAGGCCGATTCACCAGATAAGCGACACGCCCATACCAGCCGTGGGTATAGCTCGCTCGCAACTCCCGACGGATCATCGCCGCCAGTCCCTCAGAAGTCTTGAGCGCCACATTACCCACAAAACCGTCACAAACCACCACGTCGGCAACGCCCCGATAAATGTCCGAACCCTCGACATTGCCGATGAAATTCAGATGACTGGCACGCAGGAGCAGCGCCGCTTCCTTGACTTGCTCGTTGCCTTTGATCTCCTCGGAACCGATGTTGAGCAGGCCGACACGCGGTTTGGTCACTCCCATGACCTGCTCGGCAAGTATCGAACCCATCACCGCGAACTGGAAAAGATGTTCGGGGTGGCAATCCACATTGGCCCCCATATCCAGCGCGAGGAAGCGTCCCGTCGTCGTCGGCAGAAAAGCCGCGATGGCCGGTCGGTCAATTCCGGGAATGGTGCGGAGAAACACCTTGCCCAACGCCATGAGCGCACCGGTATTGCCCGCGCTGACCACCGCGTCGGCATGGCCTTCGCGCAACAGACCGATGGCGATATGCATGGAGGAATCCCGCTTGCCGCGTAACGCTTGCGAGGGAGTCTCGTCCATGGCAACCACCTGACTGGCGTGATGCACGATCACCTGCGTAGAATTCTGCAGTCGCGCACGGGACAGCTCTTGCCGGAGGGCATCCGCATCGCCGACCACACGAAAAATAACATCCGGGTGATCTTTGACCAGATCGCGGATGGCGTGCACCACCATCGATGGGCCAAAATCACCACTCATGGCATCTACCGCGATATGCGGCATCGCAAAGCCCCCGGGGATACCTGGCACAAAGGCCCGGTCAGGCCTCAACCGCCTTCTTGACGACTTCGCGGCCCTTATAAAAGCCACATTCCGGACAAACGTGGTGGGGCAGTTTGGCCGCACCACACTGGGCACACATGGAACGGTTCGTCACCGTCAAAAAATCGTGGGCGCGCCGCATATCGCGACGAGAACGGGAAGTTTTACTTTGTGGAACGGCCATGACTCAATTTCTCCCAATCGGTATACACAAGTGTACTGCAAGTTCATCCTACACACTGCAAAGGCTCAAGCCCGGAAACCGCGCATACCCCGGACACCCACTCCGCGCAACGCGGGATCATGGGCAAGGCCAGTAACACTTCGTCCTCCAGCCAGCTCTGCAAGGCGACGGCACCCCTTTCCGCAAGCACTGCCTCCAACTCGGGGTTCAACGCAGCAACCGCCGACTCGAGTTCCGCCAATCCAGTGTGCACCGGTACGGTAAGCTGTAACGGCATGGCGCCCAGGCAGCGTGCGCAGGGAATTTCACCGATTACCTCTATGCCGCCATCGGCGGTGACTACCTGGCCCCTGCGAATCAGGTCGATACTGACATTCACCGTTCGCACGCTCACCAGCGCTTCGCTGAGCCGCATCCAGACCGACAAATCCACGGCACCACTCAGTCTGTCGCCCTGGACAGACACCCGGGCGAGCGGCAGGCTGGATGCTTTAGCAGAAAACATAAGCGCGGCATATTAGCGATCACCGCAGCGCAAGTAAAGCGTTTGTCGGCAAAATTCCCGCCGCGGACGGGATATTTTCGCACCGGGGTCTCGCCTAATGGTCGTCCTCCATCATGGCGGAGGCGGCCATCTCCGCACCGAACAAAATACTGGCCCAGGCCATATATAACCAGAGGAGAAAAATGAGGAAGGCGCCCAGAGCGCCGTATATGGTTTCGAAAGTTGAGAATTGCAGATAGCCTGCCAGCGCAACCTTGGTCACCTCAAACAGGATGGCGGCGGATACCCCGCCCAGAAGGACGTCCCGCCAGCGCGTACGCGCCGAAGGCAGTGTCTTGTAGAACACCGTCATCATCACCGTGACCACCAGAAAGGCAAGGACATAACTCAAAAAATCCGGAATAACCGGGAGATGTGCCAGATAAGCCAGCACAGGCTGTAGAGGGCCGAGCAGAGGCAATATAAGTACAAGACTGAGTGGACCAACCACAAGCGTGACCAGGTAACGTAAAAAGCGATACCACAGACGCCCCGGCACAACCCCCCAGATCGCATTGAAGTGCCGCTCGACGGAATGAATCAGGAGGATCGCGGTAACACTCAGCCCCAATATGCCAAAAATGCTCAATTCCGCACCTCGCGCTGCAAGGTGGTTCACCTGGCGCAGAATCGTATCTCCCGCCTCTGGAACAAAACTGTGCAAAATCAAACGATCGACCTGGGCACGGTGTGATAGGCTGAACCCCACCAGATTCCACAGGCTAAAGACCACCACCACCAGCGGAACCAAGCTGAAGAGCGTCCCATAGGCGAGCAAGCCTGCACGGTCGACGCAATCATCGAGCCAGAAACCATGCCACGCGCGATATATCCGATGAAGCATACGCCGCCCGCGGTGGATATTCGCCCTGGGAAGCGGCATCGAGGCATTGTCCTTCTGGCGGAGGCACCGGTTTGGTGGCCCCCCTCCGATCATGATGGCCGCCCCTCGGCCAGACAAAGGCGAACAAAAGGAATGGTCAACTCGCGCTGACACTCCCAGCTACGGGTATCCAACAGATTCAACAGCCTGTCCAACGCGCCGAGATCACGCGGGTGATGCCTCAACAGGTAGCGGGCCACGTCTTCACCCATCCGCAAGCCTCGGCGTTGCGCCATCTCCTGCAAAACCACCCGGCGCTCTGCGTCGTTGGGCAGATGCAAAACATATTGTAGACATGCAGTCACCCGGCTGGCCCAGTCCGGAAGCACCCAATTCGCGATCTGCGGCGCTTGTCGGCTGGCGAAGAGGATGGGCTTCTGGATACGCATACGCTCATTATAGAGGTCGAAGCAAAAAATTTCTTTATCGCGCTGACCTGCCCAAGCGTCGATATTGTCCAGACACAACAGCGGAGCTGCCGCCAAACTGGCAAATGCCTCCGCGGTCGTTGCGGCCCCGAAGGGCGTGGTTACTTCCTTGCAATCGATGTAAGGCACCCATCCGGGCACCGCGGCGGCGGCTCCCTGCAGCAGGTGACTTTTCCCCGCGCCACTGGGACCATGAAGATAGAGTGAGGGATTTCGCCGTTCCCCTCCCAAGAGGTTCTGCACCGCACACAACGCCTCCGCGTTAGGAACGGGATAATAGCCCTCCAGGGTCAATGGCGGATACCCTCCCAGGGGCAGAATGAGTTGCCGCTTGCCCATCATGGTTCGTTGGAAGCCCCCTCCTGAGCAATCGCCTTGCGGCTCCAAACCCAGGCATACTGCCCCCCGGATATCACCGCCATCAAGAACGCCAGCACGAAAATGGGTAACAGCGGGAAACGCGTATGGAGCGCCGCCTCCGCCAACACCGACACAATGACCCCAAACTGCAAGGCCGTGTTCCATTTGGACAACAACGTCGGACTGGCCACAAACTTCCCAATGAGTAACAGGTAGAGCAGGCTACCCCCCGTGATTAGCAGATCCCGGGAGATGACGGCGACCGTCAGCCACAAGGGGATACGCTGCAACCAGGTCAGCGTGATGACCGTCATCACCACCAGCAATTTATCGGCTACAGGATCGAGGATGGCTCCCAGGCGAGTCTGCAAATGGTAATGGCGCGCGATCCAGCCGTCCAGTGCGTCGGTGATGGCCGCGGTTAAAAAAAGGCTCAGAGCCACCGCGAACAATTCCCTGACCAGTGCATAGTAAATGATCGGCACCAGAAAAAGTCGCAACAAGGTCAGCGAATTCGGCAGGTTCATGACCGTGAAGCTAGGCAAGGGTGGGGAGGCTGTCAAGCGGAACGGACCGGGGAGATCCGCAAACGGTCAAATGGCCGTTTGCAGCCTGCCCCGCCACTGACTACAATCTAGCGAGTATTGGTTAAATTCCAGACTTGAAATCAGGAGAGCGACAAATGTCCGAATACAGTGTGCGCGAAGAACTGAAACCCAGCGGCCTTGATGGCATCTCAGATGCCCAGATCAACGACCACTGGGGGCTTTATACCGGTTATGTCAATCAGAGCAACGCCTTGCGCAAAGAGCTCGCAGAGATGCGCGCCGCCGGTAAGACCGGATCGTTGAGTTACGCGGATCGCCGCCGCCGCTTTGGCTTTGAATACAATGGCATGGTATTGCACGAGTACTACTTCGCCCAACTGAAACCGGGGAGCAGCCTGGACCAGGCACCGGGCTTCAAGGCAGCCATCAACGGGCAGTTTGGCAGTGTCGAAACTTGGCATGAAGATCTGATGGCCGCCGCCAAGAGCCGCAGTGTAGGTTGGGCTATCACCTATTACGACGGTACCACGGGCCAAATCAACAACCATTTTATCCAGTTGCACGAGGACGGCAATATCGGCGGTTTTGTCCCGCTGATCATCGTCGACGTCTTTGAGCATGCCTATATGGTGGATTGGAAGGCCCTGGGTCGGGCGGACTATCTGGCGGCCCTGTACAAGAACATGAACTGGGGTGTGGTGGAAGCGCGCTTCCAGGCCGCAAAAAGCGGACAGATTTTCAAGCGGTTCTGATCAGCCTTTCGACCCGGGTTCCCAAAAGAGCGGCATGCCGCTCTTTTTTATGGGTCACGCTTTGCAACGACGTGTCTCCGGCTCCCCTTTGACAGCCGTCAGAGGCCCCCATACCATGAGCCAAACCCCGTTAAGGATACCGCCATGGATGCCCTCGACCCTTTGACCTATCGCAGTGCCGGAGTGAATATCGATGCTGGCAATGCACTGGTGGATCGTATCAAACCCCTTGCCCAGAGCACCTACCGCGCCGGTGTCCTCGGCGGAATTGGTGGCTTTGGTGGCCTTTTCGCCCTACCGGCCGGTTATCGGGAACCGGTTCTAGTGTCCGGGACCGATGGAGTGGGCACCAAACTGTTGCTTGCCCTTGAAGCGAATCAGCATGACGGCATCGGCGTCGATCTCGTCGCCATGTGTGTCAACGACATCCTCGTCTCCGGTGCAGAACCCCTGTGGTTCCTCGATTACTACGCCTGTGGGCAACTCGACAAAACGCTGGCGGAAACAGTCATTGCGGGGATCGCTGAGGGGTGCCGACAATCGGGATGCGCCCTGCTCGGTGGCGAAACAGCCGAAATGCCCGGTATGTACCCAGCGGGTCATTATGATCTGGCAGGCTTTGCCGTAGGCATTGTCGAGAAATCGGAAATTCTGACGGGCGGCGCCTGCCGGGAAGGGGACGCGGTGATTGGCATCGCTTCTTCCGGGGCGCACAGTAACGGTTACTCCCTGATTCGGCAAATTCTCGTACGCAGTGGCGCGCACGCGCACGTCCAGATAAATGGAGAACCTTTGGTGGATCTTCTGCTTCGTCCCACGCGAATTTACGTCAAAGCGATTCAGTTTCTGCGTAAAACGGTGACGGTGCATGCCCTTGCACATATTACCGGGGGCGGATTAGTGGAGAATCTGCCACGTTCTCTACCAAAAAATCTCGCTGCCCGCATAGACCCGCAGACTTGGCAAATGCCCGCCCTTTTTCAATGGTTGCAAGAACAGGGACAGATCTCCATCGAAGAAATGCGACGCGTTTTCAACGCAGGCATCGGTATGGTCGCCATCGTCCCTTGGGCCGAGCGCCAGGCCGCCGTGCAATCGCTGCTGGACAGCGGTGAACAAGCCTTTGTCATCGGTGAACTGACCGCGCGACAGGATGGTGAAGGAGTCGTTTTTCTTGACTAAAAAGCTGGTAGTACTGGTTTCCGGCCAGGGAAGCAACCTGGAAGCCATACGCACGGCCTGCGATAACGGACAGATTCCGGAGACCCGGATCGCTGCCGTGATCAGCAACCGCCCGACCGCTCCCGCCTTGGGGCGGGCGATAGAAGCCGGGATCCCCGCCGTCACCCTCGATCACCATGCCCATGCGCGCCGTGCCGACTTCGATATGGCCTTGCAAAAACAGATTGACCGTTACGCAGCCGACTTTGTGGTGCTGGCGGGCTTCATGCGCCAGCTCACCCCCGCCTTCGTCCAACATTATGCGGGACGGATACTGAATATCCATCCTTCCCTGCTCCCCGCCTTTCCAGGCTTGCACACCCATGCCCGGGCGCTGGCGCAGGGCGTGTTCTGGCACGGTGCCAGCGTCCATTTCGTCACCGAGGATCTGGACGGTGGCCCCATCATCATTCAAGCGGCGGTGGCCGTGCTGCCGGGAGACGACGAAAAATCGCTCGCCGCGCGCGTCCTGGCCGCGGAGCATCGCATTTATCCCCAGGCGCTGGCGTGGTTGGTCAGTGGACGGGTGCGTTACACTACCGAAGGTACGCACTGGCGAGAAAAACCGCAAACCAATGTCCGCGAAGCCATTGCCCCCTCTCTGGAGCCGCCGCGTGAACCATGATGTGGGACTTTTGATCATCGGTACCGAGATCCTCTCGGGCAGGCGGGAAGATCGCCATTTCCCGCGTAGCCGCCAGCAACTGACGCGATACGGATATGGCGTCGCCTGGTGTCTGATCGTGCCTGACACGCGGGATATTCTGCGCACACAACTACGCTGGGCGATGTCCCAGGCAACGCCGTTTTTCTCCTTTGGCGGCTTAGGCGCGACGCCCGACGACCTGACCCGCGATTGTGCCGCATGGGCTGCCGGCATTGCCTTGTCCCGGCACCCTGAAGCCGAAGTGCTGATCCGCCGGCAGTTCGGGGATGGCGCTGAACCCGTGCGGATACGCATGGCCGATCTGCCCGCCGGATCCACATTGATCCCCAACCCGGTCAATAACGTTCCTGGATTTTCCGTGGGTAATGGCCATTTTTTTCCGGGATTTCCGCACATGGCGGAACCCATGAGCGACTGGGTGCTTGCACAGTATTTTCCACCCCGGCAGGCGGATCTGGAGGCCCGAATTCTCCTACCCAACGCGCGGGAAGGGGACTTGGTTCCCCTGATGGAAAGCTTCTGCGCAGCCCATCCGGACATCCGCTTTTCCAGTCTGCCCAGCTTCAAGGCGAACGGCCCGCAGATCGAATTGGGGGTGGCGGGGAGAGCAGTCGCCGTGCAGAGCGCCATGGCGGATTTGCAGGAAAGACTGCGGGAAATGGGGTACGCGGTATCCGAGTTGGCTGATCCCGGCAGTATCGGATAAGCCTCGGGCGGTCTGGCTCTTGGGCGGGATCTTCGCATTGGAGTTTCCCATTGGAGGTGTATAGTGGCCATGCAATCCGTTGACCTGCTCACCATTGGTGCCGGCGGAGGCGCCTATCCCGCCGCCTTCCGCCTGGCCAATGCGGGGCGCTCCGTAGTCATGGTCGACCCCAAAGGGGTGATGAGCGGAAATTGCCTCTACGAAGGTTGCATCCCTTCGAAGGCCATGCGGGAAACCGCGGTGATGCTGCAAACCCAGCAGCGTTTTGCAACCCGTGGCCTGTCTGGCTCCACGCGCATCGACTATGCGCAAATGATAGCCCACAAAGATGCCATTCAAGCGCGACGCTATCAGCAACATGCCGCCGAGCTGGCCGCCGTGCCCAACATCCGCCTGCTTCAGGGGGTGGCGCGTTTCCTGAGCCCCCATGAGGTCGCCGTCACCACCGCAACGGGCGAACAGTGCTTTCATTGCGCCCAGATCATTCTCGCCAGTGGCTCGGATGTGTTTGTCCCTCCCATTCCGGGCGCCCATCTTTGCCTCAGCAGTCACGATCTGTATAAACCCGATCCCACGCTCAAAAAACTCCCCGGACACCTGATCGTCATCGGCGGTGGTTATATCGGCCTGGAAACCGCCACGTTCCTTGCCGCATTCGGTGCACAAGTCACGCTGCTCCAGCGGGGTGAACAGGTCCTGGATGGTATGGACCCCGCCCTGGTCGCACAGCTCACCCCGCTCCTGGATCCCCGCGTCCGGATACTGACCGGCGTGGACGTTACCGCGGTCGAAACGCGCAGACGAGGCCGTCGCGTACGCTATCGGCGAGGAGGCAAAAACGAGCAGTTGGAGGGCGATATCGTGCTGATGGCGGTGGGCAGGCGGCCCGTCATCCCCGCCGGCACCGCGGAAATCGGTATTGCGGTGGGGAAGAAAGGCGTCGAGGTCGGCGCGAGTTTGCAAACCGTCCATCCGCACATCTACGCCTGCGGCGACGTCAACGGGCGGGTACCTCTCTTTCACGCTGCCGTGCGCCAGTCACTGGTCGCGGCCCATAACATCCTCGGTGGCAATCAGCCCTTGGATTACGCGGATTTCAGCCATGTGCCCACCACCATTTTCACCCTGCCCGCCGCGGCCTATGTAGGGATAACCCCGGATCAGGCCGAAGCGAGAGGAATGGCGTTGGTCACCGGACGCTACGATTTTGCGGAAGACGCGCGGGCGCAGATTCTGGAGCGCACGGAAGGGGGCATCCAACTGTTCTTTGCACCCGACGGTCTGCGTCTACTGGGCGGCTGGGTGGTGGGCATCGATGCTGGCCACCTCATCGGTCAGATCGGCATGGCCGCCGCCAGCGGGCTCACCGCCTATGATCTGGCGCGTTTCGCCGATCAACACCCCACGAGCGCGGAAGGTATCGGCAAGGCGGCACGCAGCCTGTTTTAAGCGCACCACCCACGAGACATACAAAATACGAGGAGCATACCGTATGGAAGCACCCAAGGAACATCGCGTATCGGCGAAACGGCACTACAAAGAAGAGTTACACCAACTCCAAGTGGAGTTGGTCAAATTGCAACGCCACATCATCCGCAAGAACGACAAGATTCTGGTCATTCTGGAGGGGCGTGACGCGGCCGGTAAGGATGGCAGCATCAAACGGATCACCGCGCATCTGAGCCCCCGCGAAACACGCGTCGTCGCTTTGGGCAAGCCTTCCGACCGTGAGGAAAGCCAGTGGTATTTTCAGCGCTATGTCCCCCACCTGCCGGCGGCCCAAGAGTTCGTCTTCTTTAATCGGAGTTGGTACAACCGCGCCGGCGTGGAAAAGGTCATGGGTTTTTGCACCGATGCACAATATGAGGAGTTTTTTGCCGAGGTTACAGACTTCGAGGGTATGCTGGTCCGCTCAGATATCCGTTTCATCAAAGTGTATCTGGACATTTCAAAGCATGAGCAAAAGCGCCGCCTGAAAGCACGCAAGGACAACCCGCTCAAACAGTGGAAAACCAGTCCCATCGACGAACAGGCCGTCAAGCGCTGGGAGGATTACAGCCGTGCGCGCGATGTGATGCTAGCCCGCACGCACACCAGCTTCACCCCTTGGACCATTGTCGATGCGGATGACAAAAAAATCGCCCGTCTCCAACTGATCAAGGGGCTGCTGAACCGCCTGGAGTATGCGCATAAAGACACCCGCCTGACCTTGCCTGACCAGACGATCCTCTTTGACTACGATCCCCTCTACCTGGAAAATGGCCGGATCAAACCCTAGCTTGGTCGCGTTCCGTCACCCCGCGTCTCCGGTGGGTAGCCCGGTCAATCTTTCCGACCGCGTCGACTCCTCCGATTTTTCGCCGCCCCGCGGACCTGTCCCCCTTTTGGGACACGCTCGAAATCGATCTTCCGCTCATCCAGGTTGACATTCATGACCTTGATCTCGATCTCATCCCCCAACTGAAAGGTTTCCTTGCTGCGATCCCCGACAATCCGGTAGTGTTGCGCGTCAAAGTGGAAATAGTCTTCACCCAGGGTACTGATATGAATGAGGCCCTCCACATAGATTTCGCGTAACGCCACGAAAAGACCGAACCCTGTGACTCCGGTAATAATCCCGACATAGGTTTCCCCCACCTTATCCATCATGAATTCGCACTTGAGCCAGTTTACCGCCTCACGACTGGCCTCGTCCGCGCGGCGCTCCGTCATGGAACAGTGCTGACTGAGTTCTTGCAGCTCCTTTTTAGGAAGCCAAACGGGACCGGTATCCGCGGCGTCCAGCAGGGCATGAATCCCCCGATGCACCACGAGATCCGGGTAACGGCGAATCGGCGAAGTGAAGTGGGTATATGCCGGGAAGGCCAGACCGAAGTGCATACCGGTATCCGCGGTGTAATAGGCCTGCGAAAGGCTCCGCAAGATCACGGTCTGGATCAGGCTGGAATCACTTCGCTCGCGGGTATCCTCAATGATTTTTGCCAGATCAGCGCTGCGCGGATGAACGGGCAGGCGTACCGGCACCCCAAGTTCACTCAAAAAGCGGCGCAAATCTTCCAGTTTGTCGCTGGAGGGTTCCGGATGAACCCGATACAGCATCGGCAGATCGTGGATACGAAAGTACTGCGCAGCGCAGACATTGGCAGCGAGCATGCATTCCTCAATGATCCGGTGCGCCACATTGCGCGTGACCGCCACGATTTTTTCAATACGTGCCTGCTCATTGTAGATGATGCGGCTTTCCTGCGAGTCGAACTCGATCGTGCCACGCCGGGCGCGCGCCTTGGAGAGGCTTTCGTAGAGACGGTGCAAGGCTTCCAGATGCGGAACCAGAACCGCGTCTCTAGCGCGTGCGTCCTCGTCACCGGCCAAGATGGCGGCCACCTCATCATAGGTAAAACGACGTTGCGAACGCATGACGCCCCGCGCAAAACGGAAACGTTGCACTTCCCCCGTCTCGTCCATCTCCATTTCACAGAGCATGCAGAGACGGTCGACGTGGGGGTTGAGAGAACAGAGCCCGTTGGACAATATCTCGGGCAGCATGGGTATCACCCGACGGGGGAAATATACGGAGTTACCGCGCGTAACGGCCTCTTTATCCAGCGCCGAATCCGGACGCACATAGGTAGCGACGTCGGCGATGGCCACGATCAGGCGGAAGCCGTTCTCGATCTCTTCCGCATAGACCGCATCATCAAAGTCCTTGGCGTCGGCCCCGTCAATGGTTACCAGCGGCAGATCGCGCAGATCGCGGCGCCCTGCTTTCATGAAATCCGGTACGCTCTCCGAAAATACGGTTATCTCGCGCTCCACTGCTTCCGGCCACTGATACGGCAAACCGTAGTTGCGTACGGCAATCTCGACCTCCATGCCCGGCGCCATGTGCTCTCCGAGGATTTCGATCACACGCCCTTGCGGCATATTACGCCCATCGGGGTATTGGGTGATTTCCAGGATCACGATTTGCCCGTGTACCGGAACCAGCGCACCACCCTCCACCACCCCAAACTCCTGGGGAATACGACGGTCTTCGGGAATGACGTAATGAACCCCACCTTCGGCATAATAGCGGCCGACGATCTGCTTGAGCGCCCGCTCCAGAATCCGCACCACCGTGCCCTCGATACGTCCGCGCCGATCCTCACCGATGGCCCGCCCCAACAACGTGTCACCGTGAAAGACTTTGCGCATCTCCCGGGGGGAAAGGAAAAGATCCTTCCCTCCCGCTTCGGGAATCAAAAAACCAAAACCATCCGGATGCGCGCTGACGGTGCCGCGCACCAATTCCATTGCCCCGACCAGGCCATAAGCTCCGCGTCGGTTACACACGAGTTGACCATCCCGCTCCATGGCCCGCAAGCGGCGCCGGAGTGCTTCCTGATCTTCTTCAGCCACGTCCAGATCAGCGATAAGGTCTTCCAGAGTGAGTGGCCTACCCGCCCCCTCCAGATGATTGAGCAGGTACTCCCTACTGACAATGGGTCGTTCATATCTTTCTTTTTCCCGCTCGAACATGGGATCACGCTCACTCAGTGAGGTGGGTTCTTGTGTTTCCGGCATTGACAAATGCTCCTTAATAAATGATGATTCCAGCTATGCCGAGGTGGCGGAATTGGTAGACGCGCTAGGTTCAGGTCCTAGTAAGCGAAAGCTTGTGCTGGTTCGAATCCAGTCCCCGGTACCAAAAGGCGAGCAAGCCGGGAACCTGTGGCGTTCCCGGCTTTTTTGCAACGCTTTGTTCAGCATCAGGATCCCACTGGCCTTCCGGACCAGTTGATTCGTTGCCTTGCGGCGTGCGATCGAGCCTCTGATAAGAACGCCTCCGGCGCCCGTCATCTTCACCCTGATTAATCATCCTCTGCAATCCGAAGTACCCTCCAAAACAACTGCCCGATCATCGAGCCGGGCATGATGGGCGTATCTTGCGGGATGATCCTTTACTTGTCCAACGAACATCGTTCCTTTTTGCCCCATCTTATTTCGATGGTTCCTGAGTATCTGCCGCTCCGCCCTGCTCCACGCGATACACCCATGCCAGAATTTCCGCAATGGCCTGATACAGTTGCGGCGGAATCTGCTGATCGAGATCGATCTGCATGAGCAGACTGACCAGTTCTTTCGATTCATGCACGAAAACCCCGGCCTCGCGCGCCCTCGCGATGATCTGTTCGGCAACCAGTCCTCGTCCCTTCGCCACGACGACAGGGGCGGCTTCTTTCGTGCCATAACGCAAGGCCACGGCATGGCGTGCCTTCCCTGATTTATTCGCCATCGTACTCACGTATCTCATGCTGCCGGATACACAAGCCCAGCGCCTGCAACGCCGTTTCCAAATCCTTCCAATGCGTTCTTAACGGCGCAACTTGATCGGCCTTGATCGACAAGCTCAAGATATCCCGATGCAATCGCAGTTTCGCCTGTATATTCCCCAGATGGGGCATATGCAGCGTCAATGTGCTGTCCCAATGCGGCGCGACGGCCTCCATGGCCATCGCCGGTGGGCGTGCATGGTCCCTCGCGCGTCCTTCGCGCCGGCTCACGGTCCATTGCATACACTGCCCCGGCCATACCGGACCACTCCAGGTGATCTGCTGTTGATTCAGCACCTGGACTTGGCGTCCTACCAAACTCGCCAGGTCGGCGAACGGCTGTACCGAAGCGTGATTTGCGACCGTTTTCCCCAGATCGGCAATTTGCATGTATGTCATTGCCCCCGTGGCGCGATCCGGCAAAATGCGCGCCGGAGTCTGATTGGTGGCAGACGGCGGAGTGGTCGCCTCGTGTGGAGTCGATAGCCCTTTAGGCACCACCCGGGGCAAAGCGGCGTTCTGCGGTTCCCCTTGCAGATTTTGCAGGGGCATTTTGCCCTGAACCCAAGCCACCAGATGGCTCTCATAAAAAAGCCCGCTCTGCGTCACGGACTGCTGTAAAGTTTGCGCGATCTGCTCCCCTGCGGTGGGCGGTCCAGCCAGGAGTGGCCGCAACCCGCGGATACCACCGGTCTCTGCTGAGCGCGGCAACTCCAGAAGGGATTGCGCCACATTCGACAAGACCAAATGGTCGGCTACCGGGTGTGGGGCCGTCCTCGTCAACAAGAAAGTGGGTCGTACCGCGCCGCCCAAATAGAGGAGTTGCAGACGCTCTCCCACGGTCCATTGCCCGGGCAAATGGAGGGCAAGCGACCTGCCCGCCACCTCGACGAGCATTTGTCCCTTGACACTTTGTAAAATTCGCCCCTCTACCGGAGTACCAGGAGGCATGGCCTTCGCCAGAGCCGTCGCGACTCGTTGGGTCAGCGCTGCCCCGACGACACGCATGAGCGGCCCGGTTGCTGCGGAAAGTGTCATTTTCGCAGCAACCGGATCAGGAGCTCCGCTTCTTCTTCGCCCACCTGACAAGCCGCCGCGATATAGCGCGCGTCGCGCCCGGACTCAGCCAACAAGCGGGCACGTTGGTAACGATTTTCTTCATCCTCAGCGGTCGCCTCCGCCATCAATACATGATCGGCGCCCAGGATATGGGCACCATTCCGCTCCTGCACGCCCGACCGTGCCGACGATAACCGCCCCACCACCGCCTCCAGCGACTGCATCCGTCGCTGCGAGTCCCGCACATTCATCAACAAACCCCGTTGCAAGCGCCATAACAATACCTGAGCGGCGATGATAATCAATGCGAGGACAACCAAGAAAACCCACATAGCTGTTATTCCTTCGTAATCAAGTTTTCCACCAGCGCTTGATTAAATTTTTCCAGGACACTGTTTCGGCCTTCGCCGAACGATGCAGCCCGATCCCGAGTACTCGCAATATCTCACGATCACGGGCCTGCACATACTGCGCCACCCGCTCCCGATCGGCCGCCGGTGGATTCTGGAACTCAACACCCAGCATCACCCCCATCGCACCCGGTCTGTGCGGCTCCACAAAACGAATGATCGCGGGCATGTGCAAGGACTCGCCGCCGCGAATCGTAAAAATGAGTTGTGGGACTACCTCATTCTGCCGGAAAGGATAATCCTTTGGGCAACTCGCCAAAATACGTAAACCCCCCGCGCTCACATCCTGCATGCGTCCCATCACCCTCTGCGCGCCCTGGCGGTAAATTTCCACCTGATCGGGATCTTGCACCGTCGGTGGCACGCGATAGAGCTGCCGACGTTGCAACTGATACACGGCATCGGGGTAACGGACCACCACGACATCGCCCTCTATCCGGACGATCGCGCTACGGAATCCGCTGATGATACCATTAATACGGGCAAGCATGGCGATGGCCGATCCCGAGGGAACGACTTTTGGAAAATTGAGCGGTACATCCACCCCAAGCAATCCATCGGCTTCCCGCACTTCGAGCAACAACGTATTAAAACTCGTCGACCGACCTTCCAGCCAGAACGTGCAAAAAACATGCTCCCGCTGCAGACTGCTGAGGACATGTGCCGCGCGCAAGGAAGAACTCACCCGATAGTGCGCATCAAAAAGACGGTGCCGCGCGTCGTGGAGCTGTTCCGTCATCGTGACCCTCCTTTTTGACATTCAACGAGCCGGACGCACGGATCGTCCCATCGCGCCGCTTCGATCATGAAAACATATTTAGCCGCGTTAGCGTAACCAACAACCGGGGAAGTCGTATCTCTAAGGAGTTTACGGATCCGGGAAACGGGGGCTCCCGATCAAGCGGTCCGATTGGGGCGAGATCCCGGGCATGGCAACCGCCTCACCCTCCTGTCAGGCCCACCGGAACCAGCCTACGACGAACAAGATGAAACGGCCATGGGCGCACCGCCTTCGCGCCCGATCTCCATGCCATGACCCGAGGAGCGCCGGACAATCTCCCAACGTAATCCGGTGACAATATCGAGCAATTGGCTGACTGAACCTCGTTTTTCCATACTTTCCTCGTGGGCGCGGATCTCCTCCAGTGTCAGCAGCAACAAATGCTCCATATCCAGAAGGTCCCGAGCCAGGTCGTGCGCATTGGAGATCTCGATATCCTCCGGATAGGAGGTGATCATATCGTGGAGCCCCGCACACAACTCATGCAACCCGTTGATCAGTAATTCCGAGCTCTCGTCGCGCACGCTCGCCACCAGACCGACATGGAAAACACCGAGGGTAACGGATACCGGCAATGTCAAAGTACGCATTTTCACCTCCCCCATGAACAGACGGGCGTCGATACTCAGTGATCACCCACCATGTATCATTCCCGATTCATTCGTCGGCATCGGAACACTTCATGCTGAAGCCCCATTACGACCGCGACAGATGTCCTAAAAAACGCCTGAGTTGAATGACCAGTCTGGCCAGCGTGGCCTCTGCGGCACTGTAGTGGCCGTTGGCTAAGTCATGGCGGGCATTTTCCAGAGAAAAACAGACCTTAACCAACTCGGCAGGGAGCACATCCAACATCGACTCCGGCGGAGATGGATCAGAACGCGAATCACTGTCAGGGTCTGGTCGTCGCGCCGCTGCGTGGTGATCATTCGAACGATCTGAAAGAGGGACATGATTCTTCACGAAGCCGTCCTCCCGTTTCTTGCATTATATAGCGTAAAGAAACGCTCCCGTGTCACCTTGCTGGCCTTCGCGACATAGAGCGCCTGATCCGCATGCTGTATCAAACTGTCATCGGAGGCATCGTCGAGAGGATACACGGTTATCCCCAGACTGGCAGCGATTCGCATTTCGGCTTCATGATACCGGTAGGGTTTACCAATGACATTTTGGATGCGGTCCAATATCAGGTATAAAGCTTCATCATTATCGAGATCCTCGAACAGGAGGACAAACTCATCCCCTCCCAGACGAATCAAGGCATCGGAAGACCGCAGTACCTTTTTCAATCGAATCACCGTCTCCTGCAAAACCCAGTCTCCGGCTTTATGCCCAAACGTGTCATTTACCTCTTTGAAACCATCCAGATCAAGTACACCGAGGGCAAATAAGGTGCCGTGGCGATGGCTGCGGGCTTTGGCTTCAGTCAGCCGCGGCCTGAGATATGCGCGATTGGGTAATCCCGTGAGCGGGTCCCGCTGGGCCTGTTCCTTGGCGGACACCATCAGTTCCAGCAATCTCGGTACCATGAGCAGATGCTTCAGCCCGAGACGATCCAGGTACCCAGAGATGCCGCTTCCCAGTACCCACAACGCGTTCTGGTGCTCCAAACGCACGGGAAGCACAGCCGCTTCCCGGATGTGATCGCGCAGCGGGCGCAAAACTTTCGGAGTTTCCGCTTGCATTAGGTCATATATTGCGGCCCTATCCATCAACATCTCCCACGTTACCGGTGCGGCCTGCTGGTTTTTTTTGTCTACCCGGGAAGGTGAAGTCATGTCATCATGGGCGGTCCGTTGCGGCTTCTTGAAGTCGGACAAACAAATAATGCTTGACCACTTCAAAGGATCGATCGCGCTCAGCAGTCTTTTACAAAAGCCATTTAATATCTGTTCTGTGCTTATTTCGAGATTAAACCCAGAGCGGAATATATCTCCCAGAAGATCGTAGAATCGGTGATAATCCTGAGCGATCATCGCCGATACATTCTTGGTACGCATTTGCGAGGCCGTCAATCCCTGCGCGAGAAAGGCCATATCGAACGACTTATACGACCCATCCACCTCCGTTGGAGGCCTGATGAGCCACTGATTTGCGCCATCGGACAGAGAGAGGTCATAGCCCGCGGAACTCTCCTGAAAGCGGTAATAAGCAGGGGCCACCGAGCCTGGAACCTGCGCCCCCGGCATGCCCGCCCCCACCGGATGCATTATTTTTTCTCTGAAATACAGTGGCTTGTCTTGTCTGTTTGCGGAGTGTCTTGTGATGGCCATACACGTCTCCATATTTATGCGCTGCATGAGGCATCGCGTTATTTCGTCATCTCCCGATCCGACCAGGCGGGTCGCAGTTCACCATCCCGACCAAACCGTATGGTGTGGTACACCCATCCCAGAGCGAAGAGGGCCAGATTCTGATCATAGTAGTGTGGTGTTTTGCCATAGAGGCCGCTCGCCTGGTCCTGATCCGCCGTCAGCCTGAGCCACTGATTCCGCAGCGCCGGTTTCATACCCTTCTGCATCAGGTAAGGGATCAGGGCGGCAGAGAAACCCGCAGGCCCCACGCCAGTAGGGGCACCGGTGACCCAGTTCTCACTCACGGGCGGCAAGAGGTGCGACTGCAGATAGTTCGCCATGCCTGACACCTGATCCAGAATGCGCTGGGCTCCCGGCGTATTGAGATTGCTCATCCCGGCCCAGAGGTACACGCGAATGGCATTGTAACTGGCATTGGGTCCCTGCGGGGCCACGTGGTACCCCTGTTGAGAGGAATAGGCCACCCAGTCTGGCGCAAAACCATGCGGACTGACCGCTTTGATAAAGGCGGGCAAATGCGTCGCCATGGCGCGCCAGGGCCCGTGTGGCAGGGCGTGGGCCAATCCTTCCACCACCGGTAGAGGCAGATAGCTGGGATTGAAGATATAGGTGTCTGCGGCCACGCGAAATCCATGTTTTCCGGGTAAGAGCATAGGTCCGCCCGGCAGGGTGACCACCTCTTTCTGGGCAATCCGTTTGGCGAGGAGCGTGCCGAGTGCGGTATAGCTGTCGCGGCCCCACAAACGCCCCGCCTGAATCAAGGTGTAGGCGATCCACAAGTCCGCGTCGGCGGCCGAGTTGCCATCGAGCACCCCCCAGGTCTTATTGGGGCGCTCACCCCAGCGCCATGCGGGCAAATGGGCTGCGAGGCTCCCTTGCGCCAGATTATCCTGGGTCCAGGTCAGAATTTTCTGGAACAGCTTCGGATTATTGGCCACCAAGGCAAAAAACAAGGCGTAAGATTGCCCTTCCGACGTCGTGATTCCTCCGTCATCCCAGTCTATGACCCGGCCTTGCGGGTCGATGAACTTGACCTGATAGCTATTCCAGAACTGGATCCAGGGGACGGAATTGCCGCTTGAGCCCTGAGCGGCCGGCTGCATGGCACAGCCTTCCACCGCGAACAGGATGGCGAGCGACCCCCATCCCAGCCGTTTGGCCTGCGCGCGCAGCCAGCGCCGCAAGGTTCCGTGCAGAACGATGGATGGCTTCTCGGTGCCGGAATGGGAAAGTCGGGGCGTCCGTTCGCGCATGACTGAGCCCTCCGTGGTATCGTGACGGTTACTCATAACGCCCCATCCCGGAGACATATTGGGCCGGTATGAACGTACGCGCATGGCTGCCGCCAAAGACATAACGAATATCGAGGCCCGCTTGCGCCTGCTGAAAAGCGGGGTTGGCCTGATAGGAAGCACCGGCATCCAGATACCAGTGCGTACCGAGCCGCTGTGTCAGCACGGCATTCAGCGACCCTGCGATACTACCGCCACTCGAGGCGGTATAGGGGGAGAGCACCAGATTCTGGGTGCTGAGTTGGGGGGCAAGCTGATCCCGCAGCAGCGTGGAGCCAATGTAAGGACCGCCGGCCTGATGGAGCCACTGGTAACCAATGGCCGCACTCACGTTGAGTGCCCCGCCATGCCACCAATGGCTGGCATTCGCACTGAGAGAAGGCTCTGCCATCCACTGTGGGCTGAAGTAACCCCCATAACCCGGAGACGCGAAACTCTCATTCCGGGCATAGGTTTCCGCATAGAAAGAAGGTCCCAGGGAAACCCACCAACCCGCGCCCGTGTACACCGGCCGCATGGCGGCCAGATAGGTGCTGGCCCCATAATTCGTTGCGATGTTCCGGCCGGTAATGGCATTGAGGTGCAAGGTGCCGATATAGGACCAGCCGTGTTTGCCGCCACTGAGGTAGCCACTTGCCCCAATCTGGTTGCGCATGGCGGCCCCCCAGGTGTACGGGATATGGAGAGTCTGGCCGCGCACATTCGCACTCACGTTCCCTTGTACGCCATTGTATGAAAGCAGGGTCTGCCGCACACTATTGCGCAACACATGCACACTCCAGTCGCTGCCGTTATCGGAGGGGATGAAGGTGTAACGCAACAGACCCTGCACCGTACCTCCGCCGAGGCTCGAGGGCGAGGTCCAACCCAATGCGGCGCGCCAGTGATGGTGCGGTTCGTGGTCGTCGACCCCGAACAAAAATTGGGGAAGTTGCCAGACGTGTCCGGTAGCCTGTCCCGTTGCCGCGGATGCGCCACCGAACACGGGGAGTTGCCCGCCGTTCGGTTGGCCCCCATACAGGTCGGGTGACGACCACTGGGTGAAAGCGGCCAGGTGCCAATTGATGCCCCACTGAGCCTGCAAGGAAGGCAGATATTCCGTCATCCGGGTCATGCCGCTCCCTTTCCCGCCGCGCTGTTCCCAGGAACCGCCCAAGGCGAGGTAACTCTGTCGCGCGGGCGGCGGGGCAATCTGATCGGGCGGTACGAAGCGCCAAGGAATCGCGTTGATATCGGCGAAGTGATCCCGCATGATGGCCATCGGCAGATGCGCCGCCAAAGGACCCCGCGTTGTCGCGGCGAGTTGATACGTGTGAGCAAGGTTGTGGATCTGTTGATCGGCGATGACCACCCCCACCGCGTTACCCGAGGACGGATCCTGGCGATACAGGGTCGTAAACAAGGCGCTGGCGGCCTTGAAATGCCTGGTATGCACCAAAGACCAGGCCTGGATGGTTTGCATGCCTGGAGAAAGTGGGCCAAACCGCTGTGCGGCCCGCAGGTGTCGCAGGGTACCCGCATAATCTCGATTTTTGTAATCGCGCAGGGCGGCCATGATGTTGCTGTGTTGGCGGAAATGCGCCGATGCCGGGGTTCCCGCCGGGAGGTGGGCCATGGCCTCGCGGGCGATGGGTACGTCATTGTCCGCCATCGCGAGATTTCCCACCGTCTGCCAGTCCGCGTCTTTGCCCGACCATTGCGCCGCCCGCACCCACCACTGCAATGCGGCGCGCGGATGGTGATTGGCTCCCAATATGGCGCCCATCAGACGGGCATCTGAAGCCTGGCGCAAGCGGGCGATCGCTGCGGACTCTGGCGCCACCAACGCGAGTGCATCCGCATTCCGATGCGCCGTATGCGCCCGCGCGGCCACCATCATGATGTATTGCAGACGCTGCCGCTCCAGGGCGTGCTGAGCGCTGGGGAACTGCGCCTGCGCCCGGGTATAGAGCACCTGCATATCCTGGGGAGGCAACTGGCTGGCGGCCTGACTCAGGATGCCCTGAACCTCTGCCGCGTGCTGACTGTGCTGCATCAGGGAAATATACACCAGCGTGGCACGCTCCGGGTGGCCGGTGGCCGCCAACGCCTCTGCCCAGACCTGCCGATTACCTGGATAAGCCAAGGTGAACACGCTGGGAGTTTGATCATGCAGGGCAACGATCTGATTCCAGGACTTTTGCCCCGCCAATCGACGCACCGCGCGACTGGCCAGTCCCTGACGCATCAGGAACTGCAGTTTCTGCGGTGGCTGATAACCGGGATCCTCGCGCTGGATCTGCTGTATGGCCAATTGCAGGGTCTGCAAATGGCCTTCGCCCAGAAGGTGCCAGAGACGGTTCTCCTCCAGCACATTGCGCATGGAAACGAGGGATAAATGTGTTTTATTGGCGAGGGCACCCTGTCCATAGCGGGCCTGCAACCGTTGCATATGACTTTGTGCCAGTGCAGTCTGGCCCACGCGGATCTCCGCCCAAATGGTTTTTTCCAGGAGTACAAAACCCATCGTCGGTTGGGGCTTCCAGCCGGGATACTGCGCGGCAGTCCGCTGGATCAGGGTGCGAGCCGTCTGTAGATGGCCACCGTTGAGGGCCGCCCATATTTTCTGCTCCGCCGCGTCGATCGCCGCGAGCGAATGCTTCTTCCGGGTGTAAATATTACTGATGACATTGTTTTGCTGGCGTTGCTGAGTCTGCAACACATTGCTCGTACCGCGAGTTTGGCCAGCAACCGGTGCCGCGTAGGCACTGGTCGTGCACAACGGGACAGTACCGGCGACGATCATGGTCACCCAAGAGCGGATACAGGGGGGTTTGCGGTTTTTCTTTTTCATAGGGCCTCCTCGGCGCGCCATTGCGCTTTTTTGCGTAGGGTATATATCCAAGCGGTCAGCGTGGCGAACAATACCGCTGTCGAACCGGCCAGCACCCAAAGCCAGGGTCTGACCGAGAACAAAAAGATCCAGAACCAGCCACTGTGTCGATCGCCATACATGAAATGCGGACCCACCATGGTCGAGACGTAGGTGCCCCGACTATTCTGCCAGGCGAGGTCACCCTGCAATTTCCCCCAACTGGACGGCGCCACCAGATTCCAGGCCGCGGCCGTCAATCCTTGCGTGTCCTTCGCGAGAAAGGTGACCGCCACGTGCCCCTTATAGGGCGTGCGTGATTCCATCAGATAGGCGGTTGCTTGCGGCTGGGTCGCGCCTATCCATGGATGATCCTTGACCTGACGAGCGGACAATTGCCACTCCATGCCATTCTGCTGGAGGCGCACGGGGCTTGCGGACAACCAAGAGGCAGGGACGGAAGACAGTGTTCCTATGGCCAGAACATTGCCAGCATCCGGCATCGAAAAGGTCGCCTGGGTGCCCGACAATGGCGAGTGGGCCACCTGCGCCAGCCGCCCGAACAAGGTCAGTCCCGCAGACCAATTCGATAACGTTCTTTCGCTATACCATACGGACAGATTCCGCCCAGCGCCATGCACTACCAGAGGGAACCCGGTACTCCGGAACAGGGTAAAGTCCGGTAAGACCGCATAGCGGTGAGTAGCGGGCAGCTGCAGGGTGGATTCGGGAAAAACGGATACCTTGCCACCGGCAATGTCGAAGGTGATGTGATTCTCTCCGCCCACCAGGGCCGAAAAAGGGATGGTGGTTTGGTAATTAGCCACACCCGGCGTGAGTTTCCATTCTGAAATCCAGTGATGATTGGCCATCACGGTGATGATGGGACGACTGGCCGACTTCGTCAGAGGCTCGGTGGCCATGGTCAATTTCATTTTCAGATTACTCTGCCGCGAAGCAAAGAGGCCCCCCGGCATCCAAAAGGCGATATCGGCAGTACCGTGGGGCGTGTTCAACGGGGAGTCGGGACCCTGAAGATCACGCAGACTGACCTTTTCCCCCGGATAGGCAGCATCTTGAGGACCCAATTGCAGGGCCGCCATCTGCTGATCACTACCGGTGATACTCCAGCGGTGACCCAGCGGTAAAGTCGTTCGATTTACCGCAAAAGCCTTGGCCGCTTCGAGCACCTGGGCATCGTTGGTGCCGGTGAAAATTAGAATGACGCCCAGGGGGTTGCCCGGATCGTGCGCCAGAAGTACCGTCGGACCCGTAATCGGCGTTCGCGGCTGTAAGGTCGCGGGCAGTGCGGAAGATTTTCCCATCATGGCGGAGACCCCCAGATCGCTGGAGGCGGCGGGCGTGGTGGCGGCCACCGGACCCATTTGCGCCTCCACGTGCAGCAGGGCGCTGGTGCGGAGCGCCAAACCCGCCACCGCTTCCTGCGCCGCCGTGAGCAGCGTCGGATTGGCGGCCCCATAAAACTGGACCGGTAAAGGCAGAACACCATCCAGTGCGGACTCGTTCAACATCCCGGGCAAGCGCGAAAAATCCAGATGATGCCAAGGAATACGTCGCGGCGTATACGTGAGCTGGGAGGCACTGTAGTCGATCTGGGTCCAAGCCCCCGTGGAACCAGCCTGCGTATGGTGCGCCCCGGGTCCGGGCAATGCCTGTATTTCCAGAGGATAGGCTCCGGCAGTGAAGACATGACGACCGAGCAGGACCGTGAAACTCCCGCGCGGAAGCTCAGGATTCAGAGAAACTGCACCAATAATCCTGTGATCGACGGAAACCACCAACTGGGAACCCGCCGTGGTATCCGGGCTCGTCAAATAGCGTATCTGCAGTGCCGCGTCTTGCGCGTTGTAGTGAGGTTCGATCTTCCAGACTACCTGAGCGGTCTCGTGCCCAGAACGGAGCACGGTAACCTTTTTGCCCTGGACCAGAGCCGATAACGGCAGACTGACCGGCCCGCCGGCACTGGTTTGCGCAATCGCCGGCGCCGCACTCAATAACACGCAGGCAAAACTCACAGACCACGCAGAGGCAGCGTATTTGCGTTTCATGATCATCAATCCCTTTTCGCTTTATTTGTTGTGGTCAAACGGCGGGGAAAAGCCACAGTCCACAAAGATTGCATCGGTGCCATGAATAACCGATGGAGGCCTTGCATTACACCGTACACACTCTGGAGCATGACAAACTGGACATGATTTCCAAGTCCTGCAGCGGATTTTCTTGCAATATAAAGGTAGGCCGCAAAAAATGAGATCCGCTTACGCCGCCGTTCAAGACGCGCTTCCAGGTGTTGGCTATCGCCGTAGACCAAATCGACTATCTCCGCCTTTTGCTGGATGTTTTGATACTGGAATTGCACACCCACACGTCCCGCGACATCGCTCATTACTCTCGCCGGTATAGAAATAACGAGGCCTTTCTGGCGCGAACTCTCCAACCAGAGCATGAGATTTTCCTTCAATTGGAAACTTTTTGTTGCGGGCGTCGGGCCCGTGATCCGAAAAGAAGCTCCTCCTGTCGACAAATCGGTGAGGCGTATCGCCATGCGCCGACCGCCCGCTGTGTGAAGTACTGCGGGAATAGGCCGCAACGGGGCAATACGAAACTCCTCTCGACGCTGCTTACGTTCCAGCGTGACGCCCACCGCGGCCGCAACGATCATGAAGTTGATCACTTCCCACATCATGGTGAAAACGAGTTGCGGGCGTTCTCCCGGGTGTTCCAGCCAACGCCATCCACCAGCGATCAGCGATACAAAAACGATCAGCAACAATAAATACTGCACCCAGGCGGTTGGTGCTACGAAATCCCGATCTAACTGCTCTCCCTTGGGTGTCACGCGAAAGGTGAGTTTTCCGGGCCGAAGGATGGTCGCCGCCAGGGCTGGCGCCGCTAAAGGTGTTTGCACCATCTCGTACACATCGGAGATCAACGGCCACCGAATTTTTCCAAAGATAAAATCCGCGAAAATCATGGTGGACAGGAAATAGGGTACACCATATATCGCATATTGCTCGGTTGTCGCGTCGTATACCATGATCCCGAATAACAGAAACATCGAGGGTGCCAGTATGGTCACCATCCGCGAGAATGGGAAAAACCAGTAAGAAAAACTTGCCAAATATGCAATACGCTGCGTCAACTTCAGTCCGGGAAGCGTAAGGGGATTCTTGAAGTAAAGTAATTGCAAAGCGCCCTGTGCCCAACGCACACGTTGCGCAATGAAGCTCATCACCGTCTCGGGTTGCAATCCGATACTGAGTGACTCGTTCAGGAACACACTGTGATATCCTTTAGCGTGTAGGATCATTGCCGTTTCCGCATCTTCCGTAATGGTGTCTCCCTGAATGCCCCCTACCTCCAAAAGCATACTTCGGCGCATGACCGCGGCGGATCCACAAAAGAAAGAGGCGTTCCATCCATCCAAACCTGTTTGAATGACATTGTGAAACAACTCGGTCTCCGGCGGCGAATCATTGAATGTTCCCAGATTTTTCTCAATGGGGTCGGGATTGATAAAACTGTGAGGAGTCTGCACGAGAAAACATTTATCGTCCTGGAGAAAGAAACCAACCGTTTTATTCAAGAAGTCCTTGGTCGGAACGTGATCCGCATCGAGAATTACCATCAATTCGCCACTGAGGCTATTGAGCGCGGCGTTGATATTGCCCGCCTTCGCATGGTCATTATGCACGCGCGTGTGGTACGTCACTCCCAGCTTCTGACATAATTGCTGCAAGGTGTGGCGACGCGCAAGAGACTGTTCCGCAATTTTTGGCTTGTTGCATCGATCATCCGTACCGCCATCATCGAGCAAATGGACCTGAAACTTTCCCTTGGGATAACTGATATTCAGTGCGCCCAACAAAGTGACTTCCAAAAGTTCTGCCGGCTCATTATAACTCGGAACGACAATATCCACCGAGGGGAATAGCGTCACATCGGAGGGCAGTGGTGCGGGAGTGCGGCGGCGTGGATTCACATTCACAAAGTAGCCCAACAAGGCAAATCCCGCCGAATAAATTTCGGCGGCAAAAAGAGTAAGCCCAGCGATCAGACTAACGATTCCGTAACCACCAATGGTAAATTCCACGCGCCAGACCAGGTATCGCGCGGTCAGAAAGATGGCGAGGAATATGCTGATGATACGCAGCGGGGTTACCCAAGGCTCCCGAAAATGGAGCTTGCGTCCCAGGAGCAGAATGGCGATCATAGCAAAGAGCATGGCTCCGCCAATATACCCTTCAGCCATCGTCGAGACAGGCCCTGCCGCCAACAACCACACCACGCCCAGCGCAGCCATCATGGCAAACACGACCATCGTGGTGATTATGGAGTTTATAGATTTCCGGATCGACATCAAACACCTCTTTTAAGGTTTATGATTTCGGAGGACGGTTATGCAGCTCGCGTCTTATTTTTTCGGCCTTGAAACGGTATGGTCCGCCGGTCATCGGCGACATAAGAACATATTCCAGAGGTCGCGAGATGGTGCAAGTATTCGGCAAATGATTTGCCGACACCCGCATGACGTAATCCAAATTCGATCGTCGCCTGCAAATATCCCAGCTTATCACCACAATCAAAGCGCCGACCTTCAAATTCATAACCGAGCACCTGTCGTTCATGTAACAAGGCGGCGATACCATCCGTAAGCTGGATTTCACCACCACTGCCTGCAGGCAGATCCTCGAGATACTCAAATATCTTCGCCGGGAGAATATAGCGTCCGACCACACCAAGATTGGATGGCGCATCATAGGGAATAGGTTTCTCGACGATCCCGGACACCTGATACATCCGGTTTTCCCAAGACTTACACTGGATGATCCCATACTTGTTCGTTTCTTCGTCAGGAACTCTTTGCACGGCCAGAATTGCGGCATGATAACGCGCGTATTGTTCTATCATCTGCGCAAGAACAGGCTTCCGGGATAGAATGAGATCATCCGCCAGCAAAACGGCAAAGGGATGTTCACCGACGATATCACGGGCCATCAGTACCGCATGACCGAGCCCCAGTGGATAGGGTTGCCGAAGAAAAACAGTACTGACACCACGCGGAACAATATTGCGAACCTCATCCAGAAGTTGCTCCTTTCCTCTGCACTCAAGTTCGTGCTCCAACTCGAATGCAACGTCAAAATGGTCCGCAATGGCGCGTTTGCCGCGACCGCTGATAAAAACCAGCCGGTCGCAGCCAGCTTCCAATGCCTCTTCCACGGCATATTGGATCAATGGCTTATCGACAATAGGCATCATTTCTTTTGCCGTTGCCTTCGTAGCAGGTAGAAATCTCGTCCCCATTCCAGCGACTGGGAAAACAGCCGTCCGAATTGATGAAGCAATGGTTTTTGATATCGCAGTGAGTGTATTATTCATATATACCCCTCTTTTTGTTCCATCACGATTTGCGTGCGCAAATGGTGGGGCAATCGCGAAAATGAAAACATCTCGTTCCAGAAGCAAACAGCCCGCAATCACACCGATCAGTCATAAGCATTATCCATGCCAAACTATTTCGCATAATATTTACAATAGGTTGCGTGAAATATCCTTTCACAAAAACTCTTGTAGAGGGGGCACACTGTAGTTAATTTGCTACAAAATTACACGGCTCCCCTTGTTTATGCATTTTAACTAATAGAATCAGTAAATTAAAAAAATAGCTAATTTGCAACGGTTACCACTCTTGGTAAAATTAGTTTAAAATTATTATGCTTATACGCCGTGCGCATCTTCCTTGACCACAAAGACTGACGACCAGGCGGCTGAAAACCCTCCTGCTGAGGGGGTATGGGTCCAAGCCCTTCATCGGGGCTGGACGTGATCCGGGGTCCGGGGTATCCGCGCCTCACGGAATCGTTCTTGGATTCCACCAGGGCATGGTTGTCGCTGCGTCGGGCGCGGGATCAAGCTCATGTCTCATTGGAAGAGGCTTTCCCTTGCCTTTTTGGCAAAAATTCATATAATCACCCTCTTTCGGGTTGTTAGCTCAGTTGGTAGAGCAGCTGACTCTTAATCAGCGGGTCGTGGGTTCGATCCCCTCACAACCCACCAAATAAAGCAGGCACTTAGGAATACTTTCTAAGTGCCTTGTTTTTTTCATCCAACCTATATCCAACCTCACAGGAAAAAACGGACTATCTCGGCCGGCGAGGCCCAGGTATGCACGGCCAGTCCCTAATCCTCGCTTTCGAACTCGGCAGTCCTGAACTTCAGCACGTTGCAGTTCTCCTTCACGGCACGTTGCAGGCCGTCGTCGAAGCCATCAGACGCCGCCTCCGCCTGGATCTCGATGGCAATCCTGACCTTAACGCCGGTGCGCATGGTGAACTGTTGGACGACCTCGTCGACCAGATCAGCGAACTGTTTTTTTGCCTGGAAGGGGTCGAGGTCGATGCTACCGTAGAATTGTTTCTTGACCGCTTGTCCTGCAGTGGCGTTGCCCGTCGAATAGCCACGCGTAGCAGATTCCTCCACGCGGGACGCGTCGTTACTGGCAGGACTTGTGGTTGTGGCTGCACCGCCACCACCGTTGACGGTCTTGGTCCGAGATGCCTCCTCCGCTGCCCGAAGTGCCTCTTGGTAAGCTGTAGCGGTCGCAGGCTCGATCAAGAGCAGCGCCGTATCGAGGATGGGTACCGTGCGCTGGCCATAGATAAAGCCAACATAGCGCCCATCTTCTTTGCCTTGGGCTAGAGCAAAAAAGTCGCGGCTCTCCGCGCCTACAGCCAAAGTGTGGTGAAACACCCGATCGTCTTTGAGCCGTGGTAAGTAGAGTTGCTGGCAGCTCTGCTGCCAGACGTTCAGGGCGTTGGTCTCCTTGACACCGTCCTTCCAGAACCAGTCCTTCAGCACTTTGGCCAAGTGGATAGGTGCCCACTCACTGATAAGCAGTTCGTTCTCCTTGAGCACGCGCTCGATTTCTTGTGACCAGTTTTGCGCCCCGGGGTTGACCTGGAAGTGCTCCCACCGCAGCTCGGAGAGGCCTTTACCAGGGCGTGCTTCCTGCATCGGCGCCAGGAGCCACTTGTAGGTCTCGCGAATCATGCGGCGCAGGGTCTCCTCGGCTTGCTCCAGGCTGGCGCTCGCCTGCTTGGCCATCAGGTTGTCGAGGACGATGCGGTTGTCCTTGTAGTCGGCGACGATGCTGCGCCATGCCAGGAACGAACGCACATGGTCCTTCAGGCGGCCCACGCTGTCGTAGTCCGCGGCCAGGAAAATCAGCCGGTTCTGCTTGAAGCGGGGCTGGTCGCCGCGCTTCTTGAGGATCTCGGTGGCACGGTCGATGGCCAGGCTTTGGCCGCTCTTGCTGAAGGCGGCGTCAGGCGGCAGCACCACCAAATGCAGCGCCCAGTCGTCGGGCACATCGCCGCTGCCGGTAAAGACGTGGATACCTCCGAAGACGCCGCTGGCAAAGCTGCGCTGCACGCGATCGCGGACGGTGGGGAATACGTCTTCCTTGTCTTGGAAGCGGCGCTTGCGCTCCTCCATCTCGCGCCGCAGGTTGGGCCGCGTGTCGAGCCAGAAGCGGTTGTTGGCGTGGTTGAGGTAGTGCAGCCGGTCACCCAAGCGACGCAGCGCGTCTTTGAACAGGTTGGGTTGTTGTCCCGGCTGGGCCACGCCCAGGATCACGCGCTCCAGTTCCAGACCACGCACGCCCTGGTTGGATGTGCTGGGCGCGCTGCCCAGAAAGATGGCGCGCGCTACACGGCGGCAGGCTTGCACACTGCCGAAGCGGGTATCCTGGTTCTCGATCTCCCAGGTCTCTGAACGCTCGCCATCCACGTCGCGCTCGATCACCGGCGTCCAGCCCTGTGGCAGATAGTACAGCACCTCGTTCAGCGTGTCGGCATCCATCAACGGAAAGCTGCCGGGCATGATCAGCGGATCGTTGTTACCGTCCTTCCACAGGCGGTGGATTACCTTCGCCATCAGTTTCAGCACGCCGCGCGTGCGCTGGAAGTTGTCCAGCGTTGACCAGTCCTCGTACAGGCGGTCGAACACCTCAGGGTGGATCGGGTAGGCGTGCGTGAGTCGTTCCAGATACTTGCTGTCCTGCGTTTCCTGCGGAAAATCGTCGCGGTTTTCGATGTAGTAGTCCGCGAACGAGCGGCAAACCGACTCCATCGCCAGTTTGTCGCTGATGTTGGAAAAGAGCCGCCGACGCACGATCTCGAACGCCTCCTCGGTGGCCACCGGTTTCCACAGCGCCTGAATGCGCCCAAAGTAGTGCGAAAGCGAAGCCAGCGCTTTCTCGCCGCGCTGGCTACCAGCCTCCTTGACGGATTCCGGCAGCGAGGCGAGCAGCACGGCGGTCGGCACGGCCTTCAAGGCTTCCGTCAGCGCCTGCACGAAGCTGAGGTTGGAATCGAAGGTGCCGCCGGTCAGCGCCTTGCCGTCCTCGAACTGGCGCACGTAGGCCACCAGCTCGTCGATGAGGATGACGCAGGGCGCAGATTGTCTCAGCAGCGTCTCCAATACCGCCTTGCCGGGTGACGTGCCCGAAGCGTCGGCATCCGCCACCAGGGCATAACCTTCAGCACCCCCAAGTTGCCAGGCCAGATCCCCCCAAAGCGTGCGCACCATCAACCCCTCGCGCTGCACGGGCTGGTTGGGTGAGGACTTAATGCCGTCGAGCACCGCGATGCGCGCCTTGGGCAGTTCCGTCACGCCCGCTGCATCGAGAATGGCGGGCACGCCTTGCAGGTCGCTGACCGGTGCCTCGCCCCTGGCGAGGTGATACACCGCCAGCATGGTGTGCGTCTTGCCGCCGCCGAAGGCTGTTTGCAATTGGATCACCGGGTCGCCACCTTGGCCCGCAAGGCGCTTGACCACCGAATCCAGCAACAGTCGCATGCCTTCGGTGATGAAGGTGCGCTGAAAGAACAGCGCCGGGTTCTGATATTCCGCGTTGGCCGTGCCCGCATGCACGCGCGACAGGTCGGCGGCGAATTCGGCCTGCTGGAACTTGCCTTCCCGCACATCGGAGTGCGGCTCCGCGATCTCGCGCCAAGGTTTCAATGCCATTGTTTTTCCCCGATCAAATGTCCAGTTGCGTTTGCGACCACACTGGTCCTGCCTCACCGGCTGCCTGCTCGATAGCGCTCCACGCGTTCACAAGCTCGTTGTAGGCGCGAGCATCGTCGACCCACCCCTTGCGCTCGCAAAGGGTGTAGAGGCGATAGGCCAAGGCGCGGATGGGTTCGGCGCGCGCTGGCATACGAGCCAGCAACGCCCCGGCTGCCGATTCGCCTTCTTGATTCAGGAGGCGAATCATGTGGTGCAGCGATTCCCAAACAGGTAACCGTGTATCGGTCTCTGGAGACCAGTCGCGGGGCAATTCAACCCATCGTAGGAGGCGCAAATCGCCCTTCCCAGACTCCACCACACCGGTGGCCTGCAGACCAGCCACACTGGTGCCCTTCGCACGAGCCAGAACATCAGCCTCACCGAACTTGCCGGTGGCCCAGCCTTGCTGTTCGAACCAGTGCAAGCAGAACTGCGTGTCGTGATCGAAGTCGTCTTCCGCCAGGAACCGATTGATTAACTGCAACGCCGTCTTAACGCGCATCGGGGTGCCGTCCGCTTCGAGCACTGCTGCGTACTGGCTGAAGATGGCCATGCCTGGACCGATGATTGCCTGTGACAAGTCAACCGGCGCGACAGGTGAGTTGACCCCTCCCCGAGTCATTTCCGCCAACGCATCCGGAAGGTTGGCATTGAGCTCGCGGATGAACTCTCGGCGAGAGACCGTCGGCGCCTCAGCCTCCTTCCTCTTGCACACAAGCACTACGCTGGAAGCGAGGGCGTTATTGCCCACAGCCATGCGGCGTGCCCCCATCTCTGTGCGCATAGGCCAAGTTCCTGTAATCGAAAACCCGGAGTCAATTACTGCCTGGAGGAAGGTCTCCCATCCGCTGCTAGACGTTCCCTCACCGTCTTCTGTCTCCGATGCCTTGAACGCATAGTAGATCGTCACAGGGAAAGCCGGATGGGCGGAGCTGCGAAGCCGTGAAATGGCGGCCTGCATTCCATTCATGAAGAATGCAAATGCCTTCTCCTTGCCTCCGTGTCGAAACTGATTGGCAACCAGCTCCGGCATCTTCGGAACTGTGATCGTCGCAAACAAGCCTGGATAGATGTCCCGGATACAGCGACGTAACCAAATATAGAAGTAGTCGGATATGTTGGAATAAGGGACGTTGTCGTAGTAGGGTGGGTCTGTAGAAACAACCGGAAAAGTCGCTCTATCGAATGAGGTTGCGGCATCATGTTGAACAGCGACGCCGCCTCCCATCGCCGGCAGTGCTTCGACAACCTTAGCTACCCACTGCACCATCCCCAGCCAGTTGCCAGATGAATCGGAGAACACGTTTGTCTCCGCATAATCCCAACTCATCGGGATTGCTTGCCGCCCGAAGGTATGGCCGATCTTCTCTCCCGTGTTGTGCCAAGTGCACATTGTTGACCAATAGTCCGCGCACTTGTCCACGACGAAGGCCAGAAATACCGAAATAGCTTCTGAATAAGCTCGCGCCCCTGCTCCTCCCTCAGCGAGAGGCCTATCGTCGTTTGGCATGCCTTGGGCGAGAGCGTCTTTGAAAGATTTCTCACGGACCGAAATAACTGCGTCAGAGAAGTTGGTCAATGCAGTGAGTTGCCGCTTCGAAAACAATTGCTCGAAGTTCTGCAAGCCATAAACCACGCAGTTTGTGCACCCCGCCCAGTGATCGATTGCCGCCGAAGGGATCGGCTCTGCGGGTTCTGCCTGTGCAGCGATCGCTGCCACTTCGTCACTCGGAGATAAGTAGAGTCGCCCTTGAGGACCATCGACCACAACTGCAAAGAGCTTCTGCCCCAATCGCCCAGCTTTTGCCTCTGAGCGGATGTAGCTCAGAGGGATAGGGGTGTCCGACATGATGCACATCGCCCCCTTTCGACCCACCGTCTGCTCGACCTTCGGTGAGCCCGTGGTCCGGACGACAAACGAGTAGCTGCCGTTTTCGCGATCAACTACGGGATCAACCCAGGCTTCTTTACCTTCTTTGGCCGATACCCAGAATGATCGAACCAGTGGAACATCGACGGAACTGAATGCGGGGTTTGGGCTCTTCACGGTGCGGGCCCAAAGCCATGCAATAGCAGTCAATTCCTGGCCGACCAAATGCTGAATTTCGGGTCGGTCCTTGACCATCGCCGTGGTTATTCTCACCTTTGGATAGAGGTGGCCAATCTTCTGTTCGACAGAATTACGCACCCACGCACCGTAACGTCGGACATCCTCGGCGAGGCCACGTGCTCGTGACCAATCCTCATGCAGGTTCGACTGTCGAGCATCTCCAAGAGCGGGACCTACTGGCCTCATCCCCGCAAACCGCGGCGGAATTTCGATCATCGCCTTGTTGATCGTCACCGCGACAGGGTTGAGGTCGGATGCATAGCTCTCCAACCCAAGACGCTGCGCTTCTAGCGGAATCGCGCCGCCGCCTGCGAACGGATCATGAAATCCTGGGAGCTTGTCCGGGTTGAATAACTCGGCCGATTGCGGGTGGTTCTTGTTGAGATCGCAGGTCTCGCGCCATGAACGGAGTATTTCGGCCCGGGCGCGCGCAAGAACATCCTCGTTGTTGGTGTTCTCCCACTGCACCAGATCTTCAATGATCTTGAATAGGCGCTCGCGTTCTAGTGCTGCCTTCTCTTTGTTGACGCCGTAGCGGAAGCCCCCGCCCTGTTGATAGCCCGGGTCATTGACCATCTGGGCGAAGATCACTGCCCGCGCAGCGGCAAGCGGGCGCCTAGCCCACCATAAATGCAGTGTCGAAGGGTGGCCGTGGCGGATAGATTTCTCGCGCGCGGCGGCTTCATTGATTGCATCGAGTGGCAGTGCGACTTCGATGAGTTTCTTGGGGGTTTTTATCGGGGTCATGCCGGTTCAACTCCATGTGGCCGGGCGGCTCAGCACGAAGCCATCCGGTTTGGTGATCTGTTCGGGTAGCTGGCTGGCGCGCAGCTTGTCTTCGCCAATGGTGAGATAGCCCGTGGCGTAGCGCTTGAGTTCGTTGGAATACCGGCTCGGCGGAAAGATGGCAATGACGCGATTGTGCGGGAAACGTTGCAGAACCCGACGAATCGGCGTGGTCAGGTCGCTATCACCCGAAATGACGAGGGCGACATCGAATGCGTCATCGAAGGCGTCGTGGAGTAGTTGAGTGGCAATGTTTACATCGGTCATTTTTTCTTCATAGCCTGGCCAGGTGTTGCCACATTTCCGGCATGTGCGCGTTTTTTCAAGATAATGGCCGAACTGGCACTGTACACCCCGCAAGGTCAGCGCTTCGAGGTAGGTGTTCTGGCGCTTCTGGTCGGCAGCGTTGTGGCCATTGTCGCGAATGCGGGCGGTGAAGTAGTGCGTGGCCACGAGTTGCTGACCCGGCTTGAGCAAATGGCTGGCAAGTAGGGCGACGTCCAGCCAGTAATAGCGCTGGAAAGCTGATTGCTTCAGGCCGAAATAGAGGTTGAAGCCGTCCACGTAGGCGATCACGCGCTGCATTCACTGCCTCCCAACCTGGCGGTCGGCTTGACAGAGCAGCCAGTCGCCACCATACTTCTTGCCACTAACCCCGCCGGGGATAGCATCCCCGGCCCGACGCCCCGAAAGGGGCGTCTCTTTTTGTTGGGGTTTATCAACCCCGCCGGAGATCGCACCTCCAGCCCGACGCCTCCCTCGCGGAGACGTTTCGTTTTGAGGCTACGCCAGTACATCACTGCATTCTCTCCGCGTGCACCGCCCGCGCAAGCAACTCGTCAAGGTCGAGGTTAATGCTGGTCACCGCCCAATCTGGCTCCTGCGTGAACGGCTTGGTGATATAGAACGGACCCTCATGCTGTTCGCCGTCGACAAGAACGATGGCGAGGATGAATTTATCCTGCTGGTTCAACCCGTAGAGGATTTCGTTGCGGGTCACGGTAATCGTGCTATGTCCCTTGGCGCGACCCTTCACCTCAATATGCCGGGAGGGTGGGAGCTTGCCATCCACGGCTTTTGGCAGACTGGTCACGTCCCAACCGCATTTCTGCGCTGAGACATCGATGACCTCATGACCAAGGGCACGCTCGGTATCCATGACGACCTTCATGGCCACCCGTTCCACATGGGCCCGGGCGTTGGCGTCTGCCGACCATCCGGATTGCCCCTTGCGCTGTGCCAGCAGGCCGGCAGGGATCACCAGCGCTCCGCCGACTACCACTGGTGTTGCCGAGATCACATGGCGCATGGCCAGCAGTTCCTTCTCGCGCGTCTCGCGGCGGACGCTCAGGTCATCGATGGTACGGCGCACATTCTCCAGTGTCAGGCGAACGTCTTTGCCAGCGGCCATGTCGTCTTGCAGCTTGATGTAGCGATCGGACCAGAAGTTGATCTCCTTGACCAGACGCTCGTTGACCGCGGCGAGGGTCTTGTCGATCATCTTCTCGCGGCGGGTACGCACCTCGTCAAAGTGCTCCGGCACCAGATGCGTGGAAGCGTGCGCCAAGGCCTCCTGCTCAAGATTCTGCGTGATCCATAGCGCGGCCAGCACATCTTCGATCAGGCCCATGTCGGCCTTGCCGATGGGTTCGAGGTCGAGGTGCGGTGCCCAGCCGGCATTGATCGCGACGCCCTGCGGGTCGATCTCAACGAACTGCATGCGGCGGGAAACGACATGGGCAGGGTCGCCACCTTCCTTCACGGAATGATCGATGAGGAGCATTACCCTAGGGGTGAGGCCCATGTCGCTTGGGTCTACGAGAACGGCGCCTTGCTTGAGCTGGTTACGATGGGCTTCCAGCACCAGGTCGGTGATCGACTGCATCAGCGGATGCCCCGGATGGA
>JAKACQ010000031.1:0-33672 GCA_021821285.1 Pseudomonadota bacterium
TACAGGTGGCGCTGGATCAGGACTGGCCCATGCGTCACTACCTGACGGACTCGGGATTGCAGAGCGCGGGCCCGGAGATGGCCCCTGACCAGTTCGATGCGGTACTGATCAATCTCACCTTGCGCAGTATCTTGGGCATGGCCGCGGAGGGCGGGGATGGCGATCTTTTCCATCTGCGGCCGGGGGTGGACCTCGCGCAGGTGCAAGAACAGGCATTGATGCGCCTGGGGCAGGTGATGGATCGCCTCCTGGCCACCATGCCCGCGGGGTTGCCCGTGTTTTTTCTGGCCTTTTTGGAGCCGCCCCCGCAGCTTTTCGGGGTCTTGGGCAGTAATAGACGCCGCTCTCTCTATACCCTGGTTCGGGCACTGAACGACGCCATGGAGCAAGCCTTGGTGGAGCAGGGTCGGGCCTACTTTCTGGAAATCAACGACATCCGCCAATATTACGGGGACGCCGCCGCCTATGACGGCTACGATGCCCACTACACCCATCACAGCTTGTCGCCCGTCAGCCTGCAAGGGGAGTGGATCTATCAGGACATCCTGGAACGCCTGGATGGCGCCTTGCGGGTGCTGCGCGCCGAAGATCCCGTGAAGATGATCATCACCGACCTGGACAATACCCTTTGGCGCGGCGTGTTGGCGGAAGAGGACGAGATCGTCCCTTGGCGCCACACCGAAGGTTGGCCCCTGGGTTACGCCGAAGCCCTGCTGGAATGCAAGCGGCGTGGGATATTGCTGGCCATCTGCAGCAAGAACGAGGAGGGACCGACCCGCGAGCGGTTTCAACAACTATGGGGCCAGCGCTTGCGTCTGGAAGATTTTTGCTCCGTGCAGATCAACTGGCAGCCCAAACCCCAAAACATCGCTCAGATTCTGCGCACCGCCAATCTCCTGCCCGATCATGTCCTGTTCATCGATGACCACCCCCTGGAGATCGAGGAAGTGCGCCGGACTTTTCCACAGATGCGCTTTTTGACGGGGGCACCCGAGCGCTGGCGGCATGTCCTGCTCTATGCCCCAGAAACCCAGGTGGCGCGCGTGAGCGAGGAATCCGCCCTTCGCACCGATTCGATCCAGGCCAAAGCGGCGCGGGAACTGGCGGCGGTGGATATGGATCGGGACACCTGGCTGCAGTCTTTGGATCTGACTCTGCGTTTTGACCGCATTGGCGATGTCGGGCACTCCCGTTATGCCCGCGCTCTGGAACTGCTGAACAGGACCAATCAGTTCAATACCACCGGCCAGCGCTGGAGCGATGCGGAATTGCAGGACTGGCTGGCTTCTGGCGGCTGGTTGCTGGCGGCGCGCGCCGAAGATCGCTTTGCCAATCATGGCCTCGTTGCTTTGGCCCTGCTGCGCCACCATGGGATTGAGCAGGTGGTGCTATCCTGCCGGGTATTTAGTCTGGGTATCGAAAGTGCTTTATTGGTCGAAGCTTTGCGACAGATGCAGGAGAGCGGGCACGCGGATTTTGTAGGGCATTTCACCGCCACCGGCCGTAATGACGCCTGTCGCGACTTCTGGCCCGCCCACGGCTTTACCCAGGATGCAGGGGGTTCTTTGTGGCGGGGTTCGGTGGTACCCGACGCTCCAACGTGGATTCGATCGGAGGGCGGATGACGGTGACATGAACTCCTGGTACTTCCGCCCAGATCCGGTCCGCGGTCAGTATCGGAATGCTCAAACGTTTTCCGAGCGCCAGACAGGCCCGGTCAGCCAGCGATAACCCAAAGGGTCTGGTCAACGGCCGAAGTCGTGCAATCTCCATGCTGTCCTCGATGGTCAGGGGCAGCACGTCCAGGATATTCCCCAGAATGCCGCGCTTTTCTAGCTCAGCGGTTAGTGTTTCCGGGGCAATGCCGGTTTCCATGGCTTTTGACAGGACTTCCGCCCAGTTCACCGTGCCGATGGCGCTCCCCACGGCGAGCGATTTTTCCACGGCCTCCGCACCCGGCTCTTCGTTGAGATAGGCCAGCAAAGCCGAGGCGTCGAGTACCGATTTATTCATGTTCCGCTTCGATGCGTCGTTCAGCGATCAACTCATCCGCCAGGTGCCGATCCCTCGTGGTATCAGGAGCCAATTCACGTAATAGGCCGCGGCCCCTGCGAGCCGATTCTCCAGGGCTGATCAAGCGCAGCATCCCATCTTCGCGCATCGCCATGATCAACGTGCTTCCCTGTTCAATGCCCAGTTGGTGACGAATGCCGACGGGCAGTACCAGACGCCCGCGCTGGTCCACATGAACGGTGTATTGATGGGTATCCATATATATTCCCCCTCATTATGTCAGACCCATTTTATCCATGTTGCCCTCCAGAAGGGAAGCCTTCCTCCTGGAGGTGGGGTTTAGGCGCAGAGAACGAAAAACCCCGTTAAGGCGATTTGCCCGCAACATAGTGATGGGGGCGTGCTTGGCTTCATAGGCTTGGACCAGCGTGGCCAGAATGTCCAGGCGATCTCCTTCCCTTGACCGCGGCCGGGAGATTGCTCCTTCATGTGATCACGTCTACAATAGGTTGACCAACTACATGACCAGATAGGGCGCCATATGGAAACTGTCGTATCTATCGCACTGGCCGAAGCCAAGGCGCACCTGAGCCAGGTCCTCGATCGGGTGGAGGCGGGCGAGGAGTTGGTGATCACCCGGCGCGGCAAACCGGTGGCCCGTGTCGTTCCTGTGCAGCCGCCGGTGGTGCCCCTGCCGTCCCTGGCCGCATTCCGGGCACAGTTCCCCAAAATGCGGCGTTCCAGCACCGAAGTGATCCGTGCGATCCGTGATGAAGGCTATTGATGGTCTATCTGGACACCAGCTTCCTGGCACCGCTGTTCATTGCGGAGGACACCAGCGACGCGGTCGAAGGCCATCTGCGGCATCTCGATGGCACTCTGGCCACGTCAGACTGGACGCGCGTAGAGTTTGCCAGTCTGTTGGCGCGCAGAGTGCGGATGAAAGAGTTGGACATCGCGCAGGCCGATGCGATCCGCGAGGCCTTTGCGGCCACCCTTTTGAGTTCTTTTCAAATACTGGCGCTCAGCTCCGCGGATTGCGCGGTAGCGGTGCAACTGCTCCATGATCCGGCCACGGGATTACGGGCAGGAGACGCGCTTCATTTGGGCGTCGTCCATAATCACCGGCGTCCCCAGTTGTTGTCATTGGATCAGGGCATGGTGAACGCCGCGCGGCTATTGGATTTTCCTGCCAGCACCGGCATTACGATAGAACGATGAGACGTGTAGCTGCCGCGCGTGCGCTGATTTGTCGGTCGTCGTTTTCCGGTTGCATTTTGCATTTTGCATTTTTAAGCGTACAGTCAGAGCCGTTAATGTACATCTGGAGGGCATGATGAATGCGACACAGCTTAGGGCGAATCTTTTTGTGGTGCTACGTCGGGTACTCAGTACCGGCAAGCCAGAAGAAATTGAGTGGAAGGGGCGGCATGTGCAGATCGTCCCACGCGACCCCATGCCCGTTTTAGGAAAACTCGCGCGCCTCCGGCCCCATCCCGAAGCCTTGCAAGGCGATCCGGAAAGCATCGTTCATCTGGACTGGTCGTCGGAGTGGCAGGGCGGTGACGACAGTCGCCTATCTTGATACCCATGCTCTGGTCTGGCTCTACGCCGGCGTGGTGGAGCGATTCGCGGCAGCGAGTCAGCGCGTTATCGAGACCCACGACCTGCTGGTGTCTCCTATGGCCTTGCTGGAGGTTCAGTATCTGTGCGAGAAGGGTGTCGTGACGGTGACGCCGGACACGTTATTTGCCGAGTTGGCGCAGACCATAGGGCTTGCGGTATGCACCATCCCCTTTGCGATGATCAGCAGGTCGGCCTTGGCGCTGAGTTGGACACGCGACCCTTTTGACCGACTCATCGTCGCTCAGGCGATGGTGTATGGACGGCCGTTAGTGAGCAAAGACCGGCTGATTGCGCAGTATTACCCTCACACTGTTTGGTAGCGATCACCCCTATGCAAAATTCAACCAAAAACCGGCGCGTCCTCATGGAAATGCGCCCCGCCCTGGACGGCTTCTATGGTATTCCTCAGGAAACCCGTCTGTTGTTCGGCGCGCTGGCCACATTGCCGGCGCTGGAACTGTCTGGCCTGCTGCAGATGTCCAAGCGCGGCGTGCGGGGCGGCGTGTATGGGGGTGCGGCGCTGTCCGAAGCGGAGCGGGTGCATCGCTTTGCGCGGGTGGTGGTGTCTCTCAAGGGCCGCAGCGCGCTGGACTGGAAAGGCGACGTCATAGAGTGGCTGGACAATCTCTGGCAGACCTGGCGCTTGCGTTACGCGGCGTGGACCGGGCTGGGGCGGATTCCCCTGGGCCACTTCGAGACCCGTTATTTTCGCGATTTTGTTTGGCAGGAACTCTACGGCCGGAGCCTGCCCGCCGCCGACCGGGAGCAGGTGCTGCGCAGTGATTACCGGGTCTGTGCCTATCCGTGGCGGCGCATGCATCTGGTGGGCATCGAACGGGCGCAGGTTTTGTCGCATTCCCGTTATCCGCTGCTGGATACCCGCGGGCTGGATGTGTTTGTCGCCCAGACCCCTTTTCCGGGGCGGGTGAGTCCGGGTACGGCCCTGGTGGTGCATTACCACGACGCCATTCCGGTGCTGATGCCGCATACCATCTCCGACCGTGCCTTTCACCAGGCCAGCCATTTTCAGGCCATGGCCGCCAATGTGCGCTCCGGCGCCCGCTTCGTCTGCGTGTCGGACGCCACCCGCCGCGATCTGTTGAGTCTCTTCCCCGAGGCGGAACCCCTGGCCCACACCATCCACAACATGCTGCCCGCGCACTACCATCCGGCGGAACCGGAGCCGGAACGGATACCGGACATCGTCCGCCGTCATTTACACGGGGAGTACGAAGGAAAGGTGCGCGGTGCGAAGAAGGGCAAGACCAAGGTCTATCGCCTGTTCCGCGCGTTCGGCAACGAGGAGGAAAAGACGGCTTTTTATGCCCGCGCCTTTGGGCCGGACAGCCGCTTCGTCCTCATGGTCTCCACCATCGAGCCGCGTAAAAATCATGCCCGTCTGGTGGAAGCCTGGGAGGCCCTGCGCAGCGCCGCGGACCCCGATCTCAAGCTGGTATTGGTGGGCCATATCGGCTGGGACTATCAGACCGCCCTGGAGACCTTTTTGCCGTGGATCGAGCAGGGCAGCCTCTTTCTGCTCCACGGCGTTCCCGCCGGTGCCCTGCGCCTGCTCTACCGGCAGGCCGTGGTGACGGTCTGTCCCAGCGTCGGCGAGGGTTTCGACTTTTCCGGTGCGGAGGCCATGCGCTGCGGTGGCGTGGTCGCCGCCTCCGACATTCCGGTGCACCGTGAAGTCTACGGCGATGCCGCCCGCTACTTCGACCCCTATGATACCGCCAGCGTCGTCGATGCGCTACGCGGGATGATATATGGCCCCGATGCGAAGACCGTACAATCCCACCTGCGCGCGGCAGGTCTGCAGCAAAGTGCCCGCTATCTGCCGGAGCGGATATTGCCGCAGTGGGAGGCATTTTTGCGGGGAGTGGAGGAAAAATAAATGCACCGGTAACCACCCAGAAACCCTCCACCTCCCGCCATCATCCGGAATGTTCCTCCAGGGTAATGCCGTCCATGCGCATGGCGAGACCGCCCGCCACATAAACCCGCACTTCCACGTCTTCGACATAAGTCGGCAGTTCAAAGGCCACGCGACCCAATGCGTAGACCGCATCGGAGGGCGTCGCGTATATGGCCTGACGCACCACCAGGTTGTCGCCTTTATTCCACGACACATCCATCCAGCAGTCGTGCAAGTCCCTCGGCGCCGCGCCGTAGACGGTGGCGGCATAGCGCCCCTTTGGAAGCCCTACATACGGGCCAAAAAGCAGAAGTCCTTCTTCCCCGGTGGCATATACGCTCCGATCCACCGGATAACCCACCCTCGACGCCATTCTGGGATGTGTCGCCCAGTATCGGTGCGTCAAGACGGCGGGCTTCCGCTGACGTCGTCTGACCCGTGCGGTGGCGCTGGGCACGGTGGTCGCGCGGATGAGGGAATCCTCCTTATGCAGTTCCACCATACCGATGCGTAAGTCGCTGAAATCGCTCACCAACACCCGCGCCTCCAACCCCCTGCAGGATTGCGTCAAGGTAAACCGAAGCGCCGCCAGCACTCTTTCCCGTCCATCCCCTGGCGCTTCCAGGGACCGTTCCACCAATACCGTGTTGCCGCCATCCAGGCAGATGTCGGCCAT
Organism: Pseudomonadota bacterium; assembly: GCA_021821285.1. Lineage (GTDB taxonomy): Bacteria > Pseudomonadota > Gammaproteobacteria > Acidithiobacillales > Acidithiobacillaceae > Acidithiobacillus. Next base: position 6,234 of record JAKACQ010000031.1, read on the forward strand.
GGCGTCGGCCAATCCGAACCTGCCCACGCTACCGTGTACCTCCATCACATAGCTCCCCGCTTCGAGGTCGAGATAGGGGCCGTACATCAGGTAACCCTTTCGCCCCGTGCTCACCAGTTGCGTGCCTTCGCGCCTGCCCGCGATGGTGAGCAGACGCCTATCCGAGCCCCAGTAGCGGGCCAGGAGCGTATCGTCTTTTACTGGCTCCCAGTGATCCTGCCACTGGTCCTCGAGGATCATGGCCAGCATGATCTTGGCGCTTTCCTCCCAGCTCACCCAGCGCATGGCATCGAATTCCGGCGATGGGTCTGGTTCGCGCGACTTCAGCCATTGGCGCACGGCGAACGCGATATCCGTGGGCGCCAGGCCCGAGAAATAGCGGGCATACGCCCCCGCCGCCTCGCGAAAAACCGGGATATCGCGGGCAAGGATGGGCAATTTCTGTCGCATGGCCTCGACCAAGGACAAGCCATAGCCGTCATCCAACGCGGCGGCGATGAGGCAGGTACCCTCGGCGTAGAGTGGCTCCAGTACGCGCTCATCGGCGTCCTCCACCCAAAACAGGTGCCGTTCTCGCAGAGGATGGGTGCGCAGGCGTTGCACCAACTCGTCCACGAACCGTCCCTGTCTGCCGACGATGATCAGATTGACCTGCTCCCCCTGGTGCCACAACAGTTCAAACGCCGCCAGCGCTTGCGCATGCGCTTTGCGCGGCTCCAGCGTGCCGACCATCAGAAAAGCGGGGTAACGCAGCATGGCGGCGTACTGCATGGCCTGCAACGTATCACGATGCAACGGTTTTTCCGCCACCCGCCTCTCCCTCCCGTCAACCCCCGACCGTACCCAGCCGAGGTGCAGGGTGTGCCCCTCTCCGGGGCCGAACAGGCCCAGCCACCGTTTCAAATTTGCCGCGACCACAGCCGAAACACACAACACGCCATCTCCCACGGAGGCGAGCGTCTGCAGCCAGCGACTGTATTCCTCCATGCCCGACTCGGGGCATTCGGGCAACATCACGGGAAAAAGATCATGCACGGTAAAAACCATCTTGACGCCACACAGGCGCAGCGCATTCAAGGCATGCTGATGATGGACCACCAACTCGGGTTGGGAATCCAGCCCCCAGAACACATCGCCCGCCTGCGCAAAAATCGGCGCATCGTCCAACGGCAAGTCGCCCAGTCCCAGAAAATGCGCGGTGAACCGCCGCGCATAGCAATAGCCTCGCTCGGCGGTGGCATATATCGGCTTCGCCCGAAAACCGGCGAAGGATTCGTTGAGTAAAGCCTGTAGCACACCGCGCGTTACGCGATGTGTGCCCATTTTGGCATCACTCTGGAGAAACGCCGAAATATCCACCAGGATTTGCCGATAGGTCGGACGTTCCGGCGAGTAGAGGATCGCCATACGCTCGGCCAGCGTGGATAAATCCGTGAGGTTTTGCGGCGGGTCGAGCTGGCACATTTCGCGGATCAATCCCAGCGCGCCCTGCTCGGCTCGGGCGTAGAACCCCTCGATGGCCTGGACGTATTGCCCGGCACAGATGCTGGGCGCGTGGCGCGTGCGGATATGCGCCGCGGCACGGTCGCCCAACGTCCGGCGCAACACGGGATCGGCCTGAAAGCGCTCCAGTTGCGTGCGGAGGGCCTCCGTACCGAAGTCATCCGACAACATGCACACCGCATCTTTCGGCAAATCCGCCATGCACCCGTTGGCGTTGACGATGGTGGGCAAGCCGTAGTTCATGCAGTCCAGCACGGCGGCCGAGGTTTCGCCGCGCGAGAGGGTGCGCAACTGCACGGCGAGATCCGCCGCCGCCAGATAACGTTCATAGGTGGCTTCGTCCACCCATCCGGTGATGCTGATCCGTCCGGGATGGGCATCGACCCATTGCTGGATGTTCTCGCCATACGCATCCCCCGCCGACTTCCCGACAAAAACCAATTTGCAGCACGGGTCGCGCGCAAGACGGGACATCCACCATGCCTCGATCAAGCGGTGATTGAGCTTCGTTTGCGCGACGATGCCAAAAGTGCAAACCAGAAACACCTCGTCCCCCAAACCGAGTTCAGCACGCGCCTGCGATCGTTGCCTCGCCACCGGGGGCGTACGCAGCAACGGAATGCAGGCCCACGCATCGGCGAAACCGGGGGTATACCATTCATTCGCCATGCGTCGCGAAAAATCCGAATGCACGATGACCCCCACGGCACGTTCCAGTACGGCCAGATTGCAGGGCCATTTGAAAATGACGCCCGCCGCATCTCCTTCTATTCCGCAACGCTCACGCACAGCCACCCACCCATGGGAGCGCAGCAGCGCCCGAGTCCATGCGCCAGTTACATAACCCGTGACCTCCATGTGCACATAGGCGCCACTTAAAAAGAAATCATGCAGCACCACCACTCCCGGATACCGCTCCAGCATACCGAACATATGCTGGTGGAAATGCGAGTTGCCAAAGTGATAGAGAATGCGGTCGTACGCGTGCGCGTGCCGCTCGAACCACGCCACCGAACGCTGGCGGGTATTGCCCAGCACCCAGGGGTCACTGACCGGTTCGACCTGATCGACGATCACGTCGATCGCGTAATGCGCGGCCAGCACCGGCAGCAGTGCGGCGCTGTAATCGGCGATACCGCTCTGCGCCGGCGGCAGGGGGGACACATAGGCCAAACTCGGCCGGCGCGACGGCGGCGGATTGACCGAAGCCGGTGCCGGCTCTGCCAACCGGCGGGCGTGAAAAGCCTCCATGGCCGCCAAAGCACGCGCCGCCGTGGCCTCCCAGGAGAACTTCGCCGCCTGCTTCAGACCGTGCGCCCTGAGCGCCCTACGGAACGCGGTGTCTGTCAATCCGCGTTCGATGCCACGGGCGATGGACCGTGCATCAAAAGGATCGAACAACGCCTCGTCCCACCCCACCACCTCGGGCAGGCTGCTGCGGTTGCTGGCGATGGCAGGTGCACCGCAGGCCATGGCCTCGAGCACGGGCAAACCGAAACCTTCGTGCCAGGAGGGGAACACGAACAAGGCGCATGCGTTATACAGGGCGAGGAGGTCGCTATCGGATACAAAACCGGTGAGCACCAGTTCACCCGCCTCCAGACCCTGTTGAGCCGCCCAGGCGATGAGGCGTTTGCAGTCCGGTTCCCGCATGGCGCAGACCACCGCCAATTGGTGGCTCTGACGCAAAGATTTCGGCAACATCGCGAACGCGGTGATCAGTCTTTCGATGTTTTTTCGGTGGTCGATGCCCCCGGTGTACATGACGAAGGGACGCCGCAAGCCGTATTTCGCGCGAAGGGTCCGCGCTTCCCCGGTCGTGTAGCGCAACGGCTTGAATTGCTCATCCATGGCGCTGGAGATGTTGATCACGCGCGCCGGATTCGTCCCCAGATAGTCGATGGCCTCCTGACGGCTGGCCGCCGAGATGGCCAGCAAGAGATCCGCCTGTTGCAGATGCGCCAGACGGTTGTGATACCAGACGGCGGCCGCGGGGTCCGCGAGATACAGGTCTTTGTGGATCAGCGGAATGAGATCGTATAGCACCACCGCCGAGGGGATGGCGGCATCGCTTTGGTGGACACTCACGATGACATCCTCACCGACCCCTTCGAACAGACTGGTGATCAACACCATTTCTGGCCGCAGACGCCTCAAAAAAGCCTCATAATACGCTTCGCTGGCCGCACGGCGCCAAAGATTGGCCGGGTCGGGGGCATGGGCGGGCGTGAGAGGGAGCCAGACATGCACGTCTTCTTGCGCCACCAAACCGGCAAAGGCGCCACGCATCGGATCGATGGTGCCGGTGAAGGTACCGTTCAGGACCAGCGAAATACGGTGGAGGGGCCGCACAAGGCGGGCCAGCGCAAGCGCCAAGGCCATGGAGTAGCGACCGATACCCCGATGGCGGTTCGAGGCCTGGGCCCCTTGAAGATCGATGACAATATGCATGACCTCACTCCCTGGACACCTGGAGCAATTGGTGCAGATAACTGCGCGCCTCCCAGGACACTTCTACCGGGTCCGGCCAAACACGCTGGGGTTGCAGTGGGGGTTTTTGCCGTGCATGCGCCGGAGGAGCACGCCGGGCCAGCAAGTCTGCCACGTTGCTGTGCTGCAAGGCGTCAAACAATATGTCGACCTGCTGTTGGAGTTTCTCAATCCGGTGGGCGAGATCGAGGTGGATGGGCTCAGCCGGGACCGAGGCCGCATCGCGTTTCATAAACTGCGCTATGTATTCGGTAACCCACCGCTCCCAATCAAAATCTGCGTTTTCCTGATGATCGATGCCAAAAGTCGGCAGGAGCTTCCAGCGTCGGCGTCCCAACGGCAGGTGTCGTATTTTTTGGTAGCGGGCGACTAACGTATCCAGTTCCGCACTGACCGCATGGGGCGCATGCCGCCGCCCTTCCGGAGAACTGCGTATCTCGGCCAGAAGCAGGGCACGGCTGGATCCGCGCTGTAGACACAAGGCATAGTATACGAGGCCGACGACATCGGGTTCACGCCCCAGGATGGCGGTAAAAGCGCTGGGCACGAATGCCGCGTTGGGCAACATCAGCAACCTGCGCAGATCCAGCGTGTGTCTTTTTTCACTATCCGACATGCGTGCCCTCCTCGTGCTGCTGTTCCAGTAGATGTTTACAGAAGGGGGCGCTCGCCAACCCACTGAGTGCAAAATCGTCAAACACACAAGCGCCGTGCGAAAATGCCGCGCTCAGATCGGCATGGTCCCGATGCACATAAAAGCGATTCAAACCATCAAAATACACAAAGTCGTATCCACGCCGCAGCAGAGCGCGTTCCCAGACCGGATCGAGGGGCACGTCGGAAAGCGGCAGCGTGCTTTCCACCACCACGATCCACGGTCTGGCCCGGTTGCGTAGCCAGCCGCGCAACACATCCGGCTCACTGCCTTCCACATCGATCTTGAGCCAATGAATTTCACGTCCTTCCGCCATTTTGAATACCGCGGTCAGTGTGCTTTGCTGAACGTCGATGCGATCCACAGGGAAGCCGTTATGCGCGTGCTCCTCCGCAATACTTGGGATAACGGTCGATAAACCCGTTTCCCGGACGACATAAAAGGTGACCTCCCCGCGCTGCTTGCCGAGCGCCGCCTGGACGACCGTTTCGTCGGGACGGTCCGCGCGTAAAAGCGCTGCGTAGACAGGCACCGGCTCCACATGGATACCACGCCAGCCCCGGTCGTAAAACGCGCGACTGACGGAATCTATCCGTGGATGCTGCGCTCCCACGTCGATATAGAAGCCTGACTGAACATTCTTGAGCGCGCGCAGCAGCATGACATCTTCAAAGTTCTGCGCGTAAGAAATCCATGCCACAGCGGTACCTCCGCATGAAAGAAATCACGTGGCTGCTGGATACCGTCAATACGCGGGACCAGTGATTTCATGATGTATGTTATAAACCATAAAAATTATTTTTACCACTTGATTGCCCTGGAAACGGTCAGGATTGCAAAAAATCATTCTTTCAAAATATTAACGTGCGCCAATATTGAACCGGAATAATTTTTTACAACCACCTTCGTTTCTACCGCCGTGACATAACCCACGACACTAAAATCCATAGAAAATCCCGTCCACCTTTTTATTTTTTCCAACTCGCCAAAACCGATCACTCTTTTGCCGTGAATCACGTCCCCAAAAGCCGATACCACCTCCAATACAATTTCGACCCCATCAGAAACGGGTTCCGCCTCATGCCTGATATGAAAAATCGCCTGGTAGTTTCCATCCGACAAAGGAATATAGGGGCCATTCAGCACGCAACCGGAATCTTCAGGATTGACCGTGACGACGGAGGCCCCCCACTCCCAACCCTTGACGCCAAGATGAGACACAAATCTGGCGTTCACGAAACTATCGTAGTTTCTAAAGAAAATATCGCTCACCAGCTTGACTACTTTTTCCGTGTCCGCTGGCCGGTGTTTCTTTGCGTTTATCCACCAAATAAAGCTGTCTTCAGCATGCAGTCGAGCCATATATCGACGCTCATCACTGTCCAGCTCGCCTTCCTGGCATGAAAACAAGTCAAATGGCCTCTTCGTAACCGGGTCACGGACCAGCCAGATACCTCGTGTTTCCATCACAGCAAAACCCGCGGCATCCAATAGCGAAACCATTTCATCCGCCGTAAACTCCAGGGTGTGTTCTGGTTGTGCCCACCCCAGATGTTGCGTGGACGACCGGTTGGGTGAATCTATTACCAGCAATCCCTCATTTTTCAATACCCTATTCGACTCCAGCAGAAAACCGGCGACATCTTTGGGAATCAAATGCTCAATATTTTGCCCGGAAAACACCACAGCGACGCTCGCACTGTCAACATCGCGCATATCCCCCACGGAATTCGCGGTCCATTCCACATTTGCCGGCAGATCAGGGGGCTTTTCGCTGTAAAGTTCAATCCCAATATGCTTTCCGCTATGCCCCGTACAATCCTCAAACCAGTTAAAATACCATGTGCCCGCACAGCCGGCGGAGAGCACCGTGCCCGAGAACTTTGGCAAGCTTCGCAGGCATCTTGTTCTTTCATCATGTAGCATTTTACTGAAATCAAACATGTTGAACGCCTCAGGCTGTACTTTAAAAATACACCACAAAAGGACACGGCATCGGATATCCGGCTCATCCGGTATGCGGAGACAACGCATGCCGGTCTCTGCGAGCGAAGACCGGAAATCACCTTATCTTTATCACAATGCCGGTACTGGCGCGAACATACGGCAGAGGGGCGACAGGGCGTCCCGTTTTTTTGGCATAAGGAAGTTCCGATCATCTGGTATCACTGCGGCCTCCCACGGCGCCTACGGACGAACGGTAGAGCGTATTCAACTGGGATGGGGTGACATCCACATAATCTGGACCGAGCGCCTTGAGGAGCAGGTACAGGCGGTGCATACCCATGGCCCAGTTCAAAATGAAAACGTTGAGAAACGCCGGACGCGTCGCGCCCACATGGGCGCGAATCTGTTTGACGAGATAGGGGATTTCCTCCGGTTTATCGAGCGTCCAACTCGTGGCGGCCCGAAAGACCGCCTGTCCACTGGGCAGTGAATAGGTGATCCGGTGATAACCCCGTTCATCCGCATAGCCGTAGTCCGGCATGAAAAACCTTACCTGCGGGAGCGCCGCCGCGGCCTGCGCGATGTCCCGCATGGCATCTTGATTGTCCGCCGTGAAGGCCTGATGCGTACGAAAAGTGTGCATATCCATCCGCCGCAGGTAGTCTCCGGTCCATCGATAAAAACGCCGAAGCGCGGTATGAGGATGATCCAAGCGGTCCGCCCAGACGGATGGATAGATGTAACCGATACCGGAAACACCCCCTATAAACTCGTCTTTCGGTCCGGCATGCTGGTAGTACCATGCCGCCAGCGTAGGCGCCACATCCAGGAGGGTCGGTCCCATCGCCCACCCGACGGCGAATTTGCCATGGTACGGACTCTTGAACCAACGCCAGAAAAAATTCTGCCAGGTATTCAGATTGTCTCCATCGGAAACGGTCAGCGAGAGATACACCTTGGATCGATCCAGTTTCGGAGGGGGGGCGAACTTCTGCCGTAGCGCCGCCAACCGCACGCCGCTGAATACGGAAAGATTATGCACATGATTACTGACCACGGTGACCTTGCCGAATTCCGACGCCAGCTTGACCCCCTCACCTTCTCCGAGGCCAACACCGTCGCCGTTCCACCAGAAGCCCCGCACCACCCCGTTCAGCGGAGTGGCGGCAAAGAGCTTTTCTATCTGCTGTTTTTCCCCGGCCATGTCCGCTCCCGGTTTCTGCCGCTCCTTGGGACCCGTCACCCAAAACGTCATCCCGCGCGCGGCGATGATCTGATCTTCCGCGCCATCGGCCAAAAGCTCCGGGTCCAAACATAAAAACAGAAAGGGGTTCATCCGCGGCGCCAATCGTGTCCGCAGATACCGCAGGGCTTCCACGTCATTTTTGAAGCGCCCGCGCAAATCCACCTTGACCGGCACATTCAATTGCCGCGCCAAGGCGGGCGTGGCCACCACCAGGTCGTCCACCGCCGCAATATCCACCGCAATATCCGGAGAGATATACACCTTCGGGTCCGGGATCACCGCGCCCCGTATGTCACCGCGAAAAATCCGGACCAGCGACAATGGCTGTTTGACCCGGATCGGCGTGCCGGTTTGCCCCTGTTTTCGCATCTGGCGCAGCCAGAACCGGTCATCCGGTCTCCAGATCAGGTAAATACGCGGCCGGGTACGATTGACAATCCCTTGCAGCGTCACCAGCAGCCGTTTCTGATCCGGCGGGAGTGCGCTGATATTCGCCACATAAAGGTGCCGGGCGGGCGGTGGCATCTTCGGCTGGAAGGTCGGGTATGTCCTTTTGACCTGGGGTAAAAGGACATGGCGCGGCAAAACGGACGTCGTCGTCGAGGTCGGCGTAACGGACGCGCCGGGCGGGAGAATCGACGCGCATCCGCCAAGGGCTACCAGGGTCCACGCCACGACGATCAGCCGGGGAAGGGTCACGGAGAACGCCCGACCGTTGTCACTCCGGCGGTGCGGGTGGGCTGACGTCCGCCGTTGTAGCCACAAACCGCAATAAAGACGATCATGGGATGGATTCCTTGAAAGGAATGAATATGCTGTTCTTTGGATCATCGAATGGATGCGGATAAGTCCCAGCCCCCGGCGTCGCACTACCCCACTTCGTCATCATGAAATCCCTATTTTTTTGCCAGAAATAAGATACTTTTTCAGAAATCTCCACATTATGTCTTTTGGTCGAGCTTCTTTCATGCCGGCAAAGCGTGCGCTCATCGGTGTGCGTTGAAATGTTGCACAAAGATGCGCGCACTATGTAATCCATATCTTCATAGTAGGCGGGAACAAAACTTTCATCAAAGGCACCGACCAATTTTCTGGCCTGCGGCCCAAAACTGAAACACGCAAAATCCTGCGGTCTGACAACCGTTGTGCCATCCTCCTGCGGTTCTTCGCCAGTCAGAAAAATCAGCCCGTGATCTCTGTTCCTCATTATAAATTCAATCCAATCATCAAACCCTTCTCGCAGAAATTCGACATCATCATTGATAATCACGGTAATGTCATTTCCGGATTTCACGGATTCAATGATTCCGTCATTCCAGCTTTTCGACAGCCCCCTGTTTTCACAATGAAAATGCAGATGGGACTTTTTATCCGCAAACAAATTAGTGATGTCATCCTTTAATGATTCAGAGCCATGGTGATGAACGTACCATTCACACATATATTTAGAAGATACGGAGTTAACGAGTGGCGCCGGAACCATCCCATACGTGACCACGACGATTCCGACTCTCGGAAAATCCGCCACCTTATGTACTTCCATCAGCCCCACCCGAATCTGGTGGTGCCGGTCCACGCGAACGCGCACTTCCATATCCTGACATTCCGTCTCGACGGCGAAGGTCAGGGCGGCCAGCAGACCTTCCTGCCCATCCCTAGTCGCTTGCAGTCGTTGCTCGGTGAGGACGCGCTGGCCGGTTTCCATACACACATCCACAACGGCCTCGGCCGCACTGGCGGCATTGGCGCTACCGTACAACTCCACCCGGTAATGCCCCGGCTCCAGCGCCATATATGGCCCGTACAGTAAATGCCCCGCCTCTCCGGCACTCACGAGGGCGTGCCCCTCGCGCTGTCCGATTTCGGTACACAATGCGGCATCGGACCCAAAAAAACGGGCAACAAACTGGCACTTCATACCATCTCCTCCAAGACGATGCCATCGATACGCAGTAAAACCCCACTCTCCACATAAACCCTTACTTCCACATCCGGCGCATAGGCGGCCAATTCAAAAGCCGCTCGGCCCAACGCACAGGAGGACGCGGCTTCGGTGGCATAAAGGGGTTGCGCGATAGCGATATCCAGTCCCTTATTCCACGCCACATCCATCCAGCAGCCATCCAAACTGCCGATCTCGGGGGATGCGCCACAGACCGTGGCCATATACCGTCCTTTGGGCAGTTCCACATACGGGCCTGAAAGCAACCATCCCTTGGTTCCCGTCGCATGCACGCTACGGCCAACGGGGCAGCCCACGAAGGTGATCATTTTGGGGTGTGTGGCCCAGTAACGATACGTTCGGGCAGAAAATGCCGGTTGCATGGCTGCCGTGGTGACGATCGCCTCCGGAGACTTCACCGCCGATTCCGGGGCAGCCTTGCGGATCTCCAATCCATCCAGAGAGATATCGCTCCAGTCTCCCACCCATACCCTGACCTCCAGATCACGCCGATCTTCCTCCAGGGTAAACGGCAGGGTCACGGTAAAACGGCCATCCTTTTGCGCCAGACCCTCCAAGTCAGCGCGGGCAAGCACCTTGGCGCCCTGTTGGTAGCTCACATCCACATGCGCGCCATCGTCACAGCCCCCAAGACCCACATGGCCCGTCCAGGTGGCCATGTAACTCCCGGCCCTGAGCGATAATCCCGAGGGACCATAGGTCAGATAGCCCGCAAGACCAGTGCTCCGAATCGCTGTGCCGATACGCTCGCCGACGACGGTCATTACGCGATAATCCGACCCCCAGTGCCGTGCCACAAGGCCGGCATCCTTGACGGGTGTCCAGCGGTCTTGCCACCGGTCATTCAAAATCACGTCCATCAACTCCTGAGTGGATTCCGCCCAAGTCAACCACGGCATGCCGTCCGATTTCACCGTGGTACCGGCGCGCGCGCGCTCCAGCCACTGCACAATCGCCCTGGACAGATCCTCCGGCGCGAATCCACTGAAATAACTGGCGTGTTCCCCCGCCACTTCGCGGAACACCGGGATGTCGCGCGCGAGGATCGGCAATTTATGCCGTGCCGCTTCGATCAACGGCAGCCCAAAACCTTCATCCCGTGATGCCGCGATCAGACAGAGGCTTGCCGCATAGATGTGCTCCAGCAGATCATCGCCGATACCTTGCAACCAGAACAGGTGCCGTTCACGCTCTGGATGCGTCAATAAGCGCTCGGCGAGTTCGTCCACTTTCCAACCCTGTTTACCCACAATGACCAGATTACACTCGATGCCCAGAGCCCATAACCAATCGAAGGCGGCGAGGGCTTGCGCGTGGCCCTTGCGTGGCTCCACGGTGCCCACCATCAAAAAAGCCGGGGAACGCCGGATGGCCGCCAACTGCGCCGACTGCTCGGGAGTGATATGAACGGATTCCCTGGCTGTGGGGTCAGTCACATCGCTACCCAACGGCGTCCAACCCAACGGAATCGAATGACCTGTTTGTGGGCCGAATAAATGGAGCCACTCTTTGAGACCCGCCATCACGGTGGCTGAAATGCAGACCAGGCCGGAACTGATCTTCGCCAACGTCAGCAGCCAACGCATATGGGCTTCATGTACGGAGATGTGCGTCGTTTCGGGGAGTGTCAATGGCAACACATCGTAAACCATGAAGATCATCTTGATCCCCTGCAACCGCCACATGGATAATGCCGGCTCATGAATACGCACGATATCCGGCACCCAGTCCGGCGAAAAAAATACGTCACCCGTGATCGCGCAGACGGGATCGTCGCTGAGCGGAAAATCTCCCAATCCCAGGAATCGAGCCGTGAATTTACGGGCGTAACGATAGCCGTGCTCCGGCGTAGCATAGATGGGCTCCACCCGATACCCATCCGGCGGGTTCCGCAGCAATTCCTGCAGCACGCTGCGCACGACACGTTCGATACCGGATTTACCGTCGTGCCGCGCCAGCCCGGAAATATCCAGCAGTAACTGCCGCGTGCTCGGGCGGCACGGGGGGTAAATCTGCGCCGCGCGTTCCGCCAAGGCCACCAAGTCACCAGGGTGCGGTGGGGGGGGCAGTAATTGCACCTGCCTGATCAGCCCCTGCGCCCCTTCCTCGGAGGCGTCATAAAACCGTTCGATGGCCTGGGCATATTGCGCGGCGCATTTCCTGGGCAGGTGATACCGCCGAATATGTGCGGCGGCACGTCGACCCAGTTCGCTGCGCAACACCGGTTGACCATGGAGCTGTTCCAACGCTTCCTTCAAGGCGTCGGTGCTCAACGCTTCGGGCAAGCGATACACCGCTTTCGACGGTAGATCGGCCATACTCCCATTGGCGTTGACGATGGTGGGCAAACCGTAATTCATGCAATCCAGCACCGTGCCTGAAGTTTCTCCGCGCGACTGGGTACGGAGTTGTACCGCCAAATCGGCAGCCGCCAGATACCGTTTATAGGTCGCGCCATCCGTCCATCCCGTAATGGTGATGCGTCCCTGGATGGACTTCAGCAACCGCCGCAACTGCTCGCCATAGCTCCCGCCATCCGGCAGTTTGCCCACGAATACCAATCTGCAACGCGGATTTTTCGCCAACGCGGACGATGCCCAAGCCTCGATCAGTGTGTGATTGAGCTTCGTCTCTCCCAGCAGGCCAAAGGAGCAAACCAAAAAAACATCCTCGGTAAACCCGAGTTCCGTCCGTGCCTGCGCGCGCGGTATATCGACCACGGGAACCCGCAAATGCGGAATGATGGACCAGTCCGCAGCCAATTCCGCGCCATACCACTGTTTTGCCATCCGGAGGGAACAATCAGAGTGGACGATAATTCCTCGCGCCTGCTGCAATACCCGCAGATTGCAGGGATATTTGGCGATTAATTCGGCGATGTCCCGCTGGTTCCCGGCCTGATAGCGCTCCACCATGGCGGGCCAACCATGGGCATGCAGCAGAGCCCGATCCCATACACCGGGCTGCTGGCTCGCCAAAACCCAGCCCAGCACACCGCTCAGATAAAAATCGTGCAGCACCACCACACCCGGATAGCGTTCGAGCAAGGGGAACATATGGGCGTGATACTCGGAATTCCCGAATTGATAGAGGATACGATCATACTGATGCGCGTGCTGCTCAAACCAGGCCACCGAACGCAGGGTGGCATTCCCCAGCACCCACGGATCCTTGACGGGTTCCTTCTGATCGACGATCACCTCGATGGCGTAATACTTGGATAACTCCGGCAATAACTCGGCGCTATAGTCGGCGATGCCACTCCTGGCCTCTCGCAGAGAGGAAAAATAGGCCAGACGTGGCCGTTCTTGACGGCGGGACGCCTGTCCATGCACGGATTCGCCCATGCTTTGGGATTGCCACTGGGCATATGCCGCTTCCACCGCCTGCAGCGCGAGTTGGGCACTGCGATCCCAGGAAAATTTCTTGGCCTGTTGCAAGCCGTGCTGGATAAGCTGCTGGCGAAATCGCTCATTCGTGAGCACCCGTTCCATGCTGTGCGCAATGGCCTGCGGTTCATGGGGGTCGAATAGCGCCTCCTCCCAACCCATGACTTCCGGCAGGCTGGTCGTGTCGCTTGCGATAGTGGGCGCACCACAAGCCATGGCTTCCAAGGCCGGCAGGCCAAATCCCTCATGCAGCGATGGAAAGACAAAAAGGTCACAGGCTGCGTACAGTCGAATCAGATCATCGTCCGGAACATATCCCGTAAAGAGCACATCGTTATCGTCGAGACCGGATTGTGCCGCCAAAGAAAGGAGCGAATATTTATAATCCGGGTGCGTGAACTTACCGATGAACACCAGTTGGATATCGTTGCGTACCGCCTGGGGCAACAGCGCGAACGCACGAATGAGATGCTCCGGATTCTTCCTTTCCTCGATGGCGGAGGACGTCAGCACGAAACGCCTGGCGATGCCATACTGTGCCTTGAGTGCGGCGATTTCTCCGGTTTCAAGAACCACTTCATGAAACAGGCCTGACACCGCCGCGGAGATATTCGCTATCTTTTCCGCGGGACAACCCAAGAAGCTGACGGCCTCCGACTTACTCGACTCCGAAATGGAGAGCACGACATCCGTACGCCGGAAATCGTCCGCCTTGCGCAAATACCAGGCCAGCGTAGCCTCTGGCCAATCCAGGTCATTCTGATGGTGCTGCACCAGGGGAATCAGGTCATATAGCACCGGAGCAATGAGATAATTCTGCTTTACCTTATGCACCGACGAAATGGTTTGGTCACCCCACCCTTCCATGGGCGAACAAACAACGACCGCATCCGGATTCAGCGTGTCAAGAAAATGCTCATACAATAGCTCACTGGCATCCCGCCGCCAGATATTCAGCGGATCGGCGGTATGTGTCGGGCCCAGTGGATTAAATATCTTAAACGCCGAATCCGGCAGTGATTCACCGAAAGCGGCACGTATCTCATCGATCGTATCCGCAAATGCGGCGCTCAACATGATGAGAATCTCGTGCGGGCCTTTGTTTCTGGCAATCGCCAGCGCGATGGATAAAGAGTAGCGCCCGATACCTCGATTTTTGCTGTCGTTCTGGGCACCCTGGAGGTCGATGACAATACGCATACCGGAGTGTTTCCTTGTTATTCAATGGTTAGGCGGATAGATGTTGCAGCATTTGCGCATAAATGCTCCGCGCCGCCCAGGAAACCTCGGTCAGTGGCACTGCTGGAAGATGTTCTTCAGACACGGCCTGCTTTATGGAGTCGGTCTCTTGCACCGCAGCATCTTGTTCCTGCGGCAACGGCATCGCCTGCTGCAGCACGGCGGATAAAGCACCGACACGCCGTTCAATGGCGGCGAGTTTGTTTTCCGTCTCCGACCTCGTCGTCGCTGAAGCCTGCGCCGGTTTCCACGTCTCTGGTGGCTGATTCAGGCGTCGATGCTGTTCCGCGTAATGACTCAACCAGAGCGCCCAGTCGAAATCCGCACGCGGAGATCTTGCCGCATAACGTGGTAGAAAAAGCCAACGCCAACGGCCTAATGGCCAGCCGCGCACGCGGCGATAACGCTTCTGCAACCTGTCCAGTTCACGATCGGGCGCGTGCGCGGCATGCGCCTGGCCTTCCGCGGAACTGCGCATCTCCGCCAGCACCAACGCACGGCTGGCACCAGAGCGCAGCCGCTGAACATAGTGGGCAAGATCCATAACATCCGGTTCACGGCCAACAACGCTATCAAAGGCTGCGGGTAAAAATGCTTCATCCGGCAGGCTGAGCAAGAGATACAGATTCATGCAATTTCCTTTTGGTAAGCGTTTAAAAAAACTAGTCACTCCACAGGGGCAGTGATTTATGCGGCCTATGCGCCTTAATCAAGCATGCAAGTCAGGTGGATCACCTCTGAAACGTGGATCGGGAGTGGTCTCTGATCACGACAGAGACCTCCAAATCACTGGAGGTAATAGGAGCCGTAGGTGGTGGATCCGTTTGCGCATCGACGTATGACATCACTATATCAATCAGCTATCGACAGCGGGCACCACTCCTTTTTGTGGTCGCCCGAATAACGGGCGGAAACCGTGTCCCTCCCGCCAACGACCGGAAATACAGCCGTGCGAATCGAGGGAATGAAACTCCTGGATATGGTGGATGGGGCGTCGTTCATAATGTAATCCTCTATTGATCCGATCACAAGTTGCACACGCAACTCTCGTGTTAATCACGAAAAATATGAAAACACTCTCCTTCCAGCATGCAAGAGCCTGAGGGATTACACCATCACCTTTAGCACTATCCATGCCAATTTTATTTTCTTATGGTTTACTAGCGTCTTAAGACAAGGCGCTCCACAAGGATTCTTTAGCACAGCGGTCTATGCTGTAGGTGATTTACTACAGAATCGCATGCCATGCCTCGCCACTTTATTTATTTTCATAAAAAACATTTATTTAATAGTGTAGCCGATCTACTACACCATCATGCACTGTGCGTCGGTCATCCTCATCCTGAAGCCCCACCCGGTGATCCGGAAAGCATTGTGCATCTGGATTGGTCAGCGGAACGGCAGGGCGATGATGACACGAGCCCATCTGGATACTCATGCTCTGGTCAAGGGTTTCATGCCGTTATCATTTCCGCAAAAAGTCCTCCAATAAAATGATGCGTCCTTCTCTTTGCGCCTTGACAAAATACCGCCGATCGGCAGTAATCAGCACAGCTTCAGGATGAAGCAAAGCCAGCGCATGGTACAAGGTATCAAAAAGATGATGCCCATATCGCCGGGAAAGGTCGATGGCCAGCGTATAGAGTTCCGGCCCTTCGGCAAGCCGGAAATCCAGCCGCAGCAGATCTTCCATATCCTCCCGGGCAGTATCGGGTTTTTCACGCGCCAGCACCGCGGCCATTTCCGCATAAAAGTGCGGCGGTTGAACGGCCTCCGCAACACCGGACAGCGTTTGCTCCAACAAGGCTATGGCCTGAGGGACGTGGCCTTCTTCAGCCCGGAAACGCAAAAACCACTTCAGTGCGACACTGGCATCAATGACCCAGTTCACGGACGGTCTCTTTCCCTCGCCTCCCGGCACTCGGCCGCACTCACTATCGGCGCGGACTCGCGGCGCTCCAAAATGCGGGCGGCGGCCTGCCGTGCGTGATCCTTACGCTGCGCACGATCCACTGCCTCACGCATTAAAGCAGCGATAATGGCGCTTTTGTTTTCTTTGCAAAAGGTCGTATTAAATGCAACTTTCACATCGTCAGGAACACTAAAGTTGACTGTAGCCATATTGAGCACCATTGTTGAAAAGTTCAACAACTACTATAGGTCACCCCCTGCCCGGGCGCAACGTATGCCTACTGGTGGAGGGTGACGGGCATTATCGCTCATAGCCATTTTTTAAAGGATTGATGAGCCAGACGCCGAGAACGGATCGGCCATTCTGCATATCCTCTGTCAGAAGATGCGACACCCCCGCTTCCTTGACCGTGGCAATCAATAAAGCATCCCAAAACGAGAAGGAGTGCTCAATAACCAGTGACATAGCAGTGGATAGCGCAGCAGGCGATGCGGTCACTGTCGGGAAAAGAAGCATCCAGTCATGTACCTGTTGAGCGGCATCTTTAGCTGGCATTCCGTTTTTTCGGATGACCACATGAAAAAACTCCCCCAGTGCCTGCGTAGTCAGGATGCAGTCGCTTTCCACAGCTTGATCAAGAATTTCCATCGCCCGGACATGACGGTCGCCAGCATCGCGGTCCATCGCATAGACAAGGATGTTTGTGTCGAGGGAGATGCGCTTAACGCGCATGCGCGGCTTCCCGGTCGAATGACCCGCCTCCCAGCGAATATCCCTGCCGCATTCTGGCTCGGGACCGTTCCAGCGCGCATTTTTCGGTATCCGACATCAGTCCGCCGACCTCAATGGGTGCGATGCGCGCCACGGGTCGCCCCCTTTTGGTCACAATGATCTCAGAACCATGGGACGCCATTTCGATGTATTTAGAGAGATGCTGGTTGGCTTCTCGAAGCGAAACATGCTGTATGGCCATGGGTATTACCTCATATGAACGGGTGCTTAGGCTGGAATGTAGGACATCTGTCGTTCATGGTCAATGGCCGCTGGCGGCACATCAGGATATCGTGTCCTTGAGAACGATCTTGCGAGAGAGAATGGGCTTGCCCTCGGTAATAGGCATTGACCGACCCCGCCGCAGCACGCACAATCCCCGTTCATGCAGACCAGCACCATCGTTCCGTCCAGTTCCCCCGCCACCGGTCTCGCCCGTTACTGGCAATACCGTGATCTCGTCCGCAACCTGGTCATCAAAGACCTCAAGGTGCGCTACCAGGGCGCAGCCCTGGGCTTTTTGTGGTCGCTGGGGAATCCGCTCGCCCTGATCCTGCTCTATGATTTCGTGTTCACCCACGTCTTCCGCAGCGACTTGCCGCACTACATTCTGTACCTGGTGGTCGGCGTGCTGCACTACAACCTCTTTTCGCAGTCCATCAGCCAGAGCTGCGAGAGCCTGACCAGCGCCTCCGGCCTGATCCAGAAAATCTATTTTCCGCGGATTCTCGTGCCCACCGCCAGCCTTTTGTTTACGTTGGCTTTGTGGGTCATCGCCATTCTGATTCTGGTGGCGCTCTATCCTTTTCTGGGCGGCATCTATCACTGGGGATTGTTGCTCTACCCGCTGGCGCTCGGGTTATATATCGCCTTCATCTGGGGCATCGTGTTGACCTTCTCGGTGCTGCAGGTCGAATTCCGCGATCTCAAGCACCTGGTCGAGATCGCGCTGATGTTCGGCTTCTGGTTCACCCCCATCGGTTACGACATCAACGTCCTCAAGCCCGCCACGCGCGAGATCATCGCCCTCAATCCCCTTACCCAGTTCATGGACCTCTTCCACGCCCTGCTCTATGCGGGCACCCTGCCCGCCTTGAGCCACGTCCTCATCGCCATCGGCTGGACCATCGCCACCCTCACCATCGGCATGGTCCTCTTCCATCGTAAAGCCCGGCACCTGGTCGAGGATCTCTGATGCCCCCGGCCATTATCGTCGAGCACGTCAGCAAAGAATTCATCCTGCGCCACAACCGCGCGATGGGCCTCAAGACGCGCTTCCTCGCCCTCTTCCACCAGAGCAAACGCGAGCGCCGCGAACGCTTTCTGGCGCTGGACGACATCAGCTTTACCGTCGAGCAGGGCGAGGCCCTCGGCCTTCTCGGCCACAATGGCTCCGGCAAGAGCACCCTGCTGCAGATCATCGCCGGCATTCTCCAGCCCAGCGCAGGCCGCGTCATCGCCAACGGTCGCGTGGCGCCGCTCATCCAACTGGGCGTCGGCTTTAATCCAGAACTCACAGGCTATGAAAACATCTTTCTCAATGCCAGCCTCTACGGGTTTCTGAATAAAGACATCAAGAAGCGAACGAAAGACATCATCGAGTTTTCCGAACTGGGGCACTTTATCGACACACCTCTCAAACACTATTCCTCGGGCATGCAAATGCGGTTGGGGTTTGCGGTGGCGGTATACCTACAACCAGATATTTTACTGGCCGATGAGATACTAGCGGTGGGGGATCAGGCGTTTCAGGATAAATGCCTGGTGAAGATTGCGGAAATGCGGAAGAATGGTATGTCCCTGGTTCTGGTATCGCACAGTCAAGAACAGGTCGAGACATTTTGCGATTATTTTGTTAAACTTAATCATGGCACAATCACAGAGCACGGATGTTTTTCCAGTAAAAACGATTCATTAATAATCGCCGCCACAGAAAGCGTAACTTAAAAATATCCGCTCTCCTCCGAAGTCAGAACAAAGTGACAACTCTCGGATTACGATTTATTGCTGATTACAAGAGCGGCACTTGATATTAAACCATTACGACATATCGATAAGGAATAACTTTAGTGAATAAAAAGTGTTTTCTACATTTAGGAATACACAAAACCGGAACAACGGCGTTACAGCACTTTTTAACGGTCAACAAGCAACGCCTGCGGGATCACTCAATATGAATACCGAAGAAGAGGCACAACAACACCTGTATTCCCGTCCTCCACTTGATCCGAGTGCCGAGGATAGCCTAGCCAAGATCGCCCGGCGCATTCCACACGGCAGCACGGTGCTGGACGTGGGTTGCGCAGTGGGGGTGCTGGGTCAGTATCTCACCGAACAACAAGACTGTAACGTCGACGGGATTGAGATGAATGCCGATGCCGCCGAGATTGCCCGGCCCTTTTACCGCCGGATCATGGTCACCGACCTGGAATCTGCCGATCTTCGGTACCTATTGGAAGGAGCTCGCTATGACCGGATTGTCTGTGCGGACGTGCTGGAACACCTGCGGGACCCGGGCCAGGTGCTCCAGCGGCTAAAGGATCATCTGACACCTGACGGCAAAATCCTCATTTCCATACCCAATATCGGACATATCGGCGTCTTCCTGGAATTGCTGTCCGGCGACTTCCGCTACCGGGAAGAAGGATTACTGGATCGCACGCATTTGCGCTTTTTCACCCGAAAAAGCTTCCTGCGCCTGCTAATAGAGAATGGGTTCTCAGGACAAATAGTGGACCGCACCGTAGTCGATCTTCAGCACTCGGAATTTTCTGGTACACCCCCAGAGACCCTCAGTTCGGCACTGCTACGGGAAATGCAAAGTTGGAGCGACAGCATCACCTATCAATTTATCATTGAGGCTAGGATTCAAGAAGAAGGAGTGGATACTACACTCATTCATGCCATCGATGAAGCAACATCGTACGTACCGCACTTCGCTTGTCAGGTCTTCTGGCGCAGCAATGACGATAACTTTACTGAATCTTGTAGCCAACGTATCCATTTACCCATGAAAGTTGAGCGACAGCGCGTAAATTTCACCTTTCCCAAAGGAAGGGTGCGGGCACTACGGTTCGACCCTTCCGACCGGAAAGGATTCATGCGTCTATATGGTATGCGCCTGTTCGACGGGGACAATTGCCTTTGGGCCTGGAACGGGGAAGATATTGAAGCATTGTTCTGCGGAGCACTGCATGGTGTCTTTCCGGCCCCGCTCAAGACAAGCAAGGCGGGCGTGGTGCTAGCCTTTTTGAACGAAGATCCATGGCTGGAGCTAGCCGTACCCGTAGAAATACTTTCTCGCACCGAATCATTGGAAGTGGAACTATCGTGGCCCATGTCTGCAGATTACCTAGCGGTTCAGGAAGAGTGGGAAAACCTCCTGCACCAAAACCAACGGTTGCATACTGAACTGAAAGTTCAGCAACAAACAAGCCAAATGCAACTAATGGAAATGGCCGCCGCCGAACAGACGCAAAGGAAAATAGCAGCAACCAACCTCGAACGCTGCCACACTTGGTGGCATCACCAATTAAATCAAAATGTTTTTTTGCGTTCAGAACGCTCGATTGTTGCGGAGCAGCAAATTAATCTTCTCTCTGTACAGCTGCAAAACGTAGAGGCAGAATTACGAGCCATTCTAGGCTCAAACTCATGGCGGGTCACCGCTCCATTGCGGAAACTAGTACAATATACCCGTAATAGCAAAAAATCATATTTTAGACGCGCAAAACTGTTGGTGCAAGCAATACGTGGCGATCACATAGCCCGCCAAAGAATCGCCCAGTCACTTTACCGCCGTATCGGTAGTACATCAACATCTGTAACATCCGCACAAGACACTCCATTAGAACCTTGCTTTTCAGCTACTTGGCTAGCTCTCTTTGATACACCTAGTGCTGAAGTGCTCGACCATTTTAGGCTCACTGCCGACATATTTCCGAATATACACTTTGTACTGCATTTCACCAAGAAAACGATACATATTGCTCCGCGCACCAAGCAGCATCTTGAATGTGTGGTTGGATTATACTGGTCGGCTACAGTACTGACAGATCCTTCTTGCACTTCGCAAGAAGTGACACATATACGCGAAATTTTCGCAAATGACGCGCGGTTTGTGTTTGAACTTACCCCAAATAATGATGCACCAGTAATTTTATTACAGGGAGGCGCTCTACCGCGCGCTCATGGCCCACGAGTGTTAGTTGAAGCCCTACTGGATAGGCCCGGCACCACAGTCGCCTATGCCGATGAATCCAAAGTAGATGATATCGGCAGAATCTACGAGCCCTGGTTCAAACCCGAGTACTCACCCTTGTTAAGCAAACAAAATATGCTTATGGGGCGCATGATAGCATTACGCGCGGCAAATATTGCCAACCTGACCGATCCTCTTGAGTTTTTACGCCATGTGACACTTACTACTGACAAGTCGAATGTCGTACATGTACCGCACATTTTATTCCACGATGCGGCTCCCTCCGCTACCCCACTCCCCCTCTATCCACAATCCCTAGATAATCCGTTACCGATGGTCAGCATACTAATTCCTACACGCAATCTTTGGGATCTACTAAAGAACTGCATTGATTCTATTGAACGCTCAGAGTGGCCTCGTGAACGGCTTGAAGTTATTGTCGTCGACAATGGTTCCAATGAATCTACGACACTCAATGGGCTAAATCGGATGGAAAATCAAGGTCGCGTTCGCGTATTGCGCGACTCGCGTCCATTCAATTATGCACGACTCAATAACGAAGCGGCACGACAAGCACGAGGAGATTTACTAATTTTATTGAATAATGACACGGAAGTGATTGATCCGAAATGGATCAGAAAATTAGCTTCATTTGCTTTGCATGAGGGTGTCGGCGCTGTAGGGCCTAAACTCCTTTACCCAGACAGAAGTGTGCAGCATGGGGGCATTGTTCTAGGCATCCAGGGCGTCGCCGCTCATGCTCATATTGGTTTGTCAGAAGCTGAAGGCGGCTACGCAGGGCTTGCCAATCTCACACACGAAGTAAGTGCAGTTACGGGAGCTTGTATCGCCGTGTCAAAGGCGCATTATGATGCTATTGGGGGGCTCGATGAGCTTTTCCATGTAGCTTTTAATGACGTTATGTTTTGCCTTGACCTGCAACAGTCTGGTCTCCGCAACATTTATCTAGCAGAACCACTGCTAATCCATCATGAAAGTAAAAGCCGTGGCTATGACGATACCCCGGAAAAGCTGGCGGTGGCGACGACTGAAGCGCGTAACGCATGGATTCGGCACTCAAGCATATTGAGATCCGATCCATTCTACTCTCCTAATCTCTCTCTGGAAACAGTTTATGCACCAGCTTTTGCTCCACGCCGTCGCGCGGAATGGGATCATGTTCTAAGTCGTATGCCACGAGTGATGATTCTGTCATGTACCTATGCTCGTGGTCACGGTGTTGCTGTCGTAATAAAACTTCAGGTGGAAGCACTGGTAGCGCGTGGTCATACGGTTATCGTTGGTGGACCCATCTCAAAAAATGATATCTATTACCCTGGTTGCGAACGTGTCGAAATTCACGATCCTCGTATTGCCGCAATGATTGCTGCTGAACGAGGCATCGACGTCATCGTGGCTCATACACCACCGTTTTTTAGTGTGGCACGCTGGACTGGCGATTACCCGCGCGTGATGGCTTATGACCATGGCGAGCCACCACCTTCGATTTTCCCAGATTGCGAGGCACGCCAAGCTATGCTGAATGAAAAAGATCAGTCACTTGTTATGTGTGCCCGCGTCTTCGCCATCTCGGATGCCATCGCCTCTGAAAGCCGTACCCCAGTGAACGGCGTGATTCCACTGGGAAATGCCCACCTCGGATGTTGGGATGCCTCGCTACAAGATCGGCGTAAGCAAGTTCGGGCTATGTATGGTTGGACAGACCGTTTCGTAGTGCTAAATGTCTGCCGCTTCCATCAGAACGAACGTACTTATAAGGGAGTGGACACCTTTATAAGCGTGCACAATGCTCTCGAAATTGAAGCGCCAGACTTGACCCAAAAATCCGTGTTCGTGCTTTGTGGAAAAGGCGACCAAAGTGATATTGCTGCCATGACTGCCGAAGGGTTAAAAGTCGTCGCCAACGTCAGCGATGAAGAATTAGTTGATTTATACTGTGCGGCCGATGCTTATGCCAACTTTTCTACTTGGGAAGGATATAATCTGGGCATTGGACAGGCACTAGCGATGGGGCTGCCAGTGGTTGCTTCTGATATCCCTGCGCATCGTGCTTTTGGTATATCAACAACCAACAAGCCATATGAAGCAGCAGCTATATTGGCTGAGCTTCACCAAAAAGTGCAGGAGCGTACAGCCCGTATTTGGAGTTGGACCGAACCATTGGCACAGTATGTAACCGAAGTCGAAGCTCTGTGCCCTGCAGATGTGAGACCCAACAAAACTGGGCTAGATGAACCGACCTTAATACGAAAACATAAGGCCATAGTCAATCCAGAGAAAATTACTCCATGACAAGAAATGCAGACTCCCTTCAGCATTGCATCGCGTCCAGAAAGCCGGTTCTGGTAAAAAATAAATCCGAATTGGGACATCTCAATATTCTATCAGCATCAGATAACAAGCTTCGCATGAAAAACACTATTACGATACAAACCAATGATCAACATCAGCGCTTAACTACGGAACCAAGAACTCCATCACAGTATCGCCTTAAGAAACTGACAAAATCCTTGCGCACTGCTGTCGGCAACCTTCGCGCCGCCTGGCTAGTGCTTGCTCCTGGGCAACAAGGCCATGAACGCCGCTATGCTTTCTTTCGCGGTATATACCAACGTATTCCCCTTCCCAATCGCTTCAAACGTATTTTACGTGGCTCCGCCAAACGTCTACTTACGGGGCGAATCCGCGATGATTACGCAAAATGGATTCGTCGCTACGATACTCTCAGCGACACGGACCGACAAGCTATCTACCAGCAGATCGCCACTTGGAAAAGTCCTCCAAAGATCTCCGTCATCATGCCGGTCTACAATGCACCCGAGAAATTTCTGAAACTGGCCATTAACTCGGTCAGAGAGCAAATATACCCTCATTGGGAATTATGTATCGCTGACGACGCATCTTCGCAGCCTCATGTACGCAGGGTGCTTGAGATGTATGCTCAAGAAGATGAACGAATCAAAGTCGTATTCCGTTCAGAAAACGGTCATATTTCGATTACCGCTAATGACGCTCTGGACTTGGCCACGGGCGACTACATCGCGCTCCTTGATCACGACGATGCGTTGGCCGAACATGCCCTGTATTGGGTGGCCTCGGAGATCATTCGTCATCCTGATGTGGAGATGATTTACAGTGATGAGGACAAAATCGATGAGAAGGGCAGCCGCTGTGATCCTTACTTCAAGCCCGACTGGAATCCGGAACTCCTGCTGGGTCAGAACTATATTAGCCATCTGGGAATTTATAAACGGGATCGGGTGTTAGATATTGGTGGATTCCGACCTGGATTCGAAGGTAGCCAGGACTGGGATTTAGTCCTTCGCTTCACAGATAACCTGTCCCCTGCGCAGATTCGCCATATTCCAGTCGTCTTATACCACTGGCGGATGCTTTCAACGTCTACTGCTGTTTCTCTCGATGCAAAACCCTATGCTATAAAGGCATCAAAAAAGGCAGTGATCGAAGCCTTGCAGCGTAAAGGTGAGAAGACAACACTAGATAGCGTGTGTAATGGTGTCCACCATCTACCATCGTTCAAGGTATCAGGGGCACCAATGGTGTCGATTATAATTCCAACAAGAAACGAGACAAAAGTCCTCCGAAAATGTTTAGATAGCCTAAATATTACCGAGTATAATAATTATGAGATTATCATTATTGACAATCAAAGCGACGATCCCAAGATGTTATCATACCTATCAGATATAAGACAACGTATAGGATATAGAGTGTTATCCTATCCACATCAGTTTGATTATGCAAGTATACACAACTGGGCTGTACCTCAAGCATTGGGGGAATTCATTTGTTTACTGAACAACGATACAGAAGTCATTTCATCCAATTGGCTACATGAAATGATCGGGCAAGCACAGCGCTCGGGTGTGGGAGCGGTTGGAGCCAAGTTACTTTACCCTGATGGAACGGTCCAACATGGGGGAGTAATACTAGGGATAGGTGGTATCGCCAGTCACGCACACAAACATGCTTCAGGAAATAGTTGTGGGCACTTTGGTCGCGCCGCGCTCGTACAGAACTTTAGCGCTATAACAGCTGCTTGCTTGCTAATGCGAAAGAGCCACTGGAATCTCATAGGCGGGATGAATCCTGAACTCACAGTAGCATTTAACGATGTGGATCTTTGCCTGCGTCTGACTGCGTGCGGCTTACGTAACATATGGCTTCCTAATGTCCTTTTATACCATCATGAATCAAAATCTCGCGGCAGCGATATTCAACCTAAAAACCTGTGTCGATTTGCAGGAGAGTATGCTTTTATGCAATGGCGTTGGGGGCTTCTACTCCGCAACGACCCCGCTTACAATCAGAATCTCACGCTGGATCGGGAAGATTTTTCCTTGGCATGGCCCCCCAGAGTGCGGCATCCCTGGCGTTCCGAGTGCATATCCGTAGAGGTTCCTTACGGTCTTCCACATGCGAACTCTGAACCTCTGATATTACCTCCGGGCGGCGAGATTTCCGGAAGCTTTGCGGTGCCTGTCGGCACTCGCGGCTCTCTGAAAGGTATATCCCTGCTGATCGGCGACCATTCCGGCGCATCGAATGGCACACTGGTTCTGCGGTTGCAGGATGCGGACCATCAAACGGCGCACGCGCGTGCCGCCCTGAACGAATCTCAGGGCGGCACGCTCCCATTGATCTTCAGTCATGGCGAAATCCTTCTGCACGATCAAGAACGGCTGTTCTTCCGGCTACGCCTGGAAGACGCGACCCATCCCGTGGCGATCTGGTCCTACCTGCTCGACGAACGTTGGGGCCATCAGATATTGGGGCATGAGGACCAGGCGCTACGCATCACACTGCAGGTGGTAGAGGACGACATGGGAACTCATGAGCGATAAAAACGTCACTCTCCGTTGACTTGCATGGCACCCTGATCTGCTCGGATGTATTGGTGGAATCTCTTCTGTTGCTCGTAAAACAACGACCCTGTTCAACAAAGCAAGAAGGGCATTGCCGTAGTGCGCGTGCTGGTCGACACGGACATGCCAAAAACCATCCTGGGCTATTACAGTTTAAGCGCCGCTCAAATCGATGCGGCGCAAATGGATGCGCGTACACAGCAAAAATTGCCGCGTTATCCGGTGCCTTGCTTTCGCTTGGGGCGTTTGGCTGTACATTCGACGCATCATGGTCTTGGACTGGGGCGACTCCTCATGGGATGTGTCGTTGCACGCTGTTTAGAGGCCCGCAAGCATGTGGCCGCGTATGCGCTTGTGGTCGATGCGCAGGGGGAGGAAGCCAAGGCGTTCTATGCGCATTATGGATTTACACCCTGCCAGGGTAACCCGATGATCCTGTACCTACCGCTTGGCGCGAACTGATACATGACTGAGAGGAACGGTTTGGATCAGACTGCGGTGTACATCATTCTGCGCCTTGATGGCGTCCAGTTCGGGGACCAGGAACGCCTGTACCGCCTGCTTCACGTCATCCGTCACACGCATGAGCGCACCTCCACGGCATCAGTGTAGTGGACGCCGTGGAGGTACTGCAACAGAACGCGGGATGACCGCCGTTATGGAGTTGTCCGGCATGCCCGGTCACGTCCGGCCCGCGGCCTCCCGCACAATTTCCAGCATTTGCGCTCCCGCCCACTGCCAACTATACCGCGCGGCGCGAGCGCGCCCCGCGCTACGGAGTTGTTCGCGTAAATGGGCGTCGCTGGTCAACCGTAGGATGCGGCTGTCCTGCCATCCCATCTGCCCTACCAGCACCAGGGAATGGGCGGTCTTTACCGGGGCTGGCAGCCCTTCATAGGCCAGCAGCGCCGCCGTGAAATGACCGATGCCCGCCGGACGCCCCTGCAGCGTCGTCGCCTCCACCGCCACGTGCACCATTTTGCGTCGCTCCACCAGCGGCAAGGGAAGCGGCAACGGCCATCGCCCCGGGGCATACCTTCGGGTTGACGTTGCCCATTTGAAATGGTGGATCTTACTCTGATAGCTGGATGTTAGCCCAAAGCAGTAATGTCCCCTCTGAACAATTCTAAAATGTCCCCTTTGTGTGGAAGGGGGCGTGTGGGTGGAGGGGAATCTGACGATGAGTCGCAAAGAGTTAGATCGGGTGGGGGTGATG
>JAKACQ010000003.1:0-106729 GCA_021821285.1 Pseudomonadota bacterium
CATCATCGTCATCCGGCGTATGACCGGGCTGCTGCCTATCAACCCGCAATCCTGCCTCGACAAACTCCGCCTTTCTGGTTCAGAAACAGTTTGCTCAATCAATTCAACGCACATGAAATGGCCCGTCACTCATCAAGTGGATAATGCTGATTCCTACTGCGCGCCACTGCGCGCCGATGGTGACGGAATATTAGTCGATCCAAGGATTCCTGCACGGGGCTATCCAAACAAAAATGCAGATGACAGCGGATCGCGCCTGAAGCGCTGGCGGGGACGCCGGACGGGGGCCGCATGGACCCGGGAAGCAGCAAGGGCATGGCGATGCGCGGGCGCAAAAAAAGGGCTACGCAGGCTTCAGCATCCGCATCCGGAAACATGCCGGGATCGGAACAATCCCAATAGAGATCCCCGGAACCCAGGATACAGGGGTAGCTCGGCGGTAGCGGCCCCAACCCCTTGATACCCGCGCTGACCAGCAGCAGCAAGAGATCGATCTTCGTCTCCAGGTTGCTGAGCCCCTCATGGCCCTCTTCTTCGTTGATGACGACCGGCGCATCCATCACCAGCAAAGCGCGCAACAAGGCGAGATTATCGGCCATCAACGCACTACGGGCGCCCGCGTCGACGGGCCACTCGCCCAAGGCCAGAGGTAAATGGCCCTGCAGCACTACAGCATGTTCGGTCATAGTCCCCCTCCCGAGGTAGGAAGGGCTATGCGTCAGGCGCGTTCCAGCAATCCCCGCCAGGCGTCGCGCAAATCCTCCACCACCGGACGGCAGGCATCCAGCGCCTGCAGGTCATCAAAAATATTGGCTTGTGCCAGTTGATTTAACAGGAAACGGTAAAGGCTGTCGAGGTTCCACGCAATTTCGCCGCCGTTCTCGAAATCGATACTGGCGAGCAGGTGCGCGGTCAGCTGATAAGCCTTGTCCATGGATTGCGCCTTGGTCGTCAGGTCCCCCTCTTCGATGGCCAGCCGCGCCCGCCGCAGGTATTCGAGAATACCGTCGAGGCCGAGCAGGACCAGCCGGTCGCTGGACAAGCCCTGATTGCCCACCTGCCGATAGGCCTGCATAGCCGCTGTCGCTACACGCATGATGTGATTCTCCTCGAATTAACCACTGGTCGGGTTGGAGTTGGAAGTGCTGGTGTAAAAGGCATTGAGATACTGGCCAATGGACTGCAACTGCGAAAGCTGCGACTGCATGGCGGCGAACTGCTGGGTCAACAAGGCGGTCTGGTTCGATGCCGATTGTTGCAGCGTCGTGATCTGCGCGCTGAGCCCATTGATGGAGGAGGCGATGCCGTTCTGCGCCGCCGCCACGAAACCGTTTTGGCTGTTGAGCGCTTGGGTCAGCAGGCTGTTCATCTGCTGGTAGAGGCCCTGGCTCACGGTCACCGTGCCCAGGTTGCCGGTCGTCGATCCCGTTACCAGCAACTGCAGCCCCAGGGCGCTTCCGGGACCGGTCACCGTCAGATTCTGACCGGTGCCACTGGTGGTCTCGGCATTGACCGTACCCACCACATCCGTCCCGGAGGCCGCCAGGCTGCTGGTACCGATCCCCGTCCCGCTGGCCCCCGCCGCCACGTTGGAGACCACGCTGAAACTCTGCGCGCTGCCGTAGGCGCTGGACCGAAGCACCAGATAGCCATTCTGGTTGCTGGCGGTAAGCCCGGTGACCCCGGATTGCTGTAACGTGTCGTTGATGGTATTGACGATAGTGGCGAGACTGCTTCCCGAGGCGAGCGACACCACCACCGAACTCGCGCCGGAACTGATGGTCAGGCTTTCACTCTGCGCGATACCGCTCGCCGGAACCGCCGCGCTACCCGACACCGCGGCCTGAGTCGCCGCCTGACTGACGTTGAGCGCGTAGGTGCCCGCCTGCGTAGCGCTACCGGCGCCGACGTACTGCACGTTGGCGTTGCTGGTGCTGCCCACCTGCCCGAATAACCCGGCGACGTTGTTGAAATCGCTGTTGAGCGCGGTGCTGAGGGTGCTGGTGTTGAGACTGATGGTACCGCTGCTGGTCAGGCCGAGCCCGACGCTCCCCAGGGAGTTATAAGCGCTGCCGGAAGCCACCCCGACCCCCTGCCCCGAGATCAGGTTCAGTAGCTGGGTACGCAAACCCTGCACCGAGGCATCGCCGAGCAGCGGCCCGCCGGAACCGGCTTGCGCGTTGTAAGCCGTCAGCTGATTGATGGTGCCCATCGTCTGATTAAAGGCGGTGGTGAAGCTTTGTACCGCGCCGACGAAAGCGGAATTACTGGCGCTGACCTGCAGCGTGGTGGAACCACTGGCCTGCAACAGATTCAGGGAAACCCCCGGAATGGCGCCAGAGATGGTATTGCTGGCGCTGGTCACCGCCAGTCCGTTGATGCTCACCCCGGCATTCTGCGCCGCCTGACTGAGGGTCATACCCGAACCGCCCGAACTACCGGAACTGTAACTGAGATTCGCCAGGCTGCCCGTCGCGCCGCTGGTGGTGACACTGAAAGCGCTGTTCGCCCCGGTACTGGTACCGGTGAGGGTCAGCCGATAGCCGGTGCCATCATAGACCACCGCCGCGTTGACGCCGGTATTGGCCTTGTTGACAGCGCTCGCGATGCCGTCCAGCGTGTTATTGCCGGAACCAATGACCACATTCGTTACCGCCCCGCTACCCACCTGTATCTGCAGGGTCCCGGTACCCACCGCACCGCTGCTGGCGCTACTGAAATCCTGGGAATAGAGGCTCTGTGACTGCGCCAGCACCATATTGCTGAGGCTATAACTGCCCGTGGCGGCGTTGGCGCTCACCGTGGCCGTTGCGGCATTATTATTGGAAAGGCTGACACTGCGGTTATTGACGCTACTGAGGTTTTGCAAACTGCTCATGGAAGACTGCAGGTTGGACAAACTGTTTTGCAACGTGCCCCAGGCGCTCAGCGTCGTCTGATAGGATTGCTGCTGACTCTCCAGCACCATAATCGGCTGCTGGTAGGCCGCACTGAGGTTGCTAATCAGCTGCTGGACGTTGATCCCGCTCACCAAACCCGACAATGACACTGACATGATCGTCGCCTCCTGTCCGCTTTAATTCGCTCAGGCCTTTTCACTCATCAAGCCGCCCGGCGGTATGGCATCTCCCATGGCTGCGCTTTTAAATAATTGCTGCACGGGCACGTAGTATTTAAAAAATATTTGCTTGGTCGCTTTATCACTGAGCATGATCAACACCTGACCAGGGTGATTGCCGTTCGGATCGAGACCCGCTTCCAAGGTTATCGAAGAACTTTCCGGAATTTTCTGTTGCAACTTTTTCATCGCGGCATTCAACTGTTCCGACGAGACTTTCTGGAGAGTTGCCGTCGGTGCCTGACTTTTTTGGGGTATAGCCGCTGTGGCCGATTGCACGGTTTCCTGCGGTTTTCCCGCGACATTCGTGGCCCCCTTCCCGGACTCCGTCTGCGAGTTGGGCGAATGACTATTACGGATAGGCGTTGCATCCATGAGACACCTCCGCCAAGTGAAACTCCTCCCGGTACATACCGGGAGGATCATCACCAAGCCCTGTGACTTTTACGGTATGAGCTTGAGGAAGCTCTGCTGCAAAGAGTTTTCCTGCGCCAGGGTGGAAATACCGGCCTGTTGCAGAATCTGGTACTTGGTCATCTGCGACGTCGCCTGCGCGATGTTCGCATCCTGCACCACCGACTGCGCCGACTGCAGATTGGTCGCCGTGGTCTGATCGTTGGCGACCGAAGCCTGGATCCGGTTTTGGGTGGCACCAAGAGAACCGTTTTGCTGGTTCAGATAGTTGATCGCCTGGTCCATGATGCTGATAGCCTGCTGCGCTCCAGCCGCCGTACTCACATTGACCGAGGAAACCGATGAGCCGGTGATTCCCGTGGCCGCGGTGTTGAACCCAATATTCGCGCCATTACCGATGGCATAGGAACTGGAGGAGTTGAACTGCACCGCGCCCTGGATCAGGACATTGGCCGAAGCGCTGGTGATCGCCGTGCCCACCGAGGATATCCCGCTGCCGCTCACCGCCTGCAAACTGCCCGTGGAACCCGAAGTCAAGCCCGCGCCCGACAAGGCACCGCCCGCCGTCACACCCGCGGAGATGTTGATGTTGTTACCATTGGCATTGGTCAGCACCAGCTCCTGCGTTCCATTCACGGTCTGGGTGGTGGCGGAGGTACCGGTGATCGCCGCCTGGTTATTGATGGCGGTAACCAGCGAACTCAAATCGGCCTGGCCGTTGGAGCCATTGGTCACCGATGCGGAGATATTCACCGCATTGGTGGGGCTGCCACTGCTACCGTTACTCAGGGTGAAGGTATACGTACCGGAGCTCGCCGTGAAAGCAACACTCGTGGTCGCCTGTGCCGACACCCCCGTCTGTGAAGAGACCGCATTCACCGCGGAAGCCAGATTCGCCGCCGATTCCGTGCTGGAACTCACCCCGACGTAGGCATTTCCGGCAGAGCCCTGCACGTTGATGCCGCTGGTGCCCGTTCCACTGCTGAAGTTGCCGACGCCACCCGCACTCAACGTAAAGGCGCCCCCGACGGCATACCCGCCCATCTGGAAAGAACCCGAACTGGTGTAGACGTTACCAGACGTTGCCGTCGTGTAATTTCCCATCGCGTTGGTCTGCGTGTTGCCGACCGACACGTTGATGATCTGGTTGGCATTCGCCCCGACCTGAAAGGTCGAACCAGAAAAAGTGCCATCCAAAATATTTTGCCCGTTGAACTGGGTCTGCGTCGCAATGGTCTGGACCTGGGCCAGCAACTGACTGACCACGCCCTGCAGAGCGGCACGGTCCTGAGTGGTATTGGAACCGTTCGCGGCCTGCACCGCCGTGGTACGGATCTGCTGCAGGAGGCTGGTCTGGTTCTGAATAGCGCCGGTGGCCGTCTGCACCAGGGAGACGCCCTGATTGCCATTGGACACCGCCTGATTCAGGCCATTGATCTGCGTCTGAAAACGCTGGGCGATAGCGTAGCCGGCGGGGTTGTCGGCGGGGTTGTTGATGCTCTTACCGGTGGAGAGTTGCTGCAGATAGGTGTTCAAACTGCCTTGGGTACTGTTCAACGCATTGATCGTGTTCAAGGCCGAGGTATTGGTATTAAGAATTCCTGAAATTGCCATGGTAATGCTCCTTTCTTAGGGTCAGGTGGCATCCTTGCCGTTCATGCGGGTGAATCCCGCATGTCTTTCATAACGGCACACGGCATAAAAACTTGAGCCTCTCAAGGCAACCACGCCTGCAGCCAGTCATCGAGGCGATCTTCCAGCATCCAGCGGGCCCGCACCTGATCGCGCAGAGCGTCGCCGGCGGCGGCAAGCGCTGCCCGATCCGAGATCGCCTCCCGAATCGCCTTCATCCAGTCGCGATACCGGTTGGCCACCCGCCAGACCGGGAAATCCCCTTGATAAGGCGTGATGTTCGAGCAGACCACGGGAAAGCCCAACACGCCGTATTCCAGTATCCGCAAATGGCTCTTGGCATCGTTGAAGGGGTTTTCTTCCAGCGGTGCGATGGCCAGATCCAGGTCGAGGCTGGCCAGTTTGGCGGGGTACTGCGGCAATGGTACGCCGGAGTGGAATTCATGCACGTAGGGACGCAACGCCTCGGGACACAGCCCGAAAAACACCCACTCCACCGTGTTGGCGAGATCACGCACCACATCGGCCACCAACTCCAGATCGCCCGTATGCCCCACCCCACCCGCCCAGCCGACGCGGGGTTTGTCACCCGCACGGCGACGCGGTTGCAAATCGCCCCAGACCGCCCGCTCGAGGCAGTTGGGCTGAACACGCACTTCATCGCTGAAGCCTTTGTAGGCCTGCGCCAGCGGTTCGGTAGCCACCACCAGACGATCACAAAGGCCCGCCGCCTTGCGGAAACGCTTGGCGATGTCTTTGTGTATCTGTCCCTTGTGTACGCTTTTTACGGGCAGATTCGTGATAAGGTCGTCAATCTCGAAGACGCGGAAGGCGTCATGGAAGCGCTTGTGGCGCTCCAGCGCTTCTATTTGCGGCCATTCCATCTGCCGCTGAAGGACGATACTGTCGGGGGAAAATCGCTCCATCTCGGCAGGCTCGAAGATACGCATGGTCTCCCAGCCCTGCACCCTTCCGGCCGCGCGCAGCGCCCGCATGGGCGAGATGATGCGGTATTCGCCACAGCCCTCACGGTCGGCGGGATGGACGAGGATGCGCGGGCGCGGTCGCCATTCCGGGTCCCAGGTAAGCGCCGACTGATCTTCCAGGAGGAAGTCGGTGCTGGCGAGACTCAGATGCCGGTTGTAGGCCGGATCGAAGGCGATCTGCGGCAGCCAGCGCGCATAAAAGGCGTTTTTTTCGGCCGCGAAACGGGCCTGCTTCTCTTTATCCGCCTTTTGCTCCACCGCGCCTTTCTGACTGGCGGAGCCTTCGTGCAGCAACATGGCCCAGGGTGTCCAGACAATTTTATGCCCCGCTTCACGGACTTTCAGACAAAGGTCAATGTCGTTGTAGGACACTTTGAACCGCTGCTCGTCGAGTCCGCCCACCTCTTGATACAGCGACTTGGATAGGAGCAAACAAGCGCCGGTCACCGCCGAGTAATTCTGCGTGAGCATGGCACGGCCAAAATAACCGCGATCCTCTGGCGCACGGCCGATGAAGGGATGTTCCGCGGGTCCTTTCATGCCCAAAATCACCCCGGCATGCTGAGTTTTTCCGTCAGGATAGAGCAGCTTGGCACCCACGATACCCACTTCCGGGCGCAGGGCGTGGCTGACCATTTCGTCCAGCCAGTCCTCGTGCAGAGCCGCCGTATCATTATTGAGCAGCAGGATATATTCACCACGCGCCGCATCCACCGCCCTATTATTCATGGCCGAGAAGTTGAAGGCACCGGGATGGCGCAGCACCCGCAAACGCCCGCCCATGCTTTCTTCCTGCGCTGTCAGCATATCCAGATAAGTACGCGCTTCTGCATCGTCACTATCATTATCAATAATCAGAATTTCGTAAGCCGGATAACGGGTCTTTTCGATCAGAGATTCGATGCAACGCTGTAAAAAACCCAGTTGATTGCGGGTGGGGATGAGGATGGAAACCAGCGGGGTGGCGCCGAGCGGATAACGCACCCGGAAAGACGGCGGAAATGGTCCGGGCTGCACCTCCGCAGGGATTTGCAATCGCTCGAAATGGCGCACCAGGGCCTGCCGCCCCGCCTCCAGAATCTCCGGCACCGATTTGCGGCAATGACTGCTTCCCTGGTGGCGGTGGTAAAGCACCTCGGGAATATGGCCGATACCCGCATCTCCCACCCGTTCCCAGGCGCGCAGGAGGAAATCATAATCCTCGGCACCATCGGCCTGCGGATCAAAGCCACCGAGGGCGTCAAAGAGCGTCTTTTTAATGAGCATCAGGCCACCGATATAGGGCAGGCTCCGCAGGTAATCGAGATTGAAATCGGGTTTACAGTGGGGGTTGACGTGCTCGCCTTCCGCCGTGAGGGAGTCTTCGTCGGTGTAGACAATCTGCCATTCCGGATGATTCTGAATGGATTGGGCAAGGCGGAACGTGGCATCGGGGGCGAGTTCGTCACCGGCGTCCAGAACAGCGAACCAATCGGTATCCACTTCCGCAAGAGCGGTGTTTATGGTGGCCACGGGATCCGTGTCAACGATCATCGTCTCCACGCGCACGGGCAACCACTGCTGCGACAGGCTGGCGTGCGTGGCCTGCGCGGAAGCCGCGCGACCGCTCTCCACCACCTGCAGAGCGATGGTCGCCGGGGAAGCCAGTTTCTCAAGCGTTTCCTGAGCCCACCAGTGCTCTTGCGGGGACCAGCGCTGCGCAGCCAGCCACGGCAGCAGCGGTCCCAGCGGCCGGAGACATTCATGACCGGCCGTATCCTCCACCACAAAACCGGCACGTTCCGTCACCACCGCAAACAGCCTCTCGACAGCATGGGCCAGCGTGCCATCGACCTGACCCGACTCTTCCTCAAAATCTTCAGGTCTCAGGTCCAGGGCCAGTAGTGGTGCGATGGCCTGGGCGCGCGCCCAGAACATGCTGCCCGCGAAAAAGCCGTAACGCCGCGGGTCAATCAGTATTCCCATCCGATCCAACATCGGGCCGACGCGCGGGCGATTCGCATCCTTCACCATATCCAAGGGCAGCCAGAATCCCGTCGGCCCGATCATGCCGACTCGGGGCGCGCTGGTGAAGCGCTCGCGAACGTGGGCCACCACCGATGGTGCCAATAAATGATCCAGCAAATCGCGACGCCAGCGATCGCCATCCCCATGGGACAGGAAATCCACATGGATCTGCTCCGGCTTCATTTGCCGCAAATGTGGAGATTTCTTGCCGTGAATGAACAGCAGATATTCGTGGCCGGCAGTGATCGCTGCCTTGGCCAGCGCCAGCCGCGGGGCGATATCACGCCCCCGGTTGGGTCGCGCAAAGATTTGTGCCGAAGGAAAGCGCTGGGCGATTTTTGACACCAGTGATTCCGCCGGTTCGGTCACGGAAACGTAGAGGTTAAAATCTTCGCCCAGACTAGACAATGCATCGGCGATCTCATCCCAGAGTTCGACATAAAAAAGATGCAAGATGACCGCCGTCCGGCTTTGCCCCAGGGGGCCGGAAAAACAACCGGGATCACTGGACAGCATGTTTTTGCTGTTGGCGTCACTGGTCGAAATAAAATGGGTATCCCCGCCCGATTTCGGCAATGGCGTCCCCAAACCCGCGCGAAAGAACACTTGCAAACTGACGAGTTCCTGAAAATCCGCCGCCGTCACGTCTTTCAGAATAATTTTCTCACTCTCGATCCGGGTCGGGAAATGCTGCGGCACCGGAGTGTGCAAAAAACGGCTGTCAGGCCCCCAGGCGGTGGCCTCGACCCGATAACCGGTTTCCTCCAACATACGCCGCCCCTCGGCACACGTGAAAAAGCGCAGATGGGTTACATCCATGATGCCTTGCTCTTCATAGCTCCAACGGCCTTCGGCGAGTTCGTTGAGGAGCCACAAATTGCGTGCATTGGGCAGGCTGACCAGCAATTGCGCGTCCGGCTGCAAGAGCGGCAACAGCCGTTGCAGGGTCTCCCAGGGATCGGCCATATGTTCCAGCACATCGGCCAGGATTACCGTATCGATACTCCCCGGCATCAGGCCGGACGCGATGAAATCCACCTGGGCGAAAGCACCTCTGAAGACCGTATGGTACGTCTGCGCAGCGATTTTTGCGGCAGCGGCATTCTGTTCAACGCCCCATAACTCGACCTCCGGGAAACGTTGCCGCAGCGCTTGTCCGGTCGCCCCAGCGGCACAGCCGACATCCAATACCCGGCGGGGTTGGCGGTCCAGCAATGTGAGCAAGTCCAAACGGGGATTATGGTGGTAGGCCGCGCCCACGGCCTCGCCGTCACCATCCCGAAGCAGTTTCCAAGCTGGACTGACTGTCATCTCCCGCCCTCAAATATAGTTGAACAAACTCAAGCCCTGCACCTGCGCAAAGGCCTTTTGCGCCGCCTGCAGAGCAGTGGTGCTTTGCTGAAATTGCGTGATTACCTGTGGGTAGCTGATATCCGCCAGACTGCCCTGCGTGGTCTGAAATTGCTGGGTCAGATTGGCATTCAGCGTCTGCACACTCTGTGCCTGTTGCAGTTGTGATCCGATCTGGCTCTGGGTACTGAGCAACGTGGTTTGCGACTGATCGAGATTGGCGAGAACGTTGCTGATATCCTGGGCGCGTCGTGTGTTAGCGCCCGGCGACCCCCCACCGGCCTGAAAGGCCGTGATGAGGTTACTAAAAGTCTGAAACAGGCTTTGCGGCTGAGCGGCGGCGAGGGTAAACGAAGCGCTCTGCCCGATGCCCGGCTGTCCGTTGGCGGGCACGCTGATAAAGGGGCTGCCTCCGGGTGCGCTGGGAATGGCTATGCTCTGGCCCGGCGCGTAGCTGCCGGAGACCACCGTCCCGGAACTGCCGCTCCAGCCCGATGAACCCACCTGCCCCGTGCCACTGCTCACACTATAGGTCAGTCCGCTGGAGCCGTTATTGCTGATCGTCACCTGATACTGCGCGCCATCCGCCACGAACGCGGCGTTGGCGGCGACCTGATTCAAAACGCTTCCCGGTCCCAGGGTGGTGGTGCCCACATCGATGGCGGTGCCGCCCGCCGGAATCTGGTAGTTGCCGCTCGACGCCGTCACCGTAAAACTGCCATTTCCCGCCGGGATATTCATAAAAACCGAATTCCCCGCCTGCGACACCGGCACCGTCAACCCCGGTCCGATCTCCAGCGTCTTTTGGCCGGAATCGCCCACATACTGCACCTGGTTATTACTCTGCAACTGAAATGGCGTAACCCCTGATTGCGAACCCGCAAAGATATAGGCGCCATTGGCATTCTGGGTGTTCGCCATCTGCACCAGTTGCTGCAAGTTGCCCTGCATGGTAGTCACCGCATTCTGCAAATCGCT
The DNA here is from genome assembly GCA_021821285.1 of Pseudomonadota bacterium. Lineage (GTDB taxonomy): Bacteria > Pseudomonadota > Gammaproteobacteria > Acidithiobacillales > Acidithiobacillaceae > Acidithiobacillus. The sequence goes on from JAKACQ010000003.1 coordinate 10,486, forward strand.
GGGACTGACGGTGGCGTTGTTCATCTGCACCGCCAGTTGCCGCACCTGGTCGACCAGGGTACCCACCCCCTGCAGGGTGCTGGAACTCAGTTGCAGACTCTGCTGGGCATACTGATTGCTCTGCTGGTAGCTGTTGAGATGGGCGATCTGACTGTTGAGATTGAGCACCTGGGCATTGGCCACCGGATTGCTCGCCGGATCGATCAACGCATTGCCGGTGGAGAGCTGCTGACTGAGCGCGTTCAACGTGCTCTGCTGGTTCAGCATGCCGCTCAGACTGCTTTGAAAGATCTCGGAAGTGCTGACACGCATGTTGATCTCCTTAGAGGGCCTGAATGAGGGACGCGAACAGCGTGTTTCCCACCGCAATGGCTTTGGCGGCGGCCTGATAGCTCTGCTGATAGAGGATCAGGTTGGCGGCCTCCTGGTTGAGGTTAACCCCGGACACCGACTGCTGGGAAGCCTGGGCCTGCTGCAGGACCGCCGCTTGCGCCCGGGCGCTGGTCTGCGCCTGTCCGGCCTGGGAGGCCATTTGCGTGATCCATTGCGCCGCGCTGCCATTGAAGGTCGTAGTACCGTTATTCATGGTCTTGCCGGTGGCCAGCGCGGCCATGGCCTGCGCATTGCCGTTACTACCCACGCCACCGGGACTGAGGGTAAAGGCGTCACCCGATGCCGCCAGACTGCCGCTGAGATTCACCTGCCAGTAACCGCCGGGCGGATTGGGATTCTGAATGGCGATGCTGGTGCCCGGTCCGCTCAGGATAACGCTACCGCTGGCGATGATTCCGGTGCCCCCACTCCCCGAGCTGATCTGAAAACTGACGGCGGCATGGCCCGACCCACCCTGCGTGAAGGTGACCTGCAATGGCGTCGGGAAACTGGCCAGTCCGGAGACCAGCACCGCACCGGAGCCCACGCCACTCACATACTGACCCGCCGACAGGATCATATTGCCAAGGTTGGTATTGGTCAGGCTGCCGCTGACCATTTGCCCTGGACTACTGACATAGGGACTGGCGGCGGCGATGCCCGAAGGATCGGTCATCACGGTCTGCATACCGCTGGCGCCCAGGCGGGTGGGTTCGATGAGAAAGCTATCGCCGGAGACCGCGCCGGAGACACTGACGCTGAAGCCTGAGCTCCCGAAGTTCAAGGTGGTCACGCCGCTGCTGACGCTGCCGCTGGTGGTGGCCACTACCTGTCCGCTGCCGCGATCCGCCAGCGTCCAGTTACCGCCGCCCGCATCCTTCAGAATATAATCGGAGGCGGTCAGCGCGGCGGCATTGGTGATGCTGCCGCTGATGGTCGCACTACCCGCATTCGCCTGATTGGCAAAGATCTGCACAGCGCCCGTGGCAAAGAGCGCCGTGCCGCTGCCGCCGTTGAGATTCAGCCCCTGCGCCTGCTGCGCGTTGAGGGCCGCCGACAGACCGTCGGCCAGCTGTCCCAAGCCGTTCTCGGCAGGGTTGAGGGACTGGCTGCGGAACTGCAGCAGGCCACCGAGGGTGCCGCCGCTGAGGTGATGACTGATCATAGCGCCATTGTTGGCGTAGGCGACCTCCATGGTCTGCTGATTGTAGGCACCGGGCTGAGCCTTGAGGTTGAAGGATTTGCTGCCCGCCACCAGCACCTGCCCGTTGCTGAGGTAAACGTTGATCTGACTGTTGCGCTGATGCAGCACTTGCACGCCCACCTGACCATTCAACTGGGTGAGGAGCTGATCGCGCTGATCGAGAAGGTCGTTGGCGGTACCGTTACCCGCGCCCTGCAACGTGGAGATCTGCGCATTCAACTGGGCGATCTGCTGGCTGAGATCATTGATCTGGGTGACCGCCTGGCCGATTTGCTGATTGACCCCGGCGCCGATGCTGCGCAATTGCTGACCGAGGGACTGGAAGGTCTGGCTGAGATTCTGGGCGTTGCTGAGCATACCCTGACGCGCGGGAATATCGCTGGGACTGGCCGCCACCTGTGCCACGCCAGAAAAAAACTGGCTGACCTGCGAACTGATGCCGCCGTTATGGAGTATCCCGAGGATCTGTTGCAGTGAACTGGAAAGCGTGGCCTGGCCACTCGCGCTGGCGGTCGCCGACCATACCTGACCTTGCAAAAAACTGCTGTAGCTTCGCTGCACCGTCGTGATCTGGGTGCCGTTGCCATAGTACTGCCCCCCCACAAAAGTGGGCGTGGTGGTAGACTGCACTACGTTTTCCTGACTATAACCGGGCGTGTTGACGTTGGCGATGTTATTGCCGGTCACCTGTAAGGCATTTTGCGCGGCTTGCAATCCCGTAAGCGCTGTATTGACGACTCCGCTGATTCCCGACATCTTACGCACTCCCCAAGGAACGACCCGGACTGGCGTGATCACCATATACGGCGGTTTTCTGCCCCCGCAGAAGCGCCAGTGCCTCCTGCAATACCACACTGGCAAGGCGCAAGGCGTGATCCAGTTCGCTATAGGCTTCCTGCAAACCGCACACCGCCTGACTCAGATCCGGAGCGGATGCCGCGTTCCCGGTCACTTCCGCACGCAGTCTCGACAGACGCCAAACCAGGGAATTTCTCCGCTCCGCATCGGGCAGGTCTTGTCCCCAGTCGGCATGCGCCAGCCACACCCTCTGTTGCTGCAACAAGGAGGTCAACGTCCGCACCATCTCCAGTTCATCCCGTTCCGGGACCACCTCGCTCATGCCGCCCTCTCCCACGCACAGGAAACATACACTTTTCCGTTATAACGACACAAAAACCGCCGGAGTTTAGCCCCCGGCAGCGTCTTGAGGAAATTCGGCCATCACCTGATCCATCAATGGACTGCCCGCCACGGCCACCAGCTTGCTGGCATATTGTGGATCGCTGGCATACCCGCCCCGCTGCAGCGCCGCCGCGAAAGCGGCGACATTACTTCCCTGCCCCAGCGCTGACTGATAGCGTGGACTATCGAGCAACACATGGACGTAATTCTGCACGCTGGCCGTCACACTGCCATAGGCGCGGAAAGCGGCCGTTTCCACCTGATTCACGCCATCCGCGAATTCGTGCGTCACACTGCGCACCCACGGCCCCGGCCAGCCATCCGTCTCCTTTATGCCGAAGAGATTGTTTCCCGCCACATGACTGCCCCAGCCGGTTTCCAGAGCGGCCTGAGCGATGATGGCCTTGGGCGCGACACCCAGTTTCCGCGCGGCGGACTGTACGGCGGGCAGAATGGCGGCGACAAAGGCGGTAGCCTGCTGAACCAGCGTCTGCGACGGTTTGGCCCAGGATTGCATAGAGGCGGTGAGGGGTGACTGGGCGGTTGCGCTGCGCACCGGAACGGGCATTCCGCCTCCAGCGCCTGTCGGCATCGTCTTCCCACCCTCACCCCAGTGCAAGTGGTAACGGCTGGCGATTTCCTGGGCGAGCGTCTGCGCGATACCCATTCCCCGACCCTGGCTGACGGTTTGCGCGATCTGCTGGTTGAACAACGATTTAAACAGTGGTCCGGCATTTTTCCCGGTGAGATCGGAGCCGAATGAAGTGGCGGACATCGCCGAGAGCATTTGCTGCATCAGCACCGCCTCAAACTGTTTGGCGACCGCCAGGATAGACTGAGGGTCGTGCGCCCGCGCATCACTGCGCAGTCGCGCCAGACCCGAGAAATTCAGGGCATCGCTGGCGGCCGCAGCCGCCGCCTTAGGATTGGCATCCACCGCCCGGGTACTGGCGCTGAAACTCACGGGGCCGCTCATACCACCTCCAGTTGCGCATGCAACGCGCCTGCGGCCTTCATGGCCTGCAGTATGGCGATCAGGTCGGTGGGCGTCGCACCCACCGCGTTCAAAGCCCGCACGACGGCCTCCAGACTGACGCCTGGTTTGAACATCAGGAGCTTGGCGTTGGACTGTTTAATGTTCACACTGGCTTGCGGAATGACGACGGTCTGTCCAGCCCCCAGCGGATTCGGTTGACTGACCAGATACTTCTGGGAGATGGTGACCGAAAGGCTGCCATGGGCGACGGCACAAGCGCCCAGGGTCACATTCTGGCCCAGCACCACGGTTCCGCTGCGCGCATCAATGACCACCTTGGCAAGCGGGGTTTCCGGGATGACATCCAGATTCTCGATCTCGGAAAGGAAGGTCACCCGCGCCCCCGGGGATGCCGGCGCCTGCACCACCACTTCCCCGGCGTTCATCGCCTCGGCGATCCCGTAGCCCAGTTGCCGATTGATGACGTCCGCAATCCGCGCTGCGGTGGTAAAGCTCGGGGTATGCAGTTCCAGGGTCATGGGCCCGGCACGGTCGAATCCATTGGTGACCGTGCGCTCCACGTTCGCCCCGTTGGGGATGGTACCAGCCGTCGTCACGTTGACCTGTGCCGAAGCGCCGTTGCTGCTGGCCCCGAAACCGCTGACGATCAGATTGCCCTGGGCGACGGCATACGTCTGCCCATCCGCACCCTTCAACGGCGTCATCAGCAGGGTTCCCCCCGCCAGGCTGCTGGCGTTACCGACCGCCGACACCGTGACGTTGATGGTCTGCCCAGGCTGCGCAAAGGGCGGCAGGTGGGCGGTCACGATCACGGCGGCCACATCCTTGGGTTGCAGATTGGTGGCCACGGCAGCCGGCAGATTGATGCCGAGGCGCTGGAACATGTTGAGCAGGGACTGTGTGGTATAAGGCACCTGGGTCGCCTGATCGCCCGTTCCGTTCAGCCCCACCACCAGCCCGTAACCCACCAACTGGTTGCTGCGCACGCCGCCGACCGTCACCAGATTACGCACCGTTTCCGCGTGCGCTGCGGCCAGATATCCGGCCGCCAGCGTCACGGTGAGCAGTATCAGCGGAAACCGTTTCCAACGCCATGTTCTCATGATCGGACCTGTATCCACTAGAACGGCCACAGCGATAGGAAAAAGCGCGCCAGCCAGGGCATCCGCGCCGCCGAATAAATACTGCCGTCACCACTATATTCCACGCGCGCATCCGCAATCTGGGTCGAGAGAATGGTATTTTGCGGCGTCACATCCGCGGGCCGCACGACCCCGGCCACCCGAATGTATTCGTGACCGCCGTTCAGTAACACTTCTTTGGACCCTTCAATCACCAGATTGCCATTCCCCTGCACCCGCACCACGGTCACCTCCAGCATCGCCGTAAAGGTATTACTTTGCGTCGTGGCTCCGGTACCACCATATTTCTGGCCGCTGGTCGCCCCCATGCTGGGACTGAAGGCATTACCCGCCACACTGCCAAAGGTGGGGGTGATGCCAAAGAAATTCGTCAGCGCCGCATTCAACGAGTCAGAGGTGTTGATGGCGGTGTTGGTATTATTGGAGGCGCTGGAGTTCTCCTGAATCAGCACCGTGATGAGATCACCGATGCGATTGGCCCGGTTGTCATTGAACAGGGAAACATTGGTCCCCGTCTGCCAGATAGCCCCATTGGCGGGGTGCGCGGCCAGAGACTCCGGCTCGGCCGGCATGGACAGCGGCGTCAACGGCTTGAGGCTATGGTGGTTCTCCATCATGGCACAGGCGCCGAGACCGAGCAGCAAGCCGGCGGCCATGACGGCACGGACTGCACCACGCCGCGCCTTTGCGAGGAAACCGTTCAGAATCATGTGTTCACCGCAGCATGCTCGCATCACGTCGCCTCAAAGATTCTGGGTGAGATACTGCAGCATGGAATCCGAAGTGGACACCGCCTTGCTGTTGATCTCATAGGCGCGCTGGGTGGAAATCATGTTCACCAGTTCCGATACCACATTGACATTGGAGGATTCCAGATACCCCTGCTGCACGGAACCCAGACCATTCAGGGTCGGCTGACCGGTCTGGGGCGCGCCGGAAGAGCCGGTCTGCAAGTACAGGTTATCGCCGATGCTCTGCAGGCCCGTGGGATTGATAAAATTGGCGAGCTGGATGGTACCCACCTGCTGCGGCTGCGCCTGTCCGGGCAACACCACCGACACCGTGCCATCGCTGCCGATGGTCACCGATTGGGCGTTGGGCGGGATGGTGACCGGCGGCTGCACGAGATAACCATTGGAGGTGACCAACTGCCCCTGATTATTCATCTGGAAGGTGCCATCCCGGGAATAAGCGATCGTGCCGTTGGGTTGCATGATCTGGAAGAAACCCTGCCCGTTGATACCCACGTCCAGCGCGTTACCCGTCTGGGTAAGATTACCCTGGGTCATCAGCCGTTCTGTGGAGACCACGCGCACCCCCGTGCCCAACTGCAGACCGGAGGGATATTGCGTGGTCTGGGAAGACTGCGCACCAGGCTGCCGCAGATTTTGATACAGCAAGTCCTGGAAGACCGCCCGGGACTGTTTGAAACCGGTGGTATTCACGTTCGCCAGATTATTGGCGATGACATCCATCTTGGTTTGCTCGCCCTCCAGACCGGTGGCGGCCACGTACAAGGATCGCATCATTGGACTTTTCTCCTGTCTATCATGGCACCACCAGCAATTGCGTGGCGCTCCGCTGGTCTTGCGAAACGGTCTGCATCAACTTGGTCTGTATCTCAAACTGGCGGCTGTCTTGCAGCATCTGGATCATGCTGTTCACCGGATTGACATTGCTGCCTTCCAGCGCGCCCGGCTCCAGCACGACGCTGGCATTCTCCGGCACCGGTTTACCGCCGCGGGTCTGAAAGAGGCCATCCGCGCCTTTCCGCAAAGTCTGCTCCGGTGGATTCACCAGCTTGATCTGGTTGATGGCCATCACCGCGTTCGGTGGACTCCCCACGGGGACGCCGGAGACCACCCCATCGGCCCCGATCACCAGAGATTGCATGGGGGGCAAAGAAATGGGCGCGCCGTTGACGCCCAGCACCGGGTGACCCGTCGCCGTCATCAAAAAGCCTTGCCCGCTGACCTGCAGATTGCCGTCGCGCGTGTAAGCCTCCTGGCCACCCGGACCCTGCACCGCAAGCCAGCCCTGACCATTGACCGCCACATCCAGCGGCCGCCCCGTATGCACCACCGGACCGGATTGAAAATCCACGCTGGAGGTTTCGGTCGCGGTGTAAGCCCGGGTGGGGAGGCCCTGACCATAGACCGGTAACGCCCCGAATTGTGCCTGATCGGCGCGAAAGCCGGTGGTATTCGCATTGGCGAGATTGTTGGCCGTCACCGTTTGCCGCTGCAAAATGGCTTTGGCTCCGGTCATGGCAATGTAGAGGGAATCCATATCGCGCCCTTGTCCTTACAGACTCAGCAACGTCTGGACCACGGCATTCTGGGTCTTGATCGTCTGGGCATTTGCCTGATAGGCCTGCTGCGCCACGATCAGGTTGACCAGCGACTGCGATAAATTCACGTTGGACTGTTCCACCGCGCCAGACTGCAAGACGCCCAGATTGGTGCTTCCAGGGGAACCGGACAGCGGTTGACCCGAAGCGTAGGTTTCCGCGAAGTAATTATTCCCCAAATTCTGCAAACCATTATTGTTTGCAAAGCGCGTGAGTGTTATCTGCCCCAGAATTTGGGATTGTCCATTACTGTAACGCGCGAAGATATTGCCGCCCGGATCGATGGACAGGCCCGAAAGCTGGCCGACGCCATAGCCGTTACTGTTGGCGGTAATGACCGCGTTGGCGGAGTTATAGTTCGTACTGCCACTGAAATTGATCGCGATGGTATTGTTACTGGCACCATCGGCCCATGGGAAAGCCGCCGTGGTCCCGCTGACGTTACCCAGTGGTTGTCCGGTGGAACTGAACTGCAATGCGCTGGCCCCCGAGAAGATGAAACCCGAAGTCGTACCGCTGGCGCCCGTGGTGCCTGTAGCCGAATAGGCCACATTCCATGATTCGCCACTGGATGTGCTCCCCGAAAGCTGGTAGTACGTTGTCAGCAATTGCGGTGTCCCCAGGCTGTCGTAGACCGTGGTTGACGTGGAATAGTTGTAAGTGCTGGGGTCATTGATATTGAGCGCTCCACTGATCGGCGTGTTGCTGGAGTCCAGATTGAGTCCGAGGCTGAGACCCGAGGTGGCCTGTGGCGGCAAGGCGTTCTGGCTGACCGTCAGCGGTCCGCTCGCGCCGGTGAGAGCGCCATTCCGCGCCTGAATACCGATCAGTTCGCCACCATTACCATCCACGATCACCCCGCCCGAACTCAACTGAAGCTGACCATTACGGCCATACACGGTAGAGCCGTTGTAATTGAACTGGAAAAAACCGTTGCCGCTGATAGCGACATCCAGAGGATTACTGGTCGTCTGAATGCTCCCCTGGGTAAACTGCTGGGCCACCGTCTGTACCTGGGTCCCGATACCCACCTGCCCCTGGGTAGGCGCCGTGGTCGCCAGGGCGGCGGCGTAGGCATCGGAGAATTGCGCATTGGAACTTTTGAAACCCACCGTGCTGGCGTTGGAAATATTATTACCCAGCACCTGCAGGTTGGAATTAGCCGCTTGCAGACCACTCAACGCCGTATTGAAAGCTCCCATATCACCGACTCCTTAAAGAATGTTCTGTACCGCGCTGAATGGTACCGGACCTTGCTGACCTTGCAGTTGCAGAGTCGGCCCCGCACCGGCGGTGCCTAAAGTGACGCCGCTGACAACCCCCGTCCTGTAGGGCGTGCTGCCCACGCTCTGGCCGTTAGGTCCGCTCGCCTGCACCGAAAATCGATAGGTCCCGGCCGGCAAGGCATTGCCGCTGGCATCGGTACCATTCCAGTTAAAATACTGCATCCCCGCCACCTGCGGTCCCTGGGGCAGCACCGCCAGCGTTTGCCCGGCACCGTCCTGCACGAGGACATCGACAGCGCTGGCTCCGCTGCTGAGATCATAGGCGCCTGTTGAAGTGCCGCCACTCAGCGTCAACTGATTACCGGAGGTCGTAACCGACTGGCCGATGAGGGATGCCGCCTGCAATCCCTGATTCTGATTGATCTGCCCCATCAACGAGCCGAGCGACCCCTGGATGGCCTGCACCCCATTGGCAACGCTGAATTGCGCCAGTTGCGACGACAGTTGTGAGTTGCTCATGGGGTTGAGCGGGTCCTGATTCGTCAACTGGGTAACCAGCAGGTTGTAGAACGTATTCTCGCTGGCGAGCCCACTGGCGCCACTGCTCGCACTACCCGAGGTGGTCGCCGTACTGCTCAGCAGAGAAGTGTAAAAAGGATTGACACTGGATGTCAGAGAATTGACGCTCATGATCAGGCTCCTATAGGGTGAGTGTTTTCTGCAGCAGCATTTTCGTGGTGTTCATGACATTGACGTTGGCCTGATAGGCACGGGATGCCGAAATCATGTTCACCATCTCATCCACCGGATTCACATTCGGCATTTTCACGTAGCCCGCCTTATCCGCAAGGGGATTGCCGGGTTGATATACCTTCTTGAAAGGCCCAGGCTTGGTCACCACCCCCACCACCTGCACCCCGCTGACACCGGCGGGCGCAGCGTTACCGGAGAAAGGTCGCGCCGCGAATACCACTTCCCGGGCGCGATAGGGCTGCCCGCTCGAACTCGTCGCAGAATTGGCATTCGCCAGATTGCTCGCCACCACGTTCAAGCGGTAGCTCTGCGCGGTAAGCGCCGAACTGGCGACATCGAGCACTGAAAACATGGACATATCGAAATGCTCCTTAAATCACGTTGCCGGAGATGACAGAGTTCAGGGTTTTGATCTCACCGCTCAAAAAAGTCAGATCGGCCTGATACATGACGCTATTCTGCAAAAAACCGGCTTGTTCGCGGTTCATATCCACAGAGTTGCCGTCCAGACCCACCTGGTTGCCGCGCTGATAACGCACAAAGGCCGCCAGGCCGAGGCTGGCGGGCGATCCCGCCAGTTGCCGCGCATCATTCGTGCGCATGGGCAACCCCCCCTGATCGCCCGCCTGGATCGCTTTCAGGGTTTTGCTGAACGGAATATCCACCGCCTTGTAGTTCGGTGTATCGGCGTTGGCAATGTTGGCCGACAGCAATTGCTGCCGATAACCGGTGACCCGTAAAGCATCCGCGAGGGGATTGAATGCCTGATCCAGCAGACCACCCATAGTTGAAACTCTCCATGAAGACCACCATCGTGCCCGGTAAAGCAAAACACGTGCCTGAATGACGATGCCAGAGCCGACCCGCGCGTAAGGAGCCCATACGGCCTCTCCGGGGTCACCCAGGCGCGGCGCAACCGGCACGAACATACCGCGGGGTCTCCGCACCCGTGGCCCAACGGCATGATTTTGCCGAAATCCGTACCTCTCGATTTTTCGGGGCGCGGCAACGGGTTGCCGCGCGGCTGGCGAAACGTGCCCCACCCCCATCCCCCCGTATATGGCGCGTTATTTGCTTTATAGCCCACGGCGCAGGTAACCACCGGGCAGCACGTGAGCACGACGATGAAAGAGATCAGGCTGGTAAAATACTGGAGATACCACGCGATGCTATCCTGCATCGGCCTGTTTCTACTGACCTGCTCGCTGCCGGTGAGTGCCGCGACGGAAAGCGCCGCGGTCATTCATGCGGCCGTCATGCACTTTGTCCGCGCACATCTCCCCGCCAACGTCAGCCACGCCCGGATTCACGTGGACGGTCCGGCACCCGGTTTACGTTTCCCCGGATGCGACCACCTGCAACTCGGCTTTTTTGGCTATGGCAACCCCTACGGCAACCAAACCGTAATGGTACATTGCCCGGGTCCATCGCCCTGGAAGCTTTACTTGCCGGTACGACTCACGATCAACCAGAGCGTCGTAGTCGCTGCGCGATCGCTGAGTGCCGGCAGGGTGCTCGATGCCGCGGATTTGAGCGTCGTTCAGCGCGATACGAATGGCCTCAGCGGCGGCGCACTAGGCAGTCCGCAGCAAGCGATCGGCCGGGTTCTGCGTTTTGGCACACTGGCGGGGCAACCCATTACCACCTCCATGCTCGATGCGCCGGAGGTGGTGCATGCCGGTGAACAAGTCACTGTGTACGCGGAGGGGGATGGTATTCGCATCGCCACCATTGCCAACGCCCTCGAAAATGGCCGGCCCGGACAAGCCATTCTGGTACGCAACCTGCAGTCCGGCAGGGTGATCCGGGGTACCGTCACGGCCAGGGGCGCCGTGGTGGTGCCCTTCTGAACAATGGTCTGTGCCCGAAAGATTTTGTGTTAGCCTTCAGTTCCTGCTTCAATGTGCCGTAATAGGATTTAAGCGTAATAAGGAGATCTGTCATCATGAATCCGATTAACCCCTATTCCGGTGTACCCGGCACGAAGGTACGGACGAGCGCCGATTCGACAGTCACGGCGAATCAACCCGTCTCCGGGATCGGCACCACGCAGCCCGCCAAAGGCCCGGCCGTGGCACAGGACCATGTCACGCTGTCTCCCGCGGCTCGCAGCCTGCTCGCCGCCCAGACCTCCGTGCCCGCGGACAGCGGACGCGTGCAGAGCATCAAGTCAGCCCTCGCCAATGGCACGTATCAAATCTCTCCGCCACGCATTGGACAAGGCCTCATCCAGGACGTGCAGCAGTTCTTGCCCTTGGCCGTCAACAAAAAGGCATGATCCATGGAGAGCCCAACAGGCACCGCGTTGCAGCAACAAATCGGCGCGCTGGAGACCTTGCTCCAACTGCTGCATCAGGAGGAACATTGCCTACAATCCGGGGACATGACGGCGCTGGAATCCATTGCCGCGGAAAAAGAGCGGCTCTACCAAAGCATCAGCGCCCTCGAGACCCGTCGCCACCCCCAGCCCCCCACCGCCACCCACACGGATCTGCAAGCGCAACGCCGAGCACTGCTGGGGCGGATCATTCTGCACAATCAACGGAATGGGCAAATCATCGGTGCTCTGGAGCGCTTCAACCAAGGCGCCTGGCAAATCCTCTTCGGGGCCAATGATCCCCTCTACACCGATGGCGGGACCACCCAGCACACTGCCCAGCGACACCTGATCGGCAGCGCCTGAGATGCTCGTACTCACCCGGCGTCGCGGCCAGGCCATCTGCATCGGCGACGATATTCGTATCGTCGTCACCCGTATCGAAGACGGTCAGGTACGGCTGGGGATAGAAAGTGCCCGCGACGTGACCATCCTCCGGGAGGAATTACTGGAATCCGTTCGGCAGGCCAACCAGTCCGCCCAAGCCGTGGCTCCCGCCCAATTCGACCAGTGGTTGCTGTCTCATCGCCCATCTATCCAGGACACGGACAACATTCAGGAAGCGCAAAAATGACCGACTACTCCACCCGCTTTGGACTCCTGCCCGTTTCTGACGCGCAGATATGGCATTGCGTCGCTCCCCTGCCGGGCTTCGCGGATTTGCAACGATTCGCGCTGCTTCACGTTCAAGAACAAGGCCCCTTCCTCTGGCTGCAATCCCTGGAGGAACCGCTGATCGCCTTTCTGCTGGTTGCACCGGACCATTTTGGCCTGCGCTACCCGCAACGCCCACACTTTGCGGCGCAGGAAACGGATGGAACCAGCATGGTCATGGTCATCCTGCCGCAAAAGGCCAACGAGGCTTTACAGGCCAACGCCCTGGCTCCGCTGTACTTCCTGCCCGGCCCGCGCCGATTCGGTCAATGGATCGTCGAACATGCCGAACCCAACCCCGCGCATGTTTCCACCGCCAAAACACCCCCGGCAACCTTGAACGCACCCCTCATCCACCTCGGACTCAGCCGACAGAGTGCCGTAGCCAGCGCTCTAGCGATGGGCGCTGCGTAAACGCTCACGATCGCAGCGCAAGGCATACTGGGTGATCTGTTCCTGCAAGATACCCGGGGCTCGCACAAAGCTGAGGCCCATGTCTTGCGTGGCGATGCCCCGGGGGTAACGCACCGGCTCCACATAACGAACCTGCGCCTCCACCCGGTACGCCCTGCCCTGAAAGGTGAATCGCACACCGGCCAGCATCTCGCCGGCGGTCATCGGATAATCGCCCGGTGCCTGGATACGCGCGCGCATGCCGCCGGCGCCCATATCCACACAGAATCCAGCGCAATTGCGCGCACCGTGGCGGTGAATGGACAATGTCATCCCATCGGCCTCCGCGGGCACGGCGCGCAGAGCGGCGCGCCGCTGCAGATGATAAAGCGCACCTGGCCATTGAATGCGCACGGCTCCGTAACACTGCCACTGCAGTCTCTCGATCACTGTGCTTTGGAATCCCAGGGGCAACATCGACGTGCTCCACAGGAGTAAATCCTCTCCGCACAGCAGCCGGGCATTTTCTGCTTCCGGCATCAGTTCATCGAGGATCAGGGCGGCGCCTGTTTCGGCATGCAGAAGTGCGGCCTCGGCCAAAACGCCACCACTACGCCCTACCATCACCGTCAGCGCTTTCCCTCCGATCAGGTCGGTGAGGGCCCGCTCTATCTGCCCTTTCCCGGTTTGCCGATTTTTTTCATCAAACAACTGATCCAGGAAACTCTGATTTGACCGCATCTCGTCCTCGCATTGCGCATGTGTGTCGTCAAGTTTTTGACGATCTCGATGGAAGACCGCCGGATCCGAGGTGATCGTGACGATCCGTTTCCGCGGATGACATCTCCAAAAGCATGATTCATGCCGCCGTTGGTGGCTGTTCACGGCACGGTTTTCGCCTTGCCGGGCAGGACCGCTGCAGGATCGGAAAAATCGACTATTTCCCGGGCCAGATGGGCAACGGGAGATCACCATGGCACGCCGCAAAAAAGCAGAAGAGTGGGACAATCACGAACGCTGGCTGGTCTCCTATGCCGACTTCATCACCCTGCTCTTCGCTTTTTTCGTGGTGATGTACGCTATTTCCTCGGTCAATGAAGGCAAGTACAAAGTCCTGTCGAAAACCTTGGTATCCGCCTTCAGTGGTCAACCCTGGTCACCGGTACCCATCCGTTCCAACACCCCCCCTCCCCTCAGCCAGACACCGGTAAAACTGCCACCCCTGCCTAAAATCGCCGACGCCACCCCTGTGCCTCACGTGCAAAAGGGCCGGGTCTCTCCCCGGGCGAAGAACGACCCGCAAACACCATCGCACCCCGATATCGCCATGCGGCGCATTGAAGCGCAGATGGAAACGCTGCTGAGACCGCTGATCGAACAGGGCAGTGTCGCCATCCACCGAAGCCATCTGGGTGTCGTCATCGACCTCAATGCCAAAATCCTGTTTCACTCGGCACAGGCGCAGCTGAGCCCGAATGCCACCATCACGTTGGGGGCCATCGCACAAGTGTTAAGCCAAGTGCCCTATCAAATCCAGGTGGCCGGATTTACCAACGACTTGCCCATTCGTACCGCGCAGTTTCCTTCCAATTGGGCGTTGTCCGCCGCGCGGGCTGTTTCCGTGGTGGAAATCTTCGTCCAGCACGGCGTGAATCCCCGGCATTTGGTCGCGGCGGGCTATGGCAAGTATCATCCGGTGGCGCCCAATGATACGGCGAAGGGACTGGTGATGAATCGGCGGGTAAGCATCGTGGTGGTCGCCCCGCAGCATCCGAGCAGCGCCGGAACCGACCCGATCATGGCGGGCGCCGTGAATCAGCGCGGTCAGGTATGAGGAGTGATTCGAGAATGACACCCAACGAAATCGACCGCTGGCAAAAACAGCAGAAACGCCTCAATCGCGTCATGGCCATCGCCTTCATACTGTTGATCGTGGTCGCGGCAGAAATGTATTGGGAGCATTCCGAACGGCACAAAACGGGCACCCTCAGGGCCCTTCACTCCAGCGGAGCCAACGCTTTTTTAAGCTTGCCGCAACCCGCCGTGGCACACTCTTCCGCACCCGCAAGCATGCCAACGGTCTCCACGATCTCTACGGCAGAGGTGGCGGCCCTCCCTCCCCGCAACCAGCCGATGGCCGCGCCCGCGATGGTTGTCACAGCCCCCCAATCCACCCGGGTTCCGGCCCAGAAGTCCCTCCTTCCCCCATCCGTCCCCAAAATGCCAGCGGCTCCCACTACCCCCACCCTTGGCAATTCCTGCAGCGTCGCCGGCTGGTACGTGCAATTGGGGGCCTTCGGGCGCACCGGCATGGCGGCCGCTTTGGCGAAACAGGTCCAAGACAAAGGGTTCAGCGCCTGCATCGGCACGTTGCCCCAGAACCCGCTGTACCGCGTCCTGGTAGGCCCCGTGCCCAACCGGTCCGCGGCCAGCACCGTCACTCGGCGTATCGCCGACCTCACCAAGCATCGGGGCTACCCGCAATTCTGGACACCCTCCCGCTGATTGTCCGGGTCACGGCACCCTTCAGTTTTTCCGCTTTCGTGCCGTACTCCTCAATAGGACCGCGCTGGACCGGCACCCCGGTCTCGCTGGTATAGAGTTTGCTTAAATGCATCACCGACAGGGGGCGATGTCCGTATCGCGGATGATCGGCCCCTGGCAGTCGGACAGGGCGGACTGCCACTCAGGAGGAGAACAGCAGCATATGGGAATAGATCAGGTCGACAAAGGCATCCACATCCTCGTGGTGGACGACTTCTCCACCATGCGCCGGATTGTACGCAACCTCCTGAGAGAACTGGGTTTCATCAACTTCGATGAAGCCGAGGATGGTGTGCAGGCACTGCAAAAACTGCGCAGTCGCCCTTTCGATTTTGTCGTCTCCGATTGGAACATGCCCAACATGCAGGGCATCGATCTGCTCCGCACCATTCGTGCGGACGCGCAGCTCAAACATATCCCGGTGCTCATGGTCACGGCGGAAGCCAAACGGGAAAATATTCTGGAAGCGGCTCAGGCCGGAGTAAACGGCTATATCGTCAAACCTTTCACCGCCGACACCCTTCGAGAAAAGCTCGACGCCGTTTTCAAGCGCCTGCAAACCGCCCAGAGAGGCCTATCGTGAACGATCACGCACCCCATCCCGGGCGCCTGCTGAGCGAGGCCGAGCTACTCCTCCGCGAGGGTCTGAAACGCATTGCCAATACCGCGGAAGAGCATCTCTCCGATGCGCAAAACCCATTGGAGGAAGCGTTGCGCCTCACCGAAGAGCAGACCATGGCCACGCTCTCCGCCGTCGAGCGTGCCCAGGATGCCGTCAATGACATCCGCAGCGCCGACCGCACCTTCATCGACGCATCGCTCGAACGCATTGACAGCGCCCTGCTCACCATTCTGGCCAGTCAGCAGGGGCAGGATCTTGCCGGTCAACGGCTAAAAAAAGCCATCGCCCTCCTGCAAGCGGTCGAAGAACGCATTCGTCTGACACTGGCCGAAATCGGCCTGGAATCCAACCCGAACGTCGCCGCCCGGACGGACGCGCGCGAAGACGCCAATCCCAGCGTCGATCAAGACGAAGTAGACGCCCTGCTCGCCGAATTGGGGATTTGAACATGGACATGGATATTTTGCAGGACTACCTTCCCGAGGCCCGCGAACTCCTCGAAAAAGCCCAGGAGAATACCCTCCGCCTGGAGGCCGACCCAGGCAACGATGAAATCCTGGCGTCGGTATTCCGGGCCTTTCACACCCTGAAAGGTGGAGCGGGATTTCTGGAGGCGGAGCACCTCGTCAGTTGGACACACCATCTGGAAGACCTCCTGGACAAGCTACGTTCGCACACGTTGACCCTCTCCGCCAACATGATAGACGCCATTCTCAAGGGTCTGGACGTCATCGATGACATGTTGCAGCAACTGGGTCATGGCGATAATCCGGCACCCGGTCCCATGGACCTCGGTCTGCTCATTCAGCAACTTGCCGCCGGGCAAGCACCCCGTCCGCAAGATACCAGCGCAGAAACAGGCGCGTTCGGCATGGGCGCCACCCGCTGTCCACCCGCGGAAGCCACTCTCTTGGCCAGTCGGCGGACCACCGTCGACGGTCACCACGGCGTCTACGTTGAGCGTAACGATACCGGCAGCCGTTCGGCGCCGGACGGCAACGACGAAATCAGTGAAGTCGAATTTGAAGCCGTCCTCGACACCCTCTACGGTAACCAGGCTCCCGGCCTCACCGATGCCCCGGAGTCATCCTGCCTCGCGGGAGACGAAATCAGCCCGGAAGAATTCGAGCGGGTGCTGGATCAACTCTATGGCGGTCAGGCGCCGGGACACGCCGCTCCGGAGCCCGCCACGCAGGCGCAACCCGCCAGAACCGCCGACGCGCCCGCATCCCCTGTTCGTCTTCCCATCCAGAACCTCAATGCACAAGCGGTGTTGCCCGCAACGCCGGTGCCGGTGGCGAACTCCACCGCCAGCGCGCGCGCGCAGAACATCCCGGAGGCCGCCGACACCACCCTCCGCGTCGACGCGCTGCGTCTCGACGCGGTGATGAATCAGGTCGGTGAACTGGTCCTCCTGCGCAATCGCCTGGCGTCGGCAGTCAGCAGCCTGGGTGAAGAAAACGAGGATATGGCGCGCATCGCCCGTGAAGTGGACCTTACCGTCAACGATCTCCAGAGCACGGTCATGCGCCTGAGGATGCAGCCCTGCAAACGCCTCTTCCAGCAGTTGCCCCGCGTGGTGCGCGATGCCTCCCGGCAACTCGGCAAGGAAGTCAAACTCGACATCGTCGGCGAGGAAGTCGAAATCGACAAAACCGTCGTCGATGCCCTCTCTGGTCCCATGACGCATTTGATCCGCAACAGTCTCGACCATGGTATCGAGCTACCGGAAGTGCGCCAGGCCGGTGGCAAATCCCGCGAAGCCACTATCCGCGTGGCCGCCATCCACCTTGGCGACAAGGTACGCATTGAAGTGTCCGACGACGGCTGCGGCATCGATCGCCAGTTTGTGACCCAAAAAGCCGTGGACAAGGGCGTCATCACCCAGGAACAGGCCGCCCGCCTCTCGGAACAGGAGGCCCTGGAACTGATCTTTCGCCCCGGCTTCTCCACCAAGGATCAAGCCACCGATCTCTCCGGCCGCGGCGTCGGCATGGATGTCGTCAGAGAAACCGTGCGTAAATTGCGTGGTCGCCTCGACATTCAAACCCGGCTGGGTCTCAGTACCAGCATCGCCATGGAATTTCCATTGACCATGGCGGTGCTACCCGTGCTTTATCTGCGGTTGCGCCGGGAAATCTACGCGTTGCCCATCTCGAGTATCGACAGTCTTCTGGACATCCAGGAGCATCGAATCCATCGCATGGGTGGCCGCAGCGTGTACCGGGTGGATGACACCCTGGTCACACCGATGGTGGACTTGGGCGCCCTGCTCCACGAACGCCCTTTACGTCTGGGCTCCGAGCCCATGGAGGGTGTCCTCACCGAACGTGGTTTGTTCATGGTTTCAGAGGTGCTCGGGAATGAGGATTCGGTGGTCAAGCCCATCGATTTCCTGGCCGAGAGAAACTGGTATCAAGGCGCGACCATTTCCGGCAAGGGCCAGGTTGTCCTCATCCTGGACCCGGGGGCGCTGATCGGCCGCGTCCTGGAACAAGCCACCGCGGCCAGGACCCTCCCGACCCAGCGAGGTGCCGCCTGATGGAGATTCAGCGCATCATGCAAGTCGTCGACGCCTCTTTCGTCGCCCGCCAGAGCATCGAAAAATCCCTGCGCGAGATCGATCGCCGGGCCCTGAATGCCATGGTGCTGGTCAAGCGCCACGGCAACACGTTGGCCGGATATGGTGTGGTCGCCCAGGCCTTCCGCGAACGCGCCGCCAACCTCAAGGAATCCGCGTCCCATCTGCAGGAGACCATCGCCCCCCTGATCCAGGCGCATATGCGTATTCTCCAGCACCAGCGCTTCGTGGACTCGTTTAGCGCCATCGCCCAGGCCATGGCGCAATATGGGCAGGCTTGCGCCAGTCTCGAGAACATCCGGACGCGATGGCGGGACATCATTGCCCGGGAAGAGGTCGAGGCACGGAAAATATTGCTTCGTCTCATCGCCACGGTGGATGCCCTGCAAGAAGGCATTGAGGAACAGGAGTATGTGGTGACCAATGGCCGTATCGAAGCGGCATTGGCCGAAGACACGGGCGCCCCGCTGATGCGCGTTTCACGCGACATGGGTGAGGCGGTACGCACCGTATCCAACGCCATCCGCACTTATCGCCATCAACTGGAGAGTTTAGCGTATGAAAGCAGCACCGATATTTGAAGCCGGCAGCCATCGCTGGTGGATTCTCTATGATCAGGAAGAACATCGCGTCATCGATGCCAATGTCTACGTGATGGAATCCAACGGGCAAAGCCTTCTTCTCGATCCCGGCGGATTCGAAATCTTTCCGCAGGTGTTCGCCGCCCTCGTCGAGGTGATACCGCCCAGCAGCCTGAAGGCGGCTTTTGTTTCCCACCAGGATCCGGACATTGCCTCCAGCCTGCCGCTCTGGCATGCATGCAATGCGCAGATCCAGTGGCATATCCCCAAACTTTGGGAGGGTTTCATTCGCCACTATGGCGCACTTGAAGCGCCTCTGCAGAACATTCCGGACGAGGGGGGAGACGTGCTCATCGGCGGACGTCGCTTGGAGTTCATCCCGGCCCATTACCTGCATTCTTCAGCGAACTTCCACGTCTACGATCCCGAGGCCAAGGTGCTGTTTTCCGGCGATGTCGGTGCCGCGCTATTGCCACCGGGGCATGATGCGTGGGTAGGCCGCAGAGATAAAACCGGACGCGCTTTCGACGAACATATCGCCAAGGCGAAGTATTTTCACCAGCGCTGGATGCCTTCCAATGCGGCGAAAAAAGACTGGATCAATCGCGTGAGCCAATTGGAAATCGAGCACCTCTGTCCACAGCATGGCGCCATTTATAGCGGGGAGAATGTGCAGCGCTTTTTAAACTGGTTCGACGAACTGACCGTTGGCATGGGCATCCGGCCTTGAAATGCCCGCCGGTTCACGGAGACCGAGGGGTTCCACCGCCAGGCATGGCATCGGGGAAGACCGCCAGGATCGATCCCTATTTGGAAACCACCGTTCACAAAATGATTGACCCTTTAGAGACACTTTCGGACGAGATGGCCGCTCATCCTGACAGGAGATTTTCATGAGCCAGATATTACGCGAAGTCGATGAGCGCGCCCAGCTTGCAGGCACGAATAAATTTGAACTGCTGGTATTCCGCCTCGGCGAAGATCAGCTACTCAACAGCCGGGAACTTTTCGGCATCAACGTATTCAAGGTCCGCGAGGCGCTGGTGATGCCCAAGATTACCCCCATGCCCGGCGCTCCCGAGCATGTCATGGGCGTAGCCAATATTCGTGGCCAGATCATCCCCGTCATCGATCTTCCCACCGTCGTTGGCTGTCGCGCCGATGGACTCAACATTCTGCTGGTTACCGAGTATGAGCGGTCCGTGCAGGGTTTCGCGGTGGAGGATGTCGATGAAATCGTCCGCCTTGAATGGGGCCGCGTGCTCTCCGCCGAAGGCGCCGCGGTGGGTGGGCTGGTCACCAGCCTGGCACGGCTCGACGAAAATGAGGAAACGGCGCGACTCGCGCTCGTTCTGGATGTGGAACATATCCTCCGCCAGGTTTTGCCCTCCCGCTTCAAGGCGGGCGACGAACTGGTTCAGCAGCACTCGATCAGCATTCCTCAGGGCGCCGTCATTCTCTACGCCGACGACTCCGGCGTTGCCCGCAACCAGATTGAGAGAACCCTCCGCGGCCTCGGCCTGCCCTTTCTCGGCACGAAGACCGGAAAGGAAGCCTGGGACCGTCTGCAGCAGCTGGCGCATGACGCCAAAGCCGCGGGTATTCCTCTGCGCAACAAGGTCGCCATGGTGCTCACCGACCTCGAGATGCCCGAAATGGATGGCTTCACGCTCACCCGGCGCATCAAAGAGCATGAAACCTTGCGCGAGATCCCGGTGGTCATTCATTCCTCGCTCTCCGGTACGGCCAACGAATCTCATGCCCATAGCGTCGGAGCTGATGGTTATGTCGCCAAATTCCTGCCCGATGACTTGGCCCGCGCCGTCGCCCAGGTCATTCGCCCCAATTAAGAGGTAAAGTCCCATGTCCGCCGACACCAGTTCCCTCGTTTCCCTACTTTCCGCTTGCCTGGATGGCGATACGGAGGTCGCGCTACTGATCGCGGAGGATCAAGAGTTACAGACCACCGTCGCGCCCCTCTGTAACTGGCAGAGAAAGCGCTTGCAACAAAGCAACACCGTTCTCGACCATCAAGTTGCCGCATTGGAGCTGGTCACCGAAAGTCATTTGCTGGGTCTGGACTTCCACCGAAATTTCGCGGTGGCTCAGGCCGACAGTCATTCCTTGCAGGCACAGTCCCATGCCGTGGTGACGACCATCCGGGGCACCGCGGAACGCATAGCCGAGAATCAGACCTTGGCGGAAGACACCCTGCGCGACGTACAGATGGGTAATGAACGTCTCTCCGAACTCATTGGTGAAATGGATCTCGTCGAGCAGGCGGTCACCGCCATGGGCAAAACCGTGCAGGCCTTTTTGCAGCAAACCCGCAATATCACCAATCTCGCCGGCAAAGTGCAGGAAATTGCCAAACAGACCAATCTGCTGGCCTTGAATGCCGCCATCGAAGCGGCGCGCGCGGGGGAGCATGGCCGTGGCTTCGCGGTTGTCGCCGATGAAGTCAAAAAACTTGCCCAAAGCTCCGCGGCCGCAGCCGCGGACATTCGTCACTCGGCCATCACCATCAGCGAAGGGGCTGGTCACGTCGAATCCGGCGTGACCGCGAGCATCACCCATCTCCGTCGTGGCGGCGACTCCCTGGAGACGGTCGCCGACGTACTCGGCATGGCTAACCGGTCTGCCCAGAAAACCCAGGAGAACCTCCAGAACATCGCCAACGGCAGTGCTCAGGAAATCACCGCCGCCGACGTCATGGGCCATCACATGAACGCCTTGCAGCAATCCATGGATCGCTTTGCCACGCAATTCAATGAAATCCAGCATGGCCTGGACACCGTGCGCGCGCAACTGGCGCAAGCCAACGAAGCCGCCGTGGGCGGGGAAGCGCCCCTGGCCACCCGGCTGACGGTGGCCAAGTTTGACCATGTCCAGTGGGTCGCGCACATCCTGGAGACCCTCCGCGCCAACGATACCGCCCTCTCCCCCAGCGCACTCCCCGATCATCGCCAGTGCCGCCTCGGGAAATGGATGGACAGCATGGCGCAAAGTACGCTGGCGCAGTGGCCGGAATTCATCGCGGTGCAACAGGTACATCCGCAGGTCCACAAGCTCGGTGTCGCGCTGCTTGTCGCCCTGCAAAAGGGAGACGGGGAGGCGGTTCGCAAAGGCACCGGGCAACTCAAGAGTCTCAGCAACATGGTGCAGCAACAGCTGGACAGGCTGCGTGACCGCATCATGAACCACTGAGCCAGATACCCGGAGGATGAATCAGGTCATGGCGCGCAAGGCTCACATAGTCGGCCCGATAAAACCTTGGGCGATCACCTGGGTTTTGACCATCCTCGCAGCACGTAGCGAAGTACTTGCCCTACCGGACATGCCCGGCAACGGCGTCCCCTTGTGGGTGCCCCTGGGTCTGGAGACTCTGCGTTTCATGGCGATCGGATTGGTTGCCCATGTCGCCGTGCATATCCTCTTCGGAGCGTGGGGTCTCTTTACCGGAAGCCGCGAGATTTAACGCAAGGGGAAGGACGTGCGCATCAAAAAGTCTTCGTGCGCAAAATGGTGTCATCGCGATCCGGCCCGGTGGAGATGATCGCCAGCGGTCGCCCCGCCCGCTCCGCAATGGCCTCCAGATAGCGGCGTGCCGCCGCGGGGAGGTCCTCCCAGCGACGCACCCCTGCCGTGGATTCCTTCCAACCCGGAAAACTCTCATAAATGGGTGCACAGGCGGCAACGGCTTCGGCACCACCCGGCAATTCATCCTGCTCCACCCCGTTCACGCGATAGCCAACCGCCACGCGAATTTCCGCCAGACCATCCAGCACGTCCAGTTTGGTGATGCAAAGACCCGTTACGCCATTGACTCGGCAGGCGGCCCGCAAAGCGACCGCGTCAAACCAGCCGCAACGCCGCGCCCGCCCGGTCGTCGCCCCCACTTCGGCACCCCGTTCGGCAAGATAAACGCCCGTTTCGTCGAAAAGCTCCGTGGGGAAGGGGCCGGAGCCGACGCGCGTCGTGTAGGCTTTGGTGATGCCCAGCACGTAACCCAGTTCAGCGGGTCCCACGCCACTGCCCGCCGAGGCGCCGCCAGCCACCGTATTCGAGGAGGTGACAAAGGGATAGGTACCGTGATCCACGTCCAGGAGGGTGCCCTGCGCGCCTTCAAAAAGAATCCGCGCCCCCTTCGCCTGTAGCTGCGCCAAACGCACCGATACATCCACCACCATGGGCGCAAGGCGCTCCGCCAATCCCAAATACTGCTCCAGGGTGGCGTGGAAATCTTCGGGCTCCTGCCTGAAATAGTGCTGCAGCACAAAGTTATGGTAATCCAGCGCCTCACCCAACTTGGCCGCAAAACGCTCACGATGGAAGAGATCCGCGACCCGCAAGGCGCGTCGCGCCACCTTATCTTCATAAGCGGGACCGATACCTCGGCCCGTCGTGCCGATCTTCGCGGCGCCCCTCGCCTGCTCGCGCGCCAGATCGAGGCTTTTGTGGTAAGGGAGGATCAGCGGACATGCGTCGGAAATAAACAGACGCGCATGCGCATCCGGCACCACCGGCTGCAATTTGTCCAGTTCAGAGAAAAGCGCCAGCGGATCCAGCACCACACCGTTGCCGATAAAACAGGAGACGCCAGGGCGGAGAATACCGGAAGGGATCAGGTGTAGAACCGTCTTCCGCGTCCCGATCACCAAGGTGTGACCGGCATTGTGCCCACCCTGGAAACGCACCACCGCCTGACAACGCTCCGTCAGCCAATCGACAATTTTGCCTTTACCTTCATCGCCCCACTGGGTTCCGACAATTACGATGTTTTCATTCATGGCCACGGACGACTCCGCAAATGGATTATGGGGAAACGATGCGCTCACGATTCAAGACGTTGAATCTGCCAGCCGTCCTGCTGCGCGGTTAAAATGGCGTAAAAACCCTGCTCCCGTAGAATCGACAGGTCAGGCGGCTCACGACGGGCGATATCCTGGATGACCGCGTAGCCAGCGCGGCGCAGGTCTTGCATGGACTGCCACAAAACGGCATCCGTGCCCGCTGGCGCCCAGACGCGCGCCGCGCGCTCCGTCTCCGGAAACTTGCGCAACAGCGGTTTGAGGTCCAGGCTGAAGCCGGTTGCGGCACGCCGCCGACCAAAGACCGCGCCGACGTCATCGTAGCGCCCGCCACTGGCCAGCGCGTCACCTCGCTGCGGGCCAAAGAGCGAAAATAACAGACCGGTGTGATAGCGGTGTCCGTGAATCTCCGAAAGATCACATTGAATCGTCAGGTGTGGGTAACGTGTGCGCAAGGCCTCCCAAACGAATTGCAGATCGTCGAGCGCCGTACCGACGGCGGGATAATGCCCCAGCCTTTGGCGCGCCTGTGTCAACACCCCGAAATCGCCCTGCAAGTGCGCCAGAGCATCAAAATCAGCACTCAATGCACTGCCGCAGTCATGTTCCCGCAACCACACACGCACATCCTGCCAGGCCTTGCGCTCCACCCGTCGCAACAGTTCGGCCCGCGGCACATCGTCCAGGCCGGCGGCATCCGCGAGCGCCCGGGAAATACCCACATGACCGATATCCAGCAGTAGATCCGACACGGCGCAATGGATAAGACTCTCCACCATCAGGGAAAGCACCTCCAGATCCCCTTCCGGCCCCGCCACACCGAAAAGCTCCCCACCCATTTGAAAAGGGGCGCGACTGCCGCCCAGTAAATCCGGTCTGGCGCGTAGCACCGTGCCGGCATAGGCCAGGCGACGCAGTTCGTGTGTCGCGGAAGTCTGGGCGTCGATGCGTGCCATCTGCGGGGTCATGTCCGAACGCAGGCCGACCAGGCGACCACTATCCTGATCCAACAATTTCCAGGTTTGTAAATCCAAATCCGCGGCGCTCCCCGTGAGCAGACTCTCCAGATGCTCCACCAGCGGTGGAATCGCCTGGCGATAGCCCCACTGCGCATAGAGATCCAGCAAACCGCGCCGGCAATGTTCCAGCGCCTCCGCGCGCGCGGGCAACACATCTTCAAAACCGCTGGGGAGCAGCCAGGCAGGGTGGGACTCGGCGTGTTTCATTGGTTCGCCGGCCCCAGCGAGTGAAGAAAGTACTTGAAGAAGGGCGAATTCGGATTCAGCACCAGGACATCTTTATCTCCCAGACCGTGACGATACGCCTCCAGGCTGCGGTAGAAGGAGAAGAATGCCGGATTTTTGCCATAGGCCGCGCCATAAATGGACGCCGCCTCCGCATCCCCTTGTCCCTTCATCTCTTCTTCCTGACGATAGGCGTTGGCCATGATCTCGGTTTTTTCTTTTTCCGCATTGGCGCGGATTTTAGCCGCATCGGCGGCCCCCCGGGAACGGTAATCGTTGGCCTCCCGCGTACGCTCGGCCTCCATCCGTTTGTACACCGCCCGCAACACTTCCGGCGGCAACCCCACCTGCAAAATACGTACGTCCACCAGTCGCACACCCAGAGGCTGCAGCCGCAAGTTGGCCTCCGCCAACACCGGGTTGATGATCTCTTGGCGACGCCCTTGAATCACGGATTCCAGGGACATTTTACCCACCTCGCCGCGCAGCGCGGAGCGCACGATGTCGCCAATCCGACTCTGTGCGGTCGACGTGTTGTGCAGGCGGGTGTAAAAAACCAACGGGTTCACCACTCGCCACTCGGCGAAAAAGTCGATGAGCACCGGCTTTTTTTCGACCGTCAGAAAAGGTTCCGGCTGGGTGCTGTAACTGGTCAGGCGCTTGTCAATGAATACCACATCCTGAACCAATGGCCATTTGAGATAAAGTCCGGGCGCTTCCACCACACGAACGGCTTTGCCGAATTGCAAAATGATCGCGCTCTGCGTCATCCGTACCGAATAAAGACTCGCGGAAGCCAACAGCAACAAGGCCAGCACGACGAGAACCACACTCCAGGCCCGGTTCTTCATGACTTCGCTCCCGACACCGACGGACTCACCGGACTGACCGTGGATGCCATGGGCGGCGCCATCGAAACAGCCGGCGCGGCAAAAAGCGAATCTGTTGGGCTACCGCCCGCCGTCGGCAGATGAAGATGGATCACCGGCCGTTCCTTGCCCTCGACAATCACCTTCCGAGTATGGCTCAGAATATTCTGCATGGTTTGCAAGTACATGCGTTCACTCACTACCTTCGGATTTTTTTCGTAGGCCTGGAGGATGTCCGTGAAACGCGCACTGTCCCCTTTGGCATGATCCACCACCTGCTGCTTATAAGCCTCCGCATTGGTGATCATGGCGGCCGCTTCGCCTTTGGATTTGGGAATCACCGCACTCGCATAGGCCTGCGCTTCATTACGCAACCGCTCCATATCCTCACGCGCTGCCGTCACGTCGGTGAAAGCGGGCTGGACTGCTTTGGGTGGTCCCACGTCCAATAGCCGCATCGTGTCGACATGGACACCCGCCTGATAGCGGTCGAGCAGACGCTGGGTGATTTGCCGCGCCTGCTGCTCCATGGCCCCTCGCCCCGTAGTAAGCAGATCATCCATCTTGCTGCGCCCCACCACCTCGCGCATGGCCGACTCCGCGCAGTAGGCAATCAATTGCCCCGGGTTGGTGGTGGCAAACAGATAATGGCTGGGGTTGGTAATGCGGTATTGCACGGAAAAACGCACATCCACCACATTTTCATCGGCGGTTAGCATCATCCCAGGGTTCATGGAATCGGCGGCGCCACTGTATCCCAGCACCAGGCGACGACTTTGCGCCACCTTGGGCAGATAGACGCGCTCAAAAGGAAAAGGAAGCCGGTAATGCAGACCTGGCTGGACGATACCGACCTCTTTGCCGAAGCGCAGCACAATGCCCTCTTCATCCGGTCCCACGACATAGACGCCCGATGCAATCCAAAACAGGATCAAAATCGCAATCACCAGGAAAGGCAGGCGGTGCAGCCACTGGTAATTCATCTTGGGCCCGCCGCCCCGGCCACCACCGGGGCCAAAAATTCCGCCCAACTTTTTTAATTCCTGGGTAATTCGCTGGATGTCAAAGGCGGGTTTTTGCGAATTGGGGCGCCGTCCCCACGGGTTGTTATCGTTCTTGTTGCCATTTCCGCCCGGATCACTCCACGGCATACCGCTCTCCTTCCTTCAGTTTTCAGCGGGTATTGTAGAGGGCGCGTCCACGGCCTGACAACCGCTGTCACGCAACCGCGCGCATAAACGCCGCCAGGCGAGATCGTCGATATCGAAAACCACGTGCGCCCTCCCACGCTCATCGAAACTTTCTTCGACGACATGGGCCATACGATGCAAACGGGCACGCAAAGCGCCCTCCCCCGGCGTCAGCGTCAACTCGGCGCGCAGCGTGGAACGTCCTACCCGATCCGCCATGGCCTGCAGCAACTCCGGGAGGCCCGCCCCGGAACGCGCACTGACGCGTACCGCCACCAGATGACCAGCACCTTCAAAGACGTTTCCAGGGGGTTCACTCAACCGATCCACTTTATTGAGCACGAGTAAGCGGGGAATTTCATCCGCGCCGATTTCTTTCAATACCGCATCGACTGCGGCGATCTGCGCGTCGCGGTCCGGGGCGCTGCCATCCACCACGTGCAACAGCAACTGCGCCTGGTTTACTTCTTCCAGCGTGGCCCGGAAAGCGGCAACCAGTTCCGTCGGCAAGTCGCGGAGAAAACCGACGGTATCGGCGAGCAGGATGGCATCGCGCTCCGCCACCTGTACACGTCGAATGGCGGGATCAAGCGTCGCGAACAACCGGTCCGCCGCATAGTGGGCGCTCTCAGTCAGCAAATTGAAAAGCGTGGATTTTCCTGCATTGGTGTATCCCACCAGGGCCACTGTGGGGAGAGGTGCGCGCTGACGCGCACGCCGTTGGGTGGCCCGATGCGCGGCGACCTTAGCCAATCGCCCACGTAAAGCAAGAATACGCGCGCCGATCAGTCGGCGATCGGTTTCCAGTTGGGTCTCGCCCGGTCCGCGCAACCCGATACCACCGCGCTGCCGTTCGAGATGGGTCCAACCGCGGATCAAACGGGTTCGCAAGCGAGTCAACTGCGCCAGCTCCACCTGCAATTTACCTTCATGCGTGCGCGCCCGCCGGGCGAAAATATCCAGGATGAGACCCACCCGGTCCACCACCCGACAGCCCAGGGCCCGCTCCAGATTGCGCTCCTGGACGGGGCTCAGCATCCGATCGAAGAGCACTACATCCACTGCTCGCGCCACCACTTGGGCCGCAAGTTCCTCCACCTTACCCCGCCCCAGAAAAGTGGAAGGGTCCGGACGCGCGCGCTGCACAGAGAGCAATTCCAGCACTTCTGCCCCGCTGTCCGCGGCCAAATGACGAAACTCCTCACCCGCATCCGGGTCTGCTTCACCATGCAAGGTCACATGAACGAGTAAAACCCTTTCCCGGGGCACGGCGACGGCCGTTGCGCTATTGCCCAGAATCAGGCCTCTCCTTCACTTCTGCGACGCCCTCGGCTTCCCCTTCAGGCAAGGGCAAACGCACATCACGGCCGGGCACCACGGTGGAAATAGCATGTTTATAAATCATCTGACTGACATTATTGCGCAGCAATACGACAAACTGGTCGAAAGATTCCACAAACCCTTGCAGCTTGATCCCGTTCACCAGATAGATCGCGACGGGCACGTGCTCTTTGCGTAACAGATTGAGAAAGGGATCCTGAAGGATCTGTCCTTTTTGTTGTCCGGCCATTTTTTATCTCCTTAAGACTATTTGCTCCATGGCGCTTTTAGGGTAGTGGAAAAAGCCATGCGGGACTCATCGCACTGCATGATGGCGCTTAGACTAACTCAAAAAAAGATGGAGCGCCATGCTCGCACAGGCTCGGCTCATCGCTCCCAGGCGCTCCGATACGAAGAATCCGCGTCCATGGTGAAAAATCTTTGACGTGCAGCACGCTTCCCATTAGCTTAGGAGTAGTGTCATCCGGTAAATGATCCCCAGCCCTCCCTCGGCCTGTCCAGGGTCAACGAGTCACAAAAGGGGCTTTTACCGAGACAGCCCCCAAAGAGGCATACCCGGCTCCAGCGGATGGCCCGCCGCTGGTCGTCCCGGGGTGTTGTGCTTAATTAAGGAGACTGAATACTTGGAAAAGACGGCCATCAACGACAAAGTGCTACGCGCCCGCGTCAAACTCCTCGGCAACCTGCTCGGCGAGGTCCTCCGCGAACAGGCCGGAACCCGGGTGTTCAACGCCGTAGAACAGCTTCGCCAGGGGTACATCCGCTTGCACAAAAGAGAAGATCCCCGTTTGCGCGATCGTCTCGCCCGCTTTATCAATGCGCTGCCTCAGGATGATCTGGTACTGGTAATACGTGCATTCAACACCTACTTCAGCTTGGTCAACATTGCGGAAGAAGAATTCCAACATCTGCATCGCCGCCGCCTGTTACAAAAGGGGGATGGACTGTGGATCGGTTCCTTCGAAGAAACTTTTCGCGAATTGCAAAGCCAGGGCATCAATTCCGGGCAAATACAATTCCTCTTGGATCAGACGCGCTACCTGCCGGTATTCACCGCGCATCCCACCGAATCCAAGCGCCGGACGGTGCTTCATGGTTTGCGCCGCATTTTCGTGGCCAGCAAAATGCTTGACGATCCGTCCCTCAACCATGAGGAAGAACAAGAGGTGATCAATAACCTCAAGGCACAGATCCAGATCCTTTGGGAAACCGAGGAAGTGCGTACCAATCGGCCGCAGGTGCAGGACGAGGTCGAGAACGGCCTCTTCTACTTCCGCGACAGTCTCTTTGAGGCGGTGCCGCGTACCTATCAGGCGGCGCGGCGGGCGGCGCGGCGGGTCTTTGGCAATGACGATATCGACATCCCGGCTTTCATCCGCTTTGGTTCCTGGATCGGTGGCGACCGCGACGGCAACCCCAATGTGACAGCGGCCATTACCGGCTGGGCCTTGCGTACCCAAAGTATCGAGGTGTTGCGGGAATATCAGCGACGCTTGAGCGATCTTTACCAGCTTCTCGGGCACTCCAGCCGTTTCTGCGCTATTTCTCCCGTGCTCCTCGCCTCGCTGGAACGAGATGCCGATGATTTCCCGGAACTCGCCGAATGGGTGGATCAGCGTTTCCCCAGTGAACCCTATCGCCGCAAGCTGCGCTATATGATGACTCGCCTCGACCTGCGTCTCCGGCAGTTGGAAAACGGTCAAGTCCTCAACGAATCCGCCGGTCCCGCCTATGCGGCCGCGGAGGATTTTCTCGACGATCTTTTGCTGGTGCGCGACTCCCTGCGCGGGCACAACGACGACTACATCGCCGATCACGAAGTGCAGGACATCATTTGGCTGGTTCAGACCTTCGGCTTTCACCTGGCCAGCCTGGATATTCGTCAGGAATCCAGCATACATTCCCGCACCATCGCTGAACTCTTTGCGGCCGTGCCCGGCTTCGCCAACTACCTGGAACTGCCGGAAGAAACCCGCCTGCTGATACTCTCGGAAGCCTTGCGCCGACCCGGCCCACTGGTAGAAAAACAGCCCGAACTGTCACCGATAGCGGCTGAAACTTGCGCCATGTTCCGCTGCATCGCCCAGTTACGTCGCGAAGTGAGCACCTCCGGTTTCGGCAACTATGTGATCTCCATGACCCACGAGGCCAGCCACATCCTGGAAGTGCTGTTACTCGCCAAAGAATTCGGTCTGGCAGGCTGGTCACGGCAAGGGCTCTACAGTGAGATTGCCATCACCCCCCTCTTCGAGACGATCCACGATCTCGAGCGCATGGACACGGTGATGTCCACCTTGCTGGACAATCCGGTTTATGCCGAAATCCTCAGCAGTCAGGACGATACCCAGGAGGTCATGCTGGGCTATTCGGACTCCTGCAAGGATGGTGGCATCCTCTCTTCCAGTTGGTCCCTGTACCAGGCGCAAATGCGGTTGGCCGCTCTGGCGGATAAACGGCGTATTCAACTGCGCGTTTTCCACGGTCGCGGCGGCAGCGTGGGGCGCGGCGGCGGCCCCACCTACGAAGCCATCCTGGCCCAGCCGCCGGATACCGTGCGTGGACAAATCAAAATTACCGAGCAAGGAGAGGTGCTCTCCTTCAAATATGCCAATCTGGAGACAGCGCTTTATGAACTGACCGTAGGTACGGCCGGTCTCATAAAAGCGAGTATGGGTCTGGTTCGCTCCGTATCCAGTGATAACCCGGACCACCTGCGGGTGATGGCGGAGATCACCCGCACCGGAGAGGCGGTTTACCGTGACCTGACCGAAAACACGCCGGGCTTCATGGACTATTTCTACGAGGCCACCCCGCTTAACGAAATTGCCCACATGAACATCGGGTCGCGTCCCTCCCATCGCCAACGCGGGGACCGTTCCATGTCCTCTATCCGCGCTATCCCATGGATTTTCGCCTGGGCCCAATCGCGGCACATTCTACCGGCCTGGTACGGACTGGGGTCCGCATTGGCCCGGTGGCGGGAAGACCGGCCGGAGCGATTGCAGATTTTGCGGGACATGTACCGGCAGTGGCCATTCTTTCGGGCGCTCATGGGCAATATCGCCATGGCCATGGCCAAAACGGATATGGCTATCGCCGGCGAATATGCCGGGTTACCCAAAGACCAGGAAACCGCCGTCAACATTTATCAAAAAATTCGCGCCGAATTTGAACGCAGTCTGACCGAGATGCTCGCCATGGCTGGACTAGAGCAACTGCTCGCCGACAATCCGACCCTGGCGTTCTCTCTGCAACGACGCAATGTGTACATGGAGCCGCTCAATCACATTCAGCTGGCCTTGCTGCGCCGTTATCGCAACGACGACGCGCCCCCCGAGTTCCGCGAGATATGGCTGGATCCCCTGTTGCGCACCATCAATGCTATTTCCGCCGGACAACGCAATACCGGGTAAAGGGGACGGTGCATGCCTCTACCAGAGTTGATCCTCGCATCCACCAGCCCCTACCGCCAGGCGTTGTTGCGGCATCTGCAAATTCCGTTCCGCGTGGAAGCTTCAGCGATCGATGAAACGCCTTTAGCGGGCGAGACGCCGGAGGCCCTCGTCCGTCGGTTGGCGGAGGCCAAGGCGCGGGCCGTGGCGCACCGCAATCCCCAGGCGGTGGTCATCGGCGCCGACCAGATGGCGCTCTGCGGTGGCCGCATGCTCGGCAAGCCGGAGAATACCGCACGGGCCGTGGAACAACTGGGCTGGATGCAGGGTCGGACTGTCGAGTTTCTCAATGGCCTGGCCGTTGTCGCCACATCCGGCACGGAAATATGCCTGGTACCCTACCGGATCATCCTGCGCGCCCTCACGAAAAGGGAGATCGAGCGCTACGTGGAGCGAGATCAACCCCTGGATTGCGCTGGAAGCTTCCGCTCCGAGGGGCTGGGCGTCAGTCTGGTGGAGCGCATGGAAGGTGAAGACCCCCACGCACTCATGGGCTTGCCGCTGATCACTCTCTGCCGGGCATTGCGCAAACTCGGCTACCCGCTACCATAACCTCATGAAAAGATATTAAAAAGGGGCATCTATCGATGCCCCTCCGATTGCGCAAAGCAACTGGCTTAGCCCCAGCTATCTCCGCCGTCATCCAGTCCGAAGTCGTCATTGGACGCCAACTGGTCGTTGCCCCAGGAGCCGTCCGTCAAACCCAGATCATTGTTGCCGCTGTCACTGCCGACACCACCCGATGCATTGTCACGTCCAAACAGGCTTCCGGCCAGGGCCTGCCCGGCGGCCAGTCCGGCACCCACGCCGACGCCGGTGGCGATCCCGGAGACCAGACTGGATCCCAGCCCACCCCCCTGCTGCGGCAGGCCGCCCATGGGTCCACCAGGACCCATGGGCACATTCGGACCATAACGGTTCATGCCCCCGAAAGGTCCGGAAGGCTGTCCGCGATACATCATGCCCGCCTGCTGGCGACGCCGGCGCAAGAACATGGAGATCAGTGCGATGAGGGCGACGAGACCCAGGAAAAAGGCCAGCACGGTACCCCAATGACTTTCTTTGCTGATTTTACCGACCGGTTTATTCACATGGCTCTGTAATGACTTCTTAAAAGAGGCCAACACCTGCGGTTTCACAAAGGGCATGCTGGGCGCGAGCTGCTCCGATTTTTGCAAGGCCGCTGCCGCGTCGGCCCAATGGCCCTGACGCGCCAGAATCCGCGCCTCGACATACTGCGCCTCCGCGGACTGCGGGTGCGCGACCAGCACCTCCCGCATCATACTCTGCGCCTGATCCAAACGACCCGCCTGTATCGCTTGCGTGACTTGCGCTACACTAGGCTCGGCCCACGCCGCCGCAGGCGCGGCCAGCATCAAGGCAATGGCGATGGTTCCAAAGATTTTCAACCGCATACGCTCCTCCAAACAGTAAACCTCGTAACTGGGAATATGCGGTGAAACCCTGTGTAAATCAAGAGCGCATTGCCCGGTAACCAGTTCCTGACTTTCGCGCGAGGAAAATGCCGGAACCGTTTGACAGCAGGGGGGGATTGCCTCCATTATACTGACCGGTCGGTACAGGCCCGTGAGAGGTATCGTTGTGCAAAAACCATTGCCGAGACCCATTGCTGCGGTGCTCGCGGCCGTGCTGGCAGGGAGCCTGGCGGCCTGTAGCTTCGAACCACCGCTGCGCATGCCCCCGGCCCCGTCGGACAAAACACCCTACACGGCAGGCGCACAGATCAAACGAACCGTGACCCCCGGCGGCCCTGCGGGTCACGCTCAGGAAATGGCATATGGCCAGGAACTCCATGAAGAGTGGTGGAAGCTTTTTCACGCCAAGGCACTGGACACGCTGATTGCCGTAGGTCTGAAAAACAGCCCGACCATCGCCCAGGCGCAGGCGCAACTGCGCGAAGCGCAAGCCGCCGCGAGAGTGGATAGCAGCATCTTTTATCCGCAGGTAACGGGCAATCTCCAGGCGAATCGCAGCAAGGCCAGCGCAGCGGCCTTTGGCAGGAGCGGCGGCTTTCGCTACTCCCTGATCACCGGAAGCGTGGGCGTTTCCTACTACCCGGATATTTTTGGCGTGAATCGCCTGGTCTACCGCCACGGCGAAGCCTTGGTGAAATATCAACGGTGGGAACTGGAAGCGGCGCGCCTCACCCTGACCGGCAACATCGTCACCACCGCCATCAACGAGGCGGCAGCGGAAGGTCAGATTCGCGCCACCAGGGCCATCATCGCCCAAGAGAAGAAACTTCTGAAGCTGACGGAGAACCAGTACCGGGCAGGGGCCATCGACTACGTCAGCGTGGTGAACCAGCGCAGTCAACTGGCCACGGAAATGGCGACCTTGCCACCCCTGAAGCAGCAACGCGCCGTCTATCGTCATGCCCTCGCCATTCTGGTGGGAACCTTTCCTGCGAACGCCAGGCGCCAACCATTTACCCTCGCGGCCTTGCAACTCCCGAAGCAATTGCCGGTGAGCCTCCCCTCGCAATTATTGAAACAGCGTCCGGATATCCGCGCCGCACGCGCGCAGATGCAAGCCGCGAATGCGGCGATCGGTGAAGCCCGCGCACAGTTTTATCCCACCGTCCAGCTCAGCGCCGCGTTCGGCGCCACGGCGACGCACCCGGGGCTGTTCTTCAGCCCGGTGAGCAGCATCTGGAGTCTGGTGGGCGCCGTATCGCAACCGATCTTCGAGGGTGGCAAGCTGGAGGCGCAGAAGTCCGAAGCGCACGCCGCCTATGACGTCGTGTATGCCGCCTACAGGAATACGGTGCTCAACGCCTTTGATCAGGTAGCGAATGCCCTGCGCGCGGTGGAGCACGATGCACAGACACTCGCGGCCCAGCGCGAGGCGCTCCGGGCCGCCGCGCGGGCATTGCAACTGGCCCAGGCGAGTTACCGGGCGGGGGCCTCCGATTATCTCACCCTGCTGACCTCCGAAGTGCAGTATGACCATGCCCGGATCGCCGAGATCAGGGCCGAGTCGCAGCGCTATCAGGACACCGCGGCGCTGCTCGTCGCTCTGGGGGGGGGCTGGTGGAATAAAACGGCACCCCGAACGCCCACCGCCAGCGTTCCGCAAAACTCCCGTTCGGGTGTTGGCCCGTTGCCGGCAAAGCAGGTCAATCCGTGAGCCATTATGCATTCAGCACAGCCATCCGCCGTGGAGAGTGGTCATGAAAAAAGCGTTTGCTCTTGTTATTCTCGCCCTGATCATTGTTTTTGGCGGCATTTTTGGATTCAAGGCCTTCGTCAACCAGAAGATCTCCGAAGTCATGGCGCATATGCCCAAACCCGTCGTGACGGTCAGCGCTACGACGGCCAGGACGGAACTTTGGCACCCGCATCTGCAGGCCATCACTTCTCTGACGGCGGTGCAAGGCGTGGAGATCACCCCGCAGATCGCCGGTGATGTGACCGCCATTCATTTTCATTCGGGTCAATATGTCCACGCGGGCACCGTGCTGGTGGAAATTGACGATAGCAACCAACTGGCGCAACTGGCGAGCGATGAAGCACAACTTCGTCTGGCGCACATCAACCTACGCCGGACCCGCGCACTCATTGCCACCAAAGCCGCCAGCCAATCCCAACTGGATTCCGCGGTGGCCCTATATCAAAGCGATGTGGCTGCGCTGAAGGACATTCACGCGACGCTGAACAAGCTGGCCATCCGCGCGCCCTTCAGTGGTTATCTGGGTATCCGTCAGGTGAATATCGGGCAATACCTCACGCCCGGCAACCAGATCGTCGACCTGCAATCCTGGAACCCGCTGTATGCGAATTTCACCTTGCCGCAAAGTGAGCTACACGACATTCGTGTGGGCATGCCGGTGCAAGTCGTGACCACCGCATACCCCGGTCAGGTGTTCAACGGAAAAGTGACCGCGTTGGGGGCCTCGGTGAATCCTACGACACGACAGATCGAGGCGCAGGCCATCATCGCCAATCCGGAGAACAGGTTGCGTCCCGGACTGTTCGGCGAACTCACCGTCGTGCGCGATACCGAGGAAAAGGTGTTGACCGTGCCCGTCTCCGCTCTTTCATATAACACCTTCGGTGATTATGTGTATGTGATCAAAAAAGAGACGCGCGATGGCAAAACCGTGGAGGTCGCCCATCAACAAGTCATCCAGACCGGCAAGGAACGCAATGGACAGGTGAGTATCGTCTCGGGCCTCAAAGCGGGTGATCAGGTCATCACGGCGGGGCAGGTGAAACTGGTGGACGGCAGTCTCGTCAAAATCAGCGACGAAAAAGACACGTGAGGCGCGGAACATGACTTTTACCGATATTTTTGTGCGCCGCCCGGTACTGGCCACCGCCCTGAGCCTCGTCATTTTCCTGCTGGGTCTGCATGCCTATTCGATGATGCCGGTCCGTGAATATCCGGCCTTGGTGAACACGGTCATTTCCATAAAAACCGCGTATCCCGGTGCCAGCCCCAATACCGTGCAAGGCTTCATCACCGCGCGTCTGGAGAAAGTGATCGCCAGCGCGCCGGATATAGACTACATGACCGCCGACAGTTCGGATGGTTCTTCAACCATCACCGTGTACATGAAGCTGAATTACAGTCCCAATGCGGCGCTCGCCAACATTCAATCGAAAGTGCAGCAGGTAACGGATCAATTGCCGGCGGGCAGTCAACTACCCGTCATCAGCGTCACGAACGGCCACCTGACGGATCTGATGTACGTCGCCTTCTACAGCAAGGAGCTCAGTCAACAGCAAATCACCGACTATCTGCTGCGTGTGGCGCAACCGCGATTGGCCTCGGTACAAGGGGTAGGCGAAGCGCAGATACTGCCACCGGGCGCTGGCAACGGGAATACCTATGCGATGCGGGTGTGGCTGAACCCGCGGAAAATGGCGGCAATGGGTATTACCGCCGCGCAGGTTTCACAAGCGTTGGCCGCGAACGATTTCATTTCCGCCGTCGGGCAAACCCGCGGGAAAACGGTGCAAAACACCATCGTCGCGACCACCAATCTGCACAATGTGGAGGAATTCCGCAATCTGGTGCTGCGCCAGTCTGGCAATACCCTGATCCGCCTCAAAGACGTGGCCAATGTCGAACTCGGTGCGCAGGATTACACCTCGCAGGCCTTTTTCGATGGCAAGCCCGCGGCATTCATCGGTATTCAGGAAGCGCCCTCGGCGAATTCCCTGAATGTGGCTTCCGGGGTGAAGACCTCACTGGCGCAACTGACCAAAAGCCTGCCACCCGGCCTGCATATGGCCATTCCTTATGATGCCAGCACCTTCATCCAGGCCTCTATCGATGAAGTCCTCATCACCACCGGGATCACCCTCGCGGTGGTGGTACTGGTCATTTTTCTCTTCCTGGGCTCTGTCCGCGCGGTACTCATCCCCGCGATCGCCATTCCTCTGTCCATCGTGGGCGCGGGCCTGATCACCTGGTTCATGGGCTTCACCATCAACCTGCTGACCCTGTTGGCCGTGGTTTTGTCCATCGGGCTGGTGGTGGATGACGCCATTATCATCGTCGAGAACGTACACCGGCATATCGATGAAGGGAAAACCCCTTTTGAGGCGGCCTTAATGACCGGGCGGGAGCTGGGGTGGCCCATCATCGTCATGTCCACCACGCTCATCGCCGTCTTCGCCCCCATCGGATTCATGGGAGGGCTGACGGGCAGCCTGTTTGGTGAATTCGCCTTTACGCTGGTGGCTACGGTGCTGGTGTCCATGGTCGTGGCGCTCACCTTGTCCCCCATGCTTTCCGGCAGGATATTGCGCCCGACCAGGGAACACGGGTTTGAGCACTTCATCGAGCAGCGTTTCGTGGATCTATGCCGGATCTATGACCGTCTCTTAAGCCGCACGCTGAATTATGTGCCGGTCACCATGCTCTTTGCCGCCGTAGTGTTTGGAAGCATCTATTTTCTGTTTAGCACCTCGAAATCCGAATTGGCGCCCGCGGAAGACCAGGGCATTATTTTCAACGCGGGCACCGGCGGTCCGACCATCACGCCGGAACGGCTGGCCGATGATGGAAAACAGGTGCTCAAGGTGCTGAATAAATTTCCCGAGACCAGGGCGACCTTCATGGTCACCGGCATATCGGTAGGTAGCGGCGGTGGCTCCAACAGTCTGTTCGCGGGCATGAATCTGACCAATTGGGACAAACGCTCCACGACGGCGATGCAGTTGCAACCCCGGACCCAGCAGGCCCTGCAGAGTGTTCCGGGACTCCAGCTCGCCTCATTCTTGCCGCCGTCCCTCCCCGGTTCGGCGGGTGGTCTGCCGGTGCAATTTGTGCTGCAGAGTCCGGGCAGCTACAACAAAATCGATCAAGTGGCTCGGCGGCTGATCGCGGAAGCCGAGAAAAGTGGCTTATTTTTCTATGTGACCAAGGACTTGCGCATTGATAATCCCGAAATCGTGCTGAAAATCCATCGGAGCATGGCCGCCAACCTCGGGCTGACCATGGCGAACATCGCCCAGGATCTGCAGCCCCTGCTGGGCGGCAACTATGTCAACCGCTTCGATATGGAAGGCCGCAGTTACAAGGTCATTCCCCAGGTACCGGACCATTTCCGTCTCGATCCGGCCGCCCTGAAACAATATTATATCGCGACCGGCACCGGTCAGATGGTGCCCTTGTCTACCGTGGTTTCCATTGAGACCAAGGTAGAACCGCAATACTTGCCGCAATTCCAGCAGCTCAACTCGACAACCATCCAGGCGGTGCCCAGACCCGGCGTCACCCTGGGCGAGTCCTTGAAATTCTTCAAGACCGCGGCAGAAAAAATCATGCCCAAGGACTTTTCTCTGAACTATGCGAGCCAATCCCGTGAATACATGCAAGAGACGGGGGCGTTGCTGACCACCTTCGCGTTGGCCATCATCCTGATTTACTTGCTGCTGGCGGCGCAGTTCGAGAGTTTCCGCGATCCGCTGATCGTACTGATCACAGTGCCCATGTCCATCAGTGGCGCGCTGATTTTCATCAGCCTGGGACTGGCTTCCATCAACATCTATACGGAAGTGGGGCTCATTACGCTGATTGGCTTGATCGCCAAGCAAGGTATTCTGATCGTGCAATTCGCCAACGAGATCCAGAAAAAAGAAGGACTCAGCAAACGTGAGGCCGTGCAGAAGGCCTCCAGTATTCGTCTACGCCCCATCCTCATGACCACGGGGGCGATGGTACTGGGCGTTTTGCCCTTGCTGGTGGCGGGCGGACCCGGCGCGGTCAGCCGCTTCCAGATGGGTCTGGTGATCTTTACCGGTCTGGGTATTGGCGCGTTCTTCTCGCTCTTCGTGGTGCCGGCCATGTATATGGTACTTGCCAAGGATCTGCGCGAATCCCAGGACACCCGGGAAATCTGAGGGGCGTGCGCCGCGGCATGCAGATGGACACGGTCAGGACACGCATTGCGGTTCCGGTTTTTTCGCTTGACAAGACGAGGTGCGCTCAGAAGAATACCCATCAACATCCCCGCCGGTCTTTTTGGGAAGCATCCGATGGGCCGCCCTCTGCCGGGTTGCGTTGCTCGTTGTCCGCATATAGGTAAATTTTTCATGGGTCATACATCCTTCCTGAGCATCAAGACCTTGCCGAAGAGGGTCTGGTGACCGCGCAACGCATTGATGGCAGAGGGATAGCCCAAAAGATGCAGGCGGAAACTGCCCAGCGCAGTCAAGCTTTTCTCCAACGTCACGGGCGCCCCCCCGGTCTTGCGGTAGTGCTGGTCGGGACCGACCCGGCATCCCGGGTCTATGTGCAGAAAAAACGGGATGCCTGTGCCGCGGTAGGCATTCGCTCTTTTTTTACCCAGCTTCCCGCAAACGGTGCGCCGCCACAACTCCTGGCCCATATTGCCGAACTCAATGCCCGGAACACCGTGGACGGCATTCTGGTACAGTTGCCCCTCCCCCCGCATTTCGACCCTGAAACCATCATCGAGGCGATCGCCGTCGAAAAAGATGTCGATGGCTTTCACCCCTATAATATAGGCCGTCTTGCGCTACGCGCGCCTCTGTTACGCTCCTGCACGCCGGCCGGCATCATGACTTTGCTTCAGGAAACCGGTACCGGAATCAAGGGGAAAGAGGCGGTGATCGTCGGTGCCTCCAATATTGTCGGACGGCCCATGGCCCTGGAACTCCTTCTGGCCGGAGCGACCGTGACGGTTTGTCATCGTTTCACGCGCGATCTGGCCGCCCATGTCGGGCGTGCCGAAATCCTGATTGCGGCGGCTGGCAAACCTGGACTGATTGCCGGTGCATGGATCCGCGAGGGGGCGGTCGTTATCGACGTGGGAATCAACCGCCTTCCCGATGGACGGCTGACGGGAGACGTGGAATTCCTGGCGGCGGCAGAGCGGGCGGCATGGATCACCCCGGTGCCCGGCGGTGTCGGGCCGATGACGGTGGCCACGCTCCTGCAAAACACCATGCTTGCGGCAGAGAAGCGCATGGGGCTATCCGATGCCTGAACCGTCCGCCCAGTCAGCGGCTCCTCTGGTGCAGTCTCTGGAAGATCCCGCGCTGTACTTCAACCGTGATCTCAGCATCCTCGAATTCAACCGGCGCGTGCTGGCCTTGGCGGACGATCCCCATGTCCCGCTGCTGGACCAGTTGCGATACCTGACCATCGTCTCCAGCAACCTGGACGAATTTTTTGAAGTGCGCATGGCCGGGCTTTTACAACGGCGCAAATTCGGTGCTGGCCCCTTGGGACCGGACATGCTCGGACCCAATAAGGAAATTGAAGCCGTGGCCCAGGTGGCCCACGAAATCATCGCCGAGCAATACCGTTGCCTGAATCAGCGATTGCTGCCTGCCCTGGCTAAGGAAGGCATCCGCCTGCTACGGCGACGGGAGTGGCGGGCCGCCCAACGACGCTGGATCAGCAACTATTTCCAGACGGAAGTCCTGCCCCTGCTCACCCCTTTGAGCCTCGACCCGGCCCATCCCTTTCCCAAGGTACAGAACAAGGGGCTCAACTTTGCCATCGTCCTGGAGGGTCAGGACGCTTATGGGCGGCGCAGCCCCATCGCCATCGTACAGGCGCCCCGCATTTTACCCCGGATCATTCAGATTCCACCGCCCTTGGCCAGCCACAGCGATTTTGTCTTCCTCTCTTCCATCATTCACGAACATGTGCAACTGCTCTTCCCAGGCCTGAAAATCCAGGGTTTTTATCAGTTCCGGGTCACCCGCAACAGCGAGCTTTTCGTGGACGAGGAAGAAGTGGACAACCTCCTGGATGCGCTCGCCGATGAACTTCCCATGCGTCCTTTTGGCGAGGCGGTGCGCTTGGAGGTGGCGAACAACTGCCCGCGGGAGGTGATCGAATATCTGCTGCGCCACTTTGAACTGGGCGAAGATAGTCTCTACGCGCTGTCTGGACCGGTCAATCTGGCGCGCCTCTCCGCCATCATCGACATGGTGGTGCGCCCCGATTTGCTCTTTTCGCCCTTTCTACCAGGACTGCCACCGGCTTGCTCGCAGCCGGAAAATATCTTTGCCCAGCTCCGCGCCGAGCCCATCTTGCTGCATCATCCCTTCCAGAGCTTTAACCCGGTTCTGGATTTCATCCGCCAGGCGGCCAGCGATCCCCAAGTCATCGGTATCAAACAAACCCTATATCGCACCACGCCAGATTCTCCCATCATCGACGCGCTGATGGCGGCGGCCATGGCCGGAAAACAGGTCACCGCCGTGGTGGAGCTCAAGGCGCGCTTTGACGAGGCCAACAATATCCGCATGGCGGAACGGCTGGAAGAAGTCGGTGTCCAGGTGGTTTATGGTGTGGTCAACCACAAAGTTCACGCCAAAATGATGCTGATCTTACGGCGTGAGGAGGATGGCATCCGTCTTTACGGACACCTGGGCACGGGCAACTATCACTCTCGCAATGCGCGGATTTATACGGATCTGAGCCTGCTTACCGCCGATCCCGACATTACCGCCGACATGAACGATCTCTTCATGCACATCACGGGTATGGGCAGGGCACCACAACTGCGCTGCCTGCTGCAAAGCCCTTTTACCCTGTTCGACGCCCTACTCGACGCCATCGAGACGGAAACCCGGCACGGCCCGGAGGGGCGCATCATCGCCCGGGTCAACGCCCTGGTTGAACCCGAACTGATTCGAGCGCTGTATCGTGCCTCCCAGGCCGGGGTGGAAATCGACCTGATCGTGCGCGGCGCCTGTGCCTTGCGCCCGGGTATTCCGGGGATTTCCGCACATATCCGGGTACGTTCCATTGTCGGCCGTTTTCTGGAGCACAGCCGTGCTTATTACTTCGGCAATGGCGGTCATCCCAAATTATGGATATCCAGTGCCGACTGGATGGGACGGAATCTCTTTCGTCGCCTCGAAGTCGCCGTGCCCATTCTGGATTCGGACTTGCGTGCGCGTGTCCTCCAGGAAACGCTTCAACTC
Source organism: Pseudomonadota bacterium (assembly GCA_021821285.1). GTDB lineage: Bacteria > Pseudomonadota > Gammaproteobacteria > Acidithiobacillales > Acidithiobacillaceae > Acidithiobacillus. The sequence goes on from JAKACQ010000003.1 coordinate 52,813, forward strand.
TACCTGGAGGACGATTGTAACGCCTGGGCTATGCGTCCAGACGGTACTTATACGTTTTTGCGTAAGACACCGGACACTGCCTGTACATCGGCTCAAGACCGTTTATTGGCACAGTATGACCGGAGCAATCCCGCATGATCGAGGCGGCGTTGTCATGATTCGGGTTCTGGTGCTCAATAGCAAGGGGGGTGCCGGAAAAACCACGGTGGCCACCAATCTGGCCAGTCTGCTGGCCTTGCGCGGCACGGTCCTGCTTGCCGACCTGGATCCGCAACACTCTGCCAGCAATTGGGCTCGGCGCCGTCCCGAACACCTGCCCAAACTGTCCCTCATCACGGATACGGATCGGGAATTCCGCCATTACCCTCCCAGCGATTATGTGGTGTTTGATGCGCCCGCCGGTCTGAAGAAGGGACGGCTGGAAGCGATGCTGGACGAAGTAGAAGTGTTGCTGGTTCCTATCGGCCCCTCCGCTTTCGATAGGGATGCCAGCCGTCTGTTCTTAGAAAAACTGGAAGGGATCAAACGCTTTCGCAAAGGTAAAGTGCGCCTGGGCGTCATCGCCAACCGGGTAAACGCACGCACCAAGGGCGGACAGCATCTGCAAACTTTTCTGGCGGATCTGGCATTACCGGTGGTGGCCACCCTGCGCGATAGTCAACTGTATGTACGGGCCGCCGAACTGGGTGCCGGTCTTGCCGACTTGCGCACCGCAGAAATCCGCGCGGAGTTACCGCAATGGGTGCAGATCATGCGCTTTGTGATGGGGGGTGCGTGTGGAACAGGAGCTTAAGCTGCGGATACTGGACCCCTCCGCCGCCGCCTGGGGAAAAATAACCCAATATCCCCTGCTGGCGCTGGGAGCGATACCCCCTCTGCCATTTCATGCCCTCTACTATGATAGCCCGGAGGGTATGCTGCAGCGGGCCAAGCTGGCTTATCGCGTGCGTCGGGAAGGCCAGGCATGGGTGGCGACGCTGAAGGCTGAAGGCCATTCCACGGGGGGGCTCCATCAACGTCCTGAATGGAATGTCACCGTTTCTTCTTCCGAGCCGGATCTCACCGTCTTTAGCGATAGCGAAGCCGCGACACGGCTGGCACCTTTTCTTGAAACACCCCTGCAAGTCATTCTCGAGACCCGCTTTGAACGCAGGGAAAGTCGGGTGAATGGCGCCGATGGCGGCCAGATACTGGTCGCCTTGGATCGCGGAGAGATGCGCGCACAGGGTCTGCGCGCGCCCATTCTGGAGTTAGAACTGGAACTCGTGTCAGGAGACGCTGCCACGATGCTGGAGATGGGAGCGGCGCTGTGCCGGGATCTGCCGCTGTTGCCTGATGACGAGAGCAAGATGTCCCGGGGCTTGCGTCTCGCCGGATTACTACCGTCCGATCCACGCGCCATGCGGGATAAGATGCCGCCGTTGCACCGTCGCGATAGCGCGGGGCGGGTACTGAGTCATCTGTTGATTCGGCAGAGCCAGCAAGCGCTGACCGAGGTGATGCGGCATGCGTCCGCTGACACCCCGGAACACTTTCATCAGTTGCGTAAAAGTGTGCGTAGTCTGCGTGCCCTGTTGCATTTCTGCCGCCCTCTGGACCATGCGAACCATCTGACCGGCATCCGTCAGGCACTCGCCCGCTGGTTTCATGCGCAGAACATTCGCCGGGATCATGAAGTGTTGGCCGCTTATTGGGAGACCCTGGCCCAGGAGACGGAAACGGAAGCGCGCCCTTTGCGTCATTGGCTGGCAGCGCAGGGTGCGAGGGTCGACGCGCAGCACGGTCAGCTTGCTGCGGCGCTTTTGCAGCTCTGGGCGACTTTGCTGCGTGAGGAGTTGCAGAGCGATCAGGACGTGCAAGGCTACGTCGAACGCCATTTGCAACGTCAAGATCGCAAGCTGGCGGCGGCGGGGGATCACTTCAAAACAGCGGCCGACTTCCACGCCTTGCGCATTCGCATCAAGAACTGGCGCTATGTGATTTTGGCGTTGGGCGCATTGTGGCCCAGTAAAGACAGCAAGATCTTACTCAAGCTGCTCGCCGCCTTGCAGGAGACCTCTGGTGGTATCCATGACGCCGATATGGCACGGCAACATCTGACCGGGCTGGCCGCCAGCCGCAAGCACGGCCTCGCCTTCCATGCGGGCATACTGATGGGTTATCTGCACGCCCGCGAAAGCCGGCAGCGCAAAAAATTCCGCAAGCACTGGAAGCAGTTGGAGAGTGCCCCACGGCCGTGGGGTTGAACCCTCCCCCAGCGTATTTTAGTCCAGATTTTCGCGTTTACGTTCGATCATATGCCCGATCAGGGCTATTTCGTGGGCCAAACAATATTGGGATGCGTCCACTGTCCACTCGCGCGCCTGCTCGCGGTCATAGGAGGTCGCATCACAAATCTGCGCCAGTTGCTGGTAACTCATGCTCTCAAACAGGAATCCGGCCAGCTCGGCGACCTGGTCATTGCCGAGTATGCCGACGGCATCTCCGAGACTGAGATTGGCCTTGCCGCTCAACTGCTCTGCAACCGCGATGGTCGCGGCATCCAGACTCTCTTCCTCTCTCAGGGCCAGCGCTTTACTCAGGGCACTTTGACGATCGATAGCCATTCTTCCAGTCTCCTCGGTAGATACGGTGAACCCACTAATCTTTTACGGGAAGGGAGCGCTGAATCACCTCCGCCAGGTCGCGGGAAAGCTTGGCCTTATCAGCAAGCATCGTCAGCGCTGCGCGCATGGCCTGTTGACGTTGCGCATCATAGCGCTGCCAACGGCTCAGAGGCGTCGCCAAGCGGGCGGCGGTCTGCGGGTTGATATCATCCAACCGGCGAATTTGTTCCGCGTAAAAGGCGTAACCGGAACCATCCGCAGCGTGGAAAACCGTGGGATTGGCGGCGAAACCGCCCAACACCGCTCTCACCCGATTGGGAACGCGCCAATCAAAAGCGGGGTGCACGAGAAGATGCTCCACCTGATGCAGGGTTTCCGGGCGCGGAGTCGCCGCCTGAATAGTGAACCATTTGTCGATAACCAAAGGATATCCATGCCATTTCCGGTAGAAGTCGAGCAGGATATCTTTAGCGTCGTGATGCGGATGTTGAACCAGCAACTGGAAAGCCGCCAGACGGTCCGTCATATTGTCGGCTTGCGCATATTGCTGACGGGCGTGCAGGGCCATTGCTTCGCGACTATCGCCATCACTGGCGATGAGATGGCTCAAAGCCAGATTACGCAGACGCCGCCGCCCGATAGCCAAGCCGTCGCGCTGATAGGGCGCGGCGAGATCATGATACAAGGCCATCCATTTTTCCGCAAAACGCGCCCCGATGTCCTGTCTCAATGTATCCCGGGCTCGGTGAATGGCCTCGACTGCCACGACCGACATCTGTTCGCCGATATAGTCCTCGCTGGGCAACGTGAGCAGTTCGGCACGAAACGCCGGGTCCAATGCGTCATCGCGCAAAATACTGGCCGTCGCGTCGCGCAGTACGGCAGGCAACGGAGTCACGGACGAATCGGCAACGGCGGCAAGCAGGGCCTTTACGGCGAGATTCTGGATACTCTCCCAGCGGTTAAAGGGATCGTCGTCGTAACAGGCCAGAAAACCGCAAGCTTCGTCATCCCACGCGCTCTCCAGGCGCACGGGGGCGGAAAAACCGCGCAACAGCGAGGGGATCACGGGGTCAGGCAGATTCACAAAAGTCCAGGACTGCTCCCGCTGCTCAAGCAACAACACGGTCTCACCATCGGGACCCTCGACGGCTCCGCTCAGGGGAGCACGTTGCCCCTGGGTATTGAGGAGCGCCATGCGCACTGGGATGGGTACCGGCTCTTTGGTCGACTGGCCGGGGGTAGCTGGAGTCTCCTGCTGCAAGGTGAGGGTATAGCTGTGCTGGACAGGGTCGTAGCTGCCCGAAGCCCGGAGTACCGGGGTGCCCGCCTGGCTGTACCAGCGGCGGAACCCCGAAAGATCACGCTGATTGGCCGCTTCCATGGCCGCGAGGAAATCTTCGATGGTGACGGCATGACCATCGTGGCGCTGGAAATAGAGGTCCATACCCTGGCGGAACTGCGCTTTACCCAGCAGGGTATGAATCATCCGTATCAGTTCGGCACCCTTTTCATAGACCGTCGCGGTGTAGAAATTATTGATCTCGGAATATGCCTCGGGCCGCACCGGATGTGCAAGCGGGCCAGCGTCTTCCGGGAACTGGGCGGCGCGCAGACGGCGCACATCGCCAATGCGCTGAACGCCACGCGAGTTCTGGTCGGCACTGAATTCCTGATCGCGGAAGACGGTCAAACCTTCCTTGAGACTCAGTTGAAACCAATCGCGCAGGGTAACACGGTTACCCGTCCAGTTGTGGAAATACTCATGGGCAATCACGGATTCAATGCCCTGATAATCACTGTCCGTAGCCGTTTCCGGGCTAGCGAGGACATATTTGGCATTAAAGATGTTGAGCCCCTTGTTCTCCATCGCGCCCATATTGAAGCTGTCAGTGGCGACGATCATGTAACGATCGAGATCATATTCGCGGCCATAGACCTCTTCATCCCAACGCATGGCGCGTTTGAGGCTGTCCATGGCCTGGACGCAGGCCGCCGTGTCGCGCTCGGCCACATAGATCTCCAGCGCCACATCACGGCCGGAAGCTGTACGGTATTGATCGCGGACCACCGCCAGATCGCCAGCCACCATGGCAAAGAGATACGTAGGCTTGGGAAAAGGATCTTCCCAACGGGCCCAATGCCAACCCTCCGCCTCGCGACCCATAGCCATGCAGTTCCCATTGGCCAGCAAGACCGGACAATGCTTCTGCGGAGCGTGCAGCGTGACCGTAAAACGAGCCAGACAGTCGGGACGATCCAGCATATACGTGATGCGCCGGAACCCTTCCGCCTCGCACTGGGTCAAAAACTGGCCGCCCGCGTGATAGAGGCCGGAAAGCGCCGTGTTGGCCGCGGGGTGAAGGCGCACCTTGGTCTTCAGCACGAATGTTTCGGGAGGATTCAGAAGCACCAAGCCATCCTCGGTCAGCCGGTATTCGTGCTCCGCCAGCACCTGGTCATCCCGCTGGAGACTCAACAACTCCAGAGCCTCCCCGTTGAGCGGTAATTCCGCGACGGGAGACGCCGCGACACGCCGGAAATGGAGGTGGGCAAGCACCTCGGTATTTTCCGGGTCGAGGCGCAAGTCCAGGATGATCTCAGGGATCTGGTAACTCGGCGCCCTATAATCCCCGCGCTGGACCAGCATGGCTTGCGGGCTGGGCGTACTCACTTCCGGCACACCCCGTTTTGCAGGTTACCGATATGACCGACGAAATCCTTCAGGCTTCCTTTGGGCAAGCCATGGATCAAGAGAGGCGCGCCTTTCTGATCACAATAAATCAAGGTGGGGGTGGCTATCTCGCCGCTCTCACTGAGAAGTCTGGTATTGTCCCTCACCGCACTGATCGTGGCGGCGCTGGCGTGCTCGTCGGGCCGGATACCGCCTTCTTCCGTCGCTTCCACGAAGCCCTTTTCATTTTCAGCCATGGCCGCCGCGGGATTGGGGGCGCCCAGGATAGCGGCGGCTTTGGCTTCGCTGCTAGGCTTGAGAAAACCGACAACAAGATAGCGTATCCGCAGTTTTCCGGCGGCGACCAGGGGTTGGACACGCTCGTAGAACTTGTGACAAAAAATGCAGTTGGGATCGACGAAAGCCGTGATCTCGGGTCCTCCGGTGCCCAGCACAAAGCTGTCGCCATGGACGGTTTCTTTCGCCAGCGCACTGGCACTCATAGGTTTGGGGACCAGGCCGAGCCGTATCATGGCGGCGTGACCCTGATCATTACCCTGCGCATTCAGGACCGGTCCGGCAATCAGGTACTTACCATCCGCCGTTATGAACGCGACGGTCTTGTGTCCATCGAAATCCACTTCAACGCCAGTCAACCCGCCGGGACCGGAGAACACCTTGTCCGCCTTGGCCCGGCCATGGGTGACGGCATCGAACAACTGCTGTGCGGTGCCGAGACTAACCTCTGCGTGCGCGCGGACAATCGGTCTGAAATGCTCCAGAACCATACCGGAAAGTCCGCCAACAACAAAAAGGCCTATGGCCAAAGCAATGGATTTCTTCTGCATGTGGTTTCTACGGTCCTTGTGTTTCCGAAAGATGGGAAGACGGCATTCCTGGATTCTAAACCGGCGCCCACGGTAAAAGCCAGATGGGTGCCGCACCACGATGAATTCATAGCTTGCTCCCGACGCGCAAGAGTCCGACCACGACGCCCTCGATGATCAGGTTGTCGCGCCGCAGATCCACCGGGATCGGTGAGAAATCGGGGTGCTCCGGCAGAAGCCAGACCTGGTCCCCTTCCCGTCTCCAGCGCTTGACGGTCACCTCCCCGTTGACCCGGGCGACTACCATCTGCCCCTCCTGGGGAACGCACGCGGCTTCGCGACGCACGGCCAGGATATCGCCATCGAGAATACCGGCGTCGCGCATACTCATACCCCGCACCCGCAACAAATAATCGGCCCTGGGTGAAAAGAGCCCGGGATCGACGGGCAGTCGTCCCTCCCGGAATTCCTCGGCCAGCATGGGCTGACCGGCGGCCACACGGCCGACCAGGGGCAAGCCACTTTCCTCTTCTTCACGACCGCAGAGGTGGATACCCCTGGCGGTACCACTCCGCAACGAGATATAACCTTTGCGCGCCAGTACCCGCAGGTGGCTTTCGGCGGCGTTGGGCGAATGGAAGGCAAAAGCGCGCATCATCTCGGCGCGGGTAGGGGGGAGACCGTCCTCCGCCATGCGAGCGCGAATCCAGGCGAGAATCTCCGCCTGTCTGGGGGTCAGTTCATCCATACCATACCTCCTGGAACCAGCGCATCATTATCGCCGACAATGACTATATTTTCATACAGTCTCGTCGCAAAAGGCAAGCGATGGTCAAACAGCGCTGTCCTTTGGCCCGGCCCACGCTTCGCGCATGACATTCAACACCACTGCGGGATAGCCGAAGTCCTGAGCGGAACCAGCCCGGTTGATTATAGCGCATTGATTTGTTAGTCTTATTGATAGAATAGTCCGAGATACGCTGCAAGCACTGTGATGGTAAAAATAATGAAACGCCTTTTCACCCATGCCCTGGTTCTGTTTACCCTGGCGTTTGGGGGCGCCACCGGGACCGCCCTGGCCAACACGGCGAATGAAAATATTGTGGGTCTGTGGAAAACCGCTGATGGTCACAGTTATATCCGCATTTACGAGAAAAATGGCGCATTTTTCGGGCAGAGTGTGGGCCATGCACAAGATACCGTGCAACAGGCCTTCGCCAAAGGCCAACCGCAAATTTTGGCCAACTTCGTACCTAAACGCCCGGGAGAGTGGGTACGGGGCCGTATCTACGATCCGAACAGCAATACCTATTTCCATGGCACATTGACCGCGCTGGATTCGCGCAAACTCAAAGTATATGGCTATATCGCCTTTCCCTGGCTCGGTGGCGACACCATCTGGACCAAGATTCAAAGCAACTGACCGCCCGCGTCATGGGGCCGGCCTCCCCCACGCATTCAGGCCGAATGCATCGCTGCATGGTCGCGCGATACGTGGATCTTACTGATCCGCCTCATGACGCGTGAGAAAATCGCGCCAGTTGCGTCGCATTGATCTTCACTTTGGCGTGCCTCCGCAAATCCTTCAGGTAGGCCGCCGACAGCAAACGGCCGCGTTGTTCCTCCAAGGTGGCGCGGATCTGCGCACCCACCTTGGGATTCAAGGCCGCCACCGAAGGCGCGCTCACCCGGGTTACCGCAAAAACCTGATAACCATCCGCGCTTTTCACCATGCCCATGGTCGGCGCTCCGGCTGCGGGAGCGGGAGCGGCGAATACCGCCTTCAACATGGCCGCATCCAGTCCCTGCCCATTGTGCCTCGTCACATCGAGATACTGACGCACGGGGTAGGTACCATGGTCCGTCAGCACGTCCACATTGTGATCCCGCCTCGCCGCGACCAGCAACGCCTGCGCCTTGGATTTGGCCAGTTGCTCCGCCTTCGTTGCCGTTAATCGCGCCGTAATGGATCCCTCCACGGCACGCAAAGGCTGGACACTACCCGGTGTATAATGCAGCAGGTGCACAGCGAGTAGATCACCATTGGCCAAAGTCACCGCATTACTGTTTTTACCCGCAAGAACGGCCTTACTAAAAGCGGCGGCCAACGCTTTGGGGTCCGTAAAGGGGCCCTGACTCGGCACTTTCCCCGCCGTCAACACCCCACTGTCTTCAATTTTGAGATCATAGGCCTTGGCCACGGCGCCTAAACTGTCAGGATTACTGAACAAACGGTCTTTAAAATTCTCGATTTGTGCTTGAAATGCCATTTCCGCCCGATCATGCCCCGATACGGCGCTCCGCCCGGCGGCCGTCGCAGAGGAAGTGCTCGCTGCCGCATTCGCCGGAGATGGAGGTTTGCTCGCAAAATGGTCCGGCCCCAACACGACATACCGCACCTGCACCTGTGCCGGCGACTGGAACTGATCGGCGTGGGCGTGATAATAATCCACCACCTCCGCCTCCGTTGGTTTGGCTGCTGCCGCGAAGTCGGTCGCTGGTAGCTTGGCTGCACTCACATCCCGATATTCCTGTGACCAGGCCCAAATCCGGGTCGCCTCCGCATCTGATGCCATCGCCATGACCTGGGGGACCACCTGCAACTGCTCCAAGCGCATGCTTTCGCGCAACATGGCTTCGAACTGTGCCGGTGTCATATTATTGGCCGTCAGTAATTTTTCATAACGGCTTTTGGAAAAAACCCCTTTGTCCTGGAAATTCGGAATGGATTCAACTTTCTTGGCCAACGCAATCTCAGGTACCACCAATCCCAATCGGCTCGCTTCCGTAGCCAATAGCAAGTTATCGATCATCCCATCCAGCACATCGCGGGCGAAGCCATTTTCTTTCGCCATCTTTGCCGCCGCCGCTGCTCCAAAAACGTGATTGTAACGGGCTTGAGTCTCTTCCAAACGTTTTTGAAATGCGGCATCGCTGATCCTTTGACCGTTCACGGTGGCCACCGTTGATGAACCGGAGTTCCCCGATAATAAATACCCGCTTACGCCCCACATCACGAAAGACAGCGCAATTAATATCATGAAGATCTTGGCCACCCAAGACTGTCCAAGATTCCGAAACATATCCATCATAGGCACATCCCCCAGAACTCGAAAATTGCGCAAGCCATATCCACCTCCGCTCTGTATCCAGAGCGGAGGACGCAATCGGGAAATCCCGACAGCAAGCGCAGAATTCTATTTTATAGCACTACACAGATGTAAAAAAAGGCGCCCCCAAAGGGTCGCCTTACTCATATTGGCGGGGCGGACGGGGCTCGAACCCGCGACCTCCGGCGTGACAGGCCGGCATTCTGACCGACTGAACTACCACCCCAATAATTTTTGGTGGTGGGCGGTGAGGGGCTCGAACCCCCGACATTCGGCGTGTAAAGCCGACGCTCTACCCACTGAGCTAACCGCCCAAACCAGACGCGCTAGTTTACTGCATCCCGTAGTGCTTTGCCAGCCTTAAATTTAGGGGTGCGACTTGCAGCGATCATGATTTCTTCACCGGTAGCGGGGTTACGTCCTTTACGCGCCTCACGGCTGGAAACCAGAAACGATCCGAAGCCCACCAGGGTCACCTGATCACCCGCTTTCAACGCCTCTGTCACCACCTTGACGACCGCATCCAACGTATGACCAGCAGCTGCCCGCGTTACGCCAGCTTCTTCCGCAATCTTTTCGATCAACTCCGATTTGTTCATATTTCTTTCTCCTGTTTATACGCTCGGTTACCGGGTAAGGCCATGCATCCTTTCTGTCCAGAGAAGGTTATAACAGTCCCAAAAAAGGCTTGTCAAGAAACATGCTGCTGAATGCTCAAACATGGCGTCACTGTCGTGATAAAGCGACGATAATAGCCAGGAAATGCATCCAAACACACCGCAAAGCAAATCGCTCAAACAAACCGCCAGACAACCAATGCCGCCGCTTCCCAGACATTTTCCGCAGAGGGCGGCAAAAGCATGCGTTAATGCGCCGTGGCTTTATCCTCGACGGGCTCGTTGACCGGCACGGCACCTATCAGCGGTGAAGATTCTCCGTCGTCCGGCAGTGATGTCGGTGACGACTCCAGCGCGATCGCCAAGACTTCGTCAATCCAGCGCACCGGCTTGATGGTCAGGGCATCACGCACATTTTTCGGGATTTCCTGAAGATCCTTTTCATTCTCCGCAGGAATCAATACCGTACTGATACCACCGCGATGCGCCGCCAGCAGCTTCTCCTTGAGCCCACCAATAGGCAGCACTTCACCGCGCAAGGTGATCTCTCCGGTCATCGCGACCGTGGCGTGCACCGGAATGTTGGTAAGCGCCGACACCAGCGCCGTGGCCATGCCGATACCCGCACTTGGCCCATCCTTGGGAGTCGCCCCTTCCGGCACATGGATGTGCACATCGCGGTTCTGGTAGAAGTCCACAGCAATCCCCAGAGCACGCGACCGGGCCCGCACCACGCTCATGGCAGCCTGGATAGATTCCTGCATGACGTCCCCCAGTTTGCCGGTGATCAGTAGCTTGCCACGCCCCGGCACGACCACCGCCTCGATGCTGAGCAGTTCTCCACCCACCTCGGTCCAGGCCAGACCGGTGACCTCACCGATCCGGTTTTCCTTCTCCGCCTTACCGAAGTCAAAGCGGCGGACTCCCAGATATTTGTTCAAATTGCGATCCGAGATTTGTACCCGCGTGCGTTTCTTGTCGAGCAGGAGTTCCTTGACCACCTTACGACAGATACGCGCCAGTTCACGCTCCAGATTCCGCACGCCGGCTTCCCGGGTGTAATAACGGATAATGTCACGAATAACCGTCTGCGAAACCTGTATTTCTCCGTCCTTAAGCCCGGCTTTCCCGATCTGCTTGGGTAACAGATACTGGGTGGCGATGTGGGTTTTTTCATCTTCGGTATAGCCAGGGATACGGATGACCTCCATGCGATCCATCAGCGGTGCCGGAATGTTGAGGGTGTTCGCCGTCGTCACGAACATCACCTCGGAAAGGTTGAAGTCCACTTCCAGATAATGATCGTTGAACGTGGCGTTCTGCTCCGGATCCAGCACCTCCAGGAGGGCAGAGGCCGGGTCCCCTCGAAAATCCATCGCCATCTTGTCCACTTCATCCAGCAGCATCAACGGATTCCGCGTGGCGATCTTGGCCAGACTCTGGACGATTTTGCCAGGCAGCGCCCCAATGTAGGTCCGCCGATGACCACGGATCTCCGCCTCGTCGCGCACACCGCCCAAGGACATGCGCACAAACTTTCGCCCCGTCGCCGACGCGATGGAGCGTCCCAGGCTGGTTTTACCCACCCCGGGCGGACCCACCAGGCAAAGGATCGGTCCCCGGCTGTTGCCTACCCGCTCCTGCACGGCGAGGTATTCGAGAATACGCTCCTTGACATCCTCCAGGCCATAGTGATCGGCATCGAGGATGGCCTTGGCGCGCTTGAGATCCTTGGTGATCTTGCTGCGCTTGCGCCAAGGCACACTCACCAGCCAGTCGATGTAGTTGCGCACGACCGTCGCTTCCGCCGACATCGGGCTCATCATCCGCAATTTTTTCAGCTCGGCCTCAGCCTTGGCTTGCACATCCTTGGGCATTCCAGCCTTGTCGATTTTGCGCGCCAGGTCGTCCAGTTCGCCACCACCCTCTTCGGACAGATCACCCAACTCTTTCTGGATCGCCTTCATCTGCTCGTTCAGATAATATTCACGCTGGCTTTTTTCCATCTGCCGCTTGACGCGACCACGGATACGCTTTTCCACCTGCAGGAGGTCTATTTCAGATTCCATCATGCCCAATAGGTGTTCGAGTCGGGCCTGAGTCTCCGCCTTCTCGAGAATCTCCTGTTTCTCTTCCAGCTTAAGACTCAGGTGGGCCGCTACCGTATCCGCCAGCCGCGCCGGATCATCCATGCTGGCCAAAGTGGACAGGATTTCGGGCGGGATTTTCTTGTTCAGCTTAACGTAGGACTCAAATTGCGCACTCACCGAACGCATGAGGGCTTCGAGCTCACGATCACTCGCCGCGCCGCTGGCCACGACCTGTACTTGCGCCCGCAAGGACTCCCCAGCAGGCAGGAAAGAGACGATCTTTGCCCGATCGGTACCCTCAACCAGCACCTTGACGGTCCCGTCAGGCAGCTTGAGGAGCTGCAGAATGGTCGCCAGCGTGCCAATCCGGTAAATATTCTCTGGCTGGGGATCATCATCCGCCGCGTTTTTTTGCGCCACCAGCAGAATCTGCTTCTCGCCGGACATGGCCTCTTCCAGGGCACGAATAGACTTCGCCCGCCCCACGAAGAGAGGAATGACCATGAAGGGAAACACCACGACATCGCGCAACGGCAACACCGGTACCATTTGCGCTTCCTCTTCCACCAGAAGACTCTTATCTATTTGGGCCACGGTTTACTCCAACAATGAGGTGAATGACTACCAATAACGATGCAGATGGGGTCGTCCACGGTGCTTTTCAATGAACGCCCCGCTCCGCTTCAGGCAGGGTGCGACATATCCACCTTGGCAGCATCATCGTAAACCAACAGCGGTTTGGTGCCACTTTCAACGACAGTGGCATCGACCACCACTTTTTTAACCCCGCTCATGGACGGCAACTCGTACATGCTATCCAGCAGAATCTGCTCCAGAATGGAGCGCAAACCCCGGGCGCCGGTTTTGCGCGTCAAGGCCTTTTTGGCAATGGCGCGGAGCGCCTCGGTGCGGAACTCCAGGGTCACGCCTTCCAACGCAAAAAGCTTTTGATACTGCTTCACCAGCGCATTCTTCGGCTCGGTCAGAATGGAAATCAGGGCTTCCTCATCCAGTTCCTCCAGCAGCGCGAGAATCGGCAGACGCCCGACAAATTCAGGAATCAAGCCATAGCGCACCAAATCTTCCGGCTCCAGATTTCGCATCAGCATCGCGGCTGTCGCGCCCTTGTCATAGTGCTTGAGGGGCGCATTGAAACCCATGCCACCCTTCTCCAGACGTGAGGAAACGGATTTTTCCAGGCCCGCAAAGGCACCGCCACAGATGAAGAGGATATGCCGGGTATCCACTTGCAGGAACTCTTGCTGCGGATGCTTGCGGCCACCCTGGGGCGGTACGGAAGCGACGGTTCCTTCGATCAGCTTGAGGAGGGCTTGCTGCACGCCCTCACCAGAGACATCCCGGGTGATGGAAGGGTTCTCCGATTTCCGGGTGATCTTGTCGATCTCATCGATATAAACGATACCGGTCTGCGCTTTTTCCACATCGTAATCACATTTCTGCAGGAGTTTCTGGATGATGTTTTCGACATCCTCCCCCACATAACCGGCCTCCGTCAGGGTCGTCGCATCGGCCATGGCGAAAGGCACATTCAGGAGGCGAGCCAGGGTTTGCGCCAGCAGCGTCTTGCCCGAGCCTGTGGGCCCGATCAACAGGATGTTGCTCTTGTCCAGCTCGACCTCGTTGTCCCGGCCACCATGCTCCAGACGCTTGTAGTGGTTATACACGGCCACAGACAACACCTTCTTGGCGCTCTCCTGACCAATCACGTACGCGTCCAGGGTTTTGCGGATTTCCATGGGCCTGGGCAGTTTGTCCTGACCCTCGCTGTGGTCGTCCAGTATCTCGTCCTTGACGATGTCGTTGCACAACTCGATGCATTCGTCGCAGATGAATACCGAAGGGCCGGCGATCAGCTTGCGGACCTCGTGCTGGCTCTTGCCACAGAACGAACAATACAGTGTCTTTTCACCACTTCCCTCATGCTTTCCAGCCATGGCTGTTCTCCTGCCCGTTTCAGGCGGTCTCGTTTTCACCGCGATGGGTAATCACGGCGTCCACAAGATGGTAGGTTTGGGCCTCTTCGGCCGACATGAAAAAGTCTCTGTCGAGATCCTGTTCGATGCGTTCACGGCTCTGTCCGGTGTGATAGACCAGGATATCATTGAGCCGTTCGCGGATGCGCAGGATTTCTTTCGTATGGATCTCGATATCGTGCGCTTGCCCCTGAAAACCGCCGGAGGGCTGATGCAACATGATCCGCGCGTTGGGCAGCGCGTAGCGCTTGCCTTCGGCGCCAGCCGCCAGCAACACCGCCCCCATGCTCGCCGCCTGCCCGATGCAGACCGTGCTGACCTTTGGACGGATGAACTGCATCGTGTCGTAAATCGCCATGCCCGCGGTGACAGAGCCACCCGGACTGTTGATGTAAAGGGCGATATCCTTGTCAGGGTTTTCTGCCTCCAAAAAAAGCAACTGGGCGACCACCAGGTTGGCCATCATGTCTTCCACCTGACCCACCAGGAAGATCACCCGTTCCTTGAGCAGGCGGGAGTAGATATCGTAGGAACGCTCGCCGCGTCCGGTCTGTTCGACCACTATCGGCACGTAGCCCAGCCCCTGTACGGTGGGCGCCAACCGGTCCCCTCCCTGTTTCCACATGGTTATGCTCCTTGTCAGTCGACGCGCCATCGCGTCGGGCATCAGCTATCCGCGCTTACCGCAGCCGCTGGCGCACGGCCAATAAGCTGGTTGAAACTGACGGGTTCGTCGGTTACTTTAACACGCTCCAGAAACCATGCCACCACTTTGCCTTCCAGCACCATGGCCTCCGCCTCCTCCATCTGCTCCGGTTTGCTGCGATACCAGCTCACGAATTGTTCCGGCTCCTCATACTGCACCGCCATATCCTGAATCACTTGCGTGACCTCCGCCGGAGAAGCCCAGAAATTTTCACGACGCGCGATCTCGGACATGACCAAGCCAAGAACCACACGCCGCCGCGCCAGCGCATCCAGGTCGTCACCATTGGCCGCGACGTCGGCATCCTTCCGCAGCCGTTCCAGTTCCCGCTGGACCATTTGCCTGGGCAAGTCGGGATGATTGCTCTCTGCGATCAGTTCCAGAATCTGCGTCTTGACCTGAGCACGGATAATGCGTTGCGCCTCGCGCTCCAGGTTTTCGCGCACTTCCTGGCGCAGCACGGCCACTTCGCCATCCTCAATGCCCAGCGCCCGGGCGAAGGCCGCATCGACCTCGGGCCACTGGGGCGCCGCCACTTCTTTGACCTGCAGATGAAATTGCGCGGCTTTACCCGCCAGTTCCGGGGCGTGGTAGCCGTCCGGAAACCGCACGGAGACCTGCTTTTCTTCTCCGGCGGACATCCCTGAAAGGCCTTGCTCGATATCTGGCAGCAAGCGGCCGGAGCCCAGCACAACGGAATAATCGGTAACGTCGCCGCCGGGCACGGGCGCACCATCCATGGTGCCCTGAAAATCCACGATGACCCGGTCCTCGCTCTGGGCAGCCCGCTCGACCGGCACATAAAAACGCCGCTGCTGACGCATGATATCGAGGGTGGCATCCACATCGGCATCCGTCACTTCGACCGACTTCCGGATCACGGTGGCGTCCGGCACCTGAGGTTCGAATTCCGGATACACCTCGATCACCGCCGTAAAGACCAGATCTTCACCACGCCCGCCCTTCTCGACCTGTACCTCGGGCTGCCCGACCGGGCGCAGGGACTCGTCACGTACCGCCTGGGAATAATGCGCGTTGATGAGATGGTCGAAGGCCTCCATGAGAGCGTCGGAACCATAATGCCGCTCGATCAGGGCGATAGGCGCCTTACCGGGACGGAAGCCGGGAAAACGGGCGGAGCGCGCTTTGCTGCGCAGGCGCTGAGACACTTCACTCTCCACCTCATGGGCGGGAATGGTGACACTGATGTGTCTTTCCAGAGGCGCCGCCTCTGGTATCGAGATTCGCATGAACTGATCCTTATGTTGCATTTTGCCTAAGCCCAATCGTCAATGATAAACACAAGCCCGCTACCCCTCAAGGTCAGCGCAGGCCACGACTCCCCGGTTTGATCGGCGTGTCCCCGCCGGCGCAAAGGGGACAATCCACCACCTCCCAGGTACGTACCGGAAGCTGCAGTAGCGGAAAAAAAGGTATCCCGTCAAAATCATGAAACCCCGCACTACGATCGATAATGGCGGACGTGGCGAGCACTTGCCCCCCTGCCGCCGCTACCGCCGTGATGCATTCCCGCGTCGAACCACCGGTGGTGGTGATGTCTTCGACTACCAGCACGCCTTCTCCCGGTGTCAAGACGAAACCCCGGCGCAAGACCATCTGTCCGCCTTCCCGTTCGGTAAATACACTGCGGACGCCCAGCGCGCGCCCGCACTCGTAGGATACCAGAACCGCACCCATGGCGGGGCCTGCGACACAAGAGATGCGCCGCCGCAAGTCCGCCGGGATCCCCGCAACCATGGCCGCACCAAGCCGTGCCGCATGCCCGGGAAATTGCAGTACCTTGGCCGATTGCAGGTAGGTATCGCTATGCAACCCGGAAGATAACAGAAAATGTCCCTGGAGCAGTGCCCCATCCTCTTTGTACAACGCCACCACTTCATCCGCAGTCACGGCTCTACCTCTGTTTCTTTATCGCGATACCACAAGCGCACCCCGCGCATCCACACCCTAATCACTTAGTCGGGCTTTTCAGAATCGACAAGACGCCCCGCCAATTCGGCCAATATCTGGCGCAGGGCCAGTGCCGGGTCCGCCGCGGCCGTGACAGGTCTGCCCACCACCAGAAAATCCGACCCGGCCGCCCGCGCCGCCGCGGGGGTCATGGTACGCCGCTGGTCGTCTTGCCCCCCCCCCGCGAGACGGATGCCGGGCGTCACCCGCAACAACCCGGGAAATACCTCACGCAACTCCATCGCCTCTTGCGCGGAGCACACGACGCCATCCAAGGCGCACGCCGCGGCGAGCGCCGCCAAACGGCGTACCTGGTCCCGCGCCGAGCCACTCACACCAATCTCGTGCAGGGCCGCGTCATCCAGACTGGTCAGCACCGTCACCGCGATCAACAAGGGGGGGCGGCCCTCCGTACTGGCGACCGCCTCACGCGCCGCAAGCAGCATGGCGCGGCCGCCACTGGCATGCACGTTGAGCATCCACACCCCGAGCCGGGCCGCTGCCTTACACGCCTTGGCCACCGTTTGTGGGATATCATGGAACTTGAGGTCCAAAAATACTTCAAATCCCATGCGCTGCAGGCTTACCACGATGGCGGGTCCCGCCATCGTGAAAAGTTCTTTGCCCACCTTGACCCGGCACACCGCCGGATCGAGCTGCGCCGCCAGCGCCAGCGCCTCGCGGTCGCTGGCGTAATCGAGCGCAACGATCAGCGGCGAAATCACGGATTACGTCCTCCGGAGAAGGTTCCCCATTGTCTGCAACTGGGACAGCGCCAGTAGTAGTGCGGGCTCTGGTACCCGCAACTCCGACACTGAAAAACTGGCGTTTCCACCGACAAGTCCCGGACAGCCACCGCCATCGCCGAATACAGCTCCGGCCCTGGCGCCGCGGGATCCAGCTTCAACAAGACCTGCATGGTTCGCATCTCCGGTTGCGTCATCAGAAGATGACGCAAATAGGCAGTGGCTGCGGATCCGCCTTCCACGGTGTGCAGGGCATGCGCCAGACGATCCACCGCAAGCGGTGTGCGGCACATGCGCAGCAACCGCTCCCGCAACCCGGAGCCATCCGGTCGTTCCCCGGCGGCACGCAAGGCCGAAAGAAAAGGCTCCAAAACCAGCAAGACCAATTCCACGTCTGCATCCAAAAGCTTGGCCCAAAGCTTAACAGCGCCCCGCCAGTCCTGCCGATCATAGGCGATACGCCCACCGACCACCCAGGCGCGCGGATTCTCCGCATCTTCTTGCCGCGCTTTATCCAGAAAAGCCTGCCCCTCCTCAGGGCGGCCTGCCCGTACCGCCTGCTCCGCCAACTCCCCGTAGAGCATGGCGATCACGGAGCGCTGCCCCCCCATGCCCGCTTCGCACAATCGCCGACGAATCGCAATGGCCTGCTCCCATTCGCCACCCAGTTCGTAGAGTTCCGCCAGTGTGGCCAATCCTTCCAAATGATCCGGCTGACGATCCAGTAATTCCTTGAGGATGGATTCCGCGCGATCCAGAATCCCCGCCTTGAGGTAATCCTGTGCGATTTCAAAGAGCACGCCTTGCCGCAGATCCGGAGCCAATGCTGGTTGCTCCAAAAGGTGCTGATGCACCCGCAACGCACGCTCCAGTTCCCCGCGACGCCGGAAAAGACGTCCCAGCGCGAGAAGGATGTCGACACTTTCCGGATGCTGCCGCAAAGCATCGAGAAAGATCTCCACGGCCTCATCGTTGCGTTCACTCAGAAGATAGTTGAGGCCTTGGATATAGACCTTGGGAACCGTATCCGGAATACCCGCCGCGGACTGGCGCCGAGGAATACGCTGGCCAACGAAAACCCCTGACAGAATCGCCGCCAGCAGGACAAGGATAATCCCAATATCCACACCAGAGGCGGTCAATTAGACTTTGCCGCCAGAGACCGTAGCCGCCTCCGGATAATCTACCTGTTCACGCAGTTCTTTGCCCGGCTTGAAGTGAGGGACCCGCTTCTCGGGCACCAAAACCGGCTCACCGGTTTTCGGATTGCGTCCCTGCTTGGCCGGACGCACATGCATCGAAAAACTGCCAAAGCCGCGGATTTCGATGCGCTCACCTTCAGCCAAAGCATCACTGAGGTAATCCAGCACCTGACGGGCGGCCACCTCGACATCGCGCACACTCAAATGCGGATACTGGGCGCTTATATTCTTGATCAGTTCTGATTTAGTCATATTTTTGCTTCTTAAATGATTGAAGAATGGACGAATGACAGGTCATCCCGACAAGCCGGACAGGAAAAGGAGAGAAATCAACCCTCCTCCCCCTGCTTGCGCTTGAGCTGTTCCTTGATGAGATCACCCAAACTGGTGGTGCCCGTCGCGGCACTACGCGCATACTGCTGGACCATTGCGGCCTGGTCTTCCTGGGAAGCAACGGCTTCCCGGGCCTTGGTGCTGAGGGTCAAGGTACGGTTCTTGCGGTCCACCATGGCGATGCTGACCTCGACCTTCCCCCCCGCGGACAAGGATTGACCACGAGCCCATTCACGCTGCGGCAGGAAGCCTTCCACCCCTTCGGCCACGCGGATCACCGCGCCACGATTGTCGACAGAAAGTACTTCACCTTCGACCAGGGCGCCTTTTTCGTTGGCCACCACAAACTGAATGAAGGGATCGGTTTCCATCTGCTTGATACCCAGGCTGATGCGCTCCCGTTCGGGATCGATGCTCAGGACCACGGCATCCAGAGTGTCGCCTTTCTTGAAGTCGCGCACCGCCTCTTCACCGGTACGATCCCAGGCCAGATCGGAAAGATGGATCAAGCCATCGATACCGCCATCCAGACCGACGAACACGCCGAAATCGGTAATGCTCTTGATCTGACCGGAAACCCGATCGCCCTTCTGGAAGTTCTGCGCGAAGTCGTCCCACGGGTTGGGCAGGCACTGCTTGATACCCAGAGAAATACGGCGGCGTTCTTCGTCGATATCCAGGATCATCACCTCGACCTCCTGGCCCACATGCAAGGCCTTGGCCGGATTGATATTCTTGTTGGTCCAGTCAATCTCGGAAACATGCACCAGACCTTCGACGCCCTCTTCGATCTCGACAAATGCGCCGTAGTCCGTGACGTTGGTGACCTTACCGAAAATCCGGGTGGCCTCCGGGTAACGGCGGGCGATATCGCGCCATGGGTCTTCACCCAACTGTTTCATACCCAGGGAGATACGGCCGCGCTCACGGTCGAATTTGAGCACCAGCACGCGCACTTCGCCACCCACGGTGACCACCTCGCTGGGATGCTTGACCCGGCGCCAACCCATATCGGTGATGTGCAGCAGGCCGTCGATGCCGCCCAGGTCGATGAATGCGCCATAATCGGTGAGATTCTTGACCACGCCATCCAGGATCGCACCTTCCTGAATGCTCTCCAGCAGCGCGCCGCGTTCCACACTCTGTTCCTGCTCGACCACCGCGCGACGGGAAACCACCACGTTGTTGCGCTTGCGGTCCAGTTTGATGATTTTCATCTCCAGGTCTTTGCCTTCGAGATAGGCGACATCCCGTACCGGGCGCACGTCGACCAGCGAGCCAGGCAGGAAGGCGCGCACGCCGTCGATGCTGACCGTGAACCCCCCCTTCACCTTGCCGGTGAGGAAGCCATGCACCACGGCGTTGTCATTGAAAGACTTCTCCAGATCGACCCAGGTCTTGGCGCGGCGGGCTTTTTCGCGGGAGAGGCGGGTCTCGCCCATGCCATCTTCCACCAACTCCAGACAAACCTCCACGGAATCGCCTACCTTGACTTCGATCTCGCCTTCCGCATTGCGAAACTGCTCGGTGGGAATCGGTCCTTCGGACTTGAGGCCCACGTCGACGATGACAAAATCGTTATCGACGCGGGTCACGATGCCGGTGAGCAACTCGCCGGGCTTAAGGCCCTGGGTGCTCTGGCTTTCTTCAAACATCTCGGCAAAACTGGGTTCAACAAGCGTTTCAGCGTTAGGGGTGGTCATAAATTTCAGTAGGCCTCATTTACCGGGTGCGCCATGGGCGTCCCTTGAATCACTGCTCAATGCCATAAAATGGCGGTTTCAATTTTCCTGCAAAGTCGATTGCACCCAACCTTGCAGGACCCTGTATGTGTCGGAAACACTTTGTCCGCTGGTATCCAGGAGATGCGCACCGGGCGCGGGCCGGAGTGGTGCCACGCTACGTTGCTGATCCCGGGCGTCACGTTCCGCAATTTCCGCCACAACTGTGGCGAGATTAGCACTAATACCCTGTTCCATCAACTGATTCAGACGTCGTTTACCGCGTTCCTCAACACTGGCGGTGAGAAATACCTTGAGCGGCGCGTCCGGGAAAACCACGGTTCCCATATCCCGACCATCGGCCACCAGTCCCGGCGCCCGGCGAAAATCCCGCTGGCGTTGCAACAAGGCCGCGCGCACCATGGGAATTGCGGCGATCTGCGAGGTCAACGCGCTGATTTCCGGGGTGCGAATCTCCGCATCGACCGAGTCTCCCGCGAGCAGAACATGGGTTTCGTCCGCATCCCCCCGAAAGCTCAGCGGTAAGGCGCGAGCGAGGTCGGACAGCGCCGCTTCCTCATCTGCATGCAGACCGGCCCGCTGAGCCGCCAGCGCCAACGCCCGATAAATCGCGCCGCTATCCAAGAGATGCCAGCCCAGATCACGCGCCAAAAGACGACCCAGCGTACCCTTACCAACACCACCGGGACCATCCAACGTGATGACAGGGATGACCTTCATGCGTCCGCCGCCACCAACAGTAGCCCGGCCTGCTGCGCCAGAGCGGGAAAGTTCGGAAAGGACGTAGCCACATTGGCGCAGTCGAGGATTTCGATGGCGTCCCGCGCCACCAGTGCCGCCATGGCGAAGGCCATCGCGACCCGGTGATCCCCGTGACTCTCTACACGGCCACCCCGCAGGGGCGATCCGTGGATGACGGCCCCATCCACGCGCTCTTCCACGGTGACCCCCATGGCACGCAGACCGCTGGCCATCACCGCAATGCGGTCACTTTCCTTGACACGCAGTTCTTCGGCGCCGGTAATCACCGTCTGCCCCTTCGCACATGCCGCCGCGATGAACAGCGCGGGAAACTCGTCGATGGCCAGAGATACCAGACGAGGAGGGATGACCATACCCTGCAGCGGCGCATGGCGGACGCGGATGTCGGCGACCGGCTCGCCGCCTACCTCGCGCAGCGCCGTCAGATCGATACGCGCACCCATGCGCGTGAGTATTTCAATGACGCCGGTACGCGTCGGGTTAATGCCTACTCCCGTTAAGGTAAGATCGGAGCCCGGCGCGATGGTGGCGCCGAGCAGGAAGAAAGCCGCGGAAGAAATATCACCCGGCACCTGCAGCGACTGCCCATGCAGGCGCCCACCTTGGCGTAGACAAGCGCGTGCGCCCAGTCGCTCGACCGGGTAACCGAACCCCCGCAACATCCGCTCGCTGTGATCACGGGTAGGCGCGGGCTCCGTCACGCAGGTCGGATCTTCGGCATACAACCCTGCCAGCAAGACGGCGGATTTGACCTGGGCACTGGCTACCGGCAGGACATAGTCGATGCCGCGCAGGGGCCGACCGTGAATCCGCAAGGGCGCCCTGCCATCCTGCGCGATGATTTCCGCGCCCATGGCCGCCAATGGCCTCAGCACCCGGTCCATAGGCCGCCTCTGCAGGCTGGCGTCGCCGATCAGGGTGCTGGGGAAGGACTGACCGGCCAATACACCCGCCAACAGACGCATGGCCGTGCCGGAGTTTCCGCAATCCAAAGGGACACCGGGGGCCCGTAATCCGTGCAAACCGACGCCCTGTATACGCAAGCGCCCATGATCCGGCCCCTCCATCTCTACCCCCATGGCGCGAAATGCGGCGATGGTGGCGAGCACGTCCGCCCCCTCCAGCAACCCTTCCACTTCGGTCACGCCTTCGGCCAGCGCACCAAGAATAACGGCACGATGGGAAATGGATTTATCACCCGGAATCGGCAAGCGGCCTCTGAGCTGACTGCCGGGATGGACGAGATATCTGGACATGATTCAGGAATGTACCGGAGGAAACTGAAACTGTTGACGACAGATGCGGCCGCGCGCGAGCAGGGCCTGCAGCGGACGCGCATCGCTACCGGCGAGCATCCGTTCGGCATCACCGAGTATGTTCTGCAGGTCTTTCAGACGCCGGCCGACCGCGGCGCGGTTTTCCCAAAGGATATCCGCCCAGAGATCGGGGTCCGAAGCCCCTATGCGGGTAAAGTCCCGGAGACCTCCGCCCGCGAGATGACGCAGCTCGGCAACCTGCTCCTCCAGCCCGGCCATGTAGGCAAAAGCCAGCAGATGCGGCAAATGGCTGGTGGCGGCCAGCGCGTTGTCGTGAATTTCCGGTGTCATCTGTGCGATCGTTGCGCCGAGACCTTCCCAGAAGCCGCGCACTTTCTCCAAAGCGGCGTTTCTCCGCCCGGGAAGCGGTGTCAATACCACTTGCGCGCCTTGATAAAGGCGCTTCCGCGCCGCCGCAAATCCGGTTTTTTCTCCGCCCACCAAAGGATGCCCGGCAATGAAACGCTCTCCCAGCAAGTGCTCCCCCAGTTGCGCAATCGGCACTTTGATGCTGGCGACATCACTCACCAGCGCCGTCGCCGATACGTGGCGAGCCACTTCGGGTAATTGCTGCAAGATGAGGTGCGGGGCGGTAGCCAAGAGTACCAGATCCGCATCTTGCAGCGCCGGTGCCAGCACATGGGTCAGACTGATCCGCCATCTCTTTACGGCCGGGCGCATCCGCCGTACGTCCTTCGCGTCCGCCACGACTCCAACAATGGAGCCGGCAAAGCCGTTGCTGCGCAGCGCCTTGGCGACGCTCCCTCCCATGAGGCCGAGGCCCACGATGGCAATACGCTGAAAGGGCGGAATCGACATCCTAGAGTTCGCGTCCGATGGCCTCGGCAATCTTACGCAGATCGCCCATGAGGGTCATCAGTTGTTGCGGGCTCAGGGCCTGATCGGCATCGCACCAGGCCTCCTCGGGACAAGGGTGCGACTCTACCAGCAAGCCATCCGCACCAGCCGCGATGGCCGCCTTGGACAACTGCGGCACAAGCCAGGCCTTACCGCCGGCGTGGCTCGGATCCACGATGACCGGCAGATGCGTCTCTCGTTTGAGCACCGGAATGGCCGTGACATCCAGCACATTGCGGTAAGCCGTCTCGAAGGTGCGGATACCGCGTTCGGCGAAGATGATCCGGTGGTTGCCATGCGCAGCGATATATTCGGCCGCCATGAGCCATTCCTGGATGGTGGCGCTCAAGCCGCGCTTGAGAATGACCGGCACATCCAGACGCCCAACCTCTTTGAGCAGGTCGAAGTTCTGCATGTTACGCGTGCCGATCTGAATGATGTCCACCCCTTTTTCGAGAAAAAGATCGATCTTACGGACATCCATCAGTTCGGTCACGATCGGCAGGCCGACGGCATCCGCTGCCGCCCGGAAATAGTCCAGACCTTCATCGCCCACCCCCTGAAAGGTGTAGGGGCTGGTACGGGGTTTGAAAGCCCCCCCGCGCATCAAGCGGCAGCCCGCCGCGCGGACGGCCTCCGCGGAGCTGCGCATCTGTTCCGGGGTTTCCACGGAACAGGGTCCGGCGATCACTTGAATCTGCCTACCACCGATGGGAACACCACGCGCCTCGATCACGGTGTCGGTGGGTTTGAACTCGCGGCTGACGAGTTTGTAGGGCTTCAGAATAGGCATGACCTGTTCCACCGCGGGCAGGGATTCCAGTGCTCCCTCGGGCAACAAACGTTCATCCCCCAGCAGACCGACCACGGTACGTTCGGAACCGGTACTGACCATGGGCTGCAGACCGAACTGGCGGATACGCTCCAGCAACTGTTCCATCTGCTCTGCGGTGGCTTGCGGTTTGACAATGACGATCATGGAATTACAGGACCTCGCCCAGCATTTTTAAAAAGCGTTGGTTTTCCGCCGGCAGACCGACACTGACGCGCAGATGATCCGGCATGCCATAGGGGGCAAGCGGCCGGACGATCACACCACGACGCAGCAACGCGTCGTAGACGCGCTGCCCGCCCCCTGGCACGGCAAAGGCGGTAAAGTTGCCTGCTGGCGGCAGGATTGTCAATCCAAGATGGCATAATCCGTCGCGAAGCATTTCGATACCTCGACGATTGTTGGCCAGGGTGGCCTGCAGATGGGCGCGGTCCGTCAGCGCGGCATGGGCCGCGACCTGCGCCAAGGTATTCACATTGAAGGGTTGCCGCACTCGCTCCAGCACCGCCATGAGATCGGGATGACCGATGCCATACCCGCAACGCAGACCCGCCAGTCCATAGGCCTTGGAGAAAGTCCGGGTAATCATCAGGTTGCTGAAACACCGCAACCATGGCTTGCTATCGGGGTAATCGGCGGCGTCCATAAGTTCCAGATAGGCCTCGTCAAGGACTACCAGAGCATGCGCAGGCACCCTGTCGATGAATCTCTCCAGGGCCTCTGCGGACAAATGGGTACCCGTGGGGTTGTTGGGATTGGCGATAAAAACCAGCCGGGTTCGTGCATCGAGCAGGTTCGCCATGGCGTCCAGGTCGTGACCATAATCCCGCGCGGGCGCGATCCGTACCGTCGCACCACTCGCCTGTGCGGCAATCCCGTAGGCTGCGAAGGCGTATTGCGAGACGATCACCTCGGTACCCGGCCCGGCGAAGGCGCGCACCGCAAATTCCATCACCTGGTCGGAACCGTTACCGAAGATCAATTGCCGGGGATCCAGGTCCAATTGACGCGCCAATCGTGCGCGCAGCTCCGGCGCCGATCCTTCGGGATACAGGGCCAGAGTGGGCAACCCCTCGCGGATGGCTGCCAGCGCCAGGGGGCTCGGTCCCAGCGGATTCTCGTTGGAGGCCAGCTTGATGGCATCACGGATGCCCAGTTCCCGCTCCAGTTCCGCCAGTGGCTTCCCCGGCTGATAAGGGCGCAAGTCAGAGACCCCCGCTGCCGCATATTCCAGATATTTATTGCGCATCAAAATGCCGCCCTGGGATAACTGCCGAGACAACGATAGAAAGACGCTTGTTGCGCGAGGGCATCCAGCACCGGCGCGATGGCGGCGTCCTGACAATGACCGAGCAGATCGAGATAAAAGACGTATTCCCAAATAGCGGAGCGCGCCGGCCGCGACTCAATGCGCGTGAGACTGATCCCCGCATCGGCCAAAGGCGACAGCAGCGCATGCAGACTCCCCGGCCGATTGGCCGCGGCCACCACCAGACTGGTCTTGTCGTGCCCCGTGGGGCGGGTGCTGATCTTCCCGATCACCCAAAAGCGAGTGGTGTTTTCGGGATTGTCTTCAATACCGGCAGCCAGAATATCGAGACCATAGGCTTCCGCGGCCACCGTCGTGGAAATGGCCCCTCCCCCGGTATCCGCTGCCGCGCGTTCGGCCGCCACGGCATTACTGGGGACGTCCACCAATTGCGCCTGCGGTAGATGTACGGCAAGCCACTGGCGACATTGGGCCCGCGTCTGGTAATGCACGTAGATCCGCTGGATCGCCTCCATGGCGATCCTGGACACCAGATTATGGACGATACGTAACTGCACCTCGCCACAAATATGCAGGGGATAATCCAGTAGCAGATCGAGACTGAGATTGACGGAGCCTTCGGTGCTGTTCTCCACCGGCACCACGCCGAACCGCGCCTGCCCGCCGTCCACCCAACGGAAGATCTCGGCGATTCCGGTGGCGGGTTGCAACACCGCCGCTCGCCCGAAATGCTTCTGCGCCGCCAACTGCGAGAAGGTGCCCGCCGGGCCGAGGTAAGCCACCTGTAACGGCTCTTCCAGGGCCAAGCCGGCAGAAATGATTTCGCGAAAGATGGTGGCGATCTGCTCCGCAGAGAAGGGTCCCGGATTCTCCGCCATCATCCGGCGGAGAATCTCCGACTCCCGATCAGGATGATAAAAATTCGTCTCGCCAGCGGCGCGCTTGATTGCTCCCACCTCGGCAGCCAGGCGGCCCCGTTCCGCCAGCAATTGAAGGAGCTGCGCGTCCACTTGATCGATGGCCGTGCGCAATTCGGGAAGGGTTCGTACAGTCACGGACAAGGTGCCTCCCTAACCCCAACGACGGGCAAAATCCCGCATGAAATCGACCAGTGCCCGCACCCCGGCCTCTGGCATGGCATTGTAAATGGAAGCGCGCATGCCACCCAGCAGGCGGTGCCCCTTGAGCTGGAGGAATCCCTGCGTATCCGCCGCGCTCAGGAAGGCCTTGTCCAGCGCAGCATCGTGCAAGGTAAAAGGCACATTCATCCGCGAGCGGTTGCGATGCTCTATGGCGTTGGTATAGAAACCGCCGGAATCATCGATACCCGCATACAGGCATGCGGCCTTACGCGCGTTGATCTCCGCGATTTTATCCAATCCACCCAGGCCGTTCAGCCACTTGAATACCAGGCCGGCCACATAAATGGCAAAGGTAGGAGGCGTATTATGCATGGAGCCCTCCTGGGCATGCACGGCATAGTCCAGCATGGTCGCCGTACCCGCGGGGGCGTGGCCGACCAGATCTTCGCGGACGATCACCAGAGTCAAGCCGGCGGGTCCGATATTCTTCTGCGCGCCCGCATAAATGAGGCCGAAGCGGCTGACATCCATCGGCTTCGAGAGGAGATGGGAAGAAGCATCGCTCACCAGCGGAATGTCACCCAGTTCCGGGACAAAATCGAACTCCAGACCACCGATGGTTTCATTGCCCGTGATATGTACATAGGCCGTATCGGCGCTGACCCGCCACTCCGATTGCCGAGGCACCACGCGCGCCTGACGATCCGTATTGCTGGCGGCCACTTCCACCGTTGCAAAACGCCCGGCCTCGGCTATGGCTTTTTCAGACCAGACACCGGTCTGCACATAACTCGCCCGGGTATGGCCACGCAGCAGATTCATGGGAACCATGGCAAACTGCAGGGTTGCTCCGCCTTGTAAAAACAGCACCTTATAGTTTCCCGGAATCTGTAGAAGATCACGCAGATCCTGCTCGGCCTCGGCGACGATCCGCGTGTAGTCCGCACCGCGATGGCTCATTTCCATGACCGAGATACCGCGGCCATGCCAGTCGAGCAACTCCGCTTGCACCTGCTCCAGCACCGCATGGGGAAGCATCGCCGGACCGGCACCGAAATTATAGACCGTGTGGCTCATAGTATGTCACTGGGGCAGTTCGGTCTGCTCCCCCTCCTCTGCTTCAGTATCGGCAATCAATGCCAGTCCGGCCAACTGTTCGCCCTCGCCCAGATGAATCAGGCGCACCCCCTGCGCATTCCGGCCGGTGCGACGGATACTGTTGACAGCGATACGAATCAGGGTGCCGTGATCGGAAACCAACATGAGTTCGTCCCGCTCCGCCACGGCCAGCGCACCGACCACATCCCCGTTACGCGCATTGGTCTGTATGGCAATGACGCCCTTCCCGCCCCGGTTGGTGCGCCGATATTCATCGACTTCCGTCAGTTTACCGTAACCATTGGCCGTGGCGGTGAGAATCACCTGACTGGAATCCACCCATTGCGCCGAAATCACCCGGTCGTCCTCTTCCAGGCGGATGCCGCGCACGCCTCGGGCATTGCGTCCCATGGCCCGTGCCTTCTCCTCGGGGAAACGCACGGCCATGCCGCGCCGGGTAAAGAGCATGAACTCGCGCCGCCCATCGGAGAGGCCAACAGCAACCAGGCGGTCGCCAGGATCGAGGTGGATGGCGTTGATCCCCTGACTGCGCGGCCGGGAATACTCCATGACCGGCGTCTTTTTGACGACGCCATGGGAGGTCACCATGCACACAAACTGCCCTTCGGTAAAGTCACGAACCGGCAGCACGGCGGTGATGCGCTCCGTAGGCGCCAGCGACAGCAGGTTGACGATGGGCTTGCCCTTGGCGCCGCGGCCCGCCTGCGGCAACTGATACACCTTTTGCCAGAAGACCTTGCCGAGATTGCTGAAGAACAGGCAGTACGCATGGGTCGAAGCACAGAACATGCGTTCGACGAAATCTTCTTCCTTGGTGGTGGTGGCCATTTTACCTTTCCCGCCCCGTCTCTGGGCGTTGAAGATCGTCACCGGCTGCGCCTTGATATAACCGGCGTGGGTGAAAGTCACCACCATTTCCTCTTCGGTAATCAGATCTTCCGTCGAAATATCACCGGTGTCAGCGACGATCTCACTGCGCCGGGCATCCCCGTACTGATCCCGGACGGCCACCAGTTCTTCGCGGATGACTTCCATCAATCTGGTTTTGGCGCCCAGAATCTCCAGCAACTCACGAATACGATCCAGCAAGGCCAGATATTCATCGCGAATCTTGTCCTGCTCCAAACCGGTCAGGCGGTGTAAGCGCAGATCGAGAATAGCCTGGGCCTGGGTCTCGGACAGATGGTAGCCGTCGGCCTGCATCCCTTCGGAAGGTTCACCACGCTCGGCCAGCAGTGCGGCGACCATGCCCGCCTCCCAAGATTTCGCCAACATCTGCGCCTTGGCTTCCGCCGGATTGGCCGCCGCCCGGATCAGGCGGATGAGCGGATCGAGATTGACCAGCGCCACCGCCAGACCTTCGAGGATATGGGCGCGGTCGCGCGCCTTCTTCAGCTCGAAGACGGTGCGCCGGGTCACCACTTCGCGGCGATGTTGGATGAAAGCCTGCAGCAGATCGCGCAGACCGAGCGTCCGCGGCGCTCCGTCCAGCAACGCTACCATGTTGATATTGAACACGCTCTGCATGACGGTGTGCTGGTAGAGATTGTTCAGCACCACATCCGCATTGGCGTCGCGTTTGAGCTCGATGGCAATGCGCATACCCGACTTGTCGGACTCGTCGCGCAGGTCACTGATGCCTTCCAGACGTTTTTCCTTGACCATCTCGGCGATACGCTCAATGAGCTTGGCCTTATTCACCTGATAGGGCAGTTCGGTGACGATGATGCTCTGCCGGTTGGATTTTTTATCCGTCTCGAATTCGCAGCGCGCGCGCATGACCACCCGGCCCCGCCCGGTGCGGTAGGCTTCGATACTGCCGGCACGGCCATGAATAAAGCCTGCCGTCGGGAAATCCGGCGCCGGAACCAGGGTGAACAAATCTTCATCCGAGGTTTCGGGATCATCCACCAGCGCCAGACAGGCGTTGATCACTTCCGTCAGATTGTGGGGCGGAATATTGGTGGCCATACCCACGGCGATGCCCGCCGAGCCGTTGATCAGCAGGTTGGGAATACGCGCCGGCATGACCAGTGGTTCCCATTCCTTTTCATCGTAGTTGGGGCCGAAATCGACGGTTTCTTTTTCCAGATCCGCCAGCATCTCGTGCGCGATGCGGGACATACGCACTTCGGTATACCGCATGGCGGCGGGGCTGTCGCCGTCCACCGAACCAAAGTTACCTTGCCCGTCGATGAGCGGGTAACGCATGGAAAAATCCTGCGCCATCCGCACCATCGTGTCATAGACGGCGGTGTCGCCGTGGGGATGGTATTTACCGATGACATCACCGACGACACGCGCCGACTTCTTATAGGGCTTGTTCCAGTCGTTGTTCATCTCGTGCATGGCGAAGAGCACACGGCGATGCACCGGCTTGAGGCCGTCGCGGGCATCCGGGAGCGCGCGACCGACGATCACGCTCATGGCGTAATCGAGGTAGGACTGGCGCATCTCTTTTTCGAGACTGACAGGAATGGTTTCTTTAGCGAATTCGATCATGTGGAGACTGGGTACCCCTGATTATTTTTTCAACGGGACATTATGCCACAGCGGAACTAGACCTGCATGTGACCCTCTGCCAACGCGCGGAGCGCCGCCCGCAACTCGGGGTACGCCACGCCGCGCTCGGTAATGATAGCGGTGATCAGGCCGGCAGGCGTGACATCAAAAGCCGGGTTACGCACTTCGACACCCTCCGGCGCCACAGCGTGACCTCCGCATTGCCGTACTTCAGCCGCAGGGCGCTCTTCGATGACGATGCCGTCGCCATCGGGCATGGCGAAATCCACCGTACTCAAAGGCGCCGCGACATAGAAAGGAATCCGATGATATTGGGCCAGCACCGCGAGGCTGTAGGTGCCGATTTTGTTGGCGACGTCACCATTGGCGGCAATACGATCGGCACCGACGATCACCGCACGGACCAGACGCTGCTGCATCAGGTGGGCGGCGGCGCTGTCAGCGTTGAGATGAAAAGGAATACCGTCTCGCTGCAACTCCCAAGCCGTAAGCCGCGCCCCTTGCAGCCAGGGTCTGGTTTCATCGACATAAATATGGAGTTGCTTGCCCGCGGAGATCCCCGCGCGAATGACGCCCAGTGCCGTACCATAACCACCCGTGGCCAGGCTGCCAGTATTGCAGTGAGTGAGAACGCCGCCCTCCGCGGGCAGGAGTTCCGCACCATAACGCCCCATGCGCTGATTGTCGGCGATGTCGTCACGCAGCAAGTCGTGAGCGGCCTGCAACACCGCAGCAACAGCCTGATTCACGGTGGACGCCGACTGCGCCAGCGCCAGTTGCCGATCCGTTGCCCAGGCGAGGTTCACCGCCGTCGGGCGCGCGGCCTTGATTTCTTCGGCCGCGCGCCGCAGGCGCGCCCGCCAGTCGGCGTGGGTGCTCACCTCGCTGGCGGCCAGCGCCATGGCGTAAGCGGCGGCGATACCGATCGCGGGGGCACCACGCACTACCATCTGCCCGATCGCCACCGCCACCGCGCGGTAATCGCCAAGCTTCAACCAGATCTCCCGCTGCGGCAATTGTCTTTGATCGAGAAGGCAGAGTTGCCCTTCCTCCCAACGGATGGCACGAATTTGGTCAGCGCTGGACACATATCCTCCTGGCAAGATACTCACGGTCAATCGGAAGCGGGCAACCGCGATATGGCGTGCCCAATATACGGGCAGTTGAAAAGTCTGTAAAATGCGGCGGAGTCGTCAGGTTCCATGATTCTGGCCCCCTCCACTTTCGTCATCAGGTCAGCGCATGTCTTCGGTCAGCCCATACCCCGTTCTTCGCCTACACCCCAAGGAAGATCGCCGCCTGCGCGCCGGCCACCTCTGGATCTACAGTAATGAGATCGACGTGCGGAAAACCCCCCTCACCGCCATCCCCCCGGGCAGTGTCTGCCGGATGGAGGACGCGCAGGGCAAGGCCTTGGGGCTCGCCCACGTCAACCCCCATACCCTGCTCTGCGCGCGCTTGCTGAGTCGGGATCCACATATCGCCATCGACGGCGACTTCTATCATACCCGCCTGCAGCGCGCCTTGCGGATGCGCGAGCGTCTGTGCAACACACCCTTTTATCGCCTCGTGCATGGTGAAGGCGATGGTTTGCCGGGCCTGATCGTCGATCGCTACGGGGATCATCTGGTGCTACAGGCAGGCAGTCTCGGTATGGATCGCGATCTGCCCCTCATTACGGCGGCGTTGCAAAACCTGCTGCGCCCCGCAGGCATCCTGCTCAAGGCCAGCGGCGCGGCACGGCGACTGGAAGGACTGGAAGACCGCATTGAAGTCCTTTTTGGGCATGTCCCGGGGCGTCTGGAGGTCTGGGAAAACGGCTGCCTCTTCCAGATTGATCCACGCGGCGGGCAGAAAACGGGCTGGTTTTACGACCACCGCGCCAATCGCCGCCGCTTGCGGGATTTCGCCCAAGGGCGCCGGGTGCTGGATTGCTTCGCCTACCTCGGCGGTTTTGCCATTTCGCTGGCCAAGGCCGGGGCAAGTGCCGTCACCGCGGTGGACAGTTCGGCACCGGCCCTGGCGATCCTCGAAGAAAACGCCCGACGCAACGAGGTTGAGGGCTTGCGCAGCATTCACGGCGATGCCATGGAGACGCTGCACCATTTACGCGACCGCGGTGAGCAGTTCGATCTCATCGTCCTCGATCCTCCGGCCCTGATCAAATCGAAGAAGGATTTCAAGGAAGGCAGCATCGCCTATCGCCGTTTCAATGATATGGCCATGCGCCTGCTGAGCCCCGGTGGCATCCTGTTCTCGGCGTCCTGCTCCCATCACCTGAGCCGGGAAACGCTGCTGAGCCAGATTGCCTTCGCCGCCCAGCGAGGAGACTATCAGATTATTGGCGAAGGCAGTCAGGATGTGGATCATCCTGTCCACCCGGCGGTGCCCGAAAGCAACTACCTCAAGGGTTTCTTTATCCACCGCCGGGAGGCATTACCGGAGGAGGCGGAAGGGATCGCATCCTGATCATACGCGGACGATTCTTGTCGCCGTGCTCGGTGACAGGTACAATCGCGCCCACGCTGGCGTAGCTCAGTTGGTAGAGCAACCGATTCGTAATCGGTAGGTCGGAGGTTCGACTCCTCTTGCCAGCACCAAATAAACAAGGGGGGTTAGGCCTCGGCCTAGGCCCTTTCTCAAGGATCTGGCACCTGATCTCAATGAATCTTTCCGCGACCGCGCCAGACTTGCCACAAGCTTCCTTAGCGGGTACTGTATAAAGATACAGTACCCGCTAAGGAGATATCGTATGCCACCCCTCCGTTCCACATCGTACTTCTGGCCCAAAACAGCAAGCATTCTCGCCTTTGGCGCACTGATCGGTCTGTGGCTGGGACATCAGGACAAGAACTATCAGCCCAGCCCGACATCCGCGCTCAACGCCGTGACCTTCCAGCAGGTGGCCATGCTCCAGAAGGTCACGCAGGATCAATCCACAACGGGCGCCGTTACCGAGCGGTCATGGTAAACACACCGTTGGCACCAGATTCACCGGCGTAAGAGGAAGATACGCGCCAGCACACGATGACCCAAGATCTCGTGCAGCAATGCCATACCGATATGGCCGTACCAGTACACCCAGGCGAGGTTGGCGATGAAACTGTGCAGATCAGCGACACTGCCCACGAAAGGAGTTGTCGCGCCATTTTTTGGATAAGTGAAAAAGAGTATGGCACCGGTGACCGCCATGGCGGAAACGGCAAGGAAACCCAACCCGTGGACGAGACCGGCCAGCCCCCCTTCAGGACCGCCTCGGGGCAATTGAAAGCGCCATATCTGACGTAGCTCCGCCAGGAGTTTCGCCCGCCCTTTCGCATCCCAGGGAAATAGATGGCGGAAGCCGCTGTCGTCGCGAGTCAGCAACGCGCTCCACACCCAATGAGCGATGATCACCGCGACCGCGGAGAGGCCCACCCATTCGTGAAGCTCAAAGGATAACGCCTGGGTGCTGGTCAATACCCTACCCGGCTTGGGAGATTCCATGATCAAACTGATAAGGAGTTGAAAACTCACAGTGAGCGCCATGCCTCCGTGCAGGAGGCGCGTGCCCGTGTTCCAGTAGGTGCCGTCGGAGGTCAGACTTCGTTCCATTAGGCTTGTCCTCTTTCGATTCGAGTTAAATCTTGAGAATAAATCGGCGCTCAATGGTATCACCGTTCACCCCCGGCGGCACCACTGATGGGACTTGCAATTACAGGCTTCGGTTTGGGATTCGTCACAAGCATGCTCTTTGACGTCGCTGCCAATGGCGGCCCTGGTTTTACCCGTATTCAAGAGCATCTGGTGGGTGGCAACTGCGCCGGATGGTGGGGGTTTCTCCTGCAGGGCACCCAATGCCACCAAAGCATCCCTGTTGCTCCGTCTGTCCAACCCCGTGGGCTTTATCAATTTTCTGTTGATGAACCCAATATATGTGCTAAATTGTATATCATGATGTCTATATATTGTATTCCAGGAGTCCTGAAATACGGCAGCGTCGGTTTGGGCGCGGTCGGGAGAAGCAGCGATGAACGACCCTCTGTCAGCCCCACATTCCCATGAGTTGATCTGGCCATCGGTATTGAAGCGAAACGGCGCGAGGGTGCCTTTCGATCCGGGTCGAATCTGCTCGGCCATCACCCGGGCAGGACGCGCAAGCGGCGAATTTGATGGCGGTGTTGCGGAAAGAATCACCGACGTCGTTCTGAGCACTCTGGCGTCAGGTGCGGCCCATCGTGAACCCGCCATTGAACAGATTCAGGATCTGGTCGAACTGGCGCTGATGGACGAGGGCTTTTATCAGACGGCCCGCGCCTATATTGCCTACCGTGAGCAGCATCAGCGATTGCGCCGGGATCGCCAAACGATGATAGATGCCATCACATCGGTAAATGAATACCTGGATCGGGAGGATTGGCGAGTCAACGCGAATGCCAACCAAGGCTACTCCCTGGGCGGACTGATCTTGAACATTGCCGGGAAGGTCACCGCAAATTACTGGCTAAGTCACGTTTATCCCGAAAAAATCGGCGCCGCTCACCGTGGGGCCGACCTGCATATCCATGATCTCGATATGTTGACCGGCTATTGTGCCGGATGGTCCCTCCGTACCCTTTTGCGGGAGGGTTTTAACGGTGTACCGGGGAAAGTGGAGGCGGCGCCACCGCGTCACTTGTCGAGCGCCGTCGGGCAAATGGTCAACTTTCTGGGCACCTTGCAGAACGAATGGGCGGGCGCACAGGCATTCAGTTCTTTTGATACCTATCTGGCACCGTTCGTCCGCAAAGATGGCCTGTCCTACCAGGAGATACGTCAGAATATTCAGGAGTTCATATACAACCTGAATGTCCCTTCGCGCTGGGGCGGTCAGACACCGTTCACGAATGTCACCTTCGATTGGGTTTGCCCCGACGATCTGAAGGAACAGGTTCCCGTTATCGGAGAAGAAGAGATGCCTTTCCGCTACGGCGATCTGCAAGCAGAAATGGAACTGATCAACCGGGCTTATATCGAGGTCATGAGCGAGGGCGACGCCAGGGGACGAGTGTTTACTTTTCCCATACCCACCTACAACATAACATCTGATTTTCCATGGGATTCGGCGAATGCCGAAAGACTGTTCGCCATGACCGCCAAATACGGTCTACCCTACTTCCAGAATTTTATAAATTCCGAACTACAGCCCAATATGGTGCGCTCCATGTGTTGTCGCCTGCAACTCGACTTGCGTGAACTGCTCAAACGTGGAAATGGCCTTTTCGGATCTTCGGAGCAAACCGGCTCCATCGGGGTGGTAACCATCAATTGTGCCAGGCTGGGCTATCTCCATAAAAACGACGCGGAAGGCCTTTTCCGTCGTTTGGATGCGCTCACGGAAATGGCGAAAGAAAGTCTGGAGATCAAACGCAAAGTCATCCAGCGGCAAATGGACACCGGCCTTTTCCCGTACTCTAAACGCTATCTGGGGACATTGCGCAATCATTTCTCCACCATTGGCGTGAACGGTATCCATGAAATGATCCGCAACTTCACCGACGACCACGAAAACATCACCACTCCCGCGGGATACGCCCTGGCCGTCCGCTTCCTCGACCACGTCAGGGACCGCATGGTGGCTTTTCAGGAAGAAACCGGCCACATGTACAACCTCGAGGCTACCCCTGCGGAAGGTACCACCTATCGTTTTGCCAAAGAGGATCGGAAACGCTTTCCGGATATTCTACAGGCCGGCCTCCCGGACAAGCCGTACTACACCAACTCCTCGCAACTGCCCGTAGGCTTTACGGACGATCCCTTTGAGGCCATGGAACGTCAGGAAGCGTTACAGGCGAAATACACCGGCGGGACCGTGCTCCACCTGTATATGGGGGATCGCGTCTCCAGTACGGAAACCTGCAAGCGATTAGTGCGGCGCGCGCTGGAACGTTTCCGCCTGCCTTACATTACGATTACCCCAACTTTTTCCATCTGCCCGGTACATGGATATCTATCGGGCGAACATCCGTTCTGTCCGATCTGTGATGAAGAACGACTTGCCGAGAAGCGGCAACGCTCCGCCTGAAACGTTAAAGGAGAATATCATGTGTCCTGAGATAATGAACGAAAACCACCGGGTGGTTACACTGGCGGATGACGAACGGCAACCCTGCGAGGTCTGGACCAGGGTCATGGGTTACCATCGGCCGACTTCGTCTTTTAATCTAGGTAAGCAGAGCGAATATTCAGAACGTAAATATTTTGTCGAAACCGGGAACCTGGATAGGGATGCTTCCTGCCCGAGGCACTGATTCGGGTAGGAGCGCGGCGGCCGCCAACGGTGTTCTGCCTGATATCGGATCACACCCGCTACCGCCACTGGGCGGTTTCGCCCCATTCAGCACGGTGGATTACCCAGGGTACCTATGTGCCGTGATATACACTCAGGGTTGTCCATGCCGCTGCCGCTACTGCCATAATCCGCATCTGCAGCAGGGGCGTGGCCACTCCAATGTGTCATGGCCCACCTTTATGAGCTGGTTGGCCACTCGAAAAGGATTACTCGATGCGGTAGCGTTTTGTGGTGGCGAACCGACCGTCCATAAATCATTACAGGCAGCGCTTCGGAAAGTGCGGAACTTGGGATTTAGTGTGGCCCTGCACACATCCGGAATATATCCTTACAACTTTTCGCAAATGCTGCCTTATATCGATTGGGTAGGCTTTGATATCAAGGCACCTCTTGCCCGTTATGCCGATGTCACCGGTGTGCCGGGAAGCGGTATCAGGGTGCAGAACTCCGTCGAATGTATGTTATCCAGCAATGTTGCTTATGAAATCAGAACAACCGTACACCCGGCCATACTCGATGCTGCAGATCTGGTTACGATAGCGCGCTGGCTGAAACTCATGGGTATTTCTAACTGGGTGTTGCAATCTTTTAATCCGGCGGGATGCGTGAATATGGATTTAATTACCAGCTACACACCCATCCATCACCAGTTGCTTGATAAGTTGCGCGAGCACGTACCCAATATATTGGTCAGATAGATTGCCAGCAGTGCTCATTGTCTTACCCATTTATCAGCATGCTCATTATGTGCGTTGTTCTGGTGCGCAATATTGATAACCTTCGCCGCCACTTTCACGTCTATTGTGGATTCGGCAACGAATTTTCCGGAATACGCCGCCTGTTCCTGCATGAGATCATAGCAGTTGGCGCCCGCGATATCCAACAACAATGCTGGAATATTTGCCGCCCGAAACGTATCTTCATGCTTGATATAAAAATTATTGCAACACATCCCCAGATAGCATCTCGTATCACGCTCCTTGAGCACTCTCAATATAAGCTCTAGATGTTCAAAATTTTTTACGGTAGTGACTTTTAGTCCCCGCTTTCCGGCCAGGTGGTATATTTGACCGACATCGCATTTTCCACACTGTGAGCAACCATCTTTATGTCGCCATTTACACCATGCCGGCTTGGCGCAGTACGGTACCAGCACCGCCTCCGCCTGTGCTGCAATATCCATTGCATCCATAGCCCCATCGGGATCGTGGACCATGAAAGAGTTGGCCGATGATGCCGTTATGGAAAGTCTTTCCGCTATCCTCTGGCGCTCAAAAAGTCTGTGGAATAATACCATGATATGGGCTGGCGTAAATCCCAACAACTCCCATTGTATATCATAAAGTAGATTTTCCATGCGCTGTGATATCTCATCTTCTGATGCACCGTACAATGCGGACTCCATTTTTTTAAACAGATGGTGTGGCCTGATGTAGACGTTACCACCCATTTTTGCTGAAGATATCCGGAGATGGGAATCCAGACTCATGCTGCCATGGAGAACGCCACCGGGTGTCGCTAGAAAGCCGCTATAGGTGCTCCCATTATTGGGTTCGGAGAATTTGTCATAATCCGCAAGCTTGGTGTGGGATACGCTGTCTACCCAGGGCGTACGCACGAGGACGCGCAGGCCGGCTATTTGCGCTATGGATTGCGCCAGTGACTCTTTCAGAGCCGACAGGTCGGCCGCGCTCCGGTTTTGCAATGTAGTGAAGTGCAGACCGGCTGCGCGTATGCCATCCTGCGTCAACTTCTCTTTTGGCACGCGTAATGCGCGAAGCATCGTGCTGATGTCCAGAGACCGGTATAGCATGCCGTTCGCGATGAGAATATTATCCTGCATTCCGATATACACGCTTCCTAATTTTCTGTTATTTACGTAAATATCGTTCGGTTTATGGAAATAAACGTTAGCGTAACCGCTATTGGTCAGGCCATTGCACATGGCTATGCAAAGCCTCGCCAGCCATTGCTCTATATTGGACTCTTGCGCCTGTACGGTTAAGCTCCAGGCAATTTGTTCAGGATACAAATAGGATGCCCCCCCTCCCGTCAGACGCCGGACAACCGGTATGGATTCGGCCTGGCAATATGCTGCCCGCACCGCAAAGTCATTATCCTCGTAGGCGCCCAGGGCCACCGCGCGGGCGCTTTCATAAAATCGCAGCAATGGTAACGAATCCACCCGGGTAACGACAATCTGATGCGAATCAAGGACAATATTATCCGCGGCATCGCGAAGCCCGCTATCCCCCCATAACAGCTTGTCCATAACACCTCCCTTTTCAGTCGTCCTCCGCAGATAGGCACTTCATACCTGCTTCGCCATACCAATAGCCGTTACAGAAGACGGCTGGCATGTCTTTCTCCGGGTATGTGTAATCCCCGTTCAACACGGTATGGAATGCCCTTACGACCAACTCCGTGGCGGTAAACTGCGGGGATATGCGTACAATATCTATGCCCATTGTTGACATGGATTCCATTTCATTTAAGAGGTTACACGGAATACCGGATTGAAGCTGAATGCCATTTATTGTAAACAGGCGTTCATGCTCCTGGGTGAATAGTGCGCGCCCCTCCGGATCACCTATGCAGCGTTGCTCGCATTCGTCCTTACCGACATTATCCGCCCGGGCGGTGAAACAGCGGGCCGAAAACGACAGCGGCAGGTGGCCGTACGCGAATACTTCGGTTTCCATTGCCTCGGGTCGCGTGTTTTGTAACATGGCGATGGTTGTGGCTGGCAGTTCCACCGGGGGAACCCATCGCGTTGCCCCCAGGCCGGCCAAGAGCGATAACGTTTCGCTGTTATAGCAATTTATATGGGGTCCGACGACAAAAGGCGACCGCCCCGCCAACAGATGAACCGCAGACATATCATTGGCTTCCACCATGTAATGAGCGTTCGCACAAATCTTCTCTAATTGCAGGAGATCGGAGTTAGCTTCAAGAAGGGCCAATGTGGAAAGCACGACCGACTTGCCGGCGCCAACCAGGCGCGCGGCAATGTCGAGCCAGTCGGCTCTGCGCAGAGCGCGTCGTTTTGCGCACACGGTTTCGCCTAAATAAACAATATCCACCGGCCAGTGTTCTACAGATCGATAAAATTGCTCTATGTTTTCTTTGGACCAGTAGTAGTGAATCGGGCCTAATGAGATCTTCATCTCCCGCATCTCCTTTTTGAGGATGCTATCTTATTGAATAAACATCTATGATCATGTATCGCTGAATCCGTGCAAGAACGATAGGTAAGCGCAAAACAGGTCATGCGCGACCGTATAGCAACGGCTTCAATGCCAGGGCCGGTGATAGGCCCCGAGAGTATGGGTCTGCCCCTCGGAAAGACGATCGAGAACCGCAGTCCACTGACTTCTTACCAAATATCGTTCGGGATTCGAAGCGCAAGTATCTAAAGCTTCACGCAGGACGCGCGCGACGGATGCGACGTAGGCCGGACTTCGCTGGCGGCCCTCCACCTTGACGGCGGCTATGCCGTGGCGGAACAAATCCGGAAGGATATCCAGTATATTTAGGCTAGTAGGTTCCTCAACCGCGTAATACGGCTGGGTGCCGGTACAGTAGCGGCCTTTGCACAAGGTGGGATAACCAGCCGCCTCATTAAGGCCGTGACGGTCGATCAATACACCATTCAGGCGAGACTCGCGGCCCAGAGCGGTCTCTTCCCAGCGTACCGACTCTGCTGGTGAACAAACCCCGCTGGCATTGGGGGAACGGCCGGTAATGTAGGATGACAAGGCACAACGGCCCTCTACCATGACGCATAGGCTTCCATAACCGAATACTTCGATTTCTACCGGACTGTTGGCTATGGTATGCCAAAGCTGTTGCAAGGACAGAACCCTGGGCAAAACGGCGCGCTGGATACCAAATCGCTGGCGATAGAACTCCAAGGCTTTATAGGTGGTAGCAGACGCCTGCACGGAAAGATGCAAACGCAGGCCAGGGTGGTGACTTGCGGCATAACGCAGCAATCCCGGATCTGCCATGATCACGGCATCTATCCCAAGCTCCACGGCGCGATCCACCGCTGTGGTCCAGACAGACCAGTTGTGCGCTTGTGGGTAGGTGTTGAGAGCCAGAAGGATTTTTTTGCCGGCGCGATGCGCATATTCGATACCCCGTGCGGTATCGTCCGGACCAAAGTTAAGCCCAGGGAAATTGCGGGCGTTGGTATCGTCACGGAAGCCCACATACACCGCATCCGCGCCGTTATCAACGGCCGCTTTCAAAGCAGGCAGTCCGCCTGCGGGGCAAACCAACTCGGGTTTATGGCCATTCATGGGAAATCCTTCGCTCAGGGTTGCAAAGCGCGATCCAGCATGTCGTGCAGGCGCCTGTCGGCCTGGGTGATGCGGATGGCGCGGTCGATGGTCTGCCTTATTCGCGGACCCAGTGGGGCCGGCAGGTAGCTGACCGGGGAAAACCAGTCCAGGTCTACGGAATCCAAAATGTTTTTGAGGTGCAGCCCGATGGATGTTTCTCCTTCCAACACCAGGCGGCGTGCGAAAAAGAGGGTATCCGGATCATCGAGGCGTAGTGCGAGACGGCAGAGATCCTTGGCGCTCCCCGCAATGCGCAAGTCGACCGCTCCGACCTGGGCCGGTGCAATTCTTCCCCGCCTTATCATCCAGTATAGGGATTTTCCGAGGTCAGACACCTCGATCACAACGCGCCGACCTTCTAATCTGGCAAGGTCCGGCTGACGCTTCGCCAACACCCGGTTAGCCATGCCCACGAAAATGGCGATGACTACCGGATCCATAAAAAGAGTTGTTATGGTAATAAAAGGATATGTTGGCGCGTGCCCGCGCTCCATAAATGTTTTCGCCATGAGTTTTTGTGGGAAACCCCGGCATTATTGCCAGGGGGGAATAGCGCGACAAGCGTAAGACACTCTTCCCTTCCCCATCTCTCCTTTGTTCAGTCGCCGCGCACTATCGGTATGCTCCACCGCCTGTTGACACCGGGGTTAAAAAGCGGTACGAATATCCTACCAAACAATAATCATATGTTAAAGTATTTATAGTGCGCGCCCACGGGCGCAGACGAGGCGGCTGAGATGGGTTTGCCATACCTGAAGATTAAAGGACGATCCCTGCTCCCCGTGATACAAGGGGGGATGGGTATCGGTATTTCTGCGCATAGTTTAGCTGGTGCGGTGGCTGCGGAAGGGGCCGTCGGAACGATTGCGAGCGTAGAACTGCGCCGCTTGCATGACGACTTGATGCGGCACCTGCGGCGCCTCAGGGATCCCGCGGCCTCGGCCCAAGCGAACCTGACCGCATTGGATCGGGAGATTCAGGAGGCGCGGCGGATTGCTGGTAAAGAGGGATTTATCGCCGTCAATGTCATGCACGCCATTTCCGGTTATCGGGAACATGTGCTTCAAGCGATCAGAAGTGGGGTTAACGCGGTGATCGTGGGCGCGGGCCTGCCCATGGACCTCCCCACACTGGCGGCGGAATTCCCCAAAGTCGCCCTGATCCCGATTCTTTCCGAAGCACGCGGCGTACAGGTGGTCATGCGCCGCTGGATGCGCCAGAAGCGTCTTCCGGATGCCATTGTTATCGAGAATCCGCAATTCGCTGGCGGCCACCTGGGAGCTACCCGGTTAGAGGATGTTTCAGATCCCCGGTATGGTTTTGCCAATGTCCTGCCCGCTATCCGCAAATTGCTGGAAGAATTGGGTCTGAAACCTGATCGGATTCCACTCATCGCCGCTGGAGGGATATCTTCCTTTCAAAAAATGCGGGAGATATTTTCCCTTGGCGGGAACGGAGTTCAGTTGGGCACGCCCTTCGCTGTAACCACCGAGGGTGATGCGCACATCAATTTCAAGCACGTCCTCGCCGATGCGACACCTAAAGACCTCGTGACATTTATGAGCTCGGCAGGGTTGCCCGCGCGCGCTGTGCTGACCCCCTGGTTGCGCCGTTACCTGGGGCGCGAGGGGAAATTACGCGCCAGCGCTAGTCCGGA
The DNA here is from genome assembly GCA_021821285.1 of Pseudomonadota bacterium. Classification (GTDB taxonomy): domain Bacteria; phylum Pseudomonadota; class Gammaproteobacteria; order Acidithiobacillales; family Acidithiobacillaceae; genus Acidithiobacillus. Next base: position 95,506 of record JAKACQ010000003.1, read on the forward strand.
TCGTTCTCAATGCCCCAGTCGGACGGAGTGCCTGGTCCATTGCGGGTTCAAAGATGGCCATTCGTCTTCAGGGCAGTTCTGCATAGAGGCCCAGTTGGCTGCTGCGCAACGCGGGGATGTGCAACACGGGCTGTTCTTCCGGGGCGCCGGGGAATTGCCCTTCGGGCAACAAATCAGAAGTGTTCGCGAACTTTTTGCGACACTGCTGGGTGAAGGCGCACGGACCTCCGCAGAGGAGTGCGTGCCGGGAGTGACCGGATGAGTCTACAGTCCCTGTCAAAGGGCGGACCGGGGCAGTGGTTGTATTTTTTTACAACAATATATCAGATAATTGACAGATTGTTGTATATTAAAAAACTAACCATCACGGCGTTCAGATAGCCATTCGGGTGGGAGCACAACGAGATGAAGGCACGCGCGTTTCAGCAGGGCAACATGACACGGCTGTCCGCGCGCAAGTGCGTTTTTAGAAGGATCGTTACATTAAATGATTTCGGGCCGACAAGACGTACCTATGGGCCCACAAGAAATGTGAATTGTACGCTGGCACTCATCGTCTATATAAAATACTGACAAGATCACGCCTGCGATATGTAATAAATGGTTTTATTTATAACCGGCCTATAACTATCGAGAGTCTGCATACGGAGCGATAGTTGCCAGACCTAACAAGCAAGGTGCCACATATGCCACAAAAAAAACCGCTTTTATCCGTTATTCCCCTATTAACAATAACTATAGCCATAACGTCAGTGGCCCATGGCTCCACTCTCGCTAAAACGGCCTCCGCTGCTCCTGTAGCCGCCACTGCCAGCGCCGTGAGCGTTACCGCGGCGACGGCATCCGTCACCGCAAACGGCATTCCCACGGTGGTGCAGTCCACCTGTATGGCCTGCCATGGCATGCAGGGCATAGCGGCTGATGGGGGCATGTTCCCGAATCTGGCGGGACAATGGAGGCCTTACCTTTTGCGGCAGCTCGATCATTTTAAAACTCATATCCGCGCAGATCCGCAATCGCCTATCATGTGGGGGATGGTGGCTCCATTGACCACCGCGCAGATACTACAAGTTGCCGACTACTTTTCTGCTCAAAAGCCCGCGTCGGGACATGTGTATGATCCCAAGCTCGTCGCCGAAGGGAAAAAGCTGTACTTCGGAGGGTTGCCCAGCAAACAGATGCCGGCGTGCATGGCCTGCCATGGCGCAACGCTGGCCGGCCTGCCCCCGTATTTCCCCAGGTTGGCGGGACAAAAGCGCACTTATGTGATCAATCAACTGACCTATTTCAAATCCGGGCAGCGGGTCGCCACCCACAAAGGCATCATGCAATACGTGGCCTCCAGGTTGAATCCGGAGCAAATTACCGCGTTGGCCGCTTATATCAGGTCCCGGTGAGCATCATGACCGAGAACGACTATACCAAAGCGAAGGGCGACGGCATCCTGAAGGGCAAAACCATACTAGTGACGGGTGCTGGAGACGGCATCGGCAGAGCGGTATCCCTTGAGTATGCCCATCAGGGGGCTACGGTCATCCTGCTGGGCAAGACGAAGCGCAATCTGGAGGGCGTCTATGATGAAATCACCGACTATGGCTATCCCGAGCCGGCCATCCTCGTGGTGGACCTGGCCGACCCGACCGGCGACGCATTTAAAACCATAGGCGCCGCCATTTCCAGCGAGTTCAACCAGTTGAACGGCATTGTGCATAACGCCGCAGAACTCGGGATGCTGACTCCCCTGGAAAACTATGATGGGGCATTATGGGACCATGTATTTCAGGTCAACGTAAAGTCTCCGCTACTGGTGACGCAGCAGTGCCTCCCACTGCTGAAAGAGGCGCCATACGCATCCATTATATTCATAACGGATGAGTCCGGCGCAAAACCCAAAGGGTATTGGGGTGCCTACGGCGTGAGCAAGGCCGCCATATTGCACATGGCCCGCATGTGGGCGATAGAGTATGCCAACACGCATCTCCGGGTGAACATTATAGACCCTGGCCCTTGCAGAACAGGACTTCGCCTGCTGACGCATCCCGGCATGCCGATGAAGCGATACATACCCCCTGAAGCGATCACCCCTATTTATACAAGATTAATGGATGGTGAGGTACTGGCTCATAACGGCGAGTTGTTTTATGCCCAAAATTTCATCAATCCTGATTTGGATGACAGAACTGAAAAGGATTTGGCAACTTCTATAATGTAGCCCATCAAACAGCAGACAGGAATCAATACCATGTCAGACGAGACGCAAAACGACAAGCATGCTCCAAATGTAACACGCCGCCGCTTTCTCACCGCGCTGGTAACGGCATCCGGCGCGGCGGTAGCGGGCGCCATCGTGGTACCGATGGTGAAATCACTGGACCCAACGGCTGCCGCCGCGGCATTAGCCACCACCACCATTGACCTGAATCCCATCGAACCCGGTATGCAAATGGTGGCGTTATGGCAGGAGAAGCCCGTTATCGTGGTAAACCGGACCCCGGCAATGCTGGCTACTCTGGATGAGGCAGAGCAGAAGGGCATATTAAAGGATCCCAACTGCAATGTTCCGCAGCAACCACCCTATTGCAAGAACAAGTACAGGTCGCGCATCCCGGAATGGTATGTCGGTATAAAAATATGCAACCACCTGTGTTGCATTCCGCACTACCGGCCTAAAAAAGCCAGTGTCGCTCCATGGTGGCTCGGCGGATTTCACTGCCCCTGTCATGGATCCATGTACGATCTTTCAGCACGTGTCATCAAAGGATCACCTGCCCCCCACAATATGGCAGTTCCTGAATATGACCTCGATGTGGCCCAGAAAACCGTCGTTGTCACCAAAATGTATCCGCTCGCCCATTTGTGCTGAGCGTGGTAGCCGAAAAAGGAGACTGATATGAGTTTCAAAGACTGGTTTGTCAAACGCTCGCCACTGCCGGAGATGTGGCGCGAGCACATGGCTGAATACTATGCGCCAAAGAACTTCAATATTTTCTACTACGCCGGATCGTTACTTTTACTGATGGTGGTGCTGCAGTTCCTGTCCGGGTTTCTGGTGCTGGCACACTACATACCAACCGCGCGAGGTGCATACGACTCTGTTTACGGCATCATGTACGACGTGCATTACGGCTGGCTCATGCAGTACATGCATGTGGACGGCGTATCGCTGATATTCGTACTGCTGTATGTGCATATGGCGCGGGGCATGCTTTACGGCTCCTACCGATCACCACGGGAGATCGTATGGATTATAGGGTATACGACCTATCTGGCATTTATGGCAGAGGCATTCTTCGGATATATATTGCCTTATTCAAACCTGTCCTACTGGGCTGGAACTGTAATTACTTCTTTATTTAAGTCCATTCCATTTATCGGGGGGTGGGTTACTACCCTGGTACGCGGTGGCCCCGGCATGAGTGGCGATACGTTAAACCGGTTTATGGCGTTGCACGTGACTCTGGTGTTTATGATCATTGTCGGGCTGATTGTTTTGCATATCCTTTATCTCCACAAAGTCGGCTCCAACAATCCTGATGGCATCGAGATCAAGGCTAGCAAAAGACCGGATGGCCATCCCGTGGACGGCATTCCTTTCCACCCCTACTATTCCGTAAAGGATTTGTTTGGATTCGGTGTATGGCTGATCATATTCGGTGCGATCATTTTCTATGCACCGACGTTTCATCATATTTTCCTGGAGCGCACCATGTCGACGCCCGCAAATCCTCTAAAAAGTCTGCCGGACGTTACCCCACCGTGGTATTTATCGCCATTTTATGCAATGCTGAGATCCATACCCAACAAAAATGCGGGTATTATATTAATGGTGGTGGCGGTATTATTTCCATTCGTGCTTCCATGGCTTGACAGGAATCCGGTGAAGTCGACACGATATCGCCCCATTACCCGTATCATGCTTCTCATATTTTTCATCAATTTCTTCGTGCTGGCTTATCTTGGAGAGCAACCCCCGCTGCCAAAATACTTTTTCGCGGAGCGCTTGGGAGCGTTTATCTATGTGGCGTTCTTCATTTTATTGCCGCTCGTGAGCAAGTTCGAACCGACCCGGGCCCCGCCGGCGCGCGTCCGTTTCCGTGCCCACTAATATTGGGCAGAGAGGAGGAGTTATGAAAAAGTATGTTGTATGGGCAGGCATGACCCTGGGACTGCTTGCTGGCGGTGCTCCTGCCGCATTTGCGGACAACGGGCCACAATTATTGACGCCACATTATACCTATAATGCAAAGACCATTATTAACGGCGCACGGTTATTTGCAACCAACTGTATGGCATGTCACTCAATAAAATTTATGCGTTATGAGTTTTTAACCCATGATCTGGGTATGTCAAAAACTGACGTGCACAAGTATATCATGTTGCCGACGGGGTCAGCATTCAAGAGTAACATGATATCCGCCATGCCGACCGACATGGCGCATAAATGGTTCGGGCTTCCACCGCCGGACTTAAGCCAGATCGTCCGGTATAAGAGCCAGGACTGGATCTATACCTATTTGCTCTCTTTTTATCGTGATCCAAAGCGTCCATCGGGGTGGAACAACCACCTGTTTCCCAATGTGGCCATGCCGGATGTGCTTGCTCCGTATGGCGGGATTGTCAATGAGCGAGGGCAGATCCTGCGTGCAGGCGACGAGTCACCCCCCAAATTTAAGGAGCAGGTAACGGACATCGTCGCGTTTTTACGGTTTGTGTCCGATCCGTCCGTTGTGCAGCGACACGACGACGGACCCTGGGTGCTCGGTTTGCTGGCGTTTTTTACCATAGCGGCCTATTTCCTTAAAAAGGAATACTGGAAGGAGGTAAAATGATGGAATGTCATTGGAGTCTGTAAGGCGATATCCCGCCGATCGTGGTGAGCTAGGCGTAAAACCGTCAATCCGAAGGAGCGATATCATGAGTGAGAAACTGAAGGAAACCGAAAGTTCAGAACCCGGGAACATAAGCCGCCGTGACATATTGAAAGGCATCGCCATCACGGCTGGCATCGTAGCTGCCGGAACAGTGGTCGGGGTAAATCCCATCGGCGCAGCCCATGCCGCCAACAACTGTCCGGGAACCACGCCAAAGGCCGAGGTGCAGTATCAGCCTCATCCCAAGGGTAAGGAGCAATGTTCTGGTTGTGCCAATTTTATTGCGCCGAAGTGCTGTAAAGTGGTAGCCGGACCCGTCGCGCCTGACGGATATTGTATCGCGTTCACGCCAATGCCGGCATAGTCATATGCGTACGTGAGTTCCTTTTGCTTCTCCCCGTCCTTGAAAGGAGAGCTTTTTTTTCTCCATACCGCGTATTCTGTGGCCTTGAAACGCGCTGGAATACCCATAATCGTTAGCGTACCAAAGGTGTTGATGGTACCCTACGCTTATCCGATTGGATACGGGAGTAAGGCATGTCCGGGCAGCAATATGATCTGAAATCAAATCCTGCCACGGTGTTCGCGGATGTTACAGTGGCACAGTCTGCATATTTTTTGTCGCTAATCATTTTCCTCTGCAGCATTCCTTTTCTGTTTCTCGGCACGGGATTCTTCATAGTGATTGGCGCAGTTCTCATTGTCTTGGCATTTATTGATGCGGCCAACGTAGCTACCTTAACATTTACCACGAACTGTACCGCCGATAATGACCAGCTGATTATCAGATACGGACTGATTCGCCCGGTAAGGGCCACTATACCGGCCTCTGCTATTCGTCATATCGCCGTCGATCAGAGTTGGATCGGCTCGAAGTTTAAATATGGCTCGATAATCATTCTTGGAGACGATCTTGGTATCCGGTTGCAGTATATAAAAAATCCCTGGCTTGCAGTGAATGCCATCAAGGACTCCATGGGACTAGGATGATCCGTGGAAAAATCTCCGGACGACCGCGGGAGCGATAATCAGGTTGGTCTACAGTTAGTCGCAGCCGTTACTTCCATTCTGAAGACAACAAGCAGAGGCAAAAATGTCACTGGATGAAAATGGCATTACCGACAAATCCAGTAGAAGCGGATTTGACAATATCACCAGGATCATACATTTAGCCATGGCCGTAGTCCTGACACTACAGATGTGTATCGGTTTGCTGGTTCATGATCCGCAGACGAGGCTGTTTCTATATCTACATGAGTATGTTGGCATACTGTCGGCGTTGGTTATTTTTGTGGAGTGGTTATGGATATATACCGCATCGCGGTTTTCCGTTTTATTTCCGTGGAACCGTGCCGGAATATCATTCATCGTCAGAGACCTTAAAAACCTGGGGAAGCACATCCTCCCGGAAGGCGGTGATACCGTGGGTCTGTCCGGTTTCTGGCACGGGATTGGCATATTATCATTTACGTTTATGGCGTTAACCGGGATCATTTTGCTTTTTGTGTTGCCTGGTGGACATTCCATACTCGGGCTGCACTCGACCGATTTTGTGTTATATACCCGCATCTCATTATATCACAAGCTACTATCCTACGTCGCATGGATGTATCTGGCCGGACATGTCCTGTTTGCGATCCTTCATCAATTGGCCGGTAACAACGTGTTAGGGAGAATTTTTCTCTTCACCCGGAAACAGTGATTTTGGCGCCGCTGACCGGATTTTATAGGCGGGAGAAAACATGAGAATACCGAGGACACCTCGAAAAACCGGTGCTCAGAATATCGTAGATAACACCACCACGGTCAGCGCAGAGTCGGCCCGCGCTTGACTGAACCGCCCCGACTTTCCGGAGGTTTGTTTTTAAGCACATCCGGCCTTATCCGGCTGGATGAGCTCCATATCTCCCGGCATCGAGATCGGTAGGGTAATGCGTGGCGGCCGGCTGGGAATCCCCCGCACATGCACAGGTACGATCATCATAGTGAAGCCATCATGCTGCAGCCGGTCCTGGACGATGAAGCTGACCTCGTCATGCAACAGTCTCCAGAATGGACTCTGATAGGCCGAATCAATCACTCGGCCGGCGAAAAAAGTGCTCTGCGGAAAGTAACGAACGGCCACATTCGCGAGTTCCTCCATGGCTTGGATTCGGTCTGTCGAATAAGTCGCAAACCAGGTGGCCGCCAAGCCTTCATTACGGCAAAAGGCTATGTACTGATTAGCCTCCGTCTCGACATAGACCTTCAGTTCTTCGAGTGCCGTGATGCCCTTGAACTCGCCCTGACCAACAACACCCGCTAGCAAAAGCACATAATTTTTTACAAAACTACCGATCATCCTGTGTGCCGTCAGCAAGGTATGCAAGCCAACGCCGTCAAATTTGCTGACAAAAACCACCGCCGTCGCACCGCGGGGATCCATGGGCAGGACTGGGCCCGGCTGTAAGTGGTCGGGTACCATGTCCAGCATGGTTTCATCCAGCTCCTCGGCCATTTTGCTGATACCCATGTAATGCCGGTAAATCAGATAACCCATAATGGTGGCGATGCTGGTCACCAGCAGGGTAAACCAACCGCCCGCGTCAAACTTCTCGAAGATGGTGATGGCGAGAATGGACGCCGTTACCATAAAGCCGAGCGCGCTGATCATCAGGCGGTGTTTCCAGGGCTCACCACGATGGCGCTGGGAAAACCAGTGACGCGATAGGCCCGCCATAGTCAGGGTGAAGGTGATGAACACGTTGATGCTGTACAAGACCACGAGAATGCGGACATGACCGCCGGTCGTCAAGAGAATGGCGATCGACGCAATGCCCACCAGCAGAATACCGTGATGCGACACGAACCGATCGGACAGATAGGAAAAACGCTCCGGCAGCCAACGATCGACGGCCATGTTCGCCATAACGATGGGCGCGGTGATGATACCGGTGTTGGCGGCGACAAAGAGCAGCAATCCCTCGGTCACCAGCGTAATCAGCGTCGCGTAATGACCAAAATGGATGCCATCCAGTGTCCATCCGTGGGTAATGGCGCCATAGAGGACGGCATTCAGGGTTTGTCCCGCATGTCCATGCACGTGATACATCAGGTACAGGAAAATCAGACTCCCCGCTACCAGAGACAAAGAAGTCGCCAGCAGGGTCATGGTGCGCTGCCCGGTCTGCACCCGCGGTTCGCGCATGATATGGACACCATTGGCGACGGCTTCCAGACCCGTGTACGTACCACCGCCGAGGCTGAACGCACGCATGATCAGTGCCACGATGAAAACCCAACCGTATTGCAGGTTGTCATACTGGACGCTGGTCACCGTATCACGGGTGATCTGCGGCACATCATTGACATGGCTGGCCAACCCCCAGCCCAGCATAATGATGTGGGTGATGACGAAGGCCATAAAAATAGGCAGTAGAACTTTGATAGACTCCTTCCTTCCGCGCAGATTGGCGAACATTAAGAGGAGCAGCACAGCCAAATCAAAGAGAAGACGTTCGTCATACCAGCGCGCCGATATGGTGCTCAGTAGCGCCTCGGTCCCCGAGGCTACCGAAATGGCGGCCGTCAGGATGTAGTCGACGATCAAGGCGGAACCGCTGACCAGCCCTGCCAGCGGACCCAACAGGGACGTTGCGGCGTGATAGCCACCGCCGCCATCCGGGAACAATGCGACGACCTGTTTGTAACCCGCGGAGATCACGAATACGGAGAACGGGATACCGATAGCGAGGAATACTGAGAGATATTCGTGGCCCTTGAGGGCGTAGTAGATCTCAGGAGGACCATAGGCAGACGACGACAGGGCATCGGAACCGAGACCTACCCAAGCCAGAAAAGCCGCCAGCGAGAGGTTCTCGAAAATCTTCGGGTTGAAGACGTTTACAGCGCGGTGAATCCGGGTGGGCAGACGTAACCAAGCCATTCATGGCCTCCTCAACGCGGAAAATACGGAGCGGATGCTGAATGGATCTCTACATAATAGGTTTTTAAGAGTCCTGAGGGGGACCCCAATTGCATCTATCTTACTATGTAGTCAGCTAGATATGGTGCGATGTTCGTGTTGTGCCTCGAACAACGAATGATCGCCGCCAAACATCATGGCTATTCCTACCGTGAGCATAGCCGGTAAAAGTACACCATAGCTACCGGTCATTTCGGTGATCATAACGATGGTAGACAAGGGAGCATTCGCCGCCACGGAAAAGACCGCCATCATTCCGACCACCACGAACATAGCAATGGGTATATTCAGATCGGGGGAAACGGCCTTCGCAAAATGCCAAAACAGGGCGCCCGAAAGACCTCCGATAACCACCGTTGGACTAAAAGCCCCGCCGGAGGCGCCAGAGCCGGCAATCAGTGACATAGCCAGGATGACACACCCTATACCAAGGGCCAACTCGATCAATCCCGGAGAGATTTTATGGTCCATGATCAACTGCAACCATCCATAGCCGTTGCCTATGGCATAAGACGATAACAGACCGACGAAACCGGCCAAGACACCACCTATCATGGCGCGGAGATAGATCGGCCGATTCATCTTTTTGAAGGAAGTCGAGACATAATAAAACACCAATAGCAAAAGACGGGCAATCAGGCCCGCAAAAACACCAAAAATGGAAAACCACAGAAGATATTTCAACTCGAAAGTTGTGACCGGTAAAAGGCCGATATGGAACAAGGGCGAAAACCCTACCTTGGTGGCCACCACCAAGTAAGCCGCCGCCGAGGCGGCAAAAGCAGGGATGATCGTTTCGATATCACAATCGTGCTTGAAAAATATTTCACTGCTGGCGATGGCACCCGCCAGGGGGGCTTTAAACATGGCCCCCAACCCCGCGCCCACCCCTATGGCCAATGCCTCGCGAACTTCGTGGGGCTTTTGCTTGAGCAGTTTGGCGATGTATACACCGACGCTCCCCCCCACCATACTCATCGCACCCTCGCGACCGGAAGGCCCGCCGGAACCCAACACCATCGCCGACGTAAAGAGCGTGGTGAAAGATTCCCTCAAGGTGAGCGATTCCGGATTTTTATGGTAGGCGCGAATCGCCTTGTTAGCGCCCAGGCTGCCGGGATCTTTGAGAATGAGGTGGGACAGTATCCCGGAAATGAGTCCGGCAATTCCCTCGACGACGGGAATCATGAAAGGGTAACCCGGAGCGGATGTATAGGACGTCTGAACTCCGCCCCCGAAACCAGATGAGCGCGGCGGGATGAAATGAGAGAGAATCCCCAAGGAGAACTTGGTAAAAAAATCCATTATCTCGATGAAAACCAGAGACAACGCTCCGGTAACAAGCCCGATGATAACGGGAGTAACAAAATATCGCGCTTTGTTTTTACCTTTTGCGGGTGGCGTTAATATATCTCTCCAACTGTGCTTGGATATGTTCTCATCAGTAACCACGGTGGAATTTGCGACTAATTTTTCGTTTCTCATTGATTATTCCGTCCGATATTAGTGAATCCGTGCTTATCGGGCTAATCCATAGCCTGCCCGGTGATCTTGCTGGTTTCACCGAGCCGTCTATCCTCAACCAAGGATGACGCCTGCTTGCTCGATGAGGCTTGCCGAGACGGAAAGGTCGGTACAAAGGTGTAGATCAACTGAGGTGCCCCTGAGTGCCCACGCATTCCGGCCGTTCACACGCCGGAACATGTCGTATTTATTATCCCTATGATTTCATATGAGGAGTTTCTGCGGTCGTCTCCTCGATTGCCTCCGTTTCCTTAATGTGCTCAAGCGACTTAGTCGCACCGTCTGCGACTTTTGATGATGGCAGTTGCTCTTCTTCCTTCATGGCCTGCCGGAAACTTTTTATGGCAGAGCCTAAATCTCCTCCTATATTTCTGATTTTGGATGTCCCAAAAAGCGCCACAACAATCAAAAACAAAATAATCAGATGCGGAAAGCTGAATATGTCCATGATCGTATCCTCCCTGAATGATCCATATCTCATTCCAGATTTATTCTGGCCGGCACCCGAAGGAGGTAGCTCTTCCCGCAGCGGGATAACCTATGAATAAGGGTAGATTAAATAATGGTTTTGCTCCAACGATACAGAGAACCTGTATCAACAGTCGAAGAAATCATACCAAAAACCGGATCGGACCTTTATGCGTCATTTTGTCCAGACTGCCTACGGTACGAACAGCAGATCCCTTATCTGCCAAGTATACTAAATTTTGCAGCGGTCGGGCAAGGGTCCTGAATCCCGTGTTAGCCCAAAGCAGTAATGTCCCCTCTGAACAATTCTAAAATGTCCCCTTTGTGTGGAAGGGGGCGTGTGGGTGGAGGGGAATCTGACGATGAGTCGCAAAGAGTTAGATCGGGTGGGGGTGAT